>JBJHCW010000002.1:0-456680 GCA_050486205.1 Gammaproteobacteria bacterium | reverse complement strand
GAATGAGAAAGAACACATCATAAATGAAAAGTATAAAATGATATGGCCATGGAAAACGTGATGATGCACAAAGCGACTAGGGGGTTGAAACCGGTCACATTCGTCAATTTTTCAACGGCCTGCTAGTTCTATAGTCATTAAGAACTCTCTTCCAAAACCGGCTCTCTTCCAGATTGGTAGCCACGATGTCACGTTGTTGAAGCGCATTTATATTAGGGTGCGCCTCAACATTGCACAATGTGCCGGCAAATAGTATCCTGATCGCATTGGTACACCAAGTTTCAAAGTCGTATGCACCTTCTTTACCTTCCTTGATCTCACTAAGCTCCTGGATCAAAACTTCTATTCGCTTACTTCTTATTTCTTTAGATTCTGAAGTAACTTCGATTTCATATTCATCGTTAATTTCTTCAGCCTCTTCCAGATTAATTCCATCCTTACCTATTGCTAAAGCTAACCAATAGCACGGGTGAACCAAAATTCTATTTTCCCCAGAAAATTCTTTATCGGGATCTTTCCCATCATGGCAAAAAACAAATGATGCAGATTGTTGGTTATGAACTCCTATAAAGCCGACGCTATACAATCTCTGAAGAACTTGACGAGAGTCACTAAAGAGAAAAATGTCTTGCTGTATACTTCTTTCAAATCGATCTTGTGCCAGAACTGAGTCTATGAGAGGTCGCGAATCTTTTACTGACATTTCGGATTCGCGGCCATAAAATGATTTTGTAAATTCCTCTATAGAGGGGAATATATACTCATACTCTTTATGAAGATCGTTCAATCTATTTGTTGATATGGTTTTGGCTGTGTACTCTATATCATCCAGAATTATCTGCTCTCTCTCATTCGAGTTTGCTTTCAAAAACGCTTCATTTAGAAGAACCAAGATATCTCGAGGTCGATATAGCGTGAGCTTTAGTGCGAGCTTAAAACCTTCCCGTCCCTTTAGCTCCTTTGCAGCGTATTGGTTCCAAATACGCACACTGTTTTCATGCTCACATTTGAACGCTGATTTCAGTCGGAAACAAACCAAATTAAATAGATTATATTCATCCCAATGAAGACGCAAAGTTTGCCCCTCAATATTCCGAGTGAAATCTGGGTCCAGTTTTGATATGGCTCGATATATATTGTCACGGACAAAGGCGAAAGCAACTACCCTTTCTTTCATCCGAAACTTGATATCAATAGCGGCTTGAATAAATCCATCAATTATGCCCACTCCTAGGTTGTCGGGACTGTATCCCTCATCCAAACGGTCTGCGAAAACGACGCACTGAGCATTGGATTTTTCCAAGGCCTCTAATAAAACCTCTTCTATCAGGTCAATCTCTAGATTGTCAGAGAGATCTGCAATTCTTGATTGGGGAGATTCTGAGTCATCTAATACAGACTTTAACTTTCTTCTTATTTTCGTGGATATAGACTGCCGCCGACTTCCCCATGATTTATAGTGTTCGCGTACTTGGCTTAAATCCAAATTATTCTTGTATTTATAATGACCCCCAAGCTCGACGAGTATTTCCATGTAGATGGCGTATCGCCAAGCCATTTTGGTTCCTGCTTTTATGTGCAGGTACTTGTCACCAAATTGCTCGAAAATATCTCGAAGCCCAATTACTTGCTCTTCCTCTGGAGAAATGGACAACACAAGAGTCTTTGGCTTGGAGCCCCAGTGTTTCGATAGTCTATATGCTAAGGCGCTTTTACCGGTACCTCTTCTTCCCACAATAATAGGCCGATCATATGACTCCAATAATGACTTATAATCCGCCGATTCCCAAAAAGCCGTATCAAGCATGATTCGATCTTGCTCGGCACGGATATCCCCTAAGACGTTCCCTTTCAATGTGGCCTCTCTTTTAAGTATTTGGCACTCTATTCTACCCGCATATTCACGTGACAGCGGAGTTAGTCAAGGGCATTGATTGTTAGACATTTTTTATCCATTCTGGACGAAACAGAGCTTGTGGCGTTTCGCCAAGAACTTCGATCTCGTACGCGCACGAAAATTTCTCCGAGAACTTGCCCTCCATTGAGGTAGTTTCCAACTCAAATGCCACCTCGACGCGGTTCGACCTAAATCGACCCTCGCGAATCTTTGTGATTCCAATTTCATTGATATACCCAACTGGGTACTGCACCTGCACATGGCTGGGAGCCAAGAGAAGCCATACTTTGGCGTCTGGTGTGGTATGTGTCTCATCACCAATGGTAAGGCGGATATTTATAAGTTTAGCGCGACAGGGATAGTAGCCAACGTTCCTTGGAATAATGCTGATTGAGCAACCGAGCTTTCCGGCGAATGGCTCAACGTGAACACTTGGGAACACGTATGGTCGGTATTTTGAAAAATACTCTCTCTTCAGGTACCAAAGCGTGGTTCCAGCAAGCGTTAACGCACCTATAGCAGCCAGCGCCGTTACGGCGTTGGCGTAATGATCTGAAAAGACTTTCAAGTACTCCATTACAGTCCTCAAGACTTGCACTAGATTCTCCAAAACTCCACGCCCTTGGTTATAAGCCGCGAAGCGGCGTCCGTACGGAGCGAATTCGATGGCATTGTTGGCTGTCCAGCATCAGACCATTACTATTATAGCCACGATCTACCCTCGTGGTAACTTAGAAACGGACTTGCACCGTTAACACGGTAATCTGAGCAGATACTTTCGAGACTACTCTTTGCAATCTGAACAAAAAAACCGGTTGGGTAGACAAGTTCCCATTGATTGCTGAAAATGAATCTTCTCGCAGGGTCTATACCTGAAATAGTTGAAACTTCTTGATAGTAAGGGGAACACTCAATCTTGAAAGAGGACTCTGCTCCTGCGCCAGGTAGTCTGAACTCGTGAGTGAGTTTGTTCCGATACATCCAAAGCAAATTTCTATGCGTGAATTTGCATGGTAGTTTCCCGTCGAGTCTATCTGGTTGATCACTACTCTGATACGGCCACTCCGTAAGAACTTCGTCAAGTGTTGGGTCTTCTTCTAGCATTATTTGCTGTGAGTGCAGCTTGTTCGAAATAGGGAATTCTTGCACTTCTCAGATTGGGCCCAAGCGTTAAGATCCGAGAATGAACTAGGCGTGTTAGAGAGATCGTCTAGTACGCTAAAAAGCTGCAATAAGCTAACCCTGTCATGATGTGCCCAGCCAGAGTGCTCCGAGACGGTTTGCCCAAAACGCTTGCCCACAACGTTCTCATTAGGAAAAGCAGCAACTGAAAGGGAATCGAAAACTGAGCACAACAGAAGTTTTGCCGGAAGGCCTTGGTGACGACGGTTTGGTTCAGAGTCAGCGGCGTTAATCATTGCCAGATTATATGTTCTAAAACTATCAATTTTGTTTTCAATCGTTTCCACCAGTGTTCACCAATAGTTAAACGCAGAGTCAACGGGCGTTATGCGCGCGTCTTACAAAATAATGGGGCCTGATCCAGGTGCTTTGGGTTGTTGGACAACGCTAAGAGCAAGCTCGTTAGCCGCTTCTTGGATTGCAACAGCATTGATCGCAGCCCGGCTACTTTCACGGGTTCCTGATAACTTAATCATAAACTCTTCAATAAGTTTCTCCTTTATATGTGAAAGGTACTTATTCGTGCCTGACATAATATCTACGTCATAGAGATCAAGAACATGTTTCGGAGCCGATTTCTGTATCAGTCTTCTCTCATCTGACCTTCCAAAATACTCTACATGATTGATTCCTGAAATCGTAAGCATGGCCGCTTTCGTTATCCTGGCTATATAGAAGTTATGGTATGCGGAATATAGAGCCCATCCACTTTCAGATACGAAAGGCCTCATCAATTCGGCGTTTTTCCTTTCTTTTAGAAACTCCAAGTGTTTCGGCGCGCCCAAAAGCCTTTCGAACGTCTCTTTAGTAGAAGTAGCTGAGCCATGCTTATCAACCCAATCTAAAGGCAACATTGAAACGAACATAGACGCAGTTGCCATTTCATCCCAAGCAAGTATGGATTTCCATATTTCTTCGATGGCGAAAAGTTTCTTCGGAAGCAACGCGACTTGGACTTGCGAATATGCCTGATCTCCAGCTACTGCAATGTTTGAGTACCTAACATTCACGCGTTGTAGGCTCGACTTTAATTCCTCAAGCTTTCTATCGTTTTCATGCAGAATGCCAGCTTTGAGACGCTCTAGTATTCAGTGTCTAGCTAGCCACATTGACAAAGATACAAGAAAAGCGGTTATAAATGATGTTGAAATTACTATCTCGGCCATATTTTAGGTCCGTTGCGCATCGATCGAATTTGTATTGCCCCCAAGCACCACCGTCCGGCTAGCTGCAAGATCTCCCAATAAGAACCAGTTCGAACTTCTAACATGAAGTCCTTGAATAAACCACCGACTGCAAACATCCTGATTCTCTCTCAATCCGCCTGACGCCGCAAATTGAATTGCCATGCATGTCTGCCTACTCGTCCTGCCCGTAGATTCCTATAGTCGTCCCAATTGGCATTCCTGTTCAATTACTGACCAGCCCGCCATCAATACGCAGAAAGCGGCCCCCCAACACCTCGGGAGCCACCCCGCCTCCAACTGGTCCACCAACCCCTGCCCCCATCCAACAATTGCAAGACCGGCCCCACGGGGTAGAATGTCTGCCAGACAATCAGAACAGGTAACCCCACCATGAGCAGACTTGAGAATCAGAGCATTATCGTTACCGGCGGCACGCGCGGTATAGGCAAGGCCATTGCGGCGGCATTGCTGAAGGAGGGCGCCAGGGTGCTGATCACCGGCCGCTCGCGGGAGAGTGTGGACAAGGCGCTGCTTGAGCTGGAGCACGACAATCTGGAGGCCATGGTAGCCGATGTCTGCAGTGAGGAGACCACGGTCAAGGTGTTTGCCTATGCCCTGAAGACTTTTGGCCGGGTGGATGCGGTGGTCAACAACGCCGGCATAGGACTGGGCGGGGCCATCCAGAAAATGCCGCTGGAGACGTTCCAGAAGGTGCTGGACACCAACCTCACCGGCGCCTTCCTCTACAGCCGGGAGGCTTTCCGGGTGATGAAGGAAAACGGCGGCGGACGCATTCTCAATATCGGCAGCATATCCAGCCAGGTGCCGCGTTTTGGCTCAGTGCCCTACACCACCAGCAAGTTCGGGCTGCAGGGCATGAGTCGGGCGCTGGCGGTGGAGGGCCGCGAGATTGGCATCATGGTCAGTTGTCTGCATCCAGGCAATGTGCAGACCGATATCTGGGACAACGCGCCCGACAGTGTGCTGAAGGAACCCAAGATGGAGGTGGAGGACATTGCCAATGTGGCGGTGCTGATGCTGAGCATGCCGCCGAACACCACCATCATAGATGCTACGGTGCTGGATCCGCGCCAGCCTTTCATCGGCCGGGGTTGAACCCGCCCGGCGCCGCATCCCGGGCCAGCGCATCCAGCAGCTCCGCGCGGCCCTGTGAGTTGACGTAGTCCATGAAGGTCTCGGCAACAATGGACACGCGCTTGCTGCGAAGCCGTGCCAGGTGCCAGGTGGAGGCGATTGGGAGCTGCGCCACCTGCAGTTCGCTCAGGCCCGTGCGGCCACCAAAACTCAGCGTGTGGCTGGACAGTATGGAAACGCCCAGGCCCGACATCACCGCGTGTTTGATCGCCTCGTTGCTCTCAATGGTCATGCGTATGTTCAGCTCATGACCGTGGCGCTGCAGATGCTGCTCAATGGCATGTCGGGTGCCCGAGCCAGCTTCGCGGATGAGAAACGGCTGCGCGGCGAATTGCGCCAGGCTCGCGGATTTCTGGCGGGTCAGCGGATGGTCCTTGGGCGCGATGGCCACCAGCGGGTTGGGCAGAAACTCGCGCAGCTCCAGATCCTTGCCTACCGGTGGATGGCTGAACACATACAGATCATCCTCGCCAGCATCTATGCGATCGATGATCTGCTGGCGGTTGCCCACCTTGAACTCGATGTCGATGGCGGGGTAACGCTTGCAGAACGCGCCAAGCAGGTGGGGAATGAAGTACTTGGCAGTTGATACCACCGCAAGGCGCAGGGTGCCCGCGCGCAGGCCCTTGAAATCAGCCAGTGACATGTCCAGCCGTTCAAGGCAGTCCAGCACCTCTCTGGCGCTGGCCACCACCGCCTTGCCGGGGTCGGTGAAGATCAGTCGCCGCCCCACCTGCTCGTAAAGTGGCAGGCCCACCGCCTCGCTCAGTTTCTTCAGCTGCATGGATACTGTTGGCTGGGTCAGGTGCAGCGCGTCCGCCGCAGCGGTTACCGAGCCATGCTGATGCAGGGCGAGCAGGATCTCAAGCTGGCGGAAGGTGCCAATATGGGCATGCAGTCGTGACGCCATGAATGGGGCTGCCTGCTGATGTATAGATTAATGGATATGCAAGGTATCGATTATATCGATTTTTATCTATGCCGCAATTGCTGCATCATGCCGCAGCTTCCAGCTAGCACTGGCAGCCTGAACCAGAACCCGGACAAGAACCCGGACCCAATGACAAGGAGCGCATGCCAATGACCCACCGCCCGATCGTGTTTGAACTCGCCAGCAGTTTCCTCCTCATCACCTCGGGTTACTGGCTGCTGCAGAATGAGTTCGCCAATGGCGGCCTGATGTTTGTGGGATGTCTGTTGGCACTGGTGAGCCTGGCTTCCTTTCTCGGTCAACATCGTCCGCAGCTGCAGGCCCTGACACTGGTGTTCCAGCGCCGGCATACGCCCCCGGTCGGGCCCATGGACGCGGAGCGCTAGGCGGTGCAGTTTGATGTGGTTGTCGCCTTCTTTGTACTGGGTCTGGCGGCGAGACTGCTCAATGTGCGTATCGATTTCCCGCGTGGCCTGTATCAGTCGCTGATTCTGTTTCTGCTGCTTGCCATTGGTCTCAAGGGTGGTATCGCGCTACATGCCCATGCCTCGATCAGCCTGCTGTACCAGTCTCTGGCCATCATCGGTTTTGGCCTGGTGTTGCCCTTTGTTGCCTTTCCCATACTGTACAGAATTGGTGGGCTTTCGCGGGTGGACGCGGCCTCGATTTCGGCACATTACGGCTCGGTGAGTGTGGCCACCTTCGCGGTGGCCATCGCCTTTCTGGAAGCGCGCGATATCCCCTACGAACCCTACTTTCCCGCCTTTGTTGCGCTGCTGGAAGTGCCCGCGATTGCCGTTGGCCTGTGGATCGCCAAGGGCAAAGGGGGCGGTTTGAACATTCGAAAGGTGTGCCGGGAAGTGTTCCTGAATCAGGGCATTGTGCTACTGGTGGGTGGACTGGCCATTGGCTGGTGGGCTGGCCCCAACGCGGACACCATCATGCCTTTCTTCCAGACACTGTTTCACGGTGTGCTGGCGCTGTTTCTGCTGGAGATGGGCCGTGTTGCCGCCGCCAAACTCGGAAGCCTGAAACTGGTGGGTTCCTTCATCGCAACTTTCGGGGTGGTGATGGCGCTGATTGGCGCGGTGCTGGGCGGCCTGCTCGCGGCGGCGCTGGGCTTCTCCCCTGGTGGCACCATTCTGCTGGCCACCCTGGGCGCCAGTGCCTCGTACATTGCAGTGCCCGCGGCCATGGAGGCTGCGCTGAAAGAGGCGAACCACACCCTGGCCATCACTGCAGCGCTGGCGGTCACCTTTCCGTTCAATGTGCTGGTGGGCATCTCGCTGTATTCGGCGCTGATCATGCGATGGATGGGGTGACGGGTGGTGAGAAAGTGATGGAAGCTGTTGCCCTGAAAACCGGCCAGCCTTGCTCTGCGCGTTGCATTCTCGATAGTATGGATGGCCATTCCATTGAATCAGGAGAGCACAATGAAAGTAGTAAGACTGGACGACCTCAAGGGTACTGACCGGGAAGTGATCAGCCCGGACGGATGGACCAGTGTGCGGTTTCTCCTGAAGAGTGACGGCATGGGTTTTTCATTCCACGAAACCACCTTTCCGCCAGGGCTCAAATTTGATATGTGGTACAAGAATCATGTTGAAGCTGTCTATTGTTATAGCGGCAAGGGTATTCTGACCAATCGGGAAACCGGGGAAACGTTTGATATTGTACCTGGCACGCTCTACGCACTGGATAAACATGACAAGCATACACTTGAGGCGATCGAAGAGCTCAAGCTCGTCTGCGCCTTCAACCCGCCTGTTTCCGGTCGTGAAATTCACGACGAGGATGGCGCCTACATTGCTGATACGGACTGAGGCAATCAAAATCCGCAAGGCCCGCAAGGCCGATCTTCCAGTTCTGGTAGACTTCATGGTCAAGTTGGCTGATCACGTTGCCGGTGGTCCTGCCCGGACCATCAAGCGAGCCGAGAGGAAAAAACTCAAGGAACTGCTTGCAGCTGCACTGGAGGATGACGACAAACTGGTCGTGGTGGCGCAGGCGCCCGACAATACCCTGGTGGCCATGGGTGACATCCATATCTGGCGCAGTCAGGCGATCTGGGAACAGCTGGATGGTCTGGAGTACCGATCCGGCATCATTGATGACATCTGGGTGGAGCCTGAATACCGCAAGCAGGGGGTTTTTCGCGCCATGCTTCGCGAGCTTGTCGCTTTTGCCGAAGGGCACGGTGCCAATGAGCTTATCCTTGAGTACTCGATTGCCAACAAAGAGGCAGAGGCCGCATGGAGTAGACTGGGATTCAAGCCGACGGGTGTTCGCGCTGCTGCGTTTACCGAAACCGTGAGGCAAAGATTGTTGGAACCGGAATGAGCAGACTGGCCAGCGCTTAATCATGTGAATGCGCAGCAAAGGGGGCAAATGTGTCAGGTGATCGTCGCGTCAAGGTTTTTTACGATGAGGTCATGCTCGGTCATAACCCGGAGGTGGACTATCCTTTTGTGCCCAGTCGCGTGGAGAAAAGAGTCAGGAGTATTCTTCAGGAGCTGGACTTCAACTGGAGCTATCCCGAACACCCAGGGCGCCTGACTGCCATCAAGGCACTGCTGGACGAGAAGCCTGTTCCGGGCGTTACCTTCAAGAGCGCTCCACGGGCCACATACAAGCAGCTGGGGCGTGTGCATGCCACCGCCTATCTGGATTATATTTTTTCACTGGAAGGAAAGCAGGCCTGGCTTGATCGGGACACAACAGCGGTGTCGCCGGACAGTATCAAGGCTGCCACTGCTGCGGCCGGTCTTGCGATTGGTGCCGTGGAGTCGGTTGTGAAAGGTGAGGCACAAAGCGCTTTTGCCCTGGTGCGTCCACCAGGGCATCACGCTGAGTCGCTGCGGGCGCAAGGTTTCTGTCTGTTCAATAACGTTGCGGTAGCGGCCGCTCACGCACAGGCCAAGCTGGGATGTGAGCGAGTCCTGATTGTGGACTGGGATGCCCATCACGGCAATGGCACACAGGACATTTTCTGGGCAGACCCGGATGTGCTGTTCTTCGACACGCACTGTGCCGCGCCCTTCTATCCTGGCTCCGGTCGTCTGGAGGATGTTGGTGCCGGGCTTGGCGAGGGCTACACGGTCAATGTGCCACTTCCCGAGAGCGCCGGAGACGTGGCCTTCGAGAAGGCGTTTCGCGAAATACTGGTTCCCGCCGCCGATCATTTCAAGCCGGATCTGGTACTTGTTTCCGCAGGCTTTGATCCGCACCGCAACGACATGGCCCTGAACCTGAGCTACGACGGGTTTGCAGTGCTCACCAGCATTGTACAGGCAATTGCGGATAAACACTGTCATGGCAGACTGGCCCTGGTACTGGAGGGTGGCTATAACCTGACATCCCTGGCCCACGGCGTTCACGCTGTGCTGGAAGTGCTGGCAGGTGGGAACGTGCCTGAGCTGGCAGAATGCGGTGTGAAGGAAGTGATGGAGGCTGCCGAGTTCCATCGGGACGCATTTACCGACGACTGATCGGTAAATGCGTTCTTGATCAGGGCGTTATCAGATGTAGAAGTCGAGATCTTCCTGGGCCTTGAGCAGATCCCGCATCTTTATGGGATCATCGCCAAAGAAGAAGACCAGGCCCCAGTGGGTGCCAAAAGCTGTGCGCTCCGGCACGGTCTCCTCAGTGGGCGCAACCAGCTCGTGTGAATCGAAATAGGGGTGCCCGGTTGTCTCTGCAGGCATTTCCAGCTTGCTGATCACCCGTCGGCGTGGGTATACACCGAAGCAGCCGGCATAACCTTTTGCGTCGACCACCTCGCGAGGGAAAAACGCCTCAACTTCTTCCCTGGTGCTTTTGGGGTCAAAAACCAGCATGGAGGCCTGATAGGCGCTGAACCCGTAGGCACGCTCGATCAGTTCAAAAGCTTTGAAGCCAGGTGGCCGGTAGGCAATTTCACCGAAATACATCTCACCATCGGCGGTCACAAAATATTCGGGGTGAATGAGACCAAACTGAATGTCGAAAGTCTTGATCAGTTTTTTGATCTGTTTGGTGATTTCATGGCGCCAGCTCTCCAGCTCCTCGGTGGCGGGAACAAAGACCGAGTAACCCAGTGTGACGTACTCGGAGATATTGAGGAACTTGATCTCACCGTCATGAATCCAGGCCTCAACGGCAAACTCCCAGCCGTCCAGATGGCTTTCCATCAGCAGCGGATACTCTTCGGGCGGAATCTGGTCGATCTCTTCGATCTTGCGGATCATCCGGTGGCCCAGGCAACCGGCCTTGTCGAAGGCTTTGACGTGAATCGGATCATCGGGGTCGCCGTCGAGCTTGAGCAGTGTCTGATTGACGCGTTTCATGAAACGGATGATGTCTTCTTTTTCGTGCGCCTCCTCGAAGATACCCACCCGGATGCCGCCCAACTGGGCGCGGCGCTTCATCAACGCCTTGTCACGGAACAGAATGGATTGTCCGTACATGCGCGGGTTGTCCATCAGTACGGAATTGATTGCACCGGACCATTCAACGGTTTCTTCAAACAGCGGTATGGCCACATCCACGCCTTCATCCTTGAGCCTCTGGGCAAGCTCCATGGACCTGTCGTTCAGCCGGAGAAAGTCCCAGGGAATATACGGTATCTTGTTTGCCGTGCAGAAATCTGCAGCCCAGGAAGGTGCCACTACCACATAACGTCGATCGAATTTCTGTGCCGCCTTTATGGCATTGACGCTCCAGCCAAGCAGCGCAATATAACCCTTGTTCGGGTCTTTTGGTGTTTCTGTTCCGCGAATCGAGTCCATTGTTGGATCGATCCAGGACGAAACATCCGGGGCTTCAGGTTTTTCTGAAGCCACTGACATCTTTTCTGAAGTTACCGACATCTTTTCTGATGCAATCGACATGGCATACTCTCCTCATGCGTTTGAGAGAACCGGCGTTTGATTCAGAGCAGTTTTATGCGTCGAAACCGTTTTGAAGTGTAAATACCATTACGCCGCAGGCAATTTAAATCGCCACGACAGGAACATAAGTTCAAATATCGCCGAAACAGGTTGCTTACATCATACTATGTTTAAGCTGGCATTTCACCCGCTCGACCATTTCGGGGGCTGCGGCGCAGCAAGGACTGCAATTTTTTGCTTCATTCTGCGGCCCGCTGCAGGCCCTGGCCGTGGACACCGGGCGGCTGTCACAGTTCTAGCAACCCCAATCACGCGAACAGATGTTGCAACGCATTGAGGCTGACGCAGACTGGCTACAGCGGTGTGGATGGCATCGAGGCCTTGTCCTTTGAATGGCAGCGGGACCAGTGGGTGCTAACAGCTGTCACGGACCCCAGCATTCCGATGGGCGCCGGCCACAACGGCGGTATTGACGGTTTCATGAGTTCTGCAGCCCATTTCCCCGAGCCGGACATCAGTTACGCGCTCACCCTGAAGGGCGCCAACTACAGTTTCAATGAGATTCTGACCGGCTTCGCCACCATCTTGTCGGGCGCGGAATACGAAATGCCTGATGTCAGTCTACCCACGGCCATTACGCTGACGCCGGCGCAGATGCAGGCCTACACCGGCCACTATGTGTCCCCGGATGCACCCATTGATCTGCGGCTGGCATTTGAGCCGATGGTGGATGGGCGGTTCCAGCGCTTCACCTTCAGCCAGCGGGCGATGCGGTTTGAGTTCAGTCGGGTGTCTCCCCCCGGCGACTGACAGCAGGAGTTTCTGACATAAGATTTCGCTTATGTCAGAAACTGGTGCTTTTTTGACATAAGGCCTGCGTTCAGCCAATCGCTGCGAAGCTGCCACATGGCTTGACTTGCCTGTAGCCAGACACCATGCTTGCAGGCAAACAATCAGGAGGCGAGGCATGCCGCAAGCCCAACCGCCCGACCCGAGCCTGCGACTGCAACTTCCCGCGCTGGTCGCCTTCCTGCTGCTTGTCTATCTTGCCGCCGCCGTTGGCGGTTTCGGCTCCGCCGGCGCCGGTGACTTCTACCAACAACTGCAGCGCCCCGACTGGGCTCCCCCCGGCTGGCTGTTCGGCCCGGTCTGGACCGCACTCTACACCCTGATGGGCATCGCCGCCTGGCTGGTCTGGCGCGCCGCCCCCTGGCCGCAAACCAGGCCGGCCCTGCTGCTGTTCGGCGCCCAGCTCATCATCAATGCCCTGTGGAGCTGGCTGTTCTTCGCCTGGCAACTGGGCGCCCTGGCACTTGCGGATATTGTGCTGTTGATGGTGGTGCTGGCGCTGACCATCGTGCACTTCCATCGCATCAAGCCGCTGGCCGCCTGGCTGCTGCTGCCGTATTACGCCTGGGTGAGTTTTGCCGCGGTGTTGAATTTTGCGGTGTGGCGGTTGAATGTGGGGGTGTTGTGATCGCCGTATCAGCCGCGGGTGAGCTGCTTGCCTGATTGCGAGACTCTGTTACAAAAACGATGAGTACAGTACCATTGCAGTTGTCCAGGAGCACAATCATGTCCACATCCAAACTGCAACACCTGATCAGATACTCACCTGCCAAAAGCCTGCTGCTCGCCGTCCTCTGTGTGTTTTCCGCCACACACGCAATCGCAGAAAACAGCTTCGCCGTGATCAACGTCCGTGTCTTTGATGGCGAGCAATCTCTCCCGGCAATGACCGTGATCGTGCGCGACGGGCTGATTGACACACTGGCGCCAGCAGGGGAATTGCAGGAAGTACTGCCGGAAGACCTGCCCACGGTGGACGGCGCGGGCATGACCCTGCTGCCGGGTTTCATCGACAGTCATGTGCATGTGTTTCCCGGCAGTCAGGAGGAAGCGCTGCGGTTTGGAGTGACCACCATGCTGGACATGTATCACATGGGTGGTGCCGAGGCGGCGGAAGCGTTCCGGGCGCAGCGCGACTCACTGGCGCAGGTGGCAGCGGCGGACACCTTGAGTGCCATGTATGGTGTCACCCCGCCGGGGGGCCATCCTTCGCAGATGTCGGCGCAGATTGGTGTTGAGATTCCGACCCTGGCGGATGAGGACGATGTGACTCAATTCATTCAGGCGCGCATCGATGAGGGCGCGGACTATATCAAGATCATGCAGGATGACACGGTGCTTGAGGGTACCGCGCTGGTCAAGTTCAGTGACACGCGCCTGCGCGAAATCATCCAGGCGGTCCATGCGGCGCAGCGGCTTGCCGTGGTGCATGTTTCCGCCCACGACGAGGCGGTGCTGGCCTTTGAAAGCGGCGCGGACATGATTGCACATGTGTTTCAGGATCAGGCCGCCGATGAGCACCTGGTCAATCTGGCGCGTGATCGAGACGGCGCGGTGATCAGCACACTGTCCGTGCTGGCCAATGCCGCCGGCTCCGGGCACGCGGATCGTCTGCTGCACTACCCCGGCATCAATGAACGCCTCTCACCCATGCAGCAGCAGACACTGTCCACCCGCTTTGGCGGTGAGCGCCCCGAAATCCTGCACAACGCACTGGAGAGCATCCGCCGCTTCCATGCGGCCGGTGTTGCAGTGCTTGCCGGTACCGACACACCCAATCCCGGCACGGCCAATGGGCTGTCCATTCATCAGGAACTGGAACTGCTGGTTGAAGCCGGCATGAGCCCGACCGAAGCCCTGCGCGCCGCCACAGTGCTGCCGGCGGAGCGCTTCGGCCTGGATGATCGTGGCCGCATCGCTGGGGGGCTGCGTGCGGATCTGCTGTTGGTGGAAGGTGACCCCACCGTGGACATCCTCAACACGCGTCATCTGCTGCGTGTGTGGAAGAACGGGTATGAGGTCGAGCTGTAGGGTGGCCCAGCGCAGCTCAAGGCTGCGCAGGCTCCTCTGAATCGTCATTCAGCCTGTAACGGAACACATACTGCACATTGGGCACGTCTACTGTCTCGCCTCCGACAATACGCGGACTGAACCGGAACCTGCTTGCAGCGGCGATTGCACTGGCGTTAAAAACATCCGCAGGCTGAGCCTCCACGATACTTATCGAGTCTCTGGGAACCGCGCCGTCGGCACTGACAGTAAAGCGCACCTGCACCCACCCTTCTATGCCTTCTTCGGCAGCAACCGTGGGATACCTGGCAATCTCGGTGTGCAGCGGGATCATCTCCTCATCAATTGTACGTGTGGCCGGGTTCGGCTGTTGCTGGGCAAGCAATACCTGGGTTGTTCCCAGCATACTGAGCATTGCCACTGACAGCACAAACAGCCAGGCAAAAGTCCTTGTTGTTTCTTTTTTCAATTCCGACGCTTTCATTTTGTTCTCCTCAAGCACGCGGCTTATTCGGGTTTTCAGAGTGTGTTGATCGAGCATGGTTTGCATCAGCGGGTTGTTGGTGTGCTTGTTGCTTTCCCCGCCGCTGTGCCTATTGCGCCGGGTGTGGATACAACTGACCGCCACACCCAGCAGACTTTCGGCGTAATCGGTATCGCTGCGACCGGCGTGTAATACCGCCGTGTCGCAACTGTTTTCCGATTCTTCACGGATACGTTTCAGCGCCAGCCACACCAGTGGATTGATCCAGAACGCACAGGCCAGAACATAGGCAAGCAACGTTGTCAGCCAGTCCAGTCGCTTGATGTGGCAGAGTTCGTGCAGCAGTACATCTGTCATTGTGGAGTCGTTCCATTCATCGGCCTGCCCGGGCAGGATGATCTCCGGTCTGAACAGACCAAAGGAAACTGGTGATTCAAGGCGGTCACTGATGCTCAGCGTGACGCGGCGGGACACAGCCAGTTGTTGCCTGAGTTCCTTAACACGGGACAGCAGCGTGGCTTCTGACACCGGCTCCGCATGCTGGCAGATGCGTCGCAATCCGTACATGGCAAACAGCAATCTTGCCAGCAACAGGACAACTGGAAGCAGGTAGATCAACAACAGTGTCAGTAACAGCACCGTGCCTGTGCCAACGCCCGATTCGGCCTGAAGCTGTGTTGCATACACCGATAATTCAAACAACACCGCTGGTGATGCATTGCCTGCTGCACCGCCTTGCATCAAGGACAGCATGGCCGGCATGAAGGGCAATATCGCAAGGCACAACAGGCCATTCAGCCAGAGCAGATGCCGGTTGGTGCTGCTGATTCTTCTGCCGATGGTGGCGTCAAGCAGCGCAAATATTGTCAGCACCACAATGGACTTGATGGTGAGGTCCATCGCCTGCTGAAGCACAGGGTACTGATACAGCATTGTGCCCAGTGTCTGGTTGATGGTCTGTAACCAGGAAACGTTTTCCATAGTATTCATCCTGTCATTCGGGGAGCCTGATGGTTTCAGGCAGAAAGCCCATTATTCCGGCGTGTCCTTTCTGTTTTTTCGTGATTGGATCATTCTGTTGAGCTCATCCAGTTCATCATCGGACAATTCATGAATGGACATGTCCAGCAGTGAGTTCACCGCCAGGTAAGGGGAATCGTCAAAGAAGGTTTTTACAACATTGCCCAGTGCGGATCGGGAGGCTTTACCGCGTTCAACCAACGGTGAATAGACGTATTTCAGTCCGCTTTCCCGGTGGACTGCATGGCCTTTTTCCACCAGTTTCCCCAGCAGGGTGCGCACTGAGGAGTAGCTGGGCGCATCGTCCATGTTTTCCATGACATCCTTGACGCTCGCCTGCCCGAGGCGATACAGGATATCCATGATCTGGCGCTCGCGCCGGCTGAGTTGATCTGCGTTGGTCATAGGGGCCTGCCTTGTTGCATTGCACGATTTGTTAAGGACACGCGTGTTAAATATTTAACATTATGCTAATAAAATAACACTTTCAGCAGAAGGTCAAGCTTTAATGTTAAAAAATTGACATCTTGGGAGTCTGATGGTGAATGCAGTACCATTTCACCCTTATTTGCACAGAGACTCATGCCATGCAATTCCCCGGCAACGCCCCCCTGACAGATGACGAACTGGACCGGCTTGATACCTTTTTGCTGGATCGACTCCCCGATGACGACTCGCTGGACGATGACTCTGCAGACGCAGGTATCATCTGTGCCTCGGAGTTGGACGGGCTGCTGACCGCCATTGTGTCAGGGCCGGAATTGATCTCGCCTTCGCAGTGGTTGCCGGTGGTTTGGGGTGACTTCCATCCGGCGTGGGAGCGAAACGAGGACGCACAGGAGATCATGTCCTTATGCCGGGAAGCCTGGGACGTTGACGATGAGGCATTGGCCGGCTGGCTGGCGCCGATTGTTGCCTTCACTGAGCGGGATGGCTGGACAGGTCACGATCTGGATGACAAGGCGGGTGATGCCCTGCGCGACGCCATCGAACCGTCGGTCATCGCCATCCACCAATACTGGCTTGAAAAGCGGCGCCCACCTGCACCCTCCACCGTTCAGCGCAAGGCTCAGGCCAGCGTGGGCAGGAATGACCCCTGTCCCTGCGGTAGCGGCAGGAAGTTCAAGAAGTGCTGTTTGCAGTAGTGGGAGCGAGAGGTAAAAAAACCTAACGGGCCCTCATTGAAACTGCTGAATCTGGTGGCAGACAAAGGCCTCGAAGCGCTCACCTGAGTGTGCCCGCCTGTGGATGATAATCATTCATGGCATGAATTGCTGGATTGAACGTCTCTTGTGTGATCCCCAACCCCGAAAAACTTGCCCCCCGCTCATCTTCCCCTATACCATTTTCAGCAACTCCACACTCACAAGAGCAGGCACACCCATGGCTACCAGTTCCCGTAATACCCTCACCCTGGCGACACACGCTCTATGTACCGTCTGGTTCTTCGCCCTGGCAGGCACTGCCTTTGCGCAGTCCGCGCCACCACCCCGGGCGCCGGCGGACTGGGGGCCGGTCTCCATCAATATGGAAGACGTTGATTACCCCTACCCGGTGGAGTTCATGCACTTCCGTGTCTACAACAAGGATGTGGCAGTGGCGTATATGGATGTTGCGCCCACCGGCCAGGCCAATGGTCGCACCGTCATCTTCCTGCACGGTGGCCTGTATTCCAGCTATTACTGGGAAGCGCAGATCACTGCGCTGGCTGCAGCCGGTTACCGGGTGATCGCCGAGGATCGTCTGGGCTGGGGCAAGTCCTCCAAACCGGTCATTCCCTACAGCATGAACCTCTGGGCTTCCAATATTGCGCGCCTGATGGATCATCTGGGCGTTGAGCAGGCTGCGTTGGTGGGCCATTCCATTGGTGGCCAGATGGCCACGCGTTTTGCCTTCCTGTATCCGGAACGCATCACACATCTGGTCAGCGTCAACCAGATCGGTCTGACGGACTCGCGACAGGGACGCGGTTTCCGGCCGCTGACGGGTGAGGTCACCGTGGACCCGGACATGGATGCGTTCTACGAATCGCTGCTGGGCTGGGCGGACCGCAACTATGTGCAGTGGGACCCTGCGTATCTGGAGCACATGCGCATCCGTTACGGGCAGCGGCTCAGTGGTGAATGGCCGCGCTTTGCCTATGTGAGCCAACTCACCGGGCAGATGCGGGGCATGGACACGGTGGTCAACGACTGGCAGCACATTCACACGCCCACGCTGATCATTGGTGGTGAAGAAGATTATCCGACCTATGCCGAGGAATCACACCGGGCGGCGGAGATCTTCCCCAATGCCGAGGTCTTCCTGCTGCCGGGCGTGGGCCACAACCCGCATGAGGAAGCCGCTGATGCGTTCAATACGGAGCTGATCCGGTTTCTGGGGGACTGAGAGGGAGATATCTTACTGGATGATGGGGTTCGCCGAGGCTGGCTGTTGCCTGCTCAAACGTATCGACAAGCTGCTCTCCGAGGCCGGGAACTTCCTGTTCGTACCAGGCAGCAGCTTCAATCAGTTCTTCGGCAGCTTCCTTGCTGACCTTTACCTTCACAATCAATTAATCCCTTATACGATTCCTGGCGTGTGCAATGACGTTTTCTGCATCCAGAAGCTCACTCTTGCCTGACTCATAATCACGGATTCTGCGGCAAATTTCGGCGTCCCACGCCTCCGAAACACCAGTGTCCGAAGGGCCATCCAGGCTGGCCACCAGGTCACGTGCAAGTCTGGCCCGGTCCTGTTCTGACAGGGTCATTGCGGCATTCGTGATATGTTCAAGCCGGGTTGTATCCATCTCATCCACCTATCTCATCCACCAATGTCGTGGCAGGTTTGCACCGTGACAAGGTCAGGCGCGGTGATATGACTCAGTATAATCCAGATCCAGACTCGGCGGTAATCCTGTCACTCCAGCCCCATCGGCTGTGGCCGCCCCGGCTCCCCATACGACAGCCAGGGCTGTGGCGGCCCGTCCTGCCCCACACCCGGCTTCGACCAGTCACACACTCCGTCCTGGAACACATCCTGCAACCGCGCCCATTGTCTATCGGTGAACGTGACCGCATAGACGCTGCGATCCAAAGGTGTCAGCTCGCACTTGATGATGTCATTGCTGATCGGTGCACCGGCAGCAATGCGCGGATCACCGGCCGGGGGCAATTCACGGATGCAGGGGTTGCTCATGTCATCGGCGGGCCACTGGGTGACGGTGGACTCACCGTCGGGATATACACAACGGTCTGTCAGTGACGCAGGGCGGTTGTCCACCACTTTCTGCGCACGCGGAATGTTGCGCTGGTCTTCACCGATGGCGGTCACCCAGGCGTCCATAATCTGCAGGCGTGGCAGGTCAAAAAAGTCGGCGGTCAGTGCGCGTGGGTGGGCGTGCCACATCACGTGATTGTCAAAATGGCCGTTGGCATCGAGCAGACGTGCACGCAGTGAAAAGTCGCGGAAGCGGTCGTGGTAGTCGGCGCCGGTTTCCACCGTGTCCTGATAAAGTCCAACGGCCAGGATTGGTACCTCGGCAAGACCACCACCGCCGTGGACTATCCTGCCGCTGCTGTGCGCCAGCGCAGCCAGTTCGGGTGAGATGTTCATGCGCTCGGCTGTGTACTGGCCATCAATATCCAGGCCGCCGATGGTTTCGTTCAGGCTGACAAACTGCTCGGGGCTGATGATGCCGTCATTGAGCGCCAGCAGGCCGTACTGCACACCGGTGTTGTCCAGTGGGCGACGGGCAAAACCGGTTTCCGGGTCCGTGCCCCAGGTATTGCGACCGGCTTCGTAGATGGTGGCGCGGATGCCATCCGGGCGCAGCTCGGGGTGATAAAGCTGATCCTCGGGCACGTAACGTCCCACATAGATGGACGGGTCAACATTGCGCGCGTTGCCGATCACCCAGGTCATGTTCAGCGCCCAACTGCCGAAGCCGGACACGGCAGTCAGGGGGGTAACCTGCCTCTCCAGTTCCGCTGACCAGTTGTCCGGAAATTGCCCGGCAATCTGCTCATCGTAGTCCCACAGTTCGGAGTCGGCAAAGGCGCGGTTGAGCAGTGCGGCGTCTCCGCTGCCCGAGGCAATGCTGTAGGCATCGGGGAAGGTGGCGGTGGTGATCAGTCCGTCAAGAATGCCGGGGTAGTTCACGGCAGTCAGGTACTGGATGATGGCGCCGCCGGAGCCACCGTTGCCGATCATGTGCAGGGGTTCGCCGTAAGTGACGGTGAAGTGTTCACGCACCATCATCATGGACTCGGCGCTGAGCACATCATTGCCGCAGGCGTTGCCGTGCCGGGTGAAGGTATGCCGGGCGACCGCATAACCGGCGCCGATGATCATGGCCTGCGGGTCGCGAAGAATATCCTGGGCGCGTTCACGGTCCTGGCTGTAACCGGGACGACAGGCACCTTCAAGCTGAAAGTACAGCCTGCGGTTCCACTGGGACTGGGGTGTCAGTGCATCACCCCAGTGCGGCTGCGCCGGGTCATGCAGCACGGCAATATTGTAGATGCCCCGGTTCAGTGTGCCGCGTTCGTTGCGCACAATGAATGGCACTTCCAGTCCCTCGCTGGTGGTGGTCATCAGTACATCGTCCGGTACTGAGTCCGGGTTGGGCAGGGGCTGGAAGCCGGTGGTGTTGCGATAGTAGTACTCGATCACGGTGTCAGTGTGACAGTACTCGTCGTGCTCCGGGCCGAGGCCGGATTCGGCCGGGTTGCAGAAAAAGGGTTGTTGCTGCGGGCCGGAAAACACCGGGCCGTGTGCGGGGTGATTGTGCAGTGCAAGTTCATGGGTGGTGTTGTCACCAGCGGTGGCAATCAGGCGGGACCGGCCATCAGGAATGCCATCCAGCACGGCAATCAGGGCAGGCCCAGCAGTGCCCGGTTCAGGCCGGAAAATATGGCTGACATCACGCACCTCGTCCGCGTGGATGAGTTCGACCTGCACGGTGTCGGGCATTGTGTC
Organism: Gammaproteobacteria bacterium; assembly: GCA_050486205.1. GTDB lineage: Bacteria > Pseudomonadota > Gammaproteobacteria > Pseudomonadales > Pseudohongiellaceae > PWQG01. Next base: position 436,135 of record JBJHCW010000002.1, on the reverse strand, counting down.
TGGCGGCAACTGTATACGGATCAGTGCGGTGCCGCCGGTGATGGTATCGGGCCGACCTGAGGCGACCTCAATCTGGGCCGTGGCAGTCAAGGGCAGTAATGCCGCCATCAGCAGCGCAGCGAAGGTCATCAGGTAGCCGGACGGGAATCTGTCATCGTGCATTGCCGTATCCTCGTGCAGTCGTGGGGGCATTGGAACGAAGGTTATCATGACTTTTCTGTGTGGCAATGAAGTATGCGGACACTAATTGCATGTATTGTTAGTATTAGCGTCCACATAATATCATCGAAACCCCATGGACAGAGCAACAGCAATCAATCGGCTGAACGACTGGGATCGGGAGGGGCGTTACGTCTACACCCGCGCCGATCTTGGCAAAATCTTTCACGAGAATTCACCCTACGCGTTGCAGGCCGGAAGAACTGATGAAAGGTATGCTTGACATTAACCGACCGTTAAAAATGGCGAGTACTGAAACAGCCTGGCGTGATCTTAAACGTGTGGGCAGGAATACACATCTGGTCAGGGAAGAGGACATAAAAAACCATGGTTGATCTGGATAAACTCACAGCGCTTGCGGTGCAGGGGGTGCTCACGGGCTGTCTACTGCCTGCGTCATTCGGAATTGTCCTGCACGACGGACATATTCAGCAGCATCAGTTGGCACTTGCGGCCTGCCGATATAATAACCCTGGAGAACATCGCACCCCATATCGATCAACATATCAGCGGTCTCCCTGTCTTCCACACCTTCAGCCACCACCCTGGCGCCAAGATTGTGGCCAAGCTCAATGCTGGCCTTGGTCAACTTGAGATTCCTGTCGATACGTGTCATGTCGCTTATGAACATCTGGTCAATCTTGATTTCATCAAAACTGAAGGCCTTGAGATACTCCAGTGACGAATAACCCGTTCCATAATCATCAAGGGAAAGACTGATGCCCGCCTGTTTGAGTCGCTCAACATTGCGTTGCACCATTTTTACATCGCGCATCAATGCGGTCTCGGTGATTTCAAGCGTCAATTTATGGGCATTGGCAGCGGCGCTCTCCACGATCTGCTCCACCATGTGACTGTCGGCCAGGTCGTTGGCTGAAAGATTGACAGAAAGATGGAAAGGTTCAGCGTCTGTGCCAACCTGGTCCATCAACAGGCAGGCCTGCCGGATTGCCGCACGCGTGATTTCGCGGATAGTGCCCATTTGCTCGGCCCAGACAACAAAGTCGCCAGGTGACACCCAGCCATAGTCCGCATGATGCCAGCGGACAAGCATTTCGTAACCTGTTACGCGCTGCGCATTTATACAGAACTGAGGCTGCAGTGCCCACTGCAGTTGATCTTGCGCCAATACCGCTTCAAGGTCTGACATCAGCTGCAGCTTTTGCGGGTGGGGTTTCATCGAATCGGAGAATACCAGCAGCTGTGCGCCGGATCTCATGGCATTGGACATGGCCAGCTTTGCCTGCTGGATCAATTGCACTTCGGACTGTGCATGATAAGGGAAGGCAGCCAGGCCGCCGCTGATTTGCGCGTTGATTGTCATGCCGCCAACAGTGATGTTCCGGCTGATGGCCGGTATGATGTTCTGCACCTGTTCAAATGCATCGTGCAGATCGCTGACGTCTTCAAGCAGAAATGCAAATTGCCCGGAGCCAAGATAGCCGGTATAAACGGGCACACGCTGTCGGATGACGCTGGCAAATTTCCCCACCAGTTCTTCGCTGGCATCATCATCCATGACGTCCCGGATGGTTTCAAGGTTGTGCAGACCGATGATGGCTACGGCAAAGTGGCGCTGACTGTCGCGATCGTCCGCGATTCGGCGGGCCATTTGATGTATGAATGTCCTGCGATTGGGAAATTCAGTCAGTGCGTCATGGCTGGACAGTCTGGCGGTGTTTTCCACCGTTTCCCGAAGTCGCTCGCCATGCTGTCTGGCGACGGATCTGGCTTTCTCCAATCTGTCGCGTGACCAAAGCCACCCGACAAGTGCCAGGGCCGCAAACAAGGCGAGAGGAAGCACGACCCATATTGCTGTCCGCAGTGCCGCCTGGATACTGGTTTCCGGCGTTGGCGCAAGCCACTGCTGGCGCAATTCTGCCAGGATGCCGCTGCGCTGCATCTGATTGATGGCGGTATTGATGTCGCTCACCAGTTCGGGTCGTGCGGTGCTGATGGCAAACGCGTATGTGGCAGGCAGAAGGGGTGGGCTGATGGCCACCAGATTATCCAGTCCGGCTTCTGTGATGGTGTGCCATCCAACAACGGCAGGGAGCAGGGCATAGTCAGCCTCGCCAGCAAGCACCAGATCCAGTGCTGCCGCTTCGCTGTCAGCAGTGATTATGATGACTTCATCATTCTGCGACTGGATTTCCCGCGTTGCAAATGCACCGGATTCCGCAGCGACACGAAAACCGGACAGTGATTCAATGCCGTTGAAGCCAGCACTGTCCGGGAGGCCGAACAGCAGATGGTGCTCGACGTTTATCGGATCGGAGAACAGGTAACGCTGGCTACGCTCTTCTGACACAAACATGGGAGCAACATCCACTTCACCAACGGACAGCGCCAGTTGTATGGTGTCCCAGCTACCCATGCGAAACACAGGTTGCCAGCCCGACAGTGCGGCCACCTGGTTGAAGATGTCGATGTCGAACCCGATGGTGTTACCCTGTTCGTCAAAGGCGTGGAAAGGCGGGTAATGTGCCGAGCCGCCGAAGGTCACTGTGTTTTCGGCCATGGCCGGCGCGACAAGAAAAAAAGCAATCAGCAGGCTGAGTGTCTTTTTATGGGTCAAGAGTAACTGGTAACAGCAAGCAGAAAATACAGCACACATGTCTGCCTCGACATACCCTGGTAGAAGACAACACCTGGTTGCACGGTTGACATGATCGTACTACAGGGAACAGCCACTGGATACTGTATTTTTCAGTTCCCGATCAGCCTGCATGAAGTGTGATCTGGGTCACATTTTCAACTTGCGGTACGAAGCCGACATATTTCCGGCAATTTTACGGTCTGATAACCGGACGAACCAGAATAAAACCTCAGGAGGCCGGACCCATGCCCCGCCCGACTCTGCTTGCTGGCCTTGTTGCAATGGTCTCAGTTTCTGTGCCACTTTACGGCAGCGCTGCCGCGCGCATTTTCACGCCCGCCGATATAATGGAATGGGAGGCCTATTCCTTTACGGGGGAGACCCGCTACCAACTCACTGAAATGGATGGCCGCCCTGCGGTGCATGCCGTGTGTGATGAAGCATCGGCATCGGGACTGTTCTTTGAACAGGACATCGATCTGTCGCAGACGCCGATCATCGAGTGGGAATGGCGGGTGGAACGCACGTTCAGTGATATTGACGAGCAAACCCGGGCCGGTGACGACTATCCGGCGCGGCTCTATGCGGTTGACCGGCACAACATCATGCGCTGGCGAACGCGGGCCATCAACTACGTTTGGGCCAGCGAAATGGACGAGGGCGCACAGTGGGACAACGCCTACCAGTCCCGGGCGGCCATGCTCGCCATGCGCTCCGGTGCGGAACAGGACACCGGCTGGGTAACCGAGCGGCGCGACCTTCGCGAGGATTTCCGTAATATTCACGGCAGGGACCTGACGGTACTCAATGCCCTGGCCATCATGACCGACTGTGATGATACCGGGCAGTCCATCGAGGCCTGGTACGGTGAGATCCGGTTGCTGCCGGAGTGATCAGTCTGCTGTGTCGGCACTGAAGTACGTCTGCAACAGGTAAGCATCATCAAAATGCCGCCGGCCGACAAAAGCGGTGGCGTGATGCCCCCACTGGCGCATGGCCCCCGGTTCAAGTATACCCATGGGCCAAAGAATCCAGCGTTCCCGGCGTGTGGTACCTGTCACCAGTCCGTCCTGGGCAAACAGGCTGCGGTGGCCACCACCAGGCAACGGCAGCGAGCGCAGTGTGTTGTAGTGCCGCAGGGTGTAGGTGACAGAATCTGCATCCGGTTCCCCCTCTGAATCCCATGCAGATTCCCGCACATCGGTAATATAGTGACTGCCCGGTTCGGTTAGCACGGTCAGCCGTCCGCCGTTCACATTGGGCACATGGGTGGGAATGAGCAACGGTTCAGGCACTTGTGATGCTGCCGCTGAAGGCTGCAGGCCGTGCTCGGGTGGGAAGTACATGTGGTAACAGCCACAGTGGTGCATGGCGTCATACATCACCGGCTTGCCGTTTTCACCCAGTGTGATGCGCAGTGTGATGCCGTCCAGATGCCCGCCCAGCAGATCGAATCGGCCTTCCAGGGGGCGTTCGGCGAACCAGATCATGTAGTTGAGTTGGGGCAGAATGGCCCCGTCCAGCCGGGTATAGGACAGCTTGTGGTATACAACCGGTGTCACCATATTCACCCGGATTGCATTGTCCGTAGACCAGTAGGGGGCGCCGGGAATATCGGCATTGCTGGCAGTGCCAACTTCCCATACGGGTGCAAAATGTTCGAACAGTTGTGTCTGCTCGGCGGGTGTCAGCGCGGGAATGCCCAGCGGGTTGCGGCTCCGGGCCCGGCCCAGTGCTTTCGCGATTGTCTCGGGTGTCAATGCCACTGATAACAATGATCCTGCCGCTGGCGGTTGGTAACGGACGATACGCGCTGCCGGCTCACCGTTGGTGCTGAATCGTTCATGAATGCTGGCCTGCAGGCGCCTCACACCCAGGCTGACAAACAAGGAGGAGACCGGGTAGATGCCTGCCGTGCGGGCAATCATGCTGTAGCTGTCGGGCACAATCGCCTGCTCGGTCAGTGCCACGATTCTATCCGGGTTCCGCAGATCTGCGTCCAGCAGTTGTTGGCCGCAGTCGGTCAGGGCTTCGGTCAGGGGGTCAACAGTCCAGGTGGCAAGAGTGTCCGGTACCGCGTCGGGTGTGCCGAACAGGTTTTTAACCTCCCGCTCCCTGGCCTCCCTTTCGAGTGCAAGCAGTTCGTCAGCCCAGTACGGTACCTGTTCCGCTTGTGACAGCCCTGTGCCCAGAGAGGCCAGAAACCGGTTCACTCGCAGATACGGAAAGCCCTTGATGCGCTGTGCCTGCACATCCCGCACGCCGGCGCGCGCAACCGCCGATTCAACATCCAGAAACAGCCGGGCACAGTCGGCCAGCACTGTGTCCGAAGCGGTGTCCACGTACACACTTTGTGGCCGGGGCGTCTGCAACTGCGGCGTTGTGCAGCCAGCAAGCACCAGCAGGCTGCAGATCCACAGCGCTGTACGAGCGTTCATACCCATTGCGTACATCACCCACCCATGCGCAGTGGTCCATCCCAACTCACTGTGCCATGCACCGCCCAGTGGTCGTCATTCCGGGTTCGGGTTCCGACCGGGCGCCGTGCGTCCAGCGGTGTGTACCTCAAGGCCCCGGACCAGCGCCATTGCGCGTTGATCTGGTGTGTTGTGCCCAACGTGATGCTGGCGGTGGTGCCCCGGCTGTACACCTCGGAGCGGTCATGCACTTCAAACACATGTGCCCGCACACGCACTTCCGGTGTCATGCGGGTCAGTGCCAGGGCAGCGAATGGTTGCCAGGCGTCAGCCATGGCGCGGGATGCGGACAGCATGAAACCGTGATGGTCCAGACTGGCGATATCCCGTGAAGGCGCCTGACAACCGAACGGGTTCTCCGGTGAACCGGGTGCATGTGCTGCCACATCACGGCTGCAGGTGATGTCGCCCGTGACGGCGCCGGTCTGTGCATACAGGCGGGCACCGAACTGCCAGATCTGACCCTGATACATCGTGCGCTCTACCGTCAGCGCATACAGGTCCCGGGCTTTGGCGCCATTGATGCGCACTGGCGGGGTCCAGGACAGTGAGGCAACAAAGGATGCTGGCAGACCGACGTGGACCGTTGCGCGGCCGAACACCGGAGACTTGTTCAGGTCTTCCAGTTTGAAGCCGCCGAAACCGACCCGCGTGTCCTCAGCGCTGATATGGGGTATTGAGTTGAACGCCATCGAAAGCCGGATGTTGCCTTCGGGCATGCTCTGCAGCGGACGCGCTGCATCGGTCATGGTGGACGCCGTGGCATGTGCCATGGCCCAGCCTTCCGGGCTGTCAAAGTCCACCTTGTCGCGGGTCATCACCGTGTCCTGGGCGCACAGGTGAGTAGAGGCGGACAGCAGCACAGCCAGCATCATCAATCCCTGGGGTACATTCATTGTCAGTACGCCCCCTCTGGATCGATATCCGCCGGCGGCGGTGAGCTCTGGATGCGGTGGATGATGAAGTTGGCGGCATCGGTGGCACAACTGCTGCTGCCGCTGTCAACACACTGACCGGGGTTGCCGAAGGGCATGTTGGCCTGGATGAACGGCTGCAGCTGCCCCAGGGTGCGCAGGCTGCTGGTGATCAGCGATGGTGCCTCGACTGTGCCGGCGCCGGACGGGCCGTGGCACGTCGCGCAGACCGAGGCAAACGTCTGTTCACCGGCGTTGATGCTGGCTTCAAGCGGGTCGGGCTGTGGTGGATCGGGTTGCGGCGGGTCCGGGTCAGGCGGTGTCGGCAGAGTGATGCTGAGCACTTCAAGATTGCCGAATACTATCTGCACATCGTCCAGTAGTGTCAGGTTGGCCTCGAATATCTCATTACCCACCAGCGCCTGCGGCACATACAGGATGCCACTTTCCGACAGCACGGCGGCACCGGTGACTTCGGCGCTTACCGAGGGCAGATACTCGTAAGCGCTGTATAGCGTCAGTTCAATGGGATCGTCCTGCGTCATCATCAACCAGGCACTGACGGTGTCCATGCCCGGTACTGCCACAACCGGCAGATGCAGCAGGCCGGTGGTATCCTCGAAGCGGGTCATTACCTCGGCTTGCACGGCGGCGGTTTCACCGGCGAAGTTTGTCGGCATCGCGTTAACAATACCGGTGTCTGCTCTCAGTGCCTGGTTGCCGTTCTTCGGCAGTTCAGGGGCTGCATATATCAGCGTGTCAATGCCTGCAAAATCAACACTGCCACCCTCGGTGGGCAGAAAACCGGCAGGAATGATGAAGTCCGGGGAAATGCCGGCATGGTCGGCAAGTGCCTGAGTGCTGATCAACAGTGTGGCCTGGGCGGTCGAACCGACCGGATTGCTGGCGTAAGTGTAGCTGCCATGCAGCTCACCTCCGGCATTGCGGGTAGTGAGGGTGATGCCGTCCAGTTGGTTCTGGTCGGGCGCGTCGGAGAACAGGGTGATGTACTGCAGTTCCCCGTCGCCAGAGGTGAAAATTTCGCTGATCCGCCATGCCTCGTGTGCATAGGCCTGTGGGGCGGCCAATACGAGGCAACAGAGGGCGGACAGCAACGTAGCGCAGAGTGGATCTCTGTCCATGATACTGTCCCCTTGATTAGGGAGCCTCTGAATAACTCTATTACCGCTCTGGCTGAAAGCCCCTGTGGGCCGGCGTCTGCGCCCACTTCTGCTGCGTTGTCATGCTTGCCAAGGGCTACGGCCATTGCCGGCGCATGACGCCTTGCATCAGCGGGCGCAGTCACCCGCAGAGCGGCAATAGAGTTATTCAGAGGCTCCCTGGGTCTGTTTGTTACGTCCCTGTCGTTCACCGTGGGCCGGTGAACACAAGCCGGGGTAGAAACCGCGTTTCCGTGTACAGACAAAACCGGGGCCTTGACTTGAAGTGACCGCCGATGCGCAGTGTTTGTTTCGTTGCGTATTTGATCGCTGGGTGCGGCCCGCCACCGATGCGGGTGGCATCAGGTCAGTTTCACCAACTGCTTGCCAAAGTTCTTGCCCTTCAACATGCCGATGAACGCTTCCGGTGCCTTGTCCAGCCCTTCGGCGATGGACTCGCGGTACTTCAGCTTTCCGGTGGCCACCAGGCCACCCAGATGTTTCAGGCCTTGTGGCCAAAGCTCCATATGCTCGGCAATAATGAAGCCGCGCATACTCAGACGCATGGTCAGAAACTGACGTACATTCTTCAGGCTCAGGTCCTGACCATCGTAGCCGGCGATCAGGCCACACAGGGCAATCCTGCCGAAGGGGTTCATTCGCGCCAGGCAGGTGTCGAAGATCTCACCGCCGACGTTTTCGAAGATGCCGTCGATGCCGTCCGGGGTGGCGGCGCTGATGTCCTGCGCCAGATTGCCGGCCTTGTAATCAATACAGGCGTCAAAGCCCAGCTCGTTCACCACATAGGCGCACTTGTCCGTGCCGCCGGCAATGCCCACGGCGCGGCAACCCAGGTTTTTGGCCAGTTGACCCACTACGCTGCCAACTGCGCCACTGGCCGCGGAAACCACCACGGTTTCGCCGGCCTTGGGCTTGATGATCTGGGTCAGACCATACCAGGCAGTCATGCCGGGCATGCCCACTGAACCCAGATAGGCCGACAGCGGGATGTGGCTGGTATCCAGCTTGCGCAGCAGTGTGCCGTCCGAGACCCCCATTTCAGACCAGCCAAACATGCCGGCCACCCTGTCACCAACGGCAAAGTCAGGGTGTTTTGAAGCCACCACCTCGCCCACGGTGCCGCCAATCATGGTGTCGCCCAGTGCCTGTGGCTCGGCATAACTTTTGGCGTCTTCCATTCGCATACGCATATACGGGTCCAGCGAAAGATAGTGATTGCGCACCAGCAGCTGACCCTCGGAAATCTCCGGCACGGGCACGCTCTCAAGACGGAAATGTTCGGGTTTGACGGGCGCGCCGCCGGGGCGTGCGGCGAGTACAATACGTTGGTAACTGGACATGTTCTGCTCCGTGGAATGGATGTGGATGAGAATCAGGGCGTACACCATGTGCCAGTCTGCCATTCCAGTCAACCACTCCAGTAAAAAGCCGCAATAGTGCCCGCCAGATACGGGTTGGTGTTCGGTGTGTGGTGCTTTCGTCCGGTTTCAGGGGTCGGCTTGCAGAGATCCGGACACGCTCAAGCACGTCCTGTGTCGCTCTGCGCCGGCCATCCATGGCCGTCGAAGGTCCGGATCTCTGCAAGCCGACCCCTGAAACCTGGCTGAGTGCCACTCTCCGAACCCAACGATGAATGGCGGGCGCTATTGCGGAATTGAGCTGAAACAGGCGGTCTGGAGATGGTTGACTGCAACTTCCACGGCATGTACGCTGATCTTACCCCTGTCTTACATTTCGGAGTTGTGATCATGAGTCAGCGTGAGCCGATGAAGAAGGCTGAAACGACCAGGCTTTCCAGCAAAGGTCAGTTGATCATCCCCAAAAGCATTCGGGAGGCTCATGGCTGGAGCAGCGGCATGGAGTTTACGGTGGTTGATACGGATGACGGGGTGCTTCTACGCCCCAGAAAACTGTTTCCCGAGACCAGGGTTGAGGACGTAGCCGGCTGCCTGTTCCGCGAAGGACTGCGCAAGAGCGACGACGAAATAAAACAGGCGCTCAAGCGGGCCGCCAGGGAGAGATGGCGTGATAGCGGTTGATACCAACATCATTGTCAGATTGCTTACCGGTGATGATAAAAAACAATACCGCGCGAGCCAGGACCTCGTCGAACGAAATAGTCTATTTGTTCCGGATACTGTGCTACTCGAGGCTGAATGGGCGCTGCGTGATGCCTATGGGTTTTCTGCCTCTGAAATCAATGGTGCGTTCAGGAAAATGCTTGGCTTACCGGGTGTTAGCTTGCGCGATGAGCGTCTTGTGTCACTGGCATTGGATTGGCACGCTGAAGGCATGGACTTTGCTGATGCCATGCATCTGGTATTGTGCCAGAACCTTTCGGTACTCAAAACTTTTGATCGCAAGTTCATACAACACGTGGCGCCCGGTTCCCGCTGTGTGGTCGAGGCGCCCTGATCAGGTGTCAGTCATCAGGTAACAGGCACCAGGCGGAGCACTGCGCCGTCGGAATGATCGGTCAGCACGTATATTACGCCGTCCGGGCCCACGCGCACGTCCCTGATTCGTCGGTTGAGGTCAGTCAGCAGGCGCTGTTCGCTGACCACACTCTCGCCCTCAATCACCAGTCGATGCAGCGCGCGGCTGCTCAGTCCGGCAACCAGCAGATTGCCGTCCCAATCCGGAAACATCTCGCCGCGATAGACGGCCAGGCCGGCGGGCGCCATGGCTGAACGCCAGATGTACACCGGGCTGATGACGCCGGGCAGTTCGGTGAAAGGTGTGACACGTGCTCCGCTATAGTTGACGGCATGGGCCACGATAGGCCAGCCGTAGTTCTGACCGGTGCGCAGCAGGTTGAGTTCGTCGCCGCCGCGTGGGCCATGCTCATGCTGCCAGATGCGGTTGGTGACCGGGTCGTGTGCGATACCCTGCACGTTGCGGTGGCCATAGGTGAAGATCTCGTCGCGAGCGCCCATGCCGTTGATGAACGGATTGTCGCCGGGAATCGAACCGTCGGCGTTCAGACGCAAAATGCTGCCAGTGTGATTGCCAAGGCGCTGGGCATCCTCACGGAAATCAAAGCCGTCGCCGTAACCGATCAGCAGTGTGTCATCAGGCAGGAACAGCATGCGACCGCCATAGTGCACCGGGGTGTTGCGCAGCGGTTGGGCCCGGAAGATGTCCTGTATGTCCACCAGGCTGTTGCCCTGCAGGCGACCGCGTACCACGCGCAGGGAGTTTTCGTGATCGGTACCATAGGCCATGGACAGATAGAGCATGTTGCTGCTCTCGAAATCCGGTGCCGGCAGCACTTCGAACAGACCGCCCTGGCTGTTCACATAGGCCTGGGGCACACCGCTGATCGGTTCGTCCTGCAGGGTGCCGTTGCTGATGACTCTGAGTTGGCCGCTGCGCTCGGTGACCAGCATGCGACCATCGGGCAGGAAGGCCAGGGACCAGGGGTGGTCAAGGCCATCAGCTACGGTTTCCACCGTGTAGTCCTGTGCACTGGCTGATACCGTGGCAATGGCAAAGATGATCAGGCAGACAAAGCAGCGCATGGCATTATCCCGATGGCAGGAATTTGTGTACCATGATAACAGAACAGGCATTCGGGTCGAGGTGTGATATGCGGACAGGAACGATCGGTAACGTTCTGCTGGCCTGGCTGGCAGCAGTTATCACCGCTACGGTGCTGGGGTCCGTTGTGCAGACACAGTTCAACCTGGCATCCATCGCTTCGCTGGATGTGGCCATTCCCTTCGGCACACGGCTGCTGACCACCGGGCAGGATATCGTCAACTTTGGCATGCTCTACGGTGTGCTCGTGGCGATCACCTATTGTATTGCCTTTGCCATTGCGTCCTGGTTGGCGAGCCGGTTGACGTTGTCCCGGCCGGTTCTTTATGTGGTGGCTGGCACCTTGAGCGTTGCTGCCCTGATTGCACTGCTCAATGCGGTGCTGCCGATGACAGCCATCGCCGCCACCCGCAACGCCTGGGCGATATTGCTGATGGCGTTGGCGGGTGCGCCGGCCGGCTGGGTATACATGCGCGTAAGGGAGCCGGCCGGGCGCTGAGTCATCAGTGGCGTATCAGGTGATCAAAGGCGCTGAGCGCGGCCCGTGACCCTTCGCCCATGGCAATGATGATCTGCTTGTAAGGAACGGTTGTCACATCGCCGGCAGCAAAGACGCCGGGGATATTTGTCTCACCTCTGTCATTGATGACAATCTCCCCGTGAGGCGACAGCTCGACCGTGCCTTTGAGCCATTCACTGTTGGGCAGAAGGCCTATCTGCACAAACACGCCTTCCAGCGCAATGCTGTGCTCCAGGTCTGTGTTGCGATCCTTGTACTTCAGCCCGGTGACTTTTTTGCCGTCGCCTGTGACTTCGGTGGTCTGCGCGCTGGTCAGCACCGTGACGTTAGCCAGGCTGCGCAGCTTGCGCTGCAGCACCTCGTCAGCTTTCAGGTGCTCGGCAAACTCCAGCAGTGTGACATGTGACACCAGGCCGGCCAGATCAATGGCTGCTTCCACGCCGGAGTTGCCGCCGCCGATCACCGCCACGTGTTTGCCTTTGAACAGCGGCCCGTCACAATGCGGACAATAGGCAACACCCCTGTTGCGGTACTGCTGCTCGCCGGGCACGTTCAGTTCACGCCAGCGGGCCCCGGTGGAAAGTATCACGGTTTTTGCCTTCAACGTGGCACCATTGTCGAATTCAACTTCATGCAGACCGTTGCCATTGGCGGGTCGCAGCACACTTGCCCGCTGCATGTTCATGATGTCCACATCGTACTGACGTACGTGCTCCTCCAGATGACGGGCCAGTTTCGGGCCTTCGGTTTCCTGTATGGAGATGAAGTTCTCGATACCTGCGGTGTCCAGCACCTGTCCGCCGAAACGCTCGGCAGCCACGCCCGTGCGGATACCCTTGCGCGCGGCGTAGATGGCGCTGGATGCGCCGGCCGGGCCGCCACCGATGACCAGCACATCAAAGGCCTGTTTGTCCTTGAGTCTCGCCGCTTCACGCTGGGCTGCACCGGTATCGACTTTTGCCAGAATCTCTTCCACACTCATGCGGCCCTGGGCAAACAGCTCGCCATTGAGAAACACGCTGGGCACTGACATGACTTCGCGACGCGCCACTTCATCCTGGAACATACCACCGTCTATGGCCACATGGCTGATGTTGGGATTGAAGATGGCCATCAGGTTCAGCGCCTGCACCACGTCCGGACAGTTCTGGCAGCTCAGTGAATAGAATGTCTCAAAGTGAAACTGGCCTTCAATACCACGGATCTGGGCCAGCACGGCATCGCTGACTTTGGGTGGATGGCCACCCATCTGCAGCAGGGCCAGCACCAGGGAGGTAAATTCGTGCCCGGTAGGGATGCCGGCAAAATACAGTTGTGTGGTTTGTTCACCGCCTTGCAGGGAAAAACCGGGGCGACGCGGGTTCTCACCATCCTCACGCAGGGTGATCAGCCCGGAAAGCGAAGCGATGTCCTGTAGCAGCGAACGCAGTTCCTGTGACTTCCTGCTGTCGTCCAGCGACGCGGCAATCTCGAAGGGGCGGGTGACTTTCTCGAGATAGGCCTTGAGCTGGGCCTTCATGTTTGTGTCCAGCATGGTGTGTTTTCCTTAAGTCCGGGTCGTGAAATTCAGGCACAAAAATGCCCGGACGCAGCACGCCCGGGCATTCGGGCATCCTCGGGATACCGGTCCTGGGACCGGCTGGCTCCCGAGGGCATAGCGTTGTTGCAGTTTAGATCTTGCCGACCAGGTCCAGAGACGGCGCCAGTGTTTCGTCGCCTTCTTTCCACTTGGCCGGGCAAACTTCGCCGGGGTGAGCGGCGATGTACTGGGCTGCCTTGATCTTGCGCAGCAGCTCGGACGCATCCCGGCCAACACCTTCGGCAGACACTTCCATCAACTGGATGCGGCCTTCGGGGTCGATGACAAATGTGCCACGGTGAGCCAGGCCGTTTTCTTCGATGTAGACGCCGAAGTTACGTGAAATGGCGCCAGTCGGGTCTCCTACCATGGGGTACTTGATCTTTTTGATGGTCTCGGAGCTGTCGTGCCAGGCCTTGTGCGTGAAGTGCGTGTCGGTGGACACGGCGTAAACTTCAACGCCCAGTCGCTTGAGCTCCTCATAGTTGTCGGCCACATCGCCCAGCTCGGTCGGGCAGACAAAGGTGAAGTCGGCCGGATAGAAGAAAACCACTGACCACTTGCCTTTCAGGTCGGCTTCGCTGACCTGCACAAACTCGCCATTGTGGAAGGCAGTTGCATTGAATGGTTTGACTTCTGTGTTGATCATAGTCACGTGTAACTACTCCTTTTACGTTGATTTGCCACAGGACACCGCGCCTGATTTGTTAACCAGGCGCATCATACGGGATTCGTGGCATTTAGTGAAATTGACTATTTTTAGGCCAGTGATAGTTATTATCTATCGTTGGTCAGGGGCACCGGCAAACCACGGGAGCCGATGCACCGATTTCGGAATCCGTCGGTGGTTTTCACTAATCCGGAAGCCGATGCGTTTATATCGTGGTTAAATGGTGCAGTTTCAAGTCAAAAGCCTGAAATGACAGGCTCGATTTTCGGAGGCAAGCTGTGAGGTTCGCCCGACTGTATTTGATGACTGCGCTTCTGATTGCTCTGCTGCTGTCGGCTGCGGCGCAGGCAGCCGGCGACTTTGCACTCATCGATCAGCACGGATACTTCCATCAGCTCAGTCGTTACGGCGAGTCGCGGGCGGTGGTGATATTGGTGCAACGCAATGCGGACGAGTCGTCGCAGGTGGCGGGCGCCATGCTGACAGCGCTGCGGGATCGCTATCGGGAAGCACCATTGACGTTCCTTATGCTCAACGCTGACGAGGGTGTCACGCGCGCCGATGTGCTGGAGGCGGCAGTGGACTTTCCGGTATTGCTTGACGCTGCCCAGATTGTTTCCCTGTCCCTGGGTGTGACACATGTGGCTGATGTGGTGGTGCTGGATCCGCGCTCCCAGCGCGTACTCTACCGCGGCGCACTGCATGACGCCGAGGCGCTGGAGACCGTGATTGCCGCGGTGCTGGATGATGCCGACATCTCAGCTGCCGTTTCATCCGACACCCTGGCCAGACAACAGACCCCGGCCGGACCGGCCATCGACTTCCATCATCAGCGTGCACTCGAGCAGCGAGGTGTTTCCTACGCCGGGGACATTGCGCCGCTGCTGCAGCGCCGCTGTGCGCACTGCCATGTTGAGCAGGGGCTGGCGCCATGGGCTATGAATCGGCACCTGATGGTCATGGGCTGGAGTCCGATGATCCGCGAAACCGTCATCACCCGACGCATGCCACCCGGGCAGCTTGATGGCGAGGTGGGTCAGTGGCAGGCAAGCCATGAACTGACTCCCGCGGAACAGGCAATGCTGGTGCACTGGATAGATGCCGGCGCGGCGCAGGACGGCGATGCGGATCCGCTGCTGGATGTACCAGAGGCGCCCGGGCTTTGGCCGCTGGGTGAGCCGGACCTGGTCATCGAGGTGCCCGAGGAGCAGGTGCCTGCAACCGGTGTGATTGACTTCCGGCTCAAACAGGCTGAATTGAACCTGAGCGAAGATCGGTGGCTGCGTGCGGTGGCCTATGATGTGGGTGATCGCAGTGTGCTGCACAGCCTGCTGGTGTACGCCCGGGATCGCGATGCGGACATTGCCGACGGGGCCGATCTGATTGATCCGGCAAACGCCGAGTTTTTCAGTATCTACGTGCCGGGTGAGGAGGTCGAGGTATTTCGTGAAGATGCAGGTTTTCTGTTGACCACCAGTCACGATCTGACCTTCAAGCTGCGATACACCTCATCGGGTCGTGCCACCGTGGATCGCACACGTATTGGTCTCTACTTCCATGATCAACCGCCGGCAATGGCGGTGAGCAGCAAGGTGATTCGCAGTGTGGTGCTGGATATTCCGGCCAATGTGGGCAATCACCTGGAGGTGGCCGAGACCGGGGTGCTGGCGCAACAAGTGTGGCTGTCCGGCTTTTCCCCGCATGCCCACAATCGTGCCAGCAGCATGCGTATATTCACCGTGATGCCGGACGGGCAGCGGCATTTGCTTGCCAATGTGGCCAATTACAATTTCAACTGGCAGCTTGCCTACGAACTGCAACAGCCCCTGAGTCTGCCTGCCGGTTCGCGCCTGGCAGCCGAGACTGTGTACGACAATACACGTTCCAACCCTCACAACCCCGATCCGGACCAGCCGGTGCGGTGGGGTGTGAGTGTGGATGACGAGATGTTCAGTCACTACGTGCGGCTGTTGACGCCGCGCCTGTCAGACTGAGGTCTAATCCAGTCCGACCAGCTCCCGGCTCAGGGCATCCAGACGCTCGCGCGCGTTTGCGTCATAGGCTTGGGCGTTTGCTCGGGTTTGGTCCAGTCCATTAAAATACAGACCGGTTTTGCCTTCCATGGCCTTGCCCACAGCCAGATTCATCAGCGCAGTGGCGCCCTCATCAACCGAGGACTGTGCCGGACGACCGCTCATCGCGACCATGGTGGTGTCCATCATGGTGGCCGGATGCAGCGTGGTGAAGGTGATGTTGTCACCTTCCAGTTTTGGTGCCCAATGGTAGGTGTGCAGCACCTGCGCCAGTTTGCTCTGGGCATAGGCCCGGCGGCCGTCGAAATCGTTCTCCAGCATCACATCATCAAAATCGATGGGTGTCTGGGCACCGGATGCCACATTCACAATGCGCGACGGCGCGCCCGCGCGCAAGGAGGGCAACAACAGGTCTGTCAGCAGATAGTGGGACAGGTAGTTGACCTGGAACACCATCTCGTAACCGTCATCACTTTCGGTGCGCTGGCCGTCATTGAAACCGGAACCGATGCCTGCATTGTTGATCAGCAGATGCAGTTCGTTGTGTGTCTGCATGACATGCGCAGCCATGGCACGAACATCACGCAGATTACCCAGATCGGCGCGGATGAACTCGGCGGTGCCGGCGCCGCTGTTGATGGCGTCAACCACTTCATTGCCACGGGCTTCGTTGCGGCCGTGCACAATCACATGTGCGCCCAGATCGCCAATGCGCTGTGCCACTTCCCTGCCCATGCCATCGGTGGAGCCGGTGATCAGGACCACTTTGCCTTCCATTGACATATACGCCTGAGAATCCTGAGCGAGAACACTTGTTGAAAAGGCCACCGCGAACAACACGCCCATGGCCGCACCTGTGAACAGCAATAGTGCCGCCAGGACCGGGCCTGTCTGACGAATTGATATGTTCATATCGTACTCCTGAAGAGTGATGCGTCTCATTTGATGCACGCCTTCATTCCAGGTCGGTCAGTTGACGACTGAGCTGATCAAAGCGCTCAAGTGCGTCCTTGTCATAGGCCTGATCATTGGCGCGTGCTTCGTTCTTGCCGTTGAAATACAGTCCACTTCTGCCCTCCAGCTCAGAGGAAATCGCCAGATACATGACTGCTTCGGCGCCTTCATCTACGGTAGTGCGTGGCGGCGCGGCCATCTGTGACACCAGCGTGGTGTCCATCATGGTTGCCGGATGCAGGGAATTGAAGGTAACGCCGGTGCCTTCCAGTTGAGGCGCAATATGGAAATTGTGAAGGATCTGCGCCAGCTTGCTCTGCGCATAGGCCCGGCTGCTGTCGAAATCCTGTTCCATATTGACATCGTTGAAGTCAATAGGTGACTGTGCTCCTGACGCTACGTTGATGATGCGTGCCGGGGCACTCTCCTTGATCATCGGCAGCAGCAGGTCGGTGAGCACGAAATGCGCCAGGTGATTGACCTGCAGAATCATCTCGTTGCCGTCCTCGCTGACGGCGCGCTCGCCGTTATTGAAGCCCGGGCCGATGCCGGCGTTGTTGATCAACAGGTGCAGCTCATCGTGGCGGCCGATGACTGCGGCTGCCAGCGCACGGGCTTCGGCCAGGCTGCCAAAATCCGCCGATATGAATTCCGCTGAACCCGCGCCCTGATTGATCATACCCACCATTTCCAGGCCACGTTCTTCGCTGCGACCGTGCACGATGACATGCGCGCCCATTTCACCCAGTCTCAGCGCAACTTCCCGGCCCAGCCCGTCTGTGGACCCGGTGACCAATGCTGTCTTGCCAACCATGGTAATGTCTGCAGGTGTTTCCTGCGCTGTTGCGTTTGCTGCCAGGAACAGACTTGCAAGCATCACGGCTGTGGCGCACAGTAGTGCCCGGACACCTGGTTTCCGGGTATGTGGATTTCGGTAACAGCTTGTAATACCTGACATATTCAGCCTCAGTCAATGAATTTCGGGACTTTACAGACTACCACGTTGCGCCCGAACCCTCAAAATGACGCGGCGTTGATACGCCGATGAACCAGACACAAGTGGAAATAACAACGGCCTGCAGGAGTCAGCCATGGATCTGATACGGATAGAGAAACAGGACGACATCACCGTAATCACCATCAACCGCCCGGAGGTGCGCAACGCCGTTGATGCGCCCACCGCAGCACAACTGGCCGATGCCTTTCGTGTATTTGATGCCGACGACACGCAGCGAGTGGCCATTCTGACGGGAGCGGGCCGGACATTCTGTGCAGGCGCCGATCTCAAGGCCGTGTCCACCCAGGCAGGCAATAGCGTGCACACCCACGGTGACGGCCCCATGGGGCCCACACGCATGCAGTTGAGCAAACCAGTGATTGCGGCCGTGGAAGGCCACGCAGTTGCCGGTGGTCTGGAGCTAGCCATCTGGTGTGATTTGCGTGTGGCCGCCGAAGACGCCGTATTTGGCGTTTATTGCCGGCGTTGGGGTGTGCCTCTGGTGGACGGTGGCACGATACGCCTGACACGCATGCTAGGCCACAGTCATGCGTTGGACCTGATACTTACCGGTCGCGGGGTCAGCGGCGAGGAAGCCCGGCAGATGGGTCTGGTCAATCGCCTTGTGCCTCCGGGTACCACGCTTGAGCACGCACTGACTCTGGCAAGACAATTGGCGGAATTTCCCCAGCACTGCCTTCGCAGCGACCGCCTGTCCTCCTACGAGCAGTGGCACCTGTCAATGGAGCAGGCGCTGATCAACGAAACCGGCCGTGGACTGAGTGTCATCAATTCCGGTGAAACACAGGCAGGTGCGGCCCGGTTTGCTGCCGGGAAGGGGCGCCACGGCAGTTTCGATAACCTCTGACAGTGCCTCGTGCCGCGCAGCGCGAAGCGCTCTGTAGCGCGTCGGCGGGAGGGGGAGTTATCGCTCAGGACGCGCTTGAACCCATCCCTGGGGCGCTCGATCGAGCGCCCCATGGATGGGTCCAGCGTGTCCTGAAAGGTAAAACCTCTACCGACGACGCACTATTGCTCACACTGAGAACTACTCATATTCGGCCATCGAAGGACAGGAACAGAACAGATTCCGATCGCCATACACATTGTCTATCCGGTTCACAGACGGCCAGAACTTGCTCTCCTTCAGCCATGCCACAGGGAATGCCGCTTCCTGCTTGCTGTAGGGCCGGTTCCAGTTCTCGTCCATGATGTCCGCCAGGGTGTGGGGCGCATGTTTGAGAGGATTGTTCTGTGCATCCAGCTCACCGGATTCAACCCGTGCGATTTCGCCACGTATGGTGATCATGGCTTCGATGAATCGGTCCAGTTCGGCTTTGGATTCACTTTCCGTGGGCTCGATCATCAGTGTGCCGGGCACCGGGAACGACATGGTTGGTGCGTGGAAGCCGAAGTCCATCAGGCGCTTGGCCACGTCTTCCTCGGTAATGCCGCAGGCCTGCTTGATCGGGCGCAGATCGATGATGCACTCGTGTGCCACCATGTCATTGCGGCCGGTATACAACACCGGGAAATGCGGGGCCAGTTTGCGGGCCACGTAGTTGGCGTTGAGAATGGCAACGCGGGTGGCATCGAGCAGTCCCTCGGCGCCCATCATGGTGATGTACATCCATGAGATGGGCAGAATGCCAGCACTGCCCCAGGGCGCTGCGGCCACTGCGGTGCTGTCCGGGTTCGGCCCATCCAGCTTCACCAGTGGGTGGTTGGCCACAAAAGGTACCAGGTGTTGCTTGATGCCGATGGGGCCCATGCCGGGTCCACCGCCACCGTGCGGAATGCAGAACGTCTTGTGCAGGTTGACGTGTGATACATCAGCGCCGATCTCGCCAGGCTTGCTGACGCCAACCTGGGCATTGAGATTGGCGCCGTCCATGTACACCTGGCCGCCATGCTCATGAATGATAGCGCAGATGTCGCGCACGGCTTCCTCATACACACCGTGTGTGGACGGATAGGTGATCATCAGTGCGGCCAGGGTGTCAGCGTACTTTTCGGCTTTGGTCTTCAGGTCATCGACATCAATATTGCCATTATCGTCACAGGCCACCACAACCACCTTCATGCTCAGCATCTGCGCACTGGCTGGATTGGTGCCGTGCGCGGAGCTGGGTATCAGGCACACGTTACGCTGGGTTTCGCCCTTGCTGTCCAGATATTTGCGAATGGCCAGCAGGCCGGCATATTCACCCTGCGCGCCGGAATTGGGTTGCATGCTGACGGCGTCAAAGCCGGTGATCTCGGCCAGCATGTCTTCCAGCTCGTTGATCATTTGCGCGTACCCCTGTGCCTGATTGGTTGGCACAAAGGGGTGTGGTCTGCTGAACTCGGGCCAGGTGATGGGTAACATTTCGGCGGTGGCATTGAGCTTCATGGTGCAGGAGCCGAGCGGGATCATGGCATGGGTCAGGGAGATGTCCTTGTTCTCCAGTCGCTTGAGATACCGCATCATCTCTGTTTCGCTGTGGAAACGATTGAACAGCGGGTGCTGCAAGATTGCCGACTGCCGTTTCAGGGAGGCAGGAATCGGTTTCAGGTCTGGATTGCCGGACACGATGGACTCGTCAATTGTGTCCACGGACAGGCCGCTGGCGTCGTCACCCAGCAGCACCTTCCACAGCACCTGTATGTCCTCGGCACCGGTGCACTCATCAAGACTGACGCCAATGATGGCCGGGTCGTCGCTGCGCAGATTGATGCCGTGTTCAGTGGCTCGCGTAAGCAGCGCGGCGCGAGCGCCTTCGTTGATTTCAATGCTCAGGGTGTCAAAGAAGGCCCGGTTACACTTGATGCCTTTCTGTTTCAGGCCGCTGGCCAGGATTTCGGTCAGTCGATGGATACGGCTGGCGATTGTGCGCACCCCTTCCGGTCCGTGATACATGGCGTACATGGCAGAAATATTGGCCAGCAGGACCTGCGCAGTGCAGATGTTGCTGTTGGCTTTTTCGCGCCGGATGTGCTGCTCGCGTGTCTGCAGGGACATGCGATAGGCCTGTTTGCCGCGGGCATCCACTGACACACCGATGATACGTCCGGGCACGGCGCGCTTGAACTGATCGCGCGTGGCAAAGTAGGCAGCATGCGGGCCGCCGTAACCCATCGGTACACCAAAACGCTGGCTTGTGCCCAGTACCACATCTGCGCCCATTTCACCTGGTGGTTTCAGCAGCGCCAGGCTCATCAGGTCCGCAGCCACGCAGGCAATGGCCTGCCTGCTGTGCAGGGCTTCGATCAGGGGTTCAAGATCGTGGATATTGCCGCGCGCGTCCGGATATTGGAACAGTGCACCAAATACATCGTGATCGGCCACATTCCCGCTGTCGTCAATGATGAGTTCAAACCCGAAGCACCCTGCGCGGGTTTTCAGCACATCTATGGTCTGCGGAAAACACAGCCGATCCACAAAAAACGCATTGCTCTTGCTCTTGCTCACTCGTCTGGCCAGCGCCATGGCCTCGGCCGCAGCGGTGGCTTCGTCGAGCAGCGAGGCGTTGGCCAGCTCCATGCCGGTCAGGTCCAGGGTCATCTGCTGGAATACCAGCAGGGTTTCCAGGCGGCCCTGGGAGATTTCAGGCTGGTAGGGGGTGTAGGCGGTATACCAACCGGGGTTTTCCAGCACGTTGCGCAGGATGACGTTGGGTGTGACGGTGTCATAATAACCCAGGCCAATATAGGAGCGTTGCAGGCGGTTTTTGCTCGCGTAACCGCGCAGGCGAGCCAGTGCCTGTTGTTCATTCATTGCTGATGGCAGATCCAGTGCCTCTTTCTGGCGGATGATACCGGGTACGGTAGCGTCCACCAGTTCGTCCAGTGACGCCAGCGACAGGCTGGCAAGCATCTCGGCGACCTGATTCTGATCGGGCCCGATGTGACGACGTATGAAGTCACCGGATTGCGTCAGGGCATCCAGTGACGGCAAGGCATTTGATTCGCTCATGGCAGGTATCTGTCAGTCCTGGCAGATGTCGGCGTAGGCTTCAGCATCCAGAAGATCGCTGAGCTCACTGGGGTCGCTCGGCAGAATGCGGCAGATCCAGCCTTCATCGTAGGGTGAATTGTTGACGGTTTCCGGAGCATCGCCCAGGTCGTCGTTGATGGCAATGACTTCGCCCGACACCGGTGCGTAGATGTCAGAGGCGGCTTTCACAGACTCGACCACGGCAAATTCGTCCTTGGCGTTTACAGTGGCACCTTCTTCGGGCAACTCGATGAAAACGATGTCGCCGAGCAGGGCCTGGGCATGGTCAGTGATGCCCACTGTCACTGTGCCGTCTTCTTCCGCGCGCACCCATTCGTGCGTGGGGGAGTACTTCAGTTCATCGGGGAAATCACTCACTGATCCATCCTCGTGTTTGCAGTGTTCAGGTCTTGGATAATGGTCTTGCCCATGCGGACAAAACCGGGTTTGACTAGGCGTACGGGTGTGGGACGGCCGCGCATGTCCACGTCACAGCTGACGGTATTGGCGGGAATTCTAGCCAATGCGATGGAATGCTTCAATGTGGGCGAGAAGCTGCCGCTGGTGATGATACCTTCGGCGCTGCTGCCATCGGCAAGCGTGCAGATGAGTCGCTGTCCGGCGCGCATGACGCCCCGGCTCTCCAGTGCCAGACCAACCAGTCTGGATGCGGAGCCGGCCACCCGCTCCGCCTCCAGGGCAGTGCGTCCGATGAAGGTCCGGTCGGCGGGATCCCAGGCAATGGTCCAGGCCATGTTGGCTGCCAGCGGGGACACCTCCTCGTCCATGTCCTGCCCGTACAGGTTCATGCCGGCTTCAAGGCGCAGCGTGTCACGCGCGCCAAGACCGATCGGTTCAACACCCTGTTCCAGAAGCTGCCGCCAAAGACCGGGGGCATCACTGCCCGGCAACATGATCTCCACGCCGTTCTCGCCCGTGTAGCCGGTGCGGGCAATGAACCAGTCGCCGTGGTCGGTGGCGCGGAAGTTTCCCAGTGTGCCGATTGTTGCTGCGGCTTCGGGCAATATCCGGCAGACAATCTCCAGTGCCCGGGGGCCCTGCACGGCAAGAATGGCCAGCTCAGGGCGTTCCTGCAGCGTCAGGTCAAAATCCGCCAGGTGCTTCTGCATCCAGGCCAGATCCTTTTCCCGCGTGGCGCAGTTGACCACCATGCGGTAGCTGTCACCCCGGCGGTAGACAATGAGATCATCAACCACACCGCCGCGCTCGTTAAGCATGCCGCTATACAGGGCCTGACCGTTGTCCAGACGGGCCACATCGTTGGCCAGCAGATATTGCAACCCCGCCCTGGCGTCCGGGCCACTGACATCCACAACGGTCATGTGGGAAACATCAAACACACCCGCAGCCTGACGCACCGCGTGGTGCTCCTCGATGAGGGAGCGGTATTGAATGGGCATGTCCCAGCCACCGAAATCGACCATTCGGGCACCAGCATCAAGATGTTGCTGGTAAAGCGGTGTTGTGTTTCCCACGGTTCCGGATCGCTTCTGTGGTGGTGAATGGGGGTGTCTGTCTGATGACAGCACAGAGATTCCCTACATACGGCATTTTAACTGGAGTCGGATTCATTTAACACCTGCTGTGTGCCTTGCAGGGTGTTTCCGGAAGGGGCAATCGACGAATCGGCCGGACAGGATGTTACTGAAGCGCGTAGAGAAAGCGGTCCGAGCGCGGGCGGAAGTTCTGATCACGGTCCAGTGAGAATACCACCGAACTGGAACGACCAATGATCTGTTCGCGCGGGATGAAGCTGTAGAGCCGGCTGTCGGCGCTGTTGTTGCGGTTGTCGCCCAGGACAAAATAGTGATCATCCGGCACCTGAACGGGCCCGTAACTCCGGCTGGCGCGCTGTTCGGGCTCATTGCTCAGCAGAGCCTGATACGCCAGTGCCTCCACCTGCTCAACAATCAGAACGTTGTCCTCTGCCATGTCCACAACCTGGTAGCTGGCAATTTTGCCGTTGAGCACCAGCAGGTCGTTGCGCATGTAAACCGAGTCACCTGGCAGGCCCACAACGCGTTTGACCAGGCGTTTGCCGGCGGCTTCCGAGTCTATGATGACGATGTCGCCGCGCGCCGGACGGCCCCAGGACAGCAGTCTCAGGTCGGTGAAGGGGACACGCACATCATAGGCAATCTTGTTCACCCACACCTTGTCACCGTCCAGCAGATTGGGCTGCATGGAGCGTCCGGAGATGGAATTGAGGTCGGCCACTGCACTCTTGAAACACACAATGCTGACAAGAATGATCAGGAATTTGCGGTTATCCCGCCAGAAGCCTGAGATGAGTCGGGTCATGGTTTTCGGCTGATAGTCGTGAATCCAGCAAACCAAATTAACCGTAAGCGATGCGACAGTCAATGCCGGGGAACCAGAACCGCCAGAAACGTGTTACGCTGCAGGCTTGGGAGTCAGCGTCATCGTAGCGTGACCCAGCGGCTCCCTGAGGCCGACATTCTCCTGGTATCGTATTATGGCATTGGCAGCTGCCCTGCAGGACTTCCACCCCGCCTGTGCCGGCTGGTTCCGACACTGCTTCGGTGCGCCCACCGATGCCCAGGCACAGGCATGGCCGGCAATTCGCCGCGGTGAACACACCCTGATTGCGGCACCCACCGGCAGTGGTAAAACCCTGGCCGCATTTTTTGCCGCCATTGACCGATTGGTGCATGAATCCCGTGATGGCGCCCTGCCCGCAGAAACCCGCATTCTGTATATCTCGCCACTCAAAGCCCTGAGCAACGACATCCACCGTAATCTGGAACTGCCGCTGAACGGTATTGCCGATGAGTTGCTGCAGCAGGGCTGCCCGCCAGCGGATATCCGTGTGGCGGTGCGCACCGGTGACACACCGGCGCCGGAGCGGCAGAAAATGCTGAACCGGCCGCCGCACATACTGGTGACTACGCCCGAATCCCTTTACCTGCTGCTGACCAGCGTCAAGGGCCGCCGCATGCTGGCCACAGTGCGCAGTGTGATTGTGGATGAAATCCACGCCCTGCTCGGCGACAAGCGTGGTTCACATCTGGCGCTGTCCCTGCAGCGATTGCAGGCGCTCACCGGTGCACCGCTGCAGCGCATAGGCCTGTCAGCCACACAGAAGCCGATTGAACTGGTAGCCCGCTATCTCACCGGTTGTGGTGACAACAATGCGCCACTGCCCTGCACGATTGTGGATGCCGGTCACCGCCGTTGTCTTGATCTGCGTGTGGAAGTGCCCGCCTCGCCCCTGTCGGCGCTGATGAGCAATGAGGTGTGGGACGAGCTTTACCAGCGCCTGGTACAACTGGTTGACGGTCATCGGACCACTCTGGTTTTTGTGAACACCCGGCGACTGTCCGAACGGCTGGCGTTGGCGTTGAGTGAGCGTCTGGGTGACGGGCTTGTCAGCTCCCATCATGGCAGCATGAGCAAGGAACACCGGCATACCGCTGAACAGAAACTCAAGGCGGGCGAACTCAAGGTGTTGGTGGCCACCGCATCCATGGAACTCGGTATCGATATCGGCGCGGTGGATCTGGTGGTGCAGTTTGCCTCACCCAAAAGCATCGCCACCTTTCTGCAACGTGTTGGCCGTAGCGGTCACTCGGTGGGTGGCACGCCCAAGGGCATCCTGTTTCCGCTGACCCGTGACGATCTGCTGGAGTGCACAGCGCTGCTGGACAGCATACGGCGCGGTGAACTGGATCGCATACTGATGCCGGCGCAGCCGTTGGATATTCTTGCGCAGCAGATAGTGGCAGAGGCTGCGGCGCGCGAAAACGAAATCACTGATGACACCGATGGTGCGGGCTTGTCCGCCGACACACTGTTCGAACTCTATCGCGCCGCCTGGCCCTACCGTGATCTGAGCCGTGAACATTTTGATGCCCTGCTGCAGATGCTTGCCGACGGCTACAGTACCCGACTGGGAAGACGTGGCGCCTGGTTGCACCTGGATCGCATAAACAGGCGCCTCAGCCCGCGCAGGGGTGCGCGGCTTACCGCCCTGACCAATGGTGGTGCCATTCCGGACATGTTTGACTACCAGGTGGTGCTGGATCCGGAAGACACCGTGGTAGGCACGCTGAATGAAGACTTTGCGCTGGAAACCCTGCCTGGTGATATTTTTACACTGGGCAGTCACAGCTGGCAATTGCTGCGTGTGGACGGGCTGAAAGTGCGCGTTCGCGATGCCCATGGCATGAAGCCCACCATTCCGTTCTGGTTCGGTGAGGGGCCAGGTCGCACAGCCGAGTTGTCGGAGTCGGTTTCACGTCTGCGTGAGACGTTGGATCATTATCTGACCCAGGAAAGCGCGGCGCAGGCCGTGCAGTTTCTCACTGCCGACATCGGTCTGCCGGTGGCGGCAGCACAGCAGCTGGTGGATTATCTGCAGGTCGGACGTCATGCGCTGCAGGTCATGCCCACCCAGAAACAACTGGTCATGGAGCGCTTCTTTGATGAAGTGGGCGACATGCATGTGGTCATCCATTCACCCTTTGGCAGCCGCCTGAATCGAGCCTGGGGGCTGGCACTGCGCAAACGCTTCTGCCGCACCTTCAATTTTGAATTGCAGGCCGCGGCCAATGAAGACAGTATTGTGATCTCGCTGGGCTCCGTGCACAGTTTTGTGCTGGATGAAGTGTTCACCTATCTGCACAGCAACAGTGTGCGCGAGGTGCTGATTCAGGCCTTGCTGGATGCGCCCATGTTCGAGGTGCGCTGGCGCTGGAATGCCACTCGATCGCTGGCCATTCAGCGCAACCGCGCAAAGGGTCGGGTGCCACCCCAATTCCAGCGTATGGATGCCGAGGACCTGGTGGCCCAGGTCTTCCCCGACCAACTGGCCTGTCAGGAAAACCTCACCGGCAAGCGCGATGTGCCCGATCACCCACTGGTGCAGCAGACCATTCATGACTGTCTGACCGAGGCCATGGACATTGACGGCCTGTTGGCACTGCTGCAGAAAATGGAGGCCGGTGAGCTGCAACTGATTGCGCTGGATCTGCGTGAACCCTCACCCTTTGCCCAGGAAATCATCAACGCCAGACCGTATGCGTTCCTGGATGATGCACCCTTTGAGGAGCGACGTACCAATGCCATTCGTAACCGCAGCTGGCTGGACCCGGCTGAGGCCGGTGACTACAGCCTGCTGGAACCCTCAGCCATCGAGCGGGTGCGCGAGGAAGCCTGGCCGCTGATCCGCAGCGCCGAGGAACTGCACGATGCATTACACACACTCGGGCTGATGACGGGGGAAGAGCTGCAGCGCGCTGATGCAGACCAAAACGCGGACAGTTTCATGCAAAAGCTGATGTCTCAGGGCCGGGCCACAGGCGTGCAGACCACAGCCGGACAACGGTACATCTGCGCCGAACGCCTGCCCTGTGTGCGCGCCGCCCTGCCACAGGCGGTGATCGAGACAGATCTGGTTCTGCCGGACGAGCTGGCCAACGAACAATGGTCGGCAGCCGAAGCGCTCAAGACTTTGCTGCGCGGCAGGCTCGAAGGCCTGGGGCCGGTCACCGCCGCCGATCTGGCCAGTACGCTGGCGCTGCCGGACACCGGGATCATGCCGGCGCTGCTGGCGCTGGAGTCCGAAGGTTTTGTGTTCCGTGGTCAGTTCTGTCGACAAGTGCCCGCCGAACAGTGGTGTGAACGGCGTCTGCTGCAACGTATTCACCGCTACACGATTGATACGCATCGAGACGCCATAAAACCGGTATCCCTGCAGGCCTATGCGCTGTTTCTTTTCGAGCGCCACGAGATCCGCCAGCATAGCCTGGCATCACGGCCGGTGCCCTTGCCCAAAGCGGCTGAAGGCCAGGCCCTGTTGCAGCGCACGCTGGACCGGCTGGATGGACTGTCAGCACCGGCCGCGGCCTGGGAGGCCGATATTTTCCCGGCGCGCATGAGTCTCTATGATCCGGATTGGCTGGACCTGTATTGCATCAGTGGCCGTGTGACCTGGGGTCGGTATGCGTTGCCGGGCGCAATAGGCGCAGTGCGCAAGGGCAAAAGCCACGCTGCGGGACCAGTGAAGGCAACCCCGGTAACCCTGGCCCAGCGGGCCAACAGCAGTCTCTGGCAACAACTGGCCAGTACACCGGCTGCCGCTGAGCCGCGGGAACCGCTGCCGCTGAGTTCGCTGGCGGAAAAAGTCCATCAGGATCTGCTGCAACAGGGCGCCAGTTTCTTTGGTGACATCGCCCAGCGCACGGGTCTGTTGCCGGCACAACTGGAACAGGCGCTGGCCGAACTGGTGGCTGGTGGTTATCTGAGCAGTGACAGTTATACCGGCTTGCGGGCACTGCTGACGCCAGCCGCACGCAGGACCGGTGGGCGCCGTCGTCGCCGCGCGAGCTGGGACGTGGAGGCGGCCGGGCGCTGGTTTCTGCTCAAAAAGGCGCCGAATGTCCCTGATGTTGATGACGACACGCTTGAAGCACTGGTGATGATCTATCTGAAGCGATGGGGTGTGGTCTGCCGCAGTGTGCTGGCGCGGGAAACCGCCGCGCCGCCCTGGCGAGTGCTGCTGAGCGTGCTCAAGCGAATGGAATTGCGGGGTACCGTGCGCGGCGGCCGCTTCATTGCCGGCCTTGCCGGCGAGCAGTTTGCCCTGGCCGATACCGTTACCGCGCTGCGTGATGCGGCCCGGCAAGTCAGTGTCGACGACAGTGAAGCCTGGGAAACTGCTGTCTACCATTGCCTGAGCGCCGCCGATCCGGTCAACCTGCTGCCAGTGTTCCTTCCACAGACCCGGCTTGCCCGCGTGAGCCGCAACCGCGTGTTGTACTGCAACGGTGTGCCGATTGCCGTGCAGGAAAATGCAGAATTCAGACTGTTGCGCTCTGTGCCATCGCAGTATCATTGGTCACTGCAACAGTTGCTGCAGCGCCGTGAGTATGCGCCGCAATTGCGGGCGTACCTGGGGAGTTGACAGGTGACAGGCGGCAGCCTCCAACAACAGGCCCCAACAACAACGAACAATAACAGTCGAGGTGGAACATGGAATCGTCTGGCCCCAATCTGCTGGCCGTACTGGTCGCAGCACTGTCTGCTTTTCTTGTAGGTGGGTTGTGGTACTCGCCCCTGCTGTTTGCAAAGGCCTGGATGAATGAGTCCGGTATCACCGAAGAGCAAATCCAGTCCGGTAACATGGTGAAGATTTTTGGTCTGGCATTTGTGTTCATTCTTGTCATGGCTTTCAATCTGGCCAGTTTTCTGAATTTTCCCGATGTGGGTGCCACCACGGGCATGTTTTACGGCTTTTTGACAGGGTTTGGCTGGGTGTTTTTTGCCATTGCAGTCAACACCCTGTTTGAGCGCCGCTCCTGGAAGTATGCCGTGATCAACGGTGGTTACTGGGTGGTGGCTTTCACCCTGATGGGCTTGGTGATCGGAGTCTGGCGATGAGTTCCCGACTGTTGTTTGACGTGCCGATTCCCGTGCTGGCCATCAAGGGCACTGCGCTTGGTTTTCCTGTGGGCCGTGTGTTCTGTGTCGGCCGCAATTATGAAGCGCACGCGCGGGAGATGGGTGCCAGCGAACGGGAAGCGCCCTTTTTCTTCAGCAAGCCCGCCTCTGCGGTCATGTTCAGTGATGGCCGTATTCCCTATCCATCGCGCACCCGGGACCTGCATCATGAAGTGGAGTTGGTGGTGGCGCTGGCCGCCGGTGGCAGTCAGCTTTCCGGCCGGCAGGCCGAAGCGGCCATTGCCGCCTACGGTGTCGGAGTGGACTTTACGCGACGAGACCTTCAGGCAGAGGCCAAGCAGGCCGGTCGTCCCTGGGATACGGCAAAGGGCTTCGAGCACTCGGCACCGGTCTCTGTGCTGACGCCGGTGTCGGAAACCGGCCTCATCACCAAAGGAGAGATTCGGCTGGATGTCAATGGGCAGACAAGGCAGCGGGGGGATATTGCGGACATGATCTGGAATGTCAGTGAAATAATCCAGGAGTTATCAAGCTACTATACACTAGGGCCAGGTGACCTCATTTTCACCGGCACCCCCGCCGGCGTCTCCGCTGTCATCCCCGGCGACAGGATAACCGCAACAATCGCCAGTCTCGAGCCGCTCAATCTGACAATCACACACCCCTCCTGACAATGCGCGCCTGACTGAGCAAAGAGTCGATCGTCACTTCATGGCAGGCCCTGGTGGGCGGGTACGCCCGACGCTTGTCTCAGACCGGACAGAAACGCCAGGAGTGCGTTATTGACTTCATCTGGTCGCTCTTGCTGGATCCAGTGGCCACCACCTTCGATGATGACTTTTGCCCGCAAGTTGGTGTACATGCCATCCATTTCCTGATCCAGACGCTTGCCGGGAATGTACGTCAGTACAGGATCACGGGAGCCGGCAATGAACAGCGCGGGCTGTTCCACCAGTTTCTCTGACAGCTCGGGCAGTTCGCGCCAGTCGCGCTCGAAATTACGATATCGATTGATGCTGCCACGGAACCCACTTTGCCGGAACTGCTCAGCAAAGTAGTCCAGGTCTTCCTGCCTCATCCAGTCGGGGAAAGGATCCGGATTCACCATGCCGTCGAGCATGCCGGTTTTTTCGCCGTTTCCACCCATGAAGCCACGGTCCGCTTTAGTGCAGTCACCCGACGCCGCGTAATAGATCTTGCGCAGGCTGGTGTCGATGTCTGCCTCCAGTTCGGCCTCGGCAACACCGGGTGTCTGAAAGTACAGCTGATAGAAAAAATTTTCCCTGAAAATCTGGCGGTAAATGGTGGTGATGTCCCGGCTGCCGCGGCGCAGGTGTGGCACGCTCATACCCACCACTGCGCTGACCAGTTCCGGGTATCGGATGGCAGTGACCCAGACAATGGGTGCGCCCCAGTCGTGCCCGACCAGGATCACCTTGTCTGCGTCCAGATATTTGGCAACACCCGCCACGTCATTTGTCATGTTGATCATGCTGTAGTCGGCGATTGCCGGTGGGCTGTCACTGCCACCGTAACCACGCAGGTCCATGGCTGCTACCCGGTAGCCGGCCTCGGCCAGCACCGGTATCTGGTGCCGCCAGGAATACCAGGACTCGGGCCAGCCGTGGACCAGCAGGATCAGCGGTGCGCCCGGTAGCGCCTTGCCCGGTTTCTGCACAGCAACCCGCAGTCGGATGCCGTTGACATACGCAGTTTCAAAACGGATAGCCATACGGCAGCCCTCAGAAGCTGAAGAAGGTTCTCACCGAGATGTACAGAATAGCGCTGATTGCGGCAAGATAGAGTGCCACTTTGAGTGGGTTCTGGCGCAGTACATCAATCTGCGATTCGGCCTGTCCCTCGCGTTTTGCCGCTTCGTAGGCGGCGCGCGCGCTGGCTGCGCGTCTGGCCTGATAGTCGTGCAGCAAGGCCTTGGCACGATCCAGATCGTTGTCGTTTTTCAGCCAGATGCCGGGCATGGAGATACCCCAGTTGCCTGCCTTTGTCTCGTAGTAGTCCAATTCGTGTGCTTCCAGAAGCTCGCGCACCTCCTGAGCCTCATCCTCTGGCACATTGCGCAGGCGGAATAACAATTTGGCCATGTTCCGGTCTCGTGTTTTCAGCAAGTTGTGCTTTCAGGATAACATGCTAACTTAGTCGCGTTGCCTGGATACTGCGCCAAAGGTGCATCAGATGCAGGGAAGCAGGCGATTTTTTGACCAAGGGACTATGGGAAATATTGAGGAGCTGGACATGATAGTGACACGAATGATGCGAACAGGTGGCCGTGAAAGCTCGGCCAGGGCGCTGGCGGCCTTGTTGTTGTCGTTGCTGCTGACAACCTCGGTGCTGGCATCGCAGGAGCTGACCTCGGTCTACCGCGTGAGCAGCGCATCCGCAGACGACGTGCTTTACCTGGGCGGCACCGTGCATCTGCTGCGCCGGTCCGACTACCCGCTGCCTGACCAGTACAACCAGGCCTATGAAGCTGCTGATGTACTGTATTTCGAGACGGACATCAATGCACTGACCGACATGTCCATGCAGGCCAGGCTGATGCAGGCGCTGACCTATCAGGACGGGCGCACGCTGCGTACGGTGCTCAACGAGGAAGCCTATGATGCACTGGAAGCACACATGGCCGAGGCCGGCTTGCCATTGGCCATGATGCAGACTTTCAAGCCCGGGCTGATCGTCAGTACCCTGTCAGTGATGGAGTTCCAGAAACTGGGCTTTACACCGCAGGGTATCGACATGTATTTCCATACCCGGGCAATTGGTGACGGCAAACCTGTCGGTCAACTGGAGTCGGTCCAGGATCAGATAGATCTGCTGGCCGGTATGGGAGACGGTTATGAAAGTGAGTTCATCCTGTACTCACTGGCCGATTTTGAACGGGCCGCCGACACTATAGAAGACATGGTTGCCACCTGGCGCTCAGGTGATCTGTCGCGTATGCAGTCACTGTTTGTGGACGAGATGCAGGCGCAGGCACCCGATGTGTACGACGCCATGCTGGTGCAGAGGAATCACAACTGGATGCCGACCATAGAGTCATTGTTCGGTCAGGAACAGACAGCCCTTGTTCTTGTAGGGGCCGCACATCTGGTAGGAGAGGACGGGCTGATTGCCCTGCTTGAGCAGCGCGGTTACTCGGTGGAGCCGCTTTAGGCGACGCCACCGGAAGCCGGTAACACGAAAGAGCTCAGGAGCCGCTTTTGTGGCTGAGGACGATCTGACGGGGGCCGCTGGTATTGGTCTGGCCACTGGTGCCCGTCGGGATCTGCTGGACCTTGCCACCACCCTTGATGAAGGCGTTGATGTGTTCGGAGAGGCTGGCGCGATCGACTGAAGCTGCTTCTTTCTTTGACTTGTTTGCCATGATAACCCTTGCTGTGTTCTCGGTGATTGATCTGGTAGTTCAGCTGGAAAGGCCTTCATTATACACCAATTGCCGGGGTGCTTGAACCGTAGCCCCTCCCGGGCTCTGGCTGTTGTTTTTGCGCTTTTGCGGGTTCCCGTGCAAAGTGTTTTGGTGCATGCGCGATTGTGGGTAGAATGCGCCGAACACAGTTCATGCCGGAGGCAGTAATGGCGGACGAAAAAAAGGTGGTGGCGCCCGGTACCGTGGTGTCCTTTCATTATCGCTTGCGTGAAGTGCGCACCGGTGGTCAGGTGTCAGACTGGATGGAAAGCTCTTTTGAGGGCCAACCACTGGTTTACCTTCACGGTTATCGCAATGTGATCGCCGGGCTGGAAAACGCCATGCACGGCAAGGCTGTTGGTGATCAGATCAGCATCACCCTGCCTCCCGAGCAGGCCTATGGCCACCGTCAGTCCGGCGCGGCCTTGCGGGTGCCGTTCAAGTACATGCGCCGGGTCAAGGATCCAAGGAAACTGGTGCCGGGCGCCCTGGTCTCGATTGACACCGACAAGGGGGTGCGTAATGCCCTGGTGGTCAAGGTGGGTAAGTTCCATGTGGATCTGGACACCAATCACCCCTTTGCTGGCCGGACCCTGGAATACGAGATCCGGATCGTGGACATCCGTCCGGCATCGGCCGAAGAAATTGCCCATCGTCACGTGCACGGACCGGGCGGTCATCAGCACTGAGCCGGTCGACCTGTGGTATGTTGACCTCCTGGCAGGTCAATGGTGGCCAAGGCAACCAGGAATGTGACACAACAACAAGAGAGTCGCTGCTATGACAGAAAAGCATGATGCGGATCGCCGCACGCTACTCAAACAGGGTCTGGGCCTGGGCACACTTGCCATGAGCGCTGTCAGTTTTCCCTGGACAGCATTGGCGCAGGGCGCGGATGGGAATCAGAGCGGGGAGTTGGTGCCGTTCACAGACATCCCGTCGGGCTGGGCACCGGGGCCGCGACGTCCCAACAGCACACACATCATCGACACCCGCAACATCACCAGTTTCCATTCCGATGATTTTTATGTGGTGCAGCACTACGGCCAGCCTGAGCTGGACATCAACAATTATCGCCTTCGCGTTACCGGCCTGGTGGACAATCCTGCCGAATACACGCTGCAGCAACTGATGGACATGCCAGCCGTGGAGCAGGACATCGGGTTCGAGTGTGGAGGCAATGCCAACCGTATGTTCCATGGACTGGTGGGCAATGCCCGATGGCGCGGTGCGAATCTGCGATCAATTCTGGACCAGGCCGGTGTGCAGGAGCAGGGGCGCGAAGTGGTGTTCTTCGGCGCCGATGTGGGCACCGAGGAAGTGCGTGGTCGGACTGTTGAGAAAGCCTTTGCCCGCAGCCTGTCGCTGGAAGATGCCCGGCGTGAACCCAATCTGCTGGCCTGGGAGATGAACGGTGAGCCGTTGCCTGTGCATCATGGTCGACCGCTGCGGCTGATTGTGCCCGGCTTTTACGGGGTGGCCAATGTCAAGTGGCTGACCCAGATTCACGTTCAGGATACTCGCTACATGGGACGCTTTATGGGGCGTGACTACGTGACGCTGAAGCACGAGGAAGTGGGCGGAGAGATGCGCTGGGTGGAGAACTCTGTGGCGCGCATGAACCTGAAGTCCGTGATTGTTCGTGTTACCCGCCACGGTGATCATCACCGGATCACCGGCTTTGTGCTTAACGATGGCACGCCGATCGATCAGGTACAGGTGCGGGTGGACGATGGTGCCTGGCAGACCGCCGTGATTGATCCCCGGTCTTCCCGGTATTCATGGAAGCTGTTTCATCTGGACTGGCACGGTGCCGAACCGGGGGAGCATACTCTGGTGTCACGTGTCAGCGATGTGAACGGCCACACCCAGCCAACAGCAGATCAGGCACCGGAGCGTGTGAGTCACTGGGAAGAATTTGCGCAGTTTCCGCGTACCGTGAGGATTGAGGCATGAACACGTATCTGGTGCTGACGGTCATCGGGGATGACCGTCCGGGGCTGGTGGAGGCGCTGGCCCAGGCGGTTGCCGATCACGATGGTAACTGGCTGGAAAGCAATATGTCGCATCTGGCTGGCAAATTTGCAGGCATTCTGCGCGTCAGTGTGCCTGATGACCGGGCAGACCGGCTGATCCACGCACTGGACGAGCTACCTGCCAGCCTGCGTATCATCATTGAGCGTGTGGATCCGGCGCAAGGCGTTGGTGGCGAGGACGATGTGCGCCTGGCCCGGCTCAGTATTGTGGGCAATGACCGCCCGGGTATTGTCAGGGAAGTATCCCAGGCACTGGCCGCCCAGCAGATCAACGTCGATCAGCTGGACACGGATTGCAGCAGTGCACCCATGTCAGGGGAGACACTTTTTCACGCCCGTGCGGTGCTGAGAATCCCGCCGGGTCTGTCATTGGAGCATCTGCGGGCTGAACTTGAGCAGATTGCCGATGACCTGATCGTGGATCTCAGTATGGATCACGCAGACTGATCACCGGCCAGCCGCGCTGTCTGGCCTGCTCTCGCAGCGTGTCGTCCGGGTCCACCGCCACCGCTTCGGCAGCGTGTTCCAGTAGCGGCAGGTCATTGAACGAATCGCTGTAGAAGATGCTGTTGCCAATATCCAGTCTGAGATCAACGTTGGTGCAGTTGGTGTTGTACTGCTCCAGCCACGCTGTAAGCCGCTTCACCTTGCCGTCCTGAAAGCACGGTATGCCCTGCAGGCGACCGGTATAGATGCCATCCACCTGCTCCAGATCTGTGGCAATAAGCTCATCCACACCCAGGTGTCGGGCGATGGGCGCGGTGATGAAGTGATTGGTGGCGGTAATGATGAGCAGATAGTCACCGTCTTCGCGATGCCGCGCGAGCAGTGTCTGCGCCGCCGGCAGCATCATGGGCATGACAAAGTCGCGCATGAACTGATCATGCAGATCCTTGAGCAGGTTCGGGTTCTTGCCGGCAATTGGGCCGGCGGCAAAGGCAGCGTATTCGACGATGTCCAGGCCACCTTCCTGGTACTGCCGATAGAATTCATTGTTGCGCGCCCGATGTGTTTTTTCGTCGACAAGGCCTGCACTGATCAGGAATTCGCCCCAGGCATGGTCACTGTCGCCGCCCAGTAATGTATTGTCCAGATCGAATATTGCCAGTTTCATGTTGTTTCCCCGTGCCCCAGGCCCGTAATGCCAAAGGCGGCATTATACCGGCTTGAGCCTGTTCCGCCATTTGTGAAACAATGCCAGGACATCAATGAGGAATCTCTGCACATGATTGACGCGCGTGGCTTCCGGCCAAACGTCGGTATCATCATCTGTAACCGACAGGGTCAGGTATTATGGGCCAAGCGTATCGGGCAGGATGCGTGGCAATTCCCCCAGGGCGGCATTCACTCCGGGGAGAAGCTGCAGCGGGCAATGTACAGAGAGCTCAGGGAAGAAGTCGGCCTTGAGCCGCAGGATGTGGACGTTCTGGCCAGCACACGCAACTGGCTGCATTACCAGTTACCCAAGAACTTCATCCGGCACAATTCCAATCCTGTGTGCATCGGGCAGAAGCAGAAGTGGTTCCTGCTGGCCCTGAAAGGTGACGAAAGCCGGATTACCTTGTCCAATGACAATAACACCCCTGAATTCGATGACTGGCAATGGGTCAGTTTCTGGTATCCGCTGGATCAGGTGATTGACTTCAAGCGGGAAGTCTACCGACGTGCACTGATCGAACTGATACGCCCCCTCAATCGCTACGTTCGCCGGATGAACAGCTAGTGGGCCATGCGGGTAGTAAGATAATGATCAGAGTAATAATAAACGAGTACATGGAACACAGACATGCTGGAACGGTTGCGCGAAATTGTACAGGAGGTGAATTCCGCCCGGGATCTGCAGTCCGCGCTTGATGTGATCGTCTCGCGTGTCCGGGCTGCAATGAATACCCAGGTGTGTTCTGTTTACCTGCTGGATGCCGACCTGAACTGTCATGTATTGATGGCCTCGGAAGGTCTGAAGAAAGAATCTGTCGGCCATGTCAGCCTGCAGGTCGGGGAAGGCCTTGTTGGCCTGGTGGCCAGCAACGCCGAGTTGCTGAATCTGGAAGATGCCCGGTCTCACCCGAACTTCCGTTACCTGTCTGAAACCGGGGAAGAAGCCTACAGCTCCTTTCTGGGCGTCCCCATCATTCACCATCGCCAGGTGTTGGGTGTGTTGGTGGTGCAGCACAGCGAACAGCGTCTGTTCGATGCCGGTGAAGAAGCTTTCCTGGTCACACTGTCGGCCCAGCTGGCAGGTGTAATAGCGGCCGCCGAAGCCACCGGTGCCATCCAGGGACTGAGCCCCTCCGGCCAGCGCCGGCTGGACGCCAGTTTCCCGGGGGTCTCCGGTGCGTCCGGGGTGGCCATGGGCCAGGCTGTAGTGATCGCACCCAAGGCTGACCTGACCCATATACCCAGCCGGGTGATTGCGGATGTGGACGCAGAGATTGCTTTTTTCCAGGAAGCGTTGAATGCGGTACGGGAACAGATGCGCATACTGGGCTTCTCGGTGGAAAAACAACTGCGACCGGAGGAGCGCGAGCTGTTCGATGTCTATTTGCGCATGCTCGACGATGATGCACTTGGCAAGGAGGTCATCAGCCTGATTCGCGAGGGGCAGTGGGCCCAGGGCGCCCTGGCGGAAGTGGCGCTGGACCACGTGCGCACCTTCGAACAGATGAAAGACCCGTATCTGCGTGAGAGGGCTGCCGATATCCGTGACCTTTGCTCGCGTGTACTGGCCCATTTGCAGGACCAGGATGTGACGCCCACCGAATACCCCGAGAATACTGTGCTGGTGGGTGAGGAGCTGGTACCGTCAATGTTGGTGGAGGCGCCTCGCGAACGGCTCAAGGGGCTGATTTCAGTCAAGGGTTCGGGTAGCTCACACGTTGCCATTCTGGCCCGCACCATGGGCATTCCCACGGTCATGGGTGTGGTCGACCTGCCCTATCGCAAGTTACACGGCCGGGAAGTGATCGTGGATGGCTACAACGGTGTGGTGTACAGCAACCCGTCTGACAAACTGCGCGAGCGATACCACGAAGTCATCAAGGAAGAGGAGCAACTGATCCGGGGCCTGGAAGGCCTGATCAATCTGCCCAGCGAAACCCGCGACCATCACCGTGTCAGATTATGGGTGAATACCGGCCTGATGAGTGATGTTGTGCGCTCGCTTGATCACGGCGCCGAGGGTATCGGCCTGTTCCGTACAGAGGTGCCTTTCCTGCTCAGTGACCGTTTTCCCAGTGAGCAGGAACAGGCGCAGATCTATCGGGAGCAGCTGGAGGCCTTTGCGCCCAAGAAAGTCACCATGCGCACACTGGACATTGGTGGCGACAAGGCGCTGCCCTATTTCCCCATTGAGGAAGCCAACCCCTTCCTGGGCTGGCGTGGCATTCGGGTGACACTGGACCATCCCGAGATTTTCATCGCCCAGGCACGGGCCATGATCCGCGCCAGCGAAGGGCTGGACAACCTGCAGATCATGCTGCCCATGGTGTCTTCGGTGCAGGAAGTGACCAGCTCGCTGCAGATCATCAAGCGCGCCTGGCGCGAGCTGCAGGATGAAGGCCTGGACGTGAAGATGCCACCTGTGGGTGTCATGATCGAGGTGCCTGCCGCGGTGTACCTTGCCCGAACCCTGGCTTCCATGGTTGATTTTGTATCCGTGGGCAGTAACGACCTGACCCAGTATCTGTTGGCGGTGGATCGCAACAATCCCCGAGTGGCAAGCCTGTACAGCTCCTTCCATCCGGCAGTCCTGCATGCACTGCAGCAAGTGGTCAATGATGCGCACGCGGAAGGCAAGATCGTCAGTATCTGCGGGGAAATGGCAGGCGACCCCGGCGCGGCGGTCCTGCTGATGGCCATGGGCTTCGATATCCTTTCCATGAATGCCTCGACCCTGCTCAAGGTGAAGGCGGTGGTGCGATCAATCACCATTGCCGATGCCTGTGAGTTGCTGGAACAGGTGATGACCATGGATGATGCACAGACCATCCGCAGCTCAGTGGACCTTGCTCTGTACAGTGCAGGTGTGGACAGGTTGCTGCGGAGTTCGCGCCATAACTGACACTTGTAAGGAAACGTTGCATGCTCACCTATCCGCAGATTGATCCGGTGGCCTTTTCCATAGGTCCACTGTCCGTGCATTGGTACGGCATCATGTACATCATCGCATTTGGTGGTGCATGGTTTCTGGCGCGTCGCCGGGCCGCTTCCCCGCTAGCCAAACCAGCCCATCGCTGGAGCGACGAGCAGGTCTCGGACATGGTTTTCTACGGCGCCATTGGCGCAGTGATCGGCGGTCGCCTGGGATCGGTGCTGTTCTACAATTTTGGTCAGTTCCTGCAGGACCCACTCTGGTTGTTGCGTGTGTGGGAGGGCGGTATGTCATTCCACGGTGGCATTCTGGGCGTGATGCTGGCCTTCTACCTGTACTCGCGCAAGGTCAAACGCAACTACTTTGACGTTCTGGATTTTGTGGCACCGATGGTACCTTTCGGGCTGGGTGCGGGCAGGGTTGGTAATTTCATTGGTGGTGAGCTTTGGGGGCGACCCACCGATTCGGCCTTCGGCATGGTCTTTCCACATGTGGATGATCTGGCCCGTCACCCGTCACAGCTGTATCAGGCGTTCCTGGAAGGCGTTGTGCTGTTCGCCATTGTCTGGTGGTTCTCTTCCCGCCCGCGGCCGCGCTACGCAGTGGCCGGCCTGTTTGGTGTGGTTTACGGCGCGCAGCGCATCTTCGTTGAGTTCTTCCGTGAGCCGGATGAGTGGCTGGGCTTTGTTGCCTTTGAATGGCTCACAATGGGACAATTATTGTCCGTACCCATGATCGCAGCCGGGCTGTTCATGTTGTATCTGGCTTACAGGTCGCCGTCTGAAGCCGAGCCGCAGCCCACGTCAGCATCACGAAAAAAACAGAAATTACAGAAAGAACAGAATGAACAGGGGACCCGCTGAACATGCAACAGTACCTGCAATTGCTCAAACGCATCATGGATGAAGGCAGTGTGCGTGAAGATCGCACCGGTACCGGCACGCGCTCGGTGTTCGGGCATCAGATGCGATTCGACCTGCAGGCCGGGTTTCCCCTGCTCACCACCAAAAAGTTGCATATACGCTCTATTGTTTATGAGTTGTTGTGGTTTCTCAGCGGTGATACCAACATCCGTTATCTGAAGGACAATGGTGTCTCGATCTGGGACGAGTGGGCCGATGAGAATGGCGACCTGGGGCCGGTCTACGGGTTCCAGTGGCGCAGCTGGCCGGGCAAGGATGGTGAATCGGTGGACCAGATCAGCAAGCTTGTTCAGCAGATCCGCAGCAACCCCTATTCGCGTCGGCATATGGTGGTGGCGTACAATCCTGCCTATGTGGACGAGATGGCACTGCCCCCGTGCCACACACTATTCCAGTTCTATGTGGCCGATGGTCGGCTGTCATGTCAGCTGTATCAGCGATCAGCAGATACATTTCTGGGTGTTCCGTTCAATATTGCTTCCTATGCCCTTTTGACCCATATGATGGCACAGCAGTGTGATCTGGAACCCGGGGAGTTCATCTGGACCGGTGGCGATACCCATCTGTACAGCAATCACATGGATCAGGCGCAGTTGCAGTTGACGCGAGAACCGCGTGCGCTGCCCAGGCTGGTGATCAAGCGCAGGCCCGGCAGCATTTTTGACTACCGATATGAGGATTTCGAGATCACCGGTTACGAACCTCATCCACACATCAAGGCGCCGGTTGCGGTATGAGTGTGCGCATTGCAATGATATGGGCCATGTCGCGCAACCGGGTGATTGGTCGCAACAATGCCCTGCCCTGGCATCTGTCCGAGGATCTCAGGTACTTCAAACGCGTCACCATGGGCAAGCCCATCATCATGGGACGCAAGACCTGGGAATCCATTGGCAAGCCACTGCCTGGTCGCACCAATATTGTGATCACACGTGATCCGGATTATGAGGTGCCCGACGGTGTGAAAGTGGTGAATTCCCTGGAGGCGGCAATAAGGATTGCGGACAGTGTGGCCCACATTGATGGCAGCGAGGAGGCCATCATCATGGGCGGCGCTGAGATCTATGCGCAGGCGCTGCCTTTGGCGCAGCGACTCTATCTGACCCAGGTGCACGCCGAAGTGGATGGCGATGCGTTTTTCCCCGAGTTTGACATTGAGCGATGGCACGAACTCGGTCGCGAGGACTTTTCCGCTGCCGGTCCCAATCCCTACGACTACAGCTTTGTTATCCTGGAACGCTGAGCAGACAGAAGGCGCTGCTCAGCCAGGCCCGGTCAGGAAAGCAGTCGTTGTGCTTCCTCGATCTCCTGGGCGGTGCCTTCCATTTCAATGAGATTCAGCTCCGGGCTCATACCCAGCCGGTCAAACGCAGGAATGTCCTGCCAGCTGATCCGCGTCAGTCGATGGTCCGTGTCGATGTGGCTTTGCAGGTTTGCCACCAGAACAACATCCACGATGTCGACTTGCGGAACCTCACGATGCAGATCCTCATGCCCCATGGCTACCGCGATCAGTTCCTCCGGGAAATGCCAGGCATCAAGAATGGCGTGACCGATTCTTCCGTGTAACTCCTCGATAATGGTGTCCAGGGCAGATTCGTCATTGAGTAACTGTGGATGTTCCTCAACTTTCTTGAGGATCGGCAGTACACCGATGTCGTGCACGAGCCCGGCCAACAGGGCCTGTTCAGGTGACAGGCGGGTATACTGCAGGGCAAGGGCATGACTGATGGCTGCCACCAGGGTTGAGTGGTGCCAGGTCTCGCGTAATTTTCGATCGGTCAGCTCAGATGTTGCCTGGAACATCTGTTCCATCACCATGCTCATGACCATTTCGCGAACCAACTTCAGCCCCAGCCAATTGACTGCCATCTCGATGGACTCGATTTTTCGGGAAGCGCGCATCAAAGGACTGTTGGCGATCTGGATGAGGCGCGCACTGAGCGCCGCATCGGTAATGATGATGCGAGTGATGCGATCGAGCGATGCGTTGGGGTCGTCCACGGCATCACGAACCCGCAGCGCCACTTCCGGCAGCGTGGGCAATACCAGTCGGCTGGACTCCAGGTCCTCAAGCAGCTGATCAATGATTTCGTTTGCTTTCATCCGGTCCACCGCCAGTTACAGGGTTTTCTGAAAGACCTTGGAGTTACGCTGGTAGTTGTACATCTGTTGTTTCGTTATCGGCAGTTCACTGATGGCAACCTCCCTGAAGCCACGCTCAATGAACCAGTGTGCCGTCTGGGTGGTCAATACAATGACCTGGGACAGTCCCAGCCGACGTGCCTCATCTTCCAGCGCATTCATCAGGTGTTCGCCGCGTCCGCTGTCACGGTAGGAATTGTGTATGGCGATACAGGAGATTTCGCCAGTGGACTCGTCAAGCGGATAGATTGCTGCACAGGCGACAATCATGCCTTCGAGGTCGATCACTTTGAAGTGTTCGATTTCTGCTTCCAGCAATTCCCGTGAACGATGCACAAGAATGCCCCGCTCTTCCAGTGGTTTGATCAATTCCAGAATGCCGCCTACATCATCAATGGTGGCAGAGCGCAGATGTTCGAACTGCTCTTTGGTGATCAGTGTGCCGCTGCCGTTTCGGGTAAACAGCTCCTCGATCAGGGCGCCATTGCGGCTGTAGCTGATCAGGTGGCTTCGCGAAACCTGCTGGCGACAGGCACCGATTGCGGCGCGCAAGGCTTCAGCCGTCTGGTAATCGGTCATGCGGATTTCGCCCAGCAATGCGTCAGCTGCGCCGGGAGACAGGGTGCTCTGTAACTTGCCAGCCGGATCAACAATACCCTGGCCGGCGATGAACACAATCAATTTGTCCGCTTTCATGGCGGTGGCAACTTCAGTGGCAACATCCTCGACTGACAGATTGAATACTTCGCCAGTGGGCGAGTATCCCAGATTGGAAAGCAGCACGATGCTGTGTTCATCCAGATGTTGCTGGATAGCGTGGACGTTGACCTTCCGCACGACACCGGTCAGCCCGTAATCCACGCCGTCAATCACGCCCAGTGGACGCGCTGTGATGTAGTTCCCGCGGCTGGTACGAATGTCGGCGCCATGCATGGGCGAGTTGATCAGCCCCATGGAAAACTGCGCCTCCAACTCGATGCCCAGGCTGCCGATGGTCTGCTTGACCACTTTCAACGCGCTGGCATCGGTAACCCGCAGCCCCATGTGATACTGGGCATCCTGCCCGGCGCTTTCCATGGCTTCACTGA
Organism: Gammaproteobacteria bacterium; assembly: GCA_050486205.1. Taxonomy (GTDB): domain Bacteria; phylum Pseudomonadota; class Gammaproteobacteria; order Pseudomonadales; family Pseudohongiellaceae; genus PWQG01. The sequence continues at coordinate 393,327 of JBJHCW010000002.1, read as the reverse complement.
TCTGCGGCCTGGCACCGTGAACCAGTACCAGCTTGACGCCAAGGCTGTGCAGCAAGGTGATGTCGTGCACGATATTGCTGAAATTGGAATCGGCAATGGCTTCGCCAGGCAGCAGCACAACAAACACTTTTTTCCGGTGTTTGTTGATGTAGCTGGCCGAGTTGCGGAACCAGTCAATGTAGGCGGGCAGATCTTCCATGCGCGTAATATACGGTAAATCAGGCTTCAATGCAGTAATGGCGGATCAGACGTTTGAGCAGATCCACGCAGGGTGTGACCCGGTCCAGCGCTAGGTATTCATCAGGCTGGTGGGCCTGGGCAATATCGCCAGGGCCGAGCACAATTGTGTCCATACCCATTCCCTGCAGCATTGGCGCCTCGGTGCCAAAGCCCACGGTAATGGATTGATGGCCGGTGAGCTTTTCAGCGGTTTTCACCAGATCGCTGTCAATGGGGCAGGCGTATGCAGAGATGCCGGGAAACAGCGAAACCAGTTCGAACTGTACACGGTGTCTGTCGGCTATCGGGCGTACACGCTGTCGGATGGTTTCGCGAAGTGTATCCAGTTCCATGCCCGGCAAGGGTCGCAGATCGAACTCAAGTTCACATTGACCACAGATTCGATTCGCGGCATCTCCGCCATGTATGCAACCCAGGTTCAGTGTCGGCAGGGCGATGTCAAACATTGGGTCGTGATATTTTTCCTGTAATTCCTTTCGGAATACCAGCAAATCACCAATGACATCATGCATGGCTTCCAAGGCATTGCGGCCCAGTGAGTGATCCGAGGAATGTCCGCTCTGGCCGAGAAGGCGAATGGACTCCATCATGATGCCCTTGTGTGCGCGCACCGGTTTCATGTTTGTGGGTTCTCCGATCACGGCATAACGCGCCTTGGGTCTGCCCAGTTCGGCCAGGCGTCGCGCACCGTGCATGGAAGTTTCCTCATCAGCAGTGGCCAGTACGATCAAGGGTTGTTGCAGTTTCTGCCCCGACAGTTCGGCTACCGCTTCGAGGATCAGCGCAAAAAAACTCTTCATATCTGAGCTGCCGAGACCATAAAGGCGATTGTCCTTCTCGGTCAGCTGCAGAGGGGGCACCTGCCACAGATGTTCATCCATAGGCACCGTGTCTGTGTGCCCAGCCAGAACCAGTCCTCCCGGCCCTGTGCCCAGAGTGGCAATCAGGTTCAGTTTGATTTTGCCTGTGTCGCTTTCACAAGGCAGGATCTCGCAGTTGAAACCCAGTGCTTCGAACTGTTCGGCCAGATAGTTGATCACCGGCTCGTTGCTCATGTCGATGGCAACGTTGGTGGAGCTGATGCTTGGCAGACGCATCAGGGTGTCAAAATGCTGTATCAGCGAGGGCATGGTTGGCTCCGGGAGTATGGGGCAGATAAAGGGGATCAGTGCGTGGTTGTGGCGGCCACTTTGTCGGTTTTTGCTGCCATGACAAAATCGTTCTCGTGCAGACCATTGATCTTGTGGGTCCACCAGGTGACAGTTACCTTGCCCCATTCCACCAGCATGGCTGGATGGTGATTCTCCCGTTCAGCCAGCGCAGCCACCTTGTAACTGAAGGCAAAGGCCTGCCTGAAGTCTTGGAAATGAAATTCGCGGCGCAGTTGGTCCACACCATCGGTCCTGATTTTCTTCCAGCGAGGCACTTCAGTGATCAAGCGATTGATTTCCTCGGCGGGCAGGGATCCACTGCCCAGTTCGCAGGGTTCACAGCGTTTGCCGGCGAGTTTGTCGCTCATGGTGAATGGCCCCCGCATGCTCGCTGGATGCTCAAAGAAAGGCTTCCAGCATGGTGTTGAGAAACTGGCGACCTTGCGCGGTCGGTTGGAAGTGATTGGCCTGTCGCGCAAGCAGCGCTTTGGATACCAGCGATTCTACCTGCTTTTCAACCTGTCCGAAAGCCAGCCCGGTGCGTGCTTCGAACTGATCCGCCGAGAAACCTTCGTGAAGTCTCAGCGTGTTGAGCATGAACTCCAGTGCCAGATCGTCCTGCGGAATGGCTTGCCGCTGCGCTGTGCGTGACACCGAGGTGATGTAATGGGCAGGTTGCCGGTGTTTGCGTGTCCGGATAATGTCATGGTTGTCCGGCCGCGTGATCTTGCCGTGCGCCCCGGCACCAATACCCAGATAGTCGCCAAAGCGCCAGTAATTCAGATTGTGCTCGGCCTGCCTGCCGGCTCGGGCAAAGGCCGAGACTTCATACTGGGTGTAACCGCTGCTTTCCAGGAGATGGAAACCGGCCTGCTGTATCTCGAGCATGGCATCCTCGTCAGGCTGTCGCGGTGGATGTTTGTAGAAAGCCGTATTGGGTTCAATGGTCAACTGATACCAGGACAGGTGTGTTGGTCCGTGATCCACTGCGCGATCCAGGTCAGCCATGGCCTGGGCCAGGGACTGGCCGGCAAGTGCGTACATGATGTCGATATTGAGGTTCTCGAACCCACTCTTGCGAGCCATGTTGATGGCGTTGTCAGCCTCCCGGCTACCATGAATGCGCCCCAGGCTCTGTAACTGCAGGTCATCAAAACTTTGCACGCCAATGGACAGGCGGTTGACGCCGGCGCTGTGGAAGTCGGCAAACCTGGCCTGCTCAGCCGTGCCGGGATTGGCCTCCAGTGTGATTTCAATGTCAGGTGAGCATTCAATGCGTTCAGCCACCGCGGTCAGTATCTGCCGGATGCCGGCGCCGGAAAAGAGGCTGGGTGTGCCGCCGCCAAAAAAAATGCTCGCCAGTGCCCGATCCTGCACCAGTGGCAGGTCATGGTCCAGGTCCTGGACAAGCGCCTGGATATAATCCTGTTCAGGGATGTCGGACTTTGATTCGTGTGAATTGAAGTCACAATAGGGGCATTTGCGCACACACCAGGGGATATGGATGTACAGGGAAAGTGGGGGTAAATGTGGTGTCAGAACCCGTGGACCGACCGGTGCCCCGGGCTCGGCCGCGGGCTGCTGCCAGGAGGCTGTCATGGTCCCTTACCGCCGGGGGCTGGCCAGTGGCTCAGTAGCTGTTCCATGGCACGGGCGCGGTGACTGATACGGTTTTTCACTGAGGGTGGTAACTCAGCTGAGCTGCAGCCCTGCTCTGGAACCAGAAACAGTGGGTCGTAACCAAAACCGTTGTCCCCAACCGGGGCGCGCAGAATGTTGCCTGGCCAGCGCCCATGACAGACGATGGGCACAGGATCCTCTGCATGGCGCATAAAGACCACCACACAATGAAAGCAGGCGCCGCGCTGCTCATCGGGCACCGATGCCAGTTCATCGAGCAGTCGCGCATTGTTGTCAGCGTCAGTGGCGCCGGCGCCAGCAAAGCGCGCCGAATAGATGCCGGGTGCACCACCCAGCGCATCCACGGCCAGTCCGGAGTCGTCGGCTATGGCGGGCAAGCCACTCATTCGACTGGCGTGCCGGGCCTTGATCAGGGCATTTTCGACGAACGTGAGACCTGTCTCCTCGGCATCGCTGATGCCAAGGTCGCGTTGCAGCAGCATTGTCACGCCGGCTGGGTCCAGCATAGCCTGGAGTTCGGTGAGCTTGCCGGAGTTGCCGCTGGCCAGCACAACCTGCAGCTGGTGCTGATCTGCCGTGAATTTCTGTTCACCCATCACCCGTCTCCTGTTCCGGTCAGCGACTGAAGTGATAGATGGCAATATCACTCAGCAGGTTGGGCATACGCTGGATCAACCAGCTGTGGTGATGTTTGTAGTCCACCACGGTACGTGTCAGCACATTGATCTTGCGCTCCTGGCAGAAGGCATCAAAGTCGCGCACTGTGCAGAAGTGGATGTTGGGCGTGTCGTACCACTGGTAGGGCATGTACTCCGATACCGGCATACGGCCCCTGAATGTCAGGTAAAAGCGACTGCGCCAGTTGCCAAAGTTTGGAAAGGTGACAATGCACTTGCGGCCGATGCGCAACATCTCCTCCACCAGTACATCGGGGTAACGCACGGCCTGCAGTGTCTGGGTCAGCAGTACAGTATCAAAGCTCTGGGTCTGGAAGTTGCCAAGCCCCCGGTTAAGGTCCTGCTGTATGACATTGACACCTTTGGCCAGGCACTTTTCGATGTTCAGTTCATCAATCTCCAGTCCGATGTCCGCTACCTGTTTGTTCGCCTTGAGGTAGGCCAGCAGGCTGCCGTCACCGCACCCCAGGTCCAGTACGCGGCTGCCGGGCTCAACCCATTGCTGAATCAGTTCCAGGTCAGGCCGCATGTGAGTTGACCTCCCTGTGGACACGGTTCATGTAGGTTGAAAATGCACTGATATAACGGGGTACCGGCAAAAGAAACGCGTCGTGGCCCTGGTCGGCCTCTATCTCCAGATAGCTGACATCACATTCTGCCTTGAGCAGGGCGTCAACAATTTCCCGGCTGCGCTCTGGCGGGAAGCGCCAGTCGGTGCTGAAAGACATCAGCAGGAAGCGGCATTTGCTGTTGGCAAATGCCAGGCTGAGATCGCCCTGGTAATCAACGCTGGGGTCAAAATAGTCCAGAGCCTTGGTCATCAGCAGGTAGGTGTTGGCGTCAAAGGTTTCAGAAAAGCGTTCACCCTGATAGTGCAGATAACTTTCCACCTGGAAATCCACATCAAAACCGAAACTGAGCTTGCCCTTGCGCAGGTCCCGGCCAAGATTCAGGGAATCCTTGAGCTGCTCGGAGGCGCGACCGAATTTTTCACGCATGGAGCTGTCGGACAGATAGGTGATGTGTCCGACCATCCGGGCCAGCATGACACCGCGCTTTGGGATGACACCGTGCTCCCTGTACCGGCCCTCGTGAAAATCCGGATCGGCTGTGATGGACTGGCGTGCAACTTCATTGAAGGCAATGTTCTGGGCTGAGAGTTTTGGCGCCACCGCCATCATCACGGCATGGCGCAGTCGATCCGGATAACTGATAGCCCAGCGCATGACCTGCATGCCGCCCAGACTACCGCCAACCACAGCAGCCCACTGCGCGATACCTAGCCGGTCAGCCAACCGGGCCTGGCTGTTGACCCAGTCGCGCACGGTCACCACAGGGAAATCCGGCCCGTACCACTTGCCGGTCTCCGGATTGATGGAAGTCGGGCCGGTGCTGCCGGCGCATCCACCCAGATTGTTCAGGGCCACAACAAAGAACTGGTTGGTATCAATCGGTTTGCCTGGACCAATGCAGTGGTCCCACCAGCCCGGTTTGCGATCCTCCATGCTGTGATACCCGGCAGCGTGATGATCACCACTGAGCGCGTGGCAGATCAGTACAGCATTGGAACGATCGTCATTCAGCGTGCCGTAAGTCTCCACCATGAGGTCGTAGCAAGGCAGCACCTTGCCACTGCGCAGTGTCAGTGGTTCATCAAAGTGATAAAGCGTCGGTTTGACGATGCCAACGCAGTCTTCGGGTATCTTGTCAGGCATGGATGACAACACTCATCGGTCGTTATCCCGGAAAATCGTTACATGCCAAGTACAAAGCGCGGGTTGACACCCGTGGGCATGATCACGATCACCCGGATCATCTGGATGGTCAGGAACACAAAGATCGGAGACAGGTCGAGCCCACCCAGTGAGGGCAGAATCTTGCGAAACGGTGCCATCACCGGTTCGGTCAGCTGGCGCACCAGGGTCAGGGCCGGGTGGGTGCTCATTGGTGCCAGGAAACTGGCAACAATGGAGATGATGATTGCCCAGAAGTAGATGTTAAGCACAAAGGACAACAAGCCGACCGCCGACCAGGTGAGAATCAGGCCCAGGCCCGGCATCGCTATGCCATTGAGGTACACCAGGGCACTCATGGCTGCCATCTGGAAAAGCAGAGCGAATACCAGTGAGGACAGGTCCACACCCCGAAAGCCGGGAATGAAGCGACGAAACACCTGTACACCGGGGTCGGTGATGCGTACCACCACCTGGGTGATGGGGTTGTAGAAATCGGCTCGTGCGAGCTGCAGCAGGAAGCGCAGCAATATGGCCATCAGATACAGCGTACCCAGTGTGTTGACCAGCAGGATCAGTGTTTGACTGGCAGCGTTCATCAGTGACTCTCTTTACCGGTAATATGATTTGTGTCGGTGGTATTCGCCGACCCCAGTTCGGCCGAGCGCAAGCGTGCAGCCTGCATGGCACGTTCAACTATGGCAGTAAAGCCTTCGCGCTCAAGGCTGTTGATGGCCCTTTCCGTTGTGCCACCAGGCGAGGTGACGCGCCGACGCAGCTCTGCCGGTGGTACCTCGGGGTTGGCACGGGCCTGGTGGGCGGCCAGCTGGCCTGCCCCCTTGGCAGTCTGTACGGCAAAGCGCCGGGCGGTCCCGGCATCCAGACCCATGGCAATGGCAGCTTTTTCCATGGCTTCCATGAGCAGAAAAAAGTAGGCCGGGCCGCTGCCGGAAAGCGCAGTGATGGTGTCAATATCCGATTCCTTCTCAAGCCAGCAGGTGATGCCAACAGCGGCCATGACATCCGCAGCCAGCTGCTTTTGCTGGTCAGACGTGGCCGGGTTGGCAAACAGGGCGGTGGCCCCTTCTGCGACCAGGGAAGGCGTATTGGGCATGGTGCGCACGATGGCCCGCTCCTTGCCCAGCCATTGTCGCAGGGAATCCAGCGATATGCCGGCAGCTATACTCACGATCACCACATTACGGTCGCCGATATGCGGTTGCAGCGCACAGCATACCTCGGCCATCACCTGGGGCTTGATTGCCAGTACGAGCACATCAGCAGTGGCGGCGGCGTGTTCGGAACGCATGGTGCGGATACCGGTTTCGGCTTTCAGGGCGGCCAGTTTGCCGGTGTCCGTATCACAGGCAATGATGTTGTCCGGTGCGGTGCCCTTGCCCAGCAGCCCGGCAATGAGGCTGCCTGCCATGTTTCCCGCGCCGATAAAGGCAATACTGCTGTCCAATCTTGGCCTCACATTGGGTTGGCGGCGAACAATGAAATGGTGAAGGCGCCTATTCTACCTTGGGAACCACTGTATAAGTCTATGATCACTCTGGCTTTCAGCCAGCGCGGCTATCGAGGCGCACTTTCGCAGGCATGCGTCGGCCTGTCAAGAGAGTGCAACGAAGAGGGTCGGGTTGGCTGAAAGCCCCTGCATGCCGGGTGACGAACAGGGTATCAATTGCTTGGGAAATCACGGATGAATGTGTTCCAGAAGGCCAGGAACAGGGCAGCAATAAGGGGGCCGACAACAAATCCGTTGAGCCCCATCAGCGACAGACCACCGAGCGTTGAAAACAGTACGATATAGTCCGGCAGCTTGGTGTCCCGACCCACCAGAATGGGGCGCAGGACATTGTCGGCCAGACCGATGATGACCGCGCCATAGACAACAAGAATACTGGCCTGCACCCAGTCTCCGGTGGCGTACAGATAGATGGCCACCGGCCCCCAGACCAGTGAGGCGCCTACTGCCGGCAGCAGCGACAGTATGGCCATGATGACCGCCCAGAGCACAGCACCACCCACGCCCAGCAGCAGGAAAATGATGCCGCCAAGTGCACCCTGCACCATCGCCACAATCAGGTTGCCCTTGACAGTGGCGCGGGTCACTTCGACGAACTTGTTCATCATGATCTGATTGTGTTCGGCGTCCATGGGCAGCGCAAGGCGTATCCACTTTATCAGTTTCTCGCCGTCGCGCAGCAGGAAAAACATCAGGTACAACATCATGAACAGTCGCAACGTGAAGCCGGCGGTATTGCGCGCAAAGCGCAGCGTCTCCTGGCCAATCACTTCGGTCAGGCCAATCATCAGGTCGGTCAGTGAGCTGCGGATGTTGGCGGTGTCTATGCCAACGCGCTGGAGCAGATCCGGCAGGATCGGTACGGCTGCGCCGACCTGTTCCATGATCTCGTCCAGGTTGATCTCCTGGTCCTGGATCAACTGATAGAGCTGTACGCCTTCACGTACAAAGGCGGCGCCAATGGCTATAGCCGGCAGGATGACAATGATGGTGCTGATCAACAGTGTGATGCTGGCTGCCAGAGTGGCGCGACCGTTCAGGCGCTGTACCATGGTGCGCTGCAGCGGATTGAACAGCATGGACAATACGCAGGCCCAGAAAATGGCGGTCCAGAATGGCCTGAGTATCCAGAGAAAGGCGACGCTCACCAATGCCAGCGAAACGATGAAGGCGCGCCGTTCTATGAGTTCGCGCATGGGCATGGATCAGGGGTCCTGTAGTTTCGGGTCATTTAACTCAGACAAGCGATTCCGCTCAAGTGTCGCTGCGGCGCAACATGCGCCACAGCTCGGTCAGGCGCGGTGGTTGTCCGCTTCGCAGCACCCCCTGGCGGAACACTCGTCCTGACAACCATAACACCAACACCACGGTGATACTGAGCAGCATCGTGGTACCAATCACATCAATCATTGGTGGCTGTGCGGCTGCGCGGTTCATCATGGTAAACGGAGTGAACAGCGGAATCCATGACATCACGCGCGCCAGGGTACCATTGGGGTCCTGGGCGATGAAACTCATGGCAATGACCGGAATGATCAGGATCATCATCAGCGGCATCATCAGGCTCTGCGCCTCCTTCAGTGTGTTGCACAGACTGCCGATGGCCAGGAAGATGCCTGAATACAGCGCGTATCCGGCCAGGTAGTAGAATACGAACCAGGGAATCAGGTCAGCGCTGAGTAACACATCGAGAATCTGGCTGATCAGCGCGGTTTCCACGCTTTGGTATAGCCTGATGAATACAAAGAATGACACGATCCAGGCTGCCACCGTGGTCAGCCCGCTCAGGCCGATGCCCAGCAGCTTGCCCATCATCAGTTCATTGGGAGTGACCGAGGCGATCAGTACTTCGATGATGCGGTTGGACTTCTCCTCGATGGTGTTGCTCAGCAGGTACTGCACACTCTGCATCAGTGAAATGAATATCAGATAGACAAAGCCGATGGGCGCCCACTGGCGGAAGGTGTCTGTCATGTCCACCTCTTCCTCTCCGGCGGCTTTGGCCGGATCCAGCCGGCTCACTGGCAGCCGGGTGCGCTGCACATCGCGCACGGCCTGGATGTCCACGCCGCGCTCGGCGTAGGCCTGCTGGCGGATGCTGGCGTTGATGCTGTTCTGAATCGCGTTGGGCAGCCGGGCATCGGTCAGATTGCTGGCCCAGAACTGCACGCCTCCCGGGCTGTCGTTCCCGCCCTGTTGCACAGACTGGGGAGGACTGATGATGGCCTGTTCAACGTTGTCAGGAATCAGAATGAGGGCAAAAAGTGATACCCGATCCCCGTTTGTCTGAAGACGGCGCTCACCCGTCAGATAAGGGCGAAGAGCGTCGACGATTTCTGCAGGCGCAGCAGTGGGGTCGATATGCGCGGGCAACGGTACATTGATGAACTGTTCGCGTGGCTCCACAAAAGCCGGCGCATCGTCGCGGAGATAGGGTGCGGCCATATCCAGCGCCATGGACAGGCCACCGCTTGCCAGCCACTGATCCAGCACCGCGACCTCGTCGCTGCCAAAATCATCGATGAATTCATCGATCTGGGTCTGCGCTGCACCACCATCGCCCAGGGGTACATCGTCGCGTCGGTTTTCCTGCAGATATCGCACGAAGTCGAGCAGGATGCGGCGTTGGTGTTCGCGTCGGATGGCGCTTTCAACCGCCTCGGCATAACTGCCGGACTGGTCCACCAGAATGAAGTGCCTTACCGGCGCTGAACTGGCCAGTTTGCCGGTGAACAGGAAGATGGCGGCAAAAACGATGGGCACCAGCAGTACACCAATCCAGAAGCCCTTGGTTTTGATGTTCTCCAGATACTCGCGCATTGCGATCAACCAGATGATTCTCATCGGAAGGACTGCTCCGCGGCTTCACTGCCGACCAGATGCACAAAGACGTCGTGCAGGGAGGTATGCGTGTAGTCAAAACGGCTGAGACTGATGCCATTGTCAAAGCACTGACGCAGCACCATCTGGGGATCGGTGTGTTCGTCCAGATGGATATCCCAACTGGTGGCCTGTGAAACGTTTTCCGCTCGCGCATGCACCGCCAGCACACCGGGCAGTGCCTGGAAGTGGTGAATGTCCTGATCGGTCTCCACTGTGACCCGTCGGGGAATGAGCGCATGTGCATCCTGCACCGTGCCATCAAACACTTTTTCACCGCGTGTGATCAGCAGCAGGCGATCACACAGGCGTTCGGCGTGCTGCATCACATGAGTGGAAAAAATGACGGTGCGGCCGCCACCGGACAGGTCCCGGATCAGGTCTTCCAGCACCTGCTGGTTGACCGGATCCAGTCCCGAGAATGGTTCATCAAGAATGATCAGTTCCGGGTCGTGCGCGATGGAGGCGATGACCTGCACCTTCTGACCCATGCCCTTGGAAAGCGAGTCCACCGTGGCATTGGCAAAATCGGACAGGCCATAGCGTTTCAGCAGCTCAAAGGCGCGCTGGCGAGCCTGTTTGCGGGACACGCCCTTGAGGCTGGCGAAGTAGGCGATGATGGCCCACACCTTCATTTTTTTGTAGAGGCCTTTTTCTTCGGGCAGGTAACCGATGCGATCGCGCACCGCCATGGCGCTGCTTTGGCCCAGCACTGAAATGCTGCCGCTGTCCGGGCGGATGATGTCGAGAATCATGCGGATGGTTGTGGTCTTCCCGGCGCCATTGGGGCCAAGAAAGCCGTAGATTGAGCCGCGTGGGATACTCAGGCTGACATTGCTGACTGCAGTGAAGTCACCGTACTTCTTGTGCACATCACACAGTGTCAATACCGCGTCTGTCATGGTGCGCCCTGCTGGTGGTGGTGCCGGATATGCTTCGCTTCGTCTTGATACCTTAGCATATCAACATATCCGGCGACCGCGTCAGATCTTCAGGAATCTGTCGATGGCATCTGCCACCAGGCGGCCTTCCTTGATGGCCCAGACTACCAGGGATTGACCACGTCGACAGTCACCAGCGGCAAACACTTTTGGATGACTTGTCAGGAACTTCTCGTAATCAGCCTTGTAGTTGGAGCGTTGATCGAGCTCCAGCCCGATAGGCTGACTGACATAATGCTCGGGCCCCAGAAAACCCATGGACAGCAGAATCAGGTCCGCTTCCCAGAATTTCACCGTACCCGGAATTTCCTGGAACTTGTTGTCGACTTCCACTGTGTTGATGCCGAGCAGCTTGCCATTCTTGTCGCGGACAAACTCCTTGCCGCTGATGGAGTAGACGCGGGGGTCTCGGCCGGTAACGTGTGCGGCCTCTTCATGGCCGTAGTCAACCCGATAGATCCTGGGCCACAGCGGCCAGGGGTTGTCCTCGGGACGCTCTGTTGAGGGTTTGGCCATGATCTCGAAGTTGACCAGCGATTTGCAGCCGTGGCGCAGCGATGTGGCAATACAGTCTGTACCGGTGTCCCCGCCGCCAATGACAATGACGTTCTTGCCCTTTGCGCTGATGTACTTGCCGTCCTTCATGTCCGAGTCCAGCAGGCTTCGGGTCTGGGCGGTCAGGAACTCCATGGCGAAATGAACACCATCGCCGTCGCGGCCGGGAATGCTCAGGTCTCTCGGTGTGGTGGCCCCGGTAGCCAGGCAAAGTGCATCCACCCTGGCCAGCAACTCTTTGACATCCATGCCGTTGACACCCTTGCCGCCAACGTCAACATTGGTGACAAATCGCACGCCTTCCTTGCGCAGCAGGTCCACGCGCCTGTCAACCACATCCTTTTCCAGCTTCATGTTTGGTATGCCGTACATCAGCAGGCCGCCAATACGGTCGGCTCGCTCGTAGACAGTCACTTCATGTCCGGCCTGGTTCAGCTCCGTTGCTGCGGCCAGCCCCGCCGGACCACTGCCAACAACCGCCACCTTTTTCCCGCTGCGGAATCTGGGCGGGTTGGCGCGGATCCAGCCATTGGCAAACCCCTTGTCGACAATGGCGTTCTCGATATTCTTGATCGTCACAGCCGGGTCGGTGATGCCAAGCACACAGGCACCTTCACACGGGGCCGGGCACACACGGCCGGTGAATTCCGGGAAGTTGTTGGTCTTGTGCAGACGGTCCAGCGCTTCGCGCCAGCGACCCTTGTACACCAGGTCATTCCATTCCGGTATCAGGTTATCCACCGGACAGCCGTTGAATGATTGACAGAAAGGCACACCACAATCCATGCAACGGGCGCCCTGGGTTTTCAGGTGCTCGTCATCGTGGGGTGTATAAATTTCCTTGTAGTCCAGCAGTCGTTCTGCCGGCGCCCGATAGGGTTCGGTGCGCCGCTCGAATTCTTTGAAACCTGTTGGTTTTCCCATTACTTCAAACCCATTCCTGCAATTATTGGTATCTGTCCCAGGCGTGTTGCTGTCTGCTCGTATCAGACAGCAACCGCTACCGGCCGCTCTTTGTTGGCAGCCCGTTCGAGCAGCACGCGTTTGAAGTCGGTCGGCATGACCTTGACGAACTGACCGAGCGACTGCTCCCAGTTGTCGAGAATCCTGCGGGCAACCGTCGACTCGGTGTACTGCAGATGTTTTTCGATCATGGTGCGCAACTCCGCCTGGTCATTGGGGTCGGATACTGCCTCCAGCTCGAAGGACTCCATGTTGCACTGTCGCTCGAAATCCTCATCCGGGTTCCAGACGTAGGCAACGCCTCCGCTCATGCCGGCGCCAAAGTTGCGCCCCGTTTTGCCGAGTACGACCACGCGACCCCCGGTCATATACTCACAGCCATGGTCGCCAATGCCCTCAACAACGGCAGAGGCCCCGCTGTTGCGCACGGCAAAACGCTCTGCCGCAATACCGCGGAAGTAGGCTTCACCACCTGTGGCGCCGTAAAGTGCCACGTTGCCCAGAAGAATGTTTTCCTCGGCTGCAAACGTGCTCTGTTTAGGCGGGTAGATCACTATCTTGCCGCCCGACAGGCCTTTTCCGACAAAGTCGTTGGCGTCACCTTCAACGGTGATGGTGATGCCCTTGGCCAGCCATGCACCAAGGCTCTGACCGGCTGATCCGTTCAACTTGATGTTGATGGTGTCCTCCGGCAACAGTGCTTCACCAAAACGTTTGGCCACTTCGTTGGACAGCATGGTGCCAACTACCCGGTTGATGTTGATGACCGGCAGTTCGATGTCAACCTTCTCCCCGGTTTCCAGTGTGTTCGCGGCGAGTTTGAGCAGCTGCTGATCCAGCGCCTTGTCCAGGCCATGGTCCTGTGCCTGCGTGCAGTACACGCCGGTGTTCGGGAACACAGCCTGCGCCGGCGTCAGCATGGCAGAGAAATCCAGCCCCCTGGCCTTCCAGTGGTTCACTGCCCTGTCCATTTCCAGCAGATCAACGCGGCCTATCATTTCGTTGACCGTGCGCACGCCGATACTGGCCATGATTTCGCGCATTTCTTCTGCCACCATGAACAGGTAATTGACTACATGTTCCGGTTTGCCCTTGAATTTCTTGCGCAGCTCGGGATCCTGGGTTGCGATACCTACCGGGCAGGTATTCATGTGGCATTTACGCATCATGATGCAGCCCAGTGTGATCAGGGGTGCTGTGGCAAAGCCGAATTCTTCGGCGCCCAGCAAGGCAGCAACGGCAATATCACGACCGGTCTTGAGCTGGCCGTCGGTCTGGAGCACCACGCGTGAGCGCAGATTGTTCATCACCAGGGTCTGGTGTGTTTCGGCAACGCCCAGTTCCCAGGGCAGGCCGGCATGTTTGATCGAGGTCAGTGGTGACGCGCCGGTACCACCGTCATGGCCGGCAATGACCAGATGGTCCGTCTTGGCCTTTGTCACACCCGCGGCAACAGTGCCCACGCCGATTTCTGACACCAGCTTGACACTGATGCGGGCATCGCGGTTGGCGTTTTTCAGGTCATGGATGAGCTGCGCCATATCCTCGATGGAGTAGATGTCGTGGTGAGGCGGCGGTGAAATCAGGCCGACCCCCGGTGTTGAGTGACGGATGCGGGCGATCTGCTCATCGACCTTGCCACCGGGCAGCTCACCACCTTCACCGGGCTTGGCGCCCTGGGAAATCTTGATCTGCAGCTCGTCAGCGTTGGTCAGGTACCAGATGGTGACACCAAAGCGGCCCGAAGCAACCTGCTTGATGGCAGAGCGTCGTGAGTCACCATTGGCATCGGGTGTGAAGCGCGCCGGATCCTCACCACCTTCGCCCGTGTTGGATTTGCCGCCGAGCCTGTTCATGGCAATGGCCAGCGACTCGTGACTTTCCTGGGAAATGGAACCGAAGCTCATGGCACCGGTGGCAAAGCGTTTGACAATTTCCTGTGCTGGTTCCACCTGATCCAGTGCGATCGGCTGGTTCACCCCTTCGCGGAACCTGAGCAGGCCGCGGAAGGTGCAGTCGCGAGTGGATTTTTCGTTGGCAAAGGCAGCAAAGGCCCTGTAGGCGTCGCGGCTGTTGGTGCGCGCGGCCACCTGCAGGTTGGCGATGGTGTCCGGGTTCCACATGTGAGCTTCACCGCCGGTGCGCCAGTGGAATTCGCCGCTGTTTTGCAGCACCGGAATACGGTTAACGTCCTGCTCGGGGAAACCGATGCGGTGACGGCGTTCGGTCTCCTGGACAAGTACGTCAAAATCGGCGCCCTGCACGCGGCTGGCAGTGCCGGCGAAGCAGCGCTGGATGACTTCATCGGCCAGACCGACGGCCTCGAAAATCTGTGCACCCTTGTAGGAATGCAGCGTGGAAATGCCCATCTTGGCCATAACCTTGAGCATGCCCTTGGCCACCCCTTTCTTGTAGGCGGCAATCATCTTTTCTTCGGTGTCGTAATCGTCACCCAGCAGTCCATCCAGGCGGGCCTGCCACAGCGCTTCAAAGGCCAGGTACGGATTGATGGCATCGGCACCGTACCCGGTCAGCAGGCAGTGATGGTGCACTTCGCGGGCTTCACCGGTTTCCACCACAATGCCGATTTTGGTGCGCTCGTGGCTGTTGATCAGGTGATGGTGAACCGCACCACAGGCAACCAGCGCGCTTAATGGCACACGGTTCTGCCCGATCTTGCGGTCCGACAGGATCACGAAGGAGTAACCGTCGGCAATGGCCTGGCTGGCTTCGGTACAGATGCGGTCCAGTGCCTCGCGGAAACCGTTCTCGCCATGGCAGTCATAGGTGATATCAATGACTTTGGAGCGCATGCCCTTGTAATCCATGTCGCGGATGTCGCTGAGCTGCTTGTTGGACAGGATCGGGTGCTTCAGGCTCAGGCGGTGTGCCTGTTTCTCATTGGTATCCAGCAGATTGCCTTCCGGTCCGATGAAGCACTCCAGTGACATCACCACCTCTTCCCGGATCGAATCGATGGCGGGGTTGGTGACCTGGGCAAACAGTTGCTTGAAATAGTCGTAGATCAAGCGCGGCTTGTCGGACAGGCAGGCCAGTGCGGAGTCGTTACCCATGGAGCCAAGCGGGTCACGTGCCTCGGTGACCAGTGGCAATAACATGAACTGCATGGTTTCAGTGGTGTAACCAAAAGCCTGCATGCGCTCCAGCACATTGTCGGCATCCAGTGAATGCGCCTCGGTATCGGTGGCGATGTCCTGGAGACTGATTTTCTGGTTGGCCAGCCACTCACCATAGGGGCGCTTGTTGGCGATTTCCGATTTCAGCTCCTGGTCAGGAATCAGTCGGCCCTGCTCGAAGTCAAGCAGGAACATGCGGCCTGGCTGCAGCCGGCCCTTGAGTTTGACGTTGGCCGGATCCACTTCCAGTACGCCCACTTCCGATGCCATGATCACCTTGTCATCGTGGGTGACGTAGTAGCGGCTCGGGCGCAGGCCATTACGGTCCAGCACCGCCCCGATATAGTGACCGTCACTGAACACAATGGAGGCCGGGCCATCCCAGGGCTCCATGAGGGCGGAATGGAACTCGTAAAAGGCCTTTTTGTCTTCCGGCATGTTGACATCGGACTGCCATGCCTCGGGAATCATCATCATCACCGCTTCGGGCAGCGAGCGCCCGCCGAGCAGCAAAAACTCAAGCACCGCGTCAAAGGAGCCGGAGTCCGAGCAATCGGCGTCGATCACCGGAAACAGCTCAGACAGGGTGCTGCCGAACAGCTCGCTTTTCACCGTCCCTTCGCGGGCCACCATCTGGTTGACGTTGCCGCGCAGGGTGTTGATCTCGCCATTGTGGCTCATGAAGCGATTGGGCTGCGCCCGATCCCATGACGGGAAGGTATTGGTGCTGAAGCGTGAATGCACCATGGCCAGGTGAGTGGCAAATTCGGGGTTGGTCAGGTCCTTGTAGAACGGGAACAGCTGGCCCGGGGTCAGCATGCCCTTGTAGACGATGACCTTGGTAGACAGGCTGCAGCAGTAAAGCATCTTGGCTTCAGTCAGGGAGCTGTCGCCACGCAGTCTGTGCGTGAAGCGTTTGCGAATGGCGTATAGTTTGCGCTCGAAAGCATCCTTTTCCAGGCCGTCGGATGCGCCGACAAAGAGTTGTTCGATTTTGGGTTGGGCCATGCGTGCGGCCGGGCCGACATCGGCGCCGTCTGCATCCACGGGCACTTCGCGCCAGCCCAGCAGCGTCTGGCCTTCGGCAGCGATAGCTTCATTGATGGCTTTGCGGCAGATCTCGCGCTCACTGTTGTTCTGGGGCAGGAAGATATTGCCCACGGCATACTGGCCGGCAGCAGGCAGGTCAGCGTTGAGCTCGCTGCTGGCAATCTGCTGGAAAAAGGAGTGAGGCAGGGCCATCAGTATGCCCGCGCCGTCACCGGTATTGGCTTCAAAACCGCAGCCGCCACGATGATCCATGCGAGAGTTCAGGTGGTAGGCATCCAGCATGATCTGATGGCTGGGGCGACCCTTTATATCGGCAACGAACCCGACACCGCAGGAATCTTTCTCGGAAGCGGGATCATAGAGGCCGGTCTTTTCCGGGTATCCGAATCTCAGGGGCTTGCGGGCTTGATTACTCATAGATTGTCTGGTCTCGTCGTTCTCAATACTTTGCTTCTTTAAGCGTTCGAGCGCATCAGCAGGCACAGTTGCCCTGCGGGTGGAATATGCACTGATGTTCTGTCAGAGGTCGATCTGCGGCAGTCTGGGTGTACGACCGGCCCCCCGGCCCTGTGAAAGACCTTTGTTGTGTTCGCGACACGAAGGATTGGCGCTTCTTGGGCACCGTACCATCTCAGTCTCATGGGGGCACGACACAATACCACTGAAACAAAATATGTCAAGGGAAGCCCGGCGCCTTGCAGCAACGATCGCCTGCCCTTGTGCGCGCTTGATAAATGCCAGTGGCTGCATTACTCTTGGAGGTCTACAGATCAGAATTCCCTACCATCAAACAAGAAGAGGGAGGCTTAGTTAGCCTGTGAACCCGAAACTGACTCGCAGACGTTTCATCAAGGGTGTGATTGCCTCTGGTGTGGCAGCTACTTCAACGTCGTTGTGGTACTCCGCAGCCAGCGCCAATCGTCCATCCGGAGCGGTCGAGCGATTACTGTCAATCAATGTCAACGGCCAGACCCGGCGTGTTGACGTAGCGCCGCAGGAGACACTTGCGTCGACCCTGCGATACAAACTCGGCCTGACCGGCACCAAGCTGGGATGCAACCGGGGTGAATGTGGCGCCTGCACCGTGCTTGTCGATGATATTCCCAGTTATGCCTGCTCCATCCTGACCCACACAGTCAAGGATCAACGGATTGAGACTGTAGAAGGCATGCAGTCCGCCAGTGGCACATTGCATCCGGTGCAGCAGGCGTTCATTGAGGAGCTTGCTCCCCAGTGCGGTTACTGCACACCAGGCCAGGTGATGTCGGCCGTGGGCCTGCTCCGGGCCAACCCCAACCCGACCCGGGAAGAGGCCCGTATGGGACTGTCCGGCAATATCTGCCGCTGCGGTGCCTATGAAACTTACATTGATGGCGTCATGCGCGCAGCCCGACAAACAGGATAATAATCATGGCTTACATGCATATCGGTAAAGATTTTGTGCCACCGGATGTGCCTGGCAAGGTGACCGGCCGCATCAAGTACGCGGAGGACTATACAAAAGAAGGTATGGTTTACGCGCGCCTGTTGCTCAGTCCTGTTGCCAACGCCCGTGTGGTGAACATTGATGCATCGGCAGCACTGGCGATGGACGGTGTGTTCGGCATTCTGACCGCCGACGACGTCTACCCCGACGGATACACTCACACAACTGCCCTGCAGATTCTCACCAACACGCCCACCATGGTGGGTGAGCCCATTCTGGCAGTAGCTGCAGTGGACGAGAAAACGGCAGAGGACGCCATTGATCGCATCTCGATCACTTTCGAGCGCCTGCCATTCGTGCTGGATCCGCTGGACAGCCTTCAGGAAGGTGGTCCCAATGCCTATCCCGGCGGCAACGTCTTCAGCTTCCAGCAGGGATTCCAGGAAGTGAAGTGGACCGCTGACGAGGTGGCCAGTTTCCGTGCCGGCAACGAGCCGACAGCCGAGCCCGCCATGGAGTGGGCTTATGGCGAGCTGGAAGAGGCTTTCTCACAGAGTGCCTACGTGTATGAAGGTACCTACACAACGGCCGGTTATCCGCACCAGTCCATGGAGCCGCGCAGTGCGCTGTCCTACTGGGAAAACGGCAAGTGCTACCTGTATGCCGGCTCGCAGAGTCTGGGCGGTATCGCACCGGGCCTGGCCGATATCATCGGTGTGGCCCCGGAAGATTTTGTGTACGTCAACGAGGCCTGCGGTGGTGGTTTCGGGCAGAAAGCCCGACACAACAGCATGCCGGTGCTGGCTGTGCCAGCCCGCTTCTCCCAGAAGCTTGGCCGCCCGGTGATGATGCGAATCACGCGTGAGGAGGAGTCCACCATTGGTGGTACCCGATACGGCTTCCAGGGCTGGATCAAGGTGGGTTTCCGCGAAGATGGTCGCATGATGGCCGTAGATCATTACATTGTTGGTGATTCCGGCGGTAAGGGTGGCGGTGGTGATCCGTCCAGCGCATCCGCTGCGATTTCGCTGTTGTTCCAGCCTGAAGCCATGCGTTTTCGCGGTGTAGGTGTTGGTACCAACACCGCGCATCGTGGTGCCCAGCGCGGCCCCGGTGAAAATCAGATTGCAGCCATCATTGATCCTATCATGCACAAGGCGGCGCACGAACTGGGTGTCGACCCCTTGCAGATGCACCTGCTCAATGCGGCAGACAGCGACAGCCTGATTGGCCCCAATCGGGGCACGTTGACCAGCGCCTTTGCGCGTGAGGCCCTGTCGCAGGCAGCAGAGCTTTTCAATTACGAGGAGCGTATGCAGCGTTCCGGTCAGCGTAATGGCAGCAAGGTGCGCGGTATCGGTGTCGGTCAGGGTTACCACGGTGCGGGCCGCAGCGGCATGGACGGCATTGTTCGCCTGTTGCCGGACGGCCGACTGGCCGTTCACAGTGGTGTGGGCAACCTTGGCACCTACTCCTATGCGGCGACGGCCAGGGCAGCTGCCGAGACGTTGCAGATTCCCTGGGATCGGGTGGAGATCTTCCACGGCCGTACGGACAACAATATCCCGATCGCCTCGCCACAGGACGGCAGTAATTCGGTATTCACCCACACCCGTGCAAATCATGGTGCGGTACTGGATCTCATTGACAAGATGAAGGCCATCGCGGCAATGGATCTTGGTGGTGAAGCCGATGATTACGAGGTGGCTGAGGAGCGGGTGTTCCGCAGCGACGACAATGGTACCGGCATGAGTTTTGCCGAAGTGGCGCAGCGAGCCATCGAGCTCGGTGGTCGCTACGCCGGTTATGAGTACCCGGAAGAGCTGAACTCATTCACCAAGATTTCTGTCGACCGTCTGGCCGGCTCCGGTCTGGTTGGTGTGTTCAACGATCCACGCCACAACGGCACACCGCCTGGTATCGTGGCCTCCATGGTGGAAGTGGAACTGGATACCGAAACCGGCAAATTCGAAATCATCGAGATGGTGAGCGTGGCTGATGCCGGCACCATCTTCCATCCCCAGGGCATGGTCAACCAGCTGCGCGGCGGCGCAGTCTGGGGTATCGGTCTGTCGGGATACGAGCAACAGGTCTACGATCCGCAGAATGGTCTGCCGCACAGTGTTGGTTACTGGCAGAGCAAGGTGCCGACCAATATGGATATCCCGTCACAGATGAAAACGGGATGGGTGGACCTGCCTGACCCTGAAGTTCCCTACGGCGGCCGCGGTGTCGGTGAGCCGGCCATGGGTTGTATTACCGCCGCTTTGAACAGTGCACTGACTGATGCACTGGGCGGTCATGTATTCAACGCCGCGCCGATCACACCCGGCATGATTGTTAACCATTTGGCAGGAGTTTCGGAAGACGCGAAACCCCTGGCGCAGAATAATTTCAGAGGTTGATATGGGAGCTACTGCACACGATGTAATGCCGGATATTGCGCTGTATCAGCCCACTACGGAAGCTGATGCGCTGTCGCTGGCAAATGAACTGCGGGAAAATGGCTGGTTGCTGGCCGGTGGCCAGGATACTTACGGCTGGTTGAAGGACCGCAACAAGCGCACCGATGCCCTGATCGAGCTGACCAAAATTGATGCCTGGAAGGGTATTCGTGAGACCTCCGATGGCATCGAGATCGGCGCACTTACCACGCTGACGGAAATCGAAAAGAACCCGCTTGTCCAGTCACGTTATGGGCTGCTGTCCGAAGCGGCCAGCAAGGTGGCCAGTCTTCAG
Source organism: Gammaproteobacteria bacterium (assembly GCA_050486205.1). Lineage (GTDB taxonomy): Bacteria > Pseudomonadota > Gammaproteobacteria > Pseudomonadales > Pseudohongiellaceae > PWQG01. Next base: position 372,666 of record JBJHCW010000002.1, on the reverse strand, counting down.
ATCCGCAACTACGGTACGCTGGCCGGCAATCTGGTACAGGACGCCCGTTGCTGGTATTACCGCCGCGGTCTGGCCTGTTACCGTGCCGGTGGTAACCTGTGTTATGCCGATACCCCCGAGGCGCTGAACCGCGAGCACGCCATTTTTGGTGCCAGTCGCTGTGTGGCGGTTACACCGTCCGATACGGCTCCGGCGCTGTTGGCACTGGACGCCGAAATGGTCATCAGCAGCAGTCGCCGTCAGCGTGTGGTCCCCGCCAGCAGGTTCTTTGTTGGCCCCAACGTTGACATCGAGAACATGACCACCTTGCGACCCGGTGAAATTCTCACCGCCGTTCGTATTCCGAACACCTGGGCAAATGCAGATTTCTACTACGAGAAAGTGGCTGACCGTAATGTCTGGGATTTCGCCCTGGTCAGTGTGGCTGCAGCGTTCCGGATGGATGGTGACACCATCGAGAGCGCCAGCATTGCCTGTGGTGCTGTGGAATGTGTGCCGCGCAAACTGACCAGCGTCGAGCGGGCTGTTCGTGGTGAGCAACGCAACGAGCAGACCGAGCAGCGTGCAGCGAGCCTGGCAAGCCAGGGGGCACGTCCGCTGAACTATAACCATTACAAGGTTCCCTTGATGGAGAACCTGGTCAAGCGAGCGATCAGAGGAACGGCCTGACAGGGGAGCGGAAGTATCAAGTGGCAGCACTGCCGGGACTCACGCAGTGCTGCCATTTGTCTTTTGCTCGGTTCATAAATAATGGTTTGCTAATAATAAAGCCGAAAAACATTTGAGGGGATAAACGTGGAAATCGTTCGCTATAAACGGGATGTATGGGGCGAGGAAGTCATTCTTGGTGTGGCATGGGACCTGCTTTGGGTTGTTGCTGTTGCTGCCTTCATGCTCCTGGCCGCTCACGCCATTTTCATGGCTGCGCTGGCAAAAAAACGTGCCAAACCGTCAGCAGAAGGTCGGCGTGTTCACCGTCATGATGCCATTGACCGGGTCTTCCACTGGGTCATGGCCGGTTCTGTGCTGGTGCTCATTGCCACCGGTATTGCGCCCATCATAGGCTGGCGGATTTCCTGGCTGGACATTCACTGGATTGCCGGACTGGTGCTCACCTTCGTGATCATCTTCCACATCATCCGCGCGATTTTCTGGCAGGACTTCAAGTCCATGTTGCTGGGCCCCAGTGATTTTGCTGAGCCCTTTGATGAAAATCGCAAGCCGGGTAAATATTCCTTCGAGCAGAAAGGCATGCATTGGGCGATGACCGTGCTTGTCCTGCTGGTGATTGTGACCGGTGTCATCCTGTTCATGCATATCAATACACCGTTCTGGGATCGCCCCTACGTCGACAACGAAGCGCGTCTGGGTGTGATGTTCCTGCTCCACGGACTGGCAACACTGGGCCTGATTGCATTCACGGCGATCCACATCTACTTTGCCGTACGTCCCGAGAAACAGTTCTATACCCGTTCCATGGTCAAGGGCTGGATTTCCGAGGACGAGAAAAACGAGTATCACGACAGCAATCGCTGGAAAACGGACGATCAGTAGATGACTAGCAGTATTCTGGAAGACGATATCGAAGCGGTTGAATCCGGTTACGAATTTCTGTTGGCATACGCAGCACAGGGCCGGCCTCCTCACGAGGAGGCCACCATGCCACAGCCTCACGTGACACCCACGCTTCAGAAAATGCACGAAGCCATGGCCAGAGCGGCTGATTCCCTGGCTGGCAGTAACGATGCTTTTGAGCAGGTCATTCTTGACGATCTCCGTAAAGCCAGTGCGGCCCTGGGCTTCACGCTTGCGCAACCGAAGATGAGCTCTGAGTTGATCGACAACCTCAACGCGTCTATTCACCTTCGGGCAGTGCTGACCAACTTCTTTCTCTACAGCGAAAAGTTCCGCCCGGATGACGACCGTTAAGGTCGCCGCCCGGGCGCTACCCGCATGTCAGCGTCGCCCACTTCGAAGTCACTGAAATATCCACCCAGGCTGGCGTTGGCTCGCCTGCCTACGCCCTTGCGCCTGCTCGAGCGTTTTTCAGCACAACTGGATGGCACCCGTATCTGGGTAAAGCAGGATAATCTCACGGGCACAGAAACCTGCGGCAACAAGCTTCGTAAACTGGAATTTTCGGTAGCAGAGGCTCTGGCCCAATCCTGCGACACACTGATTACCTGCGGTGGTGTGCAATCCAACCATTGTCGTGTCACCGCACTGGTGGCTGCTCAGCTTGGGTTGCGCGTGCACCTGTTGCTGCGCGGAGAGCCCGCCGTGCCGGCCGACGGCAATCTGCTACTGGACCAACTGGCTGGCGCCGTGATTCATTATGTGGCACCGGGTGATTGGCACCGCCACGAGGCAATGGCTGAACAACTGCAGGCCAAGCTGGCGAAGGATGGGCACAAGGCATTTTTCATTCCCACAGGTGCCAGCGACGAAATCGGTTTGTGGGGATACGTCGCAGCCAGTGAGGAGCTTGCCAGTGACCTGAAGCGCGAGGACTTGCATCCGGATGCCATTGTTACCGCAACCGGGTCAGGTGGCACCCAAGCCGGTCTGATTGCCGGCAATGCATTGTTTGATCTGGCGGACCAGGTGCTGGCTGTCAACGTATGTGATGATGCGCAGTACTTTCATGACAAGGTAAGGCGTGATTTCCGCAAATGGGAGTCGCGTTACGCACACCTGCTGCCGGCCGGGTTCACAGCTGGCTCCCTGGCAGTGAACACGGTCGAGGGTTATGTCGGACCCGGCTACGGGCAGGCCGATGAAAAGGTGTTTGAATGCATCCGTCTGATGGCCCGGACCGAAGGCCTGGTCCTGGATCCGGTATATACAGGCAAGGCATTTCACGGCATGTACAATGAAGTGATCAAGGGTTGTCTGCGCGGTGCGCGTGATGTTGTGTTCATCCACACTGGCGGCCTGTTTGGATTGTTTCCCCACAAACAGGCGTTCCGTCACTGATCAGGTCGCAATCAAAAGCACAACACCCACCATGGCCAGTCCCAGCAGTGACACTGAAAGCAGTTTGATCACGCTGCCTCTTCCTTTGGCCCAGTTGTAGGTTTCCTCTTCGACAAATAATGGGTGGGATGTGCGTCGTGATAATCTCATGATGAATCCTTGTGACTGCGGGTGTGTGAAAGCGGTTCATTGTATTGGACGACAATATCCGCCATTTGTTCCGTGACAAATATGGCAATTTGAAGGAAAAAACTGGCCGTAGGTGCATTTTTCCTTCATGGCCCTGCGGCAACATCATGCAACGACTGTTGCGCCTTGTCACAAAGGTTACAAAGTGTAATCCCATGTGCTTTATTGCCCCCGGAGCATTTTTCGCTGCGCGGTAACTGATATACTCGCGGCGACAAAAATAATCAGGTAGTCTCAACGTGAATATCCCCACAATTCCAGGCGCACGATTGTATTCTCTGTGTGCCGTTGTCATGCTTTCCCTTGTAATGCCTGTCGCAGTGCAGGCACAAGCCTCCATCACTCAACCCGTGATCACAATGACACGCATCGACGATGGTGGGTCGCAGATCACGCTTGATGGCCACGTGGATGAAGCCATCTGGCAACAGGTACCGGTGATCGACGCCATGCGTGTGATTTCTCCGGATACACTGCAACCGGCGCCAATGAGCACCCAGGTTCGGATTTTTTATGATGATCGTGGCATGTATGTCGGGGTGATCGCCGAGCAGGATCCGGACACTATAGTGCAGCGCATGAGCGCACGGGACCAGGGTGTGCCCCGGGATGCCTTTGTGGTCTCTGTGGACGCCTCTGGCGAGGCCCTGTATGGTTATTTTCTGCGCCTCAATCTTGGCGGCACCTACTCCGATGGCACCATTCTTCCCGAGCGACAGATCGCTCGGGAATGGGATGGCCCGTGGGAAGGTTACACGCAGATCACCGATACCGGATGGACAGCCGAGTACTTCATTCCCTGGTCGATGATGGCCTTGCCGCAGGCCACGGGAGATCGCCGGCAGATTGGTATCTACTTTGAACGGGATGTGTCTCACCGCAATGAGAACTGGAGCTGGCCAGCACTGCCGGACACAAGTCCGGAATACCTTTCAGCCTTCCAGAAGTTCGAACTGCATGGTATCAGTCCGTCCACACAGATCACCTTCTACCCCTACAGCTCGGTGACCCGTGACAACGTCCGGGACGATACCGATGTACGGGTGGGCGCGGATGTTTACTGGCGCCCGAATGCCAACACACAATTATCGGCGACTATCAATCCGGATTTTGGCACGGTCGAATCTGACGATATTGTGGTCAACCTCAGTGCATTCGAAACTTTTTTCTCCGAAAAGCGCCCCTTCTTTGTAGAAGGCCAGGATGTGTTCTTTGCCACCCCGCGCGCGCGGAACGGTCGCGGGCCCGGTGGCCCCATCACCATGCTCAATACCCGTCGTATAGGCGCCGCCGCACAGTACGACGTTCCGTCGGGTGTGCAGACCGCTGCGCTGGATCGCAACCAGCCCACTGAGCTATTGGGTGCCGGCAAGGTCACGGGACAGAGTGGTCCCTGGCGCTATGGTGCATTGCTGGCGTTTGAGGATGACATGAGCATCCGGGGCGTGGATCAACAGGGTAATCGGGTGCCCGTGGAATCCTCAGGCAGAGACTTCGGTATTGCCAGGCTGTTGTACGAGGACACCACGCGTGGTGGCAGACGCAGCATTGGCTGGATGGGCACTCACCTGTCGCACCCCGATCGCACAGCTACAGTCAATGGGGTCGATTTTCAATACTTCTCTGCAGATGCCCGCTGGAACATCAATGGCCAGGCGCTGCACAGTGATGTGCAAGGCACCACCGGACAGGGTCTGATCTTTGACGTGGACTTCCAGCCGCGACGGGGCATCACCCATACCTTCATCGGTAATGTGATCGACACTCGCCTGGACATCAACGACGTGGGCTACTTGCAGCGCAATGATCACGTGATGCTGGACTACATCTTTCGCAGAAGTGTGTCGGGCCTGCAACGTGCGCGAACCTGGGATACCACGGTCACGGTTATCAACCAGTGGAACAATGACGGTCGTCCGGTGCGTCTGGGACTGTTTCTTGGGCAGTCATATACGTTGCACAATAACCAGAACATCGGTTTCAATCTGCGTTATTTCCCGCCACGGGTAGATGACAGCTTGAGCCGCGGCAATGGCACTTACAAAATTCCGGCGCGCTACTCCGGCAACGTAAGCTGGCGCAGCGACCGGTCAAGGCCGCTGAGCTTCAACGTTGATGTCAACAGCGCCCAGGAAGATCTGGGGCGCAGTAACCTGACCTATACTGCAGGCGCGGACTGGCGGCCCAATGACCGCTTCTCACTGGATGGGCGACTCCAGTATCGTGACCGTGATGGCTGGCTGATACACCAGGGCGGCAATCTGATGGGCTCCTTTGAAGCTGTGGAGTGGTCGCCACAATTAAATGCCAGCTACTTCATCACTGCCCGGCAGCAGTTCCGCCTGGGCATGCAGTGGACCGGCATCAAGGCTCAGGAGCACTACTTCTATCGTGTCAGTCAGGATCAGGTGGATTATCTGCAGCGTACTGAGCGGCCCGAAGGTGCACTTCGCGACTTTACCGTCAGCCGTCTCAGCTTCCAGGCCCGATATCGCTGGGAGATTGCACCGCTGTCTGACCTGTTCGTGGTGTACACACGGGGCAGTAATATCCCCGGCACCTTCGAAGGTGATTTCCAGGACATGTTCCGGGAGGCCTGGAGTGACCGGATTGTCGACTCCTGGGTTGTCAAGTTGCGATATCGCTTTGGCAGCTGATGACATGCATCTGTCACAAACGGGACATCAAACTAAGCTAGAATGATGTTCCGACCGGGCTTGGGGGATACACTGATGCGGTTTTCGATTCTGACGCGAGTGCTCGCAGGAGTAATGGTGATGAGTGCAGGGGTTGAAGCGGTATCAGGGCGCACGGCGTATGCCCAGACGGCAGACCATGAAAAAGTTGTAGTGGCCCATCGCGGTGCCAGTGGTTATCTGCCCGAGCATACCTTGCCGGCGGTTGCCATGGCTTACGCGACAGGTGCCCATTTCATGGAACAGGACGTAATGATGACCAGCGATGGTGAGCTGATCGTCTGGCACGACCTGACCCTGGATCGGACCACAGATGTGGCCGACAGGTTCCCCGACCGCGCCCGCGAAAACGGTCTGCACTACGTCATAGACTTCACACTGGATGAAATCCGCCAGCTGCGCATCACCGAAGGTTACGCGGAGAATGAGGACGGCGAACAGGTGTCCAACTATCCGTCGCGCTTTCCGATCTGGCAGTCCCGCTTCTACGTTCATACCCTGGCTGAGCAGATCGAGTTTGTGCAGGGCCTTAATCACTCCACCGGCCAGGACATCGGCATCTACCCCGAGATCAAGGCGCCAGCCTTCCACCGGGAGCACGGTCATGACATCAGCATGGCCATGGTGCAGATGCTGAAGGACTACGGCTACACCAGCAAGGACAGCAACGTTTTCCTTCAGACTTTTGATTTTGACGAACTCAGGCGTGTACATGACGAAATCTTTCCTGCATTGGATGTGCACGTGAAGCTGGTGCAGCTCATTGGTGGCGGTGCCTCGTATCAGTGGATGCTGGAAGAGGCCGGTGTGCAGGAAATCGCGCGTTATGCCGATGGCCTGGGACCGCATTATTCACTGATCATCAGTGACGACTCCACCGCCGACAACCTGATCATGACCGACCTTGTGCCACTGGCACACCGGCACGGTATGGCGGTACATCCCTATACCTTCCGTGCCGATGAGGGCATGGTACCGGCCTATGCCAGCGATTTTGAGCATATGCTGGAGTTGTTCTATTTCCAGGCCGATGTGGACGGGGTGTTCACCGATTTTCCGGCCCGCACCATGCGCTTTCTGGAAAGTCGTCAGTGATTCGCGTATAATCACCACCCCTTTTGATGACTTCCCGCCTGCAGGCACCATAATGTCCAGCTCCGAATCCAGGGAGTTCAGCTTTGCTGACCTCAATCTTCCCGCGAACCTGCTCGAAACGTTGAGCCGTGTTGGTTACGAAACCCCCACCCCCATTCAGCGTCGCACCATTCCGCCCCTGTTGGCCGGCAGTGATATTGTGGGTATGGCGCAGACCGGCACTGGCAAGACGGCTGCCTTTGCCTTGCCGATACTGGCACGTATCGATGTGAGCAATATGCGAACCCAGGCGCTGGTGCTGTGTCCGACGCGCGAGTTGGCGCTGCAGGTGGCCGAGGCCTTCCAGACCTACGCCGAAGGTATGAAAGGTTTTCACGTATTGCCTGTGTACGGAGGTCAGGACATGGGGCGGCAGCTTCAGGCGCTGCGCCGGGGCGCACATGTGATTGTGGCAACGCCGGGTCGTCTGCTTGACCATTTGCGCCGCAAATCACTGGATCTGCGCAGTCTGCAGACCCTGGTGCTGGATGAAGGCGATGAGATGCTGCGTATGGGTTTCATCGATGATGTGGAGGAAATTCTCAAGCAGACGCCGTCAGAGCGCCAGGTTGCACTGTTTTCAGCCACAATGCCGGCAGCCATCAAGAAAGTTGCCGATCGATACCTGAAAAACCCGGAAGAAATCCGCATCAAGACTGCAACCAGCACCAACGCAGACATTGAGCAGTTCTACTGGCTGGTTCAGGGTACCAACAAACTGGACGCGTTGACGCGCCTGCTGGAAGTGGAAGAATTCGACGGCATGATCGTGTTTGTGCGCACCCGTAACAGTACGGTGGAGCTGGCGGACAAACTCAGTGCCCGTGGCTTTTCGGCCGCCGCGCTGAACGGTGACATGAACCAGAGCCTGCGTCAGCGCACAATCGAGCAACTCAAGCGCGGCAACCTCGACATCCTGGTGGCCACCGATGTGGCGGCCAGAGGTCTGGACGTGGACCGTATCAGTCACGTGATGAACTACGATATTCCCTACGACAACGAAGCCTACGTGCACCGCATTGGCCGCACTGGCCGTGCCGGGCGTTCGGGTAAGGCAATCCTGTTTGTTGCCCCGCGTGAACGACGCATGTTGCAGTCCATTGAAAGGACCACCCGCAAGACGATCACCCGCATGGAACTGCCCACCCGTGGGGAGTTGATCGAGCGTCGCAGCGAGGCCTTCAAGGCTGCCATCGCCGACACTGTGCAGGCGGGTAATCTGGAGTTCTTCCACGATCTGGTTCAGGATCTGTGCCGTGACCACGAGTGCAGCATAGAAGATGTGGCTGCGGCCATGGCCATGTTATTGCAAAAGGATAAACCATTGGCGCCGGTACGCGATCGTGCGGAGCCGGTGCAACGCGACAAGGCCTCAACACGTCCTGCGCCCGCACAACGGGCACCGGAGCGACCGGCACCCAAAGACAAGCCGGTGCGCGAGCGCATACCCAGAGTGGCGGCTGATGATGGTGAAGTGCGTGCCAAGGCGCTGAAGGACTTTCCGGACATTCCGATGCAGCGGTTCCGCATTGATGTGGGACATCAGGATAATGTGACACCGCGTGAAATCGTTGGCGCCATTGCGAATGAGGCGGAAATTGAGGGCCGGTACATCGGTCACATCCGCATCTTTGACAGCTACAGCACGGTAGATTTGCCCGATGGCATGCCGGAGGAAATTTTCCGTACCCTGCGCAAGACACATGTGTGCCAGAAGCCATTGAATATCACAGCACTGGCCGGCCCGACAGCTGTAGCGCCCATCGCCAGCCCGGACTCACGGGAACAGAGCCCGGCACCCGGGCAGGCGCGCAAGAAGTTGCGCCACCGCGACAGGCCTGACAACAAGCCGGGGTTTGAGGCGCACGAAAAACAATCGGGCAAGGCGCCGAACAAGACGCTGAACAGGAAACCGGGTAAAAAGGCCGCCAAAAAAGTCGACGACAAACCACGCAAGAAAAATCGCGTGAACAAGGACAAGGGTAAACGCCGAAAGCCCATTGCCTGATTCTGACTTTGGCACGGCCACTGGAACCGTACGATGGTCACAGTGCTGGACAGCCTGGCAATGGCGCCACATAATTGGCAGTGAACGGACCAAGGAACCTGATGACGGACTGGTTTGCTGGGAGGCGCTCTGCACAAAACCATCGTTCTGATCAACCTGCTTGTTGTTGCTTTGCTGGCTGGCGGTGTTGGCCTGCAGATCTCCACAGACCGGGCGGAAACCATTGACCGCGCCTACGATCACGCCAACGATCTGACCCGGGCGCTGGCCGGGCACACTCGCCAGGTACTTGGCGGGCTTGATCTGAGACTGGGGCTCGTCGCAAGGGAGTTTCCGGCCCTGGATATCAGCAGCGACGAGGATCTTCTGTCACTTCACGAGCTGTTGGTCGCCCAGCAATCCAGTACCAGCTTCACCTTTGCATATTACGTGCTGGATCAACAGGGCCGATTGCTGGCCACCTCTCGCACTGCGTCACCGCAATCCACAGACCTGGCTTCATTTGCCGAGTTTACCGTTCATCAGCAGGACGACGATCGTGGACTGTATGTCGGAGAACCACGCATCGGTCAGATCGGATTTGCGTTGGATCGGTGGACTGTTAATGTCAGTCGCCGCCTGGAAGACGCGCAAGGGAATTTTGCCGGCATTGTTGCGGCGGCGATATCGGTGGATTATCTCCTGGCTTTCTACGACACCCTCAGGACCAATCCGGGTGATGTTGTGGGTGTGATCAACGAAGATGGTGTAAGTATAGTGCGCGCACCGTTTCACGATGACGCACCCGGTCAGCGCATGTCCGACGCGGTCCAGTACCGCAGCTTCAGTGGTGATGGTGAGGCCGGTCAATTCATAGGTACGTCCACCGACCTGGACGGTTATCAGCGAGTTGTAGCCTACACATCAGTGCCGGCTTCCAATCTGCTCGTTTACGTTGGACTGGACTTGAACGTAGTGCTGGGCAGTTGGCGACAACGCAGTGTGTTCATGGCCATTTTCGGTGCCCTGGTGTCTGCGCTCTTTGTTGCCCTGTCATACCTGATGCTGCGGTATCTCGGGGCCAAGGAGTCGGCACTGCTCGCAGAGAAAAGTGCCCGCGCCGAGGTCGAGACAGTGTTCCGCTCCATTTCCGATGCCGTTGTGGTGCTGGATCGTAACTGGTGTTTCACTTACCTCAATGAAGAAGCCGGAAGACTGCTGCAACGGGATATTGATGAGCTGCCTGGAAAGAACATGTGGGAAGAGTTTCCCGAAGGCGTGGATACCGATGCCTACAGGGAGTACCACCGGGCTGTAAGGGAAAACCGTCCGGTACACTTTGAGCTCAACTATGAGCCGCTGGATGTCTGGTTCAGTATTCGGGTGTTTCCTCACGACAAGGGTCTGACGATCTACTTTCAGGACATCACTGAGCGCATTGAGACGGAAGAGCGATTGAGGCAATCCCAGAAGATGGAAGCGGTAGGGCAGTTGACCGGTGGTGTTGCCCACGATTTCAACAATCTGCTGACGGTGATACTTGGCAACACAGAGTTGCTGATGGAACAACTGGACAGCTTGCCGGATGAACGCATGCAACCCTTGCGCAGGCAGGCCGCACTGGTACAACAGGCCGGTAAGCGAGCGGCTGAACTGACACACCGATTGTTGGCCTTCGCGCGCAAGCAGCCGTTGAAACCCCAGGTAGTCAGCATCAATGAACTCATTGCCGATACCGAAAACCTGCTTCGGCACACACTGACCGGGAATGTGGAGATTGAACTGATACGCGGCAGTGGTCTGTGGAAGGCTATGGTGGATCCAGCTGAATTGCAGAGCGCCATCATCAACCTGGCCATCAATGCCCGGGATGCCATGCCGCAGGGCGGCCGACTTACCATAGAGACGGCCAACGTATCAGTGGATCGTGATTACGCTCGCCAGCATGAGCTCAATCCGGGCCAGTACATCATGGTAGCGGTATCTGATACCGGGACCGGCATGAGTGCTGACGTTCGCAAGCGTGCATTCGAACCGTTTTTTACCACCAAGAAGGAAGGCAAGGGTTCGGGGCTTGGCCTGTCCATGGTGTACGGTTTTGCCCGGCAGTCTGGCGGCCAGGTGAAGATCTACACCGAGCAGGAACACGGTACCAGCGTGCGTCTGTACCTGCCCCGGGCAATCGGGGACACGTCACCCACCTATACCCATCGTCGTGAAGTGGTGCCGGCCAACGAGCCAGGGCGGGAAAGTATACTTGTAGTGGAAGACGACGAGTTGGTGCGGCAGTTTACCGTGCAATGTCTGCAACGGCTGGGATACCGTGTTCACGCCTGTGCCGAAGGTGCGCCGGCGCTGGCTGCACTTGCCAATCCGGGTGAATTCGATCTGTTGCTGACGGATGTGGTGCTGACCGGGGGCATGTCCGGCCGCGAGGTGGCTGAGCGGGCGCGTGCGTTGCAAGGCGATCTGAGAGTGTTGTACATGTCCGGATATACAGAAAATTCCATCGTGCATCACGGGCGGCTTGATCCAGGTGTGCAGCTTCTGGACAAACCATTCACTATTGCGGCCCTGTCTGAGAAAGTGCGCGAAGTGCTGGATCAGCCGCTGCCCGGAGATGTTGTCGGGAGCTGACCCCGAGTCCAGACTCTGTCACGCCTTACTGCCGGCGCCAGGGGATGGCCGGTGGCTCCAGGCGCTTCCCCTTCGCATTGACTACGGTGCCAAATCGCTCACTTTGTTGCTGCCAGTCGATCTGTGCCTGTTCCACGTCATCACGGCTGTGGCCAACAAAATTCCACCAGATGATGATCCCTTCATCCAGCGGTTCACCACCGATCAGCAACGCACGCCCCGTGCCACTGGTCTGCACCTCAACCGAGTTGCGCTTGATGCCAAGATAGGCCAGTTCATCAGTTTCCAGCAGTTCGCCGTCAATGTGCATTGCACCCTCCAGCGCCACGATGCCGTACTCGAAATCAGGACGTAGCTCGATGGTCTGGGTGTTGGCGCCAGTGTCAGTGTCAGTGCCGGCGCCAGTCCAGACCAGATCCATACCCAACAGTGGTGAGAATGTCAGTGTGGGCGCTTCATGTCCGCTGTGCTGGCCCACAAGCAGGGTGCAGTGCAGTTGACCGCATTCAAACTGTGGAAGCTCCGGATAATGATCAAAGCGTGGCGCGGTGTTGCGGTGTTCATAGGGCAGGGCAATCCACAACTGCGCCGCGTGTAATACCTTTTCTCCCGGTGGTGAATCCTCGGTGTGACTGATGCCCTTGCCAGCAGTCATGAGATTGACCTGGCCGGGGCGAATGCGCTGCTCGTAGCCCAGACTGTCCCGGTGTATCAGGTCGCCATCAATCATCCAGGTGAAGGTCTGCAGGCAGGTATGCGGATGTGGGCCAACATGCAGGGATTGTTCGTCATTGGCAAACTGGCTGGGCCCGGCATGGTCCAGGAAACACCAGGCGCCAATCAGGCGACGCTTGCGGGATGGCAACAGCCGGGCGACAGGGATACCCCCTACATCGGAGGTGCGGGCCTTGATGATCTGAATCTCGCGGCGCCCGTCAATCAGCGGGCATTCCCGGTCCAGGGCTGTGTCGCTGTTGCTGTCTGTTGTACTCATGCAGTGGACAGAAGCCAGAAGTCAGAGGGCAGAAGTCAGTGGTCCGAAAAAGCCTTTGAGGCGGCTACGACATCGGAGGCCACGCGTTTTATGGCATTATGCTGCTTTTCGTCGTTCAGCGCACCTGTGTTGTCCAGGAGTTTGTTGGCACCACCTAAGGCGGTCTGGGAAGGCGCAACCCAGAGGCCGAGTTTGGCGAGCATGTCGCGCAGGACAAGCAACGAGCGCAGGCCGCCGAGTGCGCCTGGCGACGCGGAACAGATGCCGGCGACTTTGCCCCGGAACAGTGCTGTGCCGGATTCTTCATTGATCTGTGGCCGTGAGATCCAGTCCAGGGTGTTCTTGACCAGCGCTGGCACGGAACCGTTGTATTCAGGCGTGGCAATCAACAGGCCATCGTGTTCAGCCATCAATTTCTGAAGTGCCCGGACATTGTCGGGCATGCCAGCCGCCTCGATGTCGCCGTCGTACACCGGCAGTGGATAGTCACGCAGCTCGATCAGTGTGACCTCGGCGCCTGCCTCTCGCGCGGCGTCGGCCAGTACAACTGCCAGGCGTCGGTTCAGGGAGTCTTTGCGCAGGCTGCCGGCAAAGGCCAGCAGACGCGGTGAATTGTTGGTTTTGCTCATTGGATTGCTGGGCTCTCCTGTTGTGGTCTATAACTCAGATTGAGTATGGCAGAAGCTGGCAGACAGAGACAGCTTGCCGGGTATCGCGGTTCTCCGGGGTGGCCATCGGACTGATGCGCTGGATTTTCTGATTGATGAAAATCTGGTGCTGGTGAACGCCGTTATCCTGGCCGGGTTATTGCCGCCGGCACGACTGGACTGACATAATGGACATGCAGCTGGCCTGCCTATGCCATGGTGTAAATGGTGTTGGCATTCCGGATCTGATCATTGCCCAGAGCGCCATGCGCAGGGTGTGTCCCGTGTACTCACTCGACCGGCACTTCGCCATGATGGCAGGAGTATTCGAACTTATCAGACAGGACACTAGGCCCCAAGCGCCCTGCTGATATTGGCGCAGCAGCTCAACAGCGGCTGCGTGATGGCCTGCATTTTCTCCTGGCTGAACCGCTCCTTGGGACCCGCCACGGCAATGGCGCCAAGCGGATTGCCGTCGGCACCACAAATCACACCGGCAAGGCTGTTGATGCCCGGGCGCCACACGCTGGCAGACATCGCGTAACCCTCGCGTCGGGCCGCGGCAAGCTCGGCCAACAGCCCATCAAGCGTGAAAGGTGGTGTGGGGGCGGTCTGGCTGGCATACAGTTGGCGTGCGCGTTGCTCGGCTTGTCCATCATGGGCGAGCATGACCCGGCCGGAGACCGTCAGCAGCGCCGGCGCGCGTTCACCGACCGTGGAACTGATGCGTAGTGGTGATGAGGCGGCTACCTGATGGATATAGATACAATCATCACCATCCGGCACCACCAGATTGACGGTTTCGGTGGTCTCCTGTTGCAGCGTATGCATGAAGGCCACGGCGGCCCGTCGCAACAGGTTCCGGTTCACGACCTTCATGCCCAGCTCCCAGACCAGAAGGGTTGGCTGATACAGGGCATTGCTGTCGCGGCAGGCGTAACCGGCACTGACCAGTGTGCTCAGGCTGCGATGGACATTGCTTTTGGGCAGATCCAGGTGGGCAGCCAGCGCCGATACACTGATCGGTTCAGGTGACTCAACCAGATAGCGCAGTATCTTCAGCCCTTTGAGCAGTGTGCTGTCCAGAACTCCTCCCGAATCTGCAACCATCTGTCCCATTCTGCTTGAGCGTGAACGCTTAGGTCTGCTAGGCTCAAAACGTATTCCAGAACATGGTTCCATATAGTGGAACAGATTCCTGGGTAAAAGACAAGCCTCCAGTGAGGGCACGAAATGGACCGTCGACGTTTTATCACCAACAGTTTCATGCTGACCGCTGCCGGTATCCTGGCGCCGCGTTTTGCGTTTGCCAACAGCGAGCCTGTAGTTGAAACCGCGCAGGGCAAGGTGCGTGGACTGCTCGATGAAAGTGGAATCCGCGTATTCAAGGGCATGCGTTACGGCCAGGCCGAGCGCTTCATGCCGCCGGTGGCGCCAAGCCCCTGGGCCGGCGTTCAGGATGCCTTTGATTACGGCGATCAAAGCCCCCAGGCGGATACACGATTGGCCGCCGAGGAGCCGATGACCGATGACTGCCTGCGGGTCAATGTGTGGACACCGGGCCTGGATAACGCCAGACGTCCGGTGATGTTGTGGTTCCACGGCGGTGGTTTTGAAGCCGGCTCAGGCTCCAGTCCCCTGTATGACGGCACCCGCATGGCGCGTCGCGGCGATGTGGTTGTGGTCACCATCAACCATCGGCTGAATGTGTTCGGGCACTGCTATCTCGGCGGCATATTGGGCGAGGAGTTTGCGCAGTCGGGTAATGTCGGTTATCTGGATCTGGTGCGCTCCATGGAGTGGGTGAAAGAGAACATCGCCGAATTTGGTGGTGATCCGGGCAACGTCATGATCTACGGTCAATCCGGTGGGGGTCGCAAGGTCAGCCTGTGTTATGCCGGCCAGGATGCACAGGGTCTGTTTCACAAGGGCGTGGTGCAAAGTGGCGCTCACCTGAGAATCCAGCCGCTGGAACGCGCCGATGCACTGGCCGACGCCTTGCTGGCTGAATTGAACATTGACCGGGCCAATGCACGCCGTTTGCAAACCGTGGACATTGCCGCCTTGTCTGCGGCCCAGCGCACAGTGGCCGCTGCAGCGGGTACACGCTTCTCGCCGGTATTGGACGATCACACCTTCACTGCGCACCCCTGGCTGCCGGATGCGCCATCAATGTCCAGCCATCTGCCCATGATGCTGGGCACCACGCGCACGGAGCTCACCAGCCAACTTGGCACAGTGCCGGGTATCTTTGATATGGACAAGGCGGAAGCGAAGCAGCGTCTGGCGTCCTATCTGAACGAAGCCGATATTGATGAAGCCTTCGAGATTTTCCAGGCGTCGCGTCCCCAGGCCAATCCATCCGAGGTTTTCTTCACCATTGTGTCGGCCCGGGGTTATGTGCGGGATCAGACCATCATGGCAGAGCAGCGTGTTGAAGCTGGTGGCAGTGGTCACACTTATGTCTATCGTCTGATGTGGCGTTCGCCGGTTGAGGGCGGACGCCGGGTTACCCAGCACTCCCTGGACCTGCCATTCATGTTCGACAATGTGGCTGCCGCGCCGCACATGACCGGCCCGGACACCGATGAAACCCGCGCCATGGTGGACAATATGGCCAATACCTGGCTGGCGTACGCGCGTAATGGCGACCCCAACAATGACAATATTCCGGAATGGGCACCGTATGATCTTGAGCGTCGCAATACCATGCTGTTCGACACGCCCAGTCGCAGTGAAGATGATCCGCACCGTGAAGAGCGTCTGTTCATGGCACGTTATGCCAGTCAGCAAGGTGGCGGTCTGCCGCTGCATCGTCAATAAAATCAATACAGGAGCAAGCAAAGTCATGAAACGGTTAAAATGTCCGCCAGACCTTTCTCGTCTGTTTATCGTTCCGGTTATCACACTTTTTGTGAGCGCTTCAGCGTTCGCTGCTGAAATTACCGGCATCAAGGAAGTTGACGGTGTCGAGGTTGAATTCCAGACCCCTTATGAAGACGCCATGGCGCAGTTGCCAGAGACTGTCTATGTCACCCTCAGCGAGGGCGACCCGGTGGCCGCTGATGTTGCGTGGGAACTGGATCAGCCCTGGCTGCTGTCAACCTTTGGCAACTACACAGCCATTGGCACGGTCACACTGCCCGATGGCGTGGCGCAGTCCGATCCACCCACGCCGCTGGAGGTCAGCACCACGCTGCGCATGAATTCAGGCCGCGATCTGATGGTCTTGCATTGGGAAGGTTTCAACCAGCCGGGTCGTTATGTGCAGGAAACCATGGACATCGGGGACGGCGAGCGTCGCGTTTTTTATTACTACGTGCCCACCAGCTACAACGCCGATGAGCCAATGCCGGTGATGTTTGATCTGCACGGTGGCGGCTCCAATGGCCTGGCGCAGTGGAGCAGCAGCCGCTCGGACCGTTTTGCCGAGCAGGAAGGTTTTATCAGTATTGCCCCGAACAACCATACGCCGGAGTTCATGGCGGCGATCCTGGATCGGATGGAGTCTCTCTACAATATCGATACCCGACGTGTGTACTCCATGGGTGTATCCATGGGCGGTATCGGCACCACCCGTGCCGGTGTTGCCCTGCCCGACCGGATTGCCGGTATGGGTATTGTTGCCGGGCATACCATTCTGGCCAGAATGCAGGCGGATGATGTGCCGCTGCCCCGACCCATGCCGGTGGTGCTGATTGGTGGCAGCAAGGACTCCACTTCCGGCCCGCCGTGGCGCAACCTCATCCCCGGCACCCTGCAGGCCGCCGAATGGGTGGCCGATCAGGCGGGGTGCAGCACCCGGAAACCGATGCAGCAGATCGCTGCCACAGAGGAGAATCTGGATCTGAGAGAGTTGCCCCTGTGGACATCACGTGAGGATGCGCTACTCATTCATGAGCACTTCCCGACAAGCGCCGACATCCACACCTGGACAGACTGCGATCACGGTTACGAAATCGTCGCGTATGGTATTCAGGATGGCGGCCATGTCTGGCCCGGTGGCAATCAGTTCGTGGTTGCATCCACCGTAGGTCCGGCCTCGTTTATCATCGATGCCACGCGTGTGATCTGGGATCACCTGAGTCAGTTCACGCTGCCCTGATTCAGAGGTCAGAGGTCAGAGGTCAGAGGGCAGAGGTCAGAGGGCAGAGGTCAGAGGTCAGAGGGTCTGCCTTCTGTCCTCTGTACCAGCATCAGTAGGGCCAACCCGAGGAACAACAGGCTGGACGCCAGTTGCGGCAGTAGCCAGCCCGCCACCCACCAGGGTAGTAGCGCGCAGAAAATCCAGAACACGGCAGACAGTGTGATGGCGCCGGCGCGCTGTTCGAGAATCCGGCTGTTGATCCACAAGCCACCGCCCAGCGGCAGGAAGTGCGCCAGCGCCAGCGTGAAGGTCAGGTTCATGCCCTGGATCAGGAACCACACTGTGAAACCCATCAGGAACAGGTGCACCGCCAGCACCGAGAAAGCCAGTGTTGCATTCGGTGGCGCCGGGTTGAACTTTTCCTGGTTGTCCGGCAGGCAGCGCGGCAGCGGATAATTCTCCTCGACATCGGCCGGGCGCCAGCCGGTGGGCATGAACCAGAGCCGCAGTTTGTCGCGCCAGTGGCGAGCGTGCCAGGCGTCCTTCATCAGTTGCCAGTGCACATGGAAGTTGGCATAGAAGGGATTCCAGCTCTGCAGTGGTTTGCGTACACCGTAGACACAGGGTTCGTCCTCGAGTTCGGCCTGATAGGTGCCGAACATTCTGTCCCACAGGACGAACACACCACCAAAATTGCGATCGATATAGGGATCATTGATGGCGTGGTGGACCCGGTGGTTCATGGGTGTGATGAATATTTTTTCAAACCAGCCCAGATGGCCGATGAAGCGGGTGTGCACCCAGTACTGATAGATCAGGTTCAGCGAGCCGACCACGACAATCACCTCGGGCGGGAATCCCATGAACAGTAGCGGCAGATAGAACACCGCGCCGAGCAGAAAGCCATTGAAGGGCTGGCGCAGCGCCGTGGTCAGATTGAACTCTTCACTCTGGTGATGCACCACATGAATGCCCCAGAAGAAGTTGACCCGGTGCTGGAAGCGATGGCTCCAGTAGTAGAAGAAGTCGTACAGGACAAAGGCCACCACCCACAGCAGCGGGGTCATCTCCAGTTCGGGGTGCGGTAGTATGGTCCACAGCGTGGCGTAGGCCAGGAATCCGAGGAAGCGGGTGGCAAACCCCATGGTTTCGCTCAGCAGCCCGGTACTCAAGGAAGCAATGGCGTCATTGAGTCGGTAATAACCGGTCTTGCGGCGCTGGTCGACAAAAACCTCTATCGCCATCAGCAGCAGAAACACCGGAATGGCATACAGGATCAGATACATGAACGGAAGGTTATCAGTCAGTTGCGCGATAGGAAGCGCCATTGGCGTCAAAGATTGTGGCGCTGACAAGAGCGATTTTGATCAGTGGTGGCATGGGGTATTACTGGCATATTGGCAGAGTGAGGTGCAGTGACATGGGTATGGTTGTGCTCAATGCCTGATTGCCGCCTTACCCATGGGTCACTCATAAAACTGTGACGCATATCACGCAGCAGATTCGATTCATCTGATTTTTTTTTTCCGATTAACGTGATTGTGTTCCTTGCGGCTTATCCGTCTGGCATAAGGACCGTTCACATTCAGTTGTTCCAGAAATGCAAGGAGGGCGTTATGCCATGTTTAAGGAAGATGAGAGTTTCGCGGCTCTGTGCAGCTTTCGTTGCCGGTCTGTTCGGCTCAATGGCCGTCTACGTGAGTGCCGATACCCTCACCAGATTTGACAATAACTCCTATAGGCAAGTGTAACCACTTACTCAGTCGTATTTACACCCTCGCCTGACGTCGGGGCCGGACGATGACTTTGACGTGGTGTAGCAACAGCAATCGGCCGCATGGCCGATCGATCCGGCTTTCAGCTGTAACCTGAAGCCACCGGCTTTACCCGGTGGCGCATTCAAATAAGAGGAATAAAGATATGGATAAAAAATGTATCAGATTTACTGTACTTACTTCTCTAATGGTCGCTCTATTTGGTGGTCATGTGTATGCGCTACCTGACCTTAATTATCGCTGGCTACATAGCACAGTAGGTGCTCGAAACTTCGCGCCAGCTTACGCACCGTATTTCACTCCAGCAGCTGCAAATGTAATGTTGCACACTAACTTAACGCTGGGAAATTCGGCCAATCAGACAAAGCTGCCTCCCTACTCAGGTGATGTCGCTTTCGAGGAGATTAATATGGGTCCCAATGGCTTTGCGGGAGCGTCTGTTGCGTATAACGTACACGGGCTCCCATGTTCCGATCCAGTTAATCTTACCTTGACGGGCAATTGTACAATGAGCGTCGGCGCTGATCATGGACATGTCAGGTTTAACACCTATTATATTCCAATCCCGACGAGCGCCCAGGCTCAACACTTGTTAATACATGAGTTTATACATATCTTAGGATTCGGACATGGTGGGTGTTACCCGTCCACTGGAGTGATGGCGCCGAGCATTGTGTGTGAACCGCTTTTCACCACAATTCAACCGGCTGAAGCTGCGATACTTAATATCAACTACTAGATTATTATTAGACATTACCTGAGGCACTATTATGAGAAAAATCATCTGTAAATCTGCTTCAATTTTAGCTCTCGCATTGATGAGTATAACTTCCCATGTCTCTGCTTCGTCGCTAATAGCGCCCCCGACAACTATCGATGGATACTTGGATACATCCGACGTCATAGTATTAGGTAGAATCGGAAACATTGTTAAGATTCACACTTTCTACGGATATCAAGATAGTGCGGCAGAACTTGAACGTCTTGATCCGTTCACTTCACTGATCTTGGGCGTTCCCATGGTTGATTATGAAATCATCGTTGATGAGGTAATCAGCACGGATGGTTTTTATCGCGGGTATGCTAATGAGCCACTGATTGTTCGAGTGATGCGGAACCATGATAGTATAGAGAAGCTTGCTCTCGAAGAGGACATGGGGAACTTCCTTTTGTTTCTCTCAAGAACCCCTGATGATACTGTTTATGGTTACTATAGCATTGGCCACAAGGTGAGTGTCAATGACGATGAACGACCCGGGTACTACTTCAACGGCGAGTTCTTCGACATACTTGACGGGAACATAAGTAGTTGGGAGTTAATTTCTAAAGTACGCGAAAGTGCAGAAAGAAGATAGTCATTGACGTATCAAGTAAATCCCAGGCTCTAAATCGCGCTGCTCCTTAAAACAATGGAATGGACGCTCCCTCCCGCACGGACACCGAGTGTGCCAAAGTAGCGGTGTTAGCTCATCATTTAAACTGAGAGGAGCGTAATCATGGAAATTGCAACCGTTGGTATTGATCTGGCAAAAGATGTTTTTCAGATCCATGGCGTTGATACGAATGATAAGGTCATACTCAGGAAGCAACTAAGGCGAGCCCAGGTGGCTCAGTTCTTTTTAAATCTGCCGCCGTGCCTGATCGGAATGGAGGCCTGTGGCAGTGCGCATTATTGGGCACGTAAATTTCAGGAGCAAGGCCACACGGTCCGACTTATGTCACCGCAGTTTGTGAAGCCTTACGTCAAAACCAATAAACATGACATGGCCGATGCGGAAGCGATTTGCGAGGCGGTCAGACGACCCAATATGCGGTTTGTCCCGGTCAAGAACATTGAGCAGCAGGCCATATTGGCTGTACATCGTGTACGACAGGGATTGATTAAAGCGCGTACGGCGCAGTCGAACCAGATTCGTGGTTTGCTGAGTGAGTTCGGAATAGTATTACCAGTGGGAATCAGTTTTGTTTTTCAGCGTGTGCCGATATTGATTGAGCAGACTAAAGGCGAGTTGCCAGGCATGTTTCGAGAGCTGATATGGCGTTTGTTGGAACATCTAAAAGATTTAGATCGTCAGGTAGATGAGTTGGAACGGCAAATCACCGCCTGGCATCGATCCAATGAGCTTTCTCTAAAGATTGGGAAGGTTCCAGGTATCGGCCCCATTACAGCCTCAGCACTCGTCGCCTCGATTGGTGACGCGAAGAGTTTCGCTAACGGCCGGCAGCTAGCTGCGTGGCTGGGGCTGGTTCCCAAACAACACTCAACCGGGGGGAAGGCGAATTTACTTGGCATTAGCAAGCGCGGTGATACGTATTTGCGTACGTTACTGATTCATGGTGGGCGGGCCATTATTCGATGCGCGGGGCGAAGACCACCTCAAGAAAACTCATGGTTGGCGCGGCTATTAGCACGACGTCATAAGAACGTGGCTACTGTAGCGCTGGCGAATAAAAATGCTCGAATTGTCTGGGCTTTGTTGGCGTATAATAGAGAGTTCAGAGCTAATTACTCTGAAGCGTAATCAGCTTCGTTCAAGAGAGCGCAGTACAAAGTATTGATAGAAGTTCAGTTTATCGATTGCTCAGGTAATCAATGATGATGGCAAACAGGTTAGACCATGGTCGGCAAAGTCCGAAATCCCCCCTGCACAATGAGTGCGAGAAAACGATTGGGGCACCGGCCAGCACATTCCATCAGGGACAGTGGTAAAACCACAGAAAAAGTCCGAATGTACGGGTGCAATCTTTACCTATTGTCATACTCGTTGAAAGCTTGGCAAACCGGGAGCGTCCATGTAGGGGGGATTACATAGGGTCCACAGGGTGGCGTAGGCAAGGAATCCGAGGAAGCGAGTGGCAAACCCCATGGTTTCGCTCAGCAGCCCGGTACTCAAGGAAGCAATGGCGTCATTGAGTCGGTAATAACCGGTCTTGCGGCGCTGGTCGACAAAAACCTCTATCGCCATCAGCAGCAGAAACACCGGAATGGCATACAGGATCAGATACATGAACGGAAGGTTATCAGTCAGTTGCGCAGATAGGAAGCGCCATTGGCGTCAAAGATCGCACCAGTGAGATAAGCCGTGTCACCACTGGCCAGAAAACTCACCAGCGCAGCGATTTCCTCCGGGCGGCCGACCCGCCCCAGGGGTATGCCGGCAATCATCTCCTCATTGATGCGTGGTGACGCCTGTGGTGTTTCCACCCAGCCTGGCGCAATGGCATACACATGCACGCCGTGCGGCGCCAGCGCCACGGCCATGGACTGACTGGTGGAATTCAGCGCGGACTTGGCTGCGCCATAGGCCGGCGCCGTGGGTTCGCCGCGGAAAGCGCCTCGCGAAGTGATGTTGATGATCTTTCCGCTGCCGCGCGCCTGCATGGAGCGGGCAGCCAGCCAGGCCAGATTCACCGGACCCAGCAGATTGGTGGCCAGGCTCTGCTGCCAGCCGCTGGTCCAGTCCTTGTAGTCGCCACCACTGATGTGCTGATTGGTGAACATCCCGGCTGCATTGACCAATACGTCCACGTGCCCGAATGCCTCCGTGATCTCGTCCACCATTCGCTTGGCTTCTGCCGCGTTGGCAACATCGGCCTGGAACAGGCGATGCCCGTCACCGGGCAACGCACGCAGCACCTTTTCGGCCGCGCTGAGCTGACTACGGTAGTTCAGGGCAATGGTGTAACCGGCCTTGGCCAACGCAATGGCGCTGGCCTGTCCGATGCCGGAGGCGGCTCCGGTGACGAGGGCGATTTTGATCAGGGCAGGCATGCGGTATTAGTCGCACATTGGCGGCGTGAAGTACAGCGCGGCATGAGGAAGTTCACATTCCCATGGGTGATGCCAGGCCCCGCTGTTCTTCGGCACTGTCCAGTTGGACAAGCTTCCGTTCCGCAATGACTGCGAGACCGAGATAATCCGCAATTTGCACAGACGGATGGATGTGGCACCACAGCTTTGATGCCTCGAAACGTTTTCGGGCAGGTATCCCGCCGGTCAGCGGTTACTGACAACCCCCAGCAGTCCCGATTGCCCCTCCTCCGCCTGCCCCTGGCGCACCCACTCCTGTACCCAGGGGTTGGCCAGCAGTGTGTCAGCGTACGTCTGCGCCCCGCCACTGAGCACCGCACCGTAGGCATTGAAGCATACGGCCATGGGCGCGAACATGCAGTCAGCAATGGAGAAGCGTCCGAACAGATACTGCCCCCCGGCGCCGTGCTTGCGGCGGCAGCAGCTCCAGATGGCGTCGATGCGGGCAATTTCGTTGGCCAGGGCTTCGGGCACGTGCAGGTCAACCGAAGCCTTGCAGTTCATCGGCCAGTCTTTCTGCAGATTGGGGAACTCCGAATGCATTTCGGCGGACACCGAACGGGCTACCGCACGCGTCTTCGGGTTGACCGGCCAGCCCTGACCGCCCAGCATGATTTCGGAAATGTACTCACAGATGGCCAGCGAATCCCATACCGTGGTTTCCTGATGGATCAGTGCCGGCACTTTCAGCGAGGGTGACAGCGGTCCGAGCTTTTCGGCGGTGTTGCTGCGGTACAGCTCAACCTGCACTTCCTCGAAGGGAATATCGAAGTTTTTCAACAACAGCCAGGGTCGCATGGACCAGGATGAAATGTTCTTGTTGCCAATGACCAGTCTTGTTGTACTCACACCACACCTCGTCTGCATGACAATCCGCAATTTCAGGGTCTGGATGCCATTAAACACAGGTTTTGTAACGGCAGGAAGTATAAACAAGGGCCAACTGCTGACCAAATATGGCAAAATGATGGCTTTGAGACCTTTGTGGCAGTGGGTCTGACCAGAGCCTTGTTTTTACGGTATATTCACCCCCCTGATCGATCGTATCGAGAGCAGCATTTCATGGCAAGACGCGTGGCAATAGTCGAGGACGAAGCGGCAATTCGTGAGAATTATGCCGATGTACTGCGCAAGCAGGGCTACGATGTGCAGACCTATGCCAACCGGCAGGAGGCCATGAAGGCTTTTGATATGCGTCTGCCCAACCTGGCCATCATCGACATTGGCCTGGAAAACGAGATTGATGGCGGTTTCATGCTGTGCCAGAGTCTGCGCTCGATGTCGGAAACCCTGCCCATCATTTTTCTCACTGCGCGCGACAACGACTTTGATACTGTCAGTGGTCTGCGTATGGGGGCTGATGATTATCTGACCAAGGACATCAGCCTGCCGCACCTGTCGGCGCGCATCGCGGCGCTGTTCCGCCGTCAGGATGCCCTGAACCTGCCAACCTCGCCGGAGAACCTGCTGCAGCGCGATGACCTGACCCTGGATATCGGGCGGCTGACGGTGCAGTGGAAAGGCAAAGCGGTGCCGTTGACTGTGACCGAATTCTGGATGGTGCACGCATTGGTGAAGTTTCCCGGTCATGTGAAAAGTCGCCAGGTGCTGATGCAGGAGTCCAAGATCTTTGTGGACGGCAGCACCATCACCTCGCACGTCAAGCGTATACGCCGCAAATTCATGCAGGTGGATGACGCATTTGACTGCATTGAAACCGTGTACGGCATGGGTTATCGCTGGAACACACAGGACGGGTAATTTACACCTCCAATGTCCCGTATTCTCAAAAATCCCTTTGGCATGCGCTTCAAGCTGGTCTTTCTGTCCAGTTTTCTGCTCATCATTCCCTGGCTCGGGTATCAGTACATCCTGGAAATGGAGGATTATCTGCGTCGTGGCCAGGAGCAGGTGGTACTGGGCACGGCCCAGGCCCTGGCCACTGCATTGAATGAACGCCCGGAACTGTTTGACGAGGGCACATTCAGCCCGGCGCGGCGCAGTGAAAACCTGTACGTCTATCCCATCTATTATCCGCTGTCCCTGGATGACAACACGCTGATGGACTGGCGTGACTACCAGCGCTATGAGCGGCCCTATGGTCGGGCCAATACCATTTCCACTGTGCTTAATCCACAGAGTGAATTCGATCGTTACTACCACAATGACAATTCGCTCAGCTTCCGCTTGCTGCTTGGCGAGCACAACCGTCACCTGTATGCCTATTTCAAGGTGGTGGACGACAATATTGTCTATCGCGCGGAAGAGAGCCTGAGCATTCATCGCAGTGATTTTCTGCAGATTTCCATGGAAACGCGTGAAGGCGATTTCCGGCGTTTTGTCATCGCCCCGCGTGGACCGGAATTTATCTATGTGTACGAGATTGGTGACGATATCCGGGACATTTCGGCACTGAAACATGAAGAGCGCATCAGTGGGCAGTGGTACGAGACTGATGATGGTTATGAGGTGGAGCTACGCATGCCCCTGACCATGCTGGGTGACCGGCTCGGTTTTGCCATCTACGACGTGGACAACCCTCAGACCCGGCATGTGGAGGCGGTGGTGGCGACCTCCGATGTCAACAACCCGGACAAGCTTGGTTATCTGATGCGCCCGACCCCGGAAATCGATCAGATTGTGGAGGGCATGGGGCAC
Source organism: Gammaproteobacteria bacterium (assembly GCA_050486205.1). Lineage (GTDB taxonomy): Bacteria > Pseudomonadota > Gammaproteobacteria > Pseudomonadales > Pseudohongiellaceae > PWQG01. The sequence continues at coordinate 347,075 of JBJHCW010000002.1, read as the reverse complement.
ACCAACTCGCGTGTACAGGTGGTGGACAGAAGCGGCCGGGTGCTGCTCAGTGTGGGCGACATACAGTCGGCCACCGGTCTGGTGATTGCCTCTGAAATGCACCGTGAACGGGTGAACAAGTACTGGCGCTTCATCCAGGACCGCGTGCTGCATCCCCTGTATTACCAGATCTTGACCAAGCCTTCCAATGACTTTATTGACGAGTTGTACACCGGCAGTACGGTGGAGGGGGCGCATCTCAGTGCTGCGCTTGGGGGCTCGCCCCAGACACAGTTTCGCGCCATTGACGATGACGAGATCCGCATACTGGAAGCTGCCTATCCGATCCTGGCTGACGGGGAGGTCATGGGAGCGGTGATTGTTGATCAGAACATGAATGGCATTCGCACATTCCGTAACCAGGCACTGGAAACTCTGTTCAATACCATTCTGGCTGTCATGGTGGTGGTGGTCCTGGGGCTGTTCTTCTTTGCTTCCCGAATCTCAGCGCGCATTCGGGCACTGAGAAACCAGGCAGAGAAAATCATCGATGAAGGTGGAAAATTGCAGAACACCATAGTGGTCACCCGGCATTCAGATGAGATTGGTGATCTTTCCCGCAGCTTTCATAACATAGTGGAACGACTGGGGCAATATACCAGTTATCTGGAAAACATGTCCTCGCGCCTGTCACACGAGCTGAGGACGCCGGTCACCGTGGTTCGATCATCACTGGAGAATCTGGGTATGGTCAGCGCCGACAAGGACTCTGCCATATACATCCAGCGTGCCGAGGAAGGTATCAATCGCCTTAACATGATCCTGACCAATATGAGTGAGGCAACACGCCTTGAGCAGATGCTTCAGACATCGGAGAAGGAACGCATGGATCTGGTGCGGGTGATTGCCGGTTGTGTCGAGGGTTACCGCCTGGCCTATCCGGAGGCCACCATCGAGTCAGAGCTGGAGGGGCCGCTGATGGTAGATGGCGTGCCCGAGTACATTGCGCAGTTGATGGACAAGCTGATTGCCAACGCGGTGGAATTCAGCTACGAAAACAAACCCATCACTGTCATCTGTCGCCAGCACAAGGACAAGGCCTTTCTGCAGGTTCGCAACCACGGGCCGGCCTTGCCGGAGGAGATGAAAGGGCGTCTGTTTGATTCGATGATTTCAGTGCGCCCACAGGAAAAACAGCGAGAGCCGCATCTGGGTATGGGACTGCATATCGCGCGACTGGTCACCGAATTCCATCAGGGGCATATACGGGCAGAAAACCTGCAGGATATCGACGGCGTTGCCATCACTCTTTTGATTCCCCTGGCGCCGGATTGAGCGTCCGGGGCTTGTTACCGCCCGGGGCCCTGTAATAGTCCGGCGCGTTGTCCCTTACCACCGGGGAATCCTCTGCCCAGGCATGGCAGGTATTGAGCACAAACGGGCGGCCCTTGTAACGCCGGCTGTCCGAGTCCACCTGTTGGCGACGGTGGTTCTGTAATGGCCTGATGGTCTGGATGGCCACGGTGGCCAACGGATAGAGCAGCTCGGTGATATGTGTGCACCCGGCAACACCGCCAACACGCTGCCGAATCGCCTTGCGCCAGCCCGGGCCGATCTTCAGTCCGATCAGACTCTTGTAGGCCGGCGTGATGTCCGGACAGGTGGCAAACGGGCTGTTGTCGGTAGCCGCTTCCACATCGTGAATCACAAATTCGGTGTCGATGGTGATACGTACCCACATCTCATGCAGTGGCTCGCCCACTGCTATGGTGCCACGCCAGCTGTTGGCGAAGTCGTAACTCTTGGTGTCGGTCATATGGGCTTCGATGTCGAACATACCATCGACGCGCTCGTAGCCCTGGAAGCTGATCTGGCGCGTGTGGATGTGTTGACGCTCTACAGGTTTGGCTAATGGCATGTGGGAGATCCCGTCCGGACAGGCTGACTGCCAGCAAAACCGCCATTATACCCCAGAGCCTGCTTCAGTGGCTTTCCGGGTACTCGTAGACCAACACTACATGCTGGGTCTCGCCGTCGTCGTCGGGGATATTGCTGGTGCCATCAAACATCAGCAACCGCGAGCCGTCAGCGCTGTAGGCCAGACGAATCGGGTCGACCAGCCAGCCCACCACCCGCAGCATGCCGGCCGGGCGCACGGTGAAACAGGCAATATCGGACTCTCGATCAAAGCGCTCAACCAGTGGTGTGTTGTCCATGGCCCGGCAGTCCCGGTTGTCGCTGCTGGTGACGCCCACACGCACGGTGTCCATCCGTGACGGCACAAGAAACGGCGCGGTCAGTCGGCTGCCGCCAGTGAGGGTATGCCAGTGCTCTCGAATGAAGGGATCAAATCCGGCATCGATGATCAATTGGTCAGACAGCGTCATATCCTGGCTTCTGACGTCGGACTGCCCGTCCTCGGCAACGCTTACCCGAACAGTTCCAGGTCCTGCTCCAGCTCCTGCGCCGTTGTGATGTTCAGCGCTGATGCGGGCCTGGGTCCGGTAGTCGATAAAAGTGAAGGCTGGCGCTGTTTGTGATACCCGGTAGTCGATGGTTTTTTCAGCAAACAGCTCGCCGTTCTCGCGCAGATAAAGCACCCGGGTGGGCATGTCAAAATCTTCATCATCGGCATAATGGTATTCGCGGTAGAGGATCTCACTGCCATTGCGCGCAAGCGCCTTGCCAACCGCCCAGGGCTGGCCGAGCTGTTCCGGGCTCTCAATGACACGGCTGTCGTCGGCGGCGGATTCGGGCGCAAATTGTGTTGCCAGCAGCAGGCTGGCAGCAGCGATCAACAATGAATGTCTCATGAGAACCTCCGGCAATACAGGCTTATCAACAGCGGAAAAACCAGCGCCCACGCTGCAGCTATGATCACCAGGGCGAGCCACGTCGGACTCATCAGCTCCACCCCTGCCAGCCGACTGCCGCCAAAATAGGAAAGTGGCGCCAGTGCGCCGCCGCCCAGGGCGCTGATTGCGGGCCGATGGTGGAACATACGCAGTGCGTGTGGCACCGTTGTGGCAAAAAGTGGCCACAGACACAGCAGCCAGAGTGGCTGCAGCTGCAAGCCGCTGCCGAGCTGCAGCACACCGATGTTGACCAGCATCAGGTCGCAGACAAATCCGATCAGCGTGACCACCGCCAGATAATGGACATACAGCCGGCGCTGTTCAGCAAGCCAGAGCTGCAGGCAGACAACGGTGAGCGTAACCGGCAGTGCCACCAGGGAGCCGCCCAGTACACATAACAACCACGCAATCTGGAACAGGCCTATCTGCAGCCAGAGGTGCTGGCGCTCACTCAGGGATTGATCGTAGAGGCGGGTAGCCATGGTCAACAACCGTTCACCGGTTCGCCAGGCGCGCGTGCAGTGGCTGCAGTTGGCATTCCGGTTTGGCCAGCAGGAACTGGGCCGTGTGAATGACCCGCTCCATGAAGCCACCCTGGCAGTAGGCCAGGTAGTAGTCCCACATGCGTATGAACTCCTCATTGAAGCCCTGCCCTGCAATCTCCCTGGCATTGACCAGGAATCGCTGGCGCCAGTGTGCCAGTGTCATGGCGTAGTCTCGGGTGATGTCCTCCAGACCGATGATCTGCATGTCTGTGTCTCTGGCAACGTGAGAGGCTATGACACTATTGGATGGCAGGCAGCCGCCCGGAAATATGTATCGCTGGATGAAGTCCACGGCGTTTTTTGCCTTCCCGTAACGCTGGTCCGAGATGGTGATGGATTGCAACAGCATCAACCCGTGTGGTTTGAGCAGCCTGGCGCACTGGGCGAAGTAGTCGCTGTAGTACTGATGACCGACCGCTTCGATCATCTCAATGGAAACCAGCTTGTCGAATCGACCGTCCAGTTCTCGGTAATCTTTCAGTAACACCGTGATGCGATCGCTGAGTCCGGCTGCGGCAATCTGCTCGGTGGCGTGGCGGTGCTGCTCCCGGGAAAGTGTGGTGGTAGTCACCCGGCAGCCATACGTCTGCGCCGCGTGAATGGCCATGGCGCCCCAGCCAGTGCCGATTTCCAGCAGATGGTCATCGGCCGTGAGATCAAGGCGTCGGCAGATGTGCTCGAGCTTTGCCACTGATGCGGATTCCAGGGACTGCTGTTCGTCCCGGAAGATGGCGGCCGAATACATCATGGTCGGATCCAGGAAGGTGGAGAAGAACCGGTTACTCAGATCGTAGTGCGCCTCGATGTTGCGGCGCGCGCCCCTGGTATTGTTGCGGTTGACCAGATGCAGCAGCCGGTTGAGCTGATCCCTGAGCCAGGTGCTGCCACTGTCGAGATTGTCCAGTACAGCCATGTTGGCCACCATGATGCGTACCAGCATGACCAGATCCGAGCAGCTCCAGTGGCTCTGCATATAGGATTCGGCACTGCCGATGCTGCCGCCGGTGGCAACCGCCCGGTAAGTGGCCGGATCGAACACGGTGATGTGGGTGACCATATCGGTTTCGTGTGCATTGCCGAACACAAAAGTCTGGCCGTATTCCTCTACCACGATCTTGCCGCGTGTGATGCGTGAAAAGGTGTTGAATACCAGTTTTCGGGCCCAGCGATCCAGCAGGGAGTGTCGCCGCGCAGGCGCCGGTTCGGCAGGGGCCGTATTCTTGTGGTCGGTGCTGGCACCGGGTTTTGCAGTGTCCATACTGTCAAACGTGTCAGAGGGTTTCATGGTACGTGTTGCTCTCCTTTTGCTGCGGCTGTTCCCGGATGTGTGTGCACAGGCACACGCTTGAAGAACAGTCTCATGGCCTGCCAGTAGATACCGAATCCGGTCTTTAATGTCATCAGTGGATACGTCCACAGCACCCGGTTCAGATTACCCGGCGTGATGTCCTTTCGTGCCAGGGCCAGTGTCGCGTTCAACACAACACATCCGTCCTGGTGATTCTGCAGATTGAGTGCCAGGCGCTGGCCAGGTGCCGTGCTGCGCCATTGATACGTCATCGCCATGGGCATGAAAGGCGACACGTGCATCTGTTTGTCGAAAGTATGGCAGGTGCGGCCAGTGTGATCGCAGGGAATGACATAGGCCTGGCGCTCTCCCCACGGCGTGTTGGTCACCTCTGCGACAATCCAGCGCAGATTCTCCTGTCGGTCGAAGCAGTAATAACAGCTGATCGGATTGATCAGAAAACCGAAGTAACGCAGATTGGTGAGCACCCGGATGGGGCCCTCGGGGCGCTCTCCGGTGCTGACCTGAACACGGTTGCGGACTGCCTCGGCAAGCGATGCTGTTGCAGGATCCAGGTAGTCTTCCCGGCGAAAGCGTGCCGGTGCCCAGCGGGAGCGCGACCAGAGGCGGCTTTTTTGCAGGACCGCTTCCAGCTCGTCCAGATCCAGATACATCATGAACAGGGAGTAGGTGAAGGCATGGCGCCGGGGAATGAGCCGCTGGTGGCGAACCGTGCCGGTGTAAATGGCGCTGGCCATCGGGGAGTTGCTGTTGGTATTCACGGTGGAGACTTCACGGCCCGGATTCGGGCGGCCGCTGGCTGCGCGCCGACTTCATGTATTGCCGATACCACAGACCGGAGAATACCCGCATCAGTTTCAGCAGGCCGCTGAGGCGCCGCGGGAAATTCAGTGTCATCGGGCGTGGTGTCAGCCTGCGGGTGATGATGGCAGCGGCTTTTTCCGGGGACATCAGAAATGGCATGGGAAACCTGTTCCCTTCTGTCATCGGTGTGGTGACAAAACCGGGATTGATCACGGTCACGTCCAGCAGATCCCCGAAGTCAATGCGCAATGCGTCCAGCACGTATGCGGCTGCCGATTTGGATGCGCCGTAGGCTGCGGCACGAGGAAATCCGATGAAACCGGCCAGGCTGCACACGCCGGCAACATGGGGGCGTGAAGGGGCTGCCTGCAACAGGGGGAGTGCCGCCCGGAATGCATTGACGACACCAAAATAGTTGGTATCCATCACGCGTCGGAACAACGCGGTGTCCAGATGCGGCGCCTTGATGTACTCGCAGGTGCCGGCATTGAGGATGACCAGATCCAGATGTGGCAGGCAGGATTTGAGCGCTTCCGTGGCGGCGGCCACGGCATCATCGTTGGTCACATCCATCGGCACAACGTGAACGTTGTCCGGGAAATCATCAGCCACCGCTTTCAGTTTGTCTTCGCTGCGGCCACTGATGACCACTGTGTGGCCCTGACCCGCATAGCGGCGACACAGCTGCTCGCCGATACCCGATCCTGCACCGGTAATCCATATGTTCATCGGTCTGGTGTCCTTGTTTGACGGCAATCAGCCAGCGAGGTCAGCCCGCGAGCCGGCGATTGATGTATCGCACCACAGCGCCCAGCACCGGAATATGTTGATAGAGCATCTGCCCCATGTCGTAGCAATCTTCCTGATAGTAGATCCTGTCCGTGAATCTGACCAGCGTCATGCCGCGAACTGTGATCGGCTGCCCCCGTGAGACCCGGGGATGACTGAATTTCATTTCCCACTGAATGGAGGCCCCGTTCTCGGTAATATGCTCGTCAAGATAATCGAAGCGGATACTGTTGCAATCCCGGTACAGCTCCCGCAGATAACGGCGCAGCGCCAGGCGCCCGTGCAGGGTATGGACAGGGTCCCGGAACTCCACGTCCTCTGTGTACAGGCGGTCCAGTTTGTCCAGGCTGCCAACATCAGCTTCGTGGTAGAAGCGTTTGAAGTCATCCAGTAACGCCTGGCGCAAGCTGGCTGACACCGTTTGCATATCGCTGACCATATAGAGTCTCTGTGCCCGGGAAGCCCGGCGTTGAAAGTGCATTGACTAATACGTGGAGCACGTTAGAGTGGATCAGATACACCATGCAGACAGCGTAGTCCGGCCAGACACAGACGGGCCAGACACAGACAGGTGATCCATCCAGAGTCCTGCCACGTAAACCCGGTCAAGAACATCAACAGGGTTCAGCCGGAGACAGCAGTTGTGGCAGATAATCAAGGCAGAACAGGCGTTTCGGAAGGCGTCACAGTCATGCAGCAGCCAGACAGTACGACGCAGAGCGATCCATGGGCGCCCTGCCTCAAACGCATAGCGGTCAACCGGGATCGGGAAGCCTTTCGTCGGATTTTTGAGCATTTCTCGCCAATGATCCGGGCGTTCCTGCTCAAGGGTGGTGGCGACTGGACCCTGGCTGAGGAAGTGACCCAGGAAGTGATGATCAAGATCTGGCGCAAGGCGGCTTCGTTCAACAGCAGCAAGGCCAGCGCCACGACCTGGATCTACACCATCGCCCGGAATACGCGGATTGACTTCATCAGGCGCAATGAGCGGGCAGAGCGCAAGATTGATGTAGAAGATATCTGGCACGACGCCGAGACCGCCGAGCCACTGGTGGACATGCAACAGCGGCGGGCCGAGACCCAGATTCGCAATGCCATTGCCACCTTGCCTGATGAGCAGGCGCAGGTTCTGTACAAGGCGTTCATGGAAGGCAAGTCACACAATGAGGTGGCCGAGGAGCTCGGACTGCCGCTGGGCACGGTGAAATCCCGTATCCGGCTGGCACTGAGCAAGTTGCAGGTGCTTGTGGATCGCTAGGTGCCCACCATGCACTGTCAACAGGATATGTTCAGCAACTCACAATATGTGTCAGTGTTTACTGACGAGATGACGCAGGTTTGACTATGATTTCCTATCATCCAGACTCAAGGTTTCTGACTGACTTTGCCACCGGCTCCTTGCCGATGTCCGAGGCGGTATGTGTGGCGGCTCACTTGCATTATTGTGGCAAGTGCCGGGCACGTGTCCAGCAACTGGCCGACGTTGGCAGCCATATTTTCTCACGCCTGGAGTCTGAGGCGCTGGATCAGCCCGATGCTGGTGAGGCAGCCGATTTTGAAGTCCTGATGCAACGCATTGAACGCGAGGAGTCGTTGCCGGCTCCGCATCCAGCGCCTGTCGCTGGGCCGATCACTGGAAAGCCCGACGCGTCGATGAGCAGCATGCCGACCGTGCTGCGAAAGCTGGTCACAGACGGGTTGAATCGCCTGAACTGGGTACAGCTTGGCAAATCGCTGCGCATTGCCCCGGTAGATATTGGTGATGGGGGGGCTCGTGAAACCTCGATTTATGATATCCGTGCCGGTGGCCGCATGCCTGAGCACAGGCATCGGGGTGAAGAAATCACCGTATTGCTCAAAGGCAGTTTTTCCGACAAGGAAGGCAAGTACAACGTGGGTGATTTTGTTGTGCGTAACGCCGGGGAAGCGCATCAGCCCACGGCAACCAATGACACCGACTGCATCTGTCTTGTCAGCCTTGAGCGCCCGGTTCGTGCGCAATCGTTCTGGTACCGTCTGCTTGAGCCACTGGTTCAGTATCGCCTGTCCCGCACCAGCAACTAGCCGGGAAGCGCTCCGATCTGCCAGTACGGGCCGCCACTGGTGGCCCGTTAGCATTTGTTGTTGAGTCTGTGCATAATGTCGGGCCATTCGTCAGTTGCTGGACCCCTCAACCATGTCCCGTGATCCCTCGACAGATTCCTGTGATGGCGCTGCCTCTGTCTCATCACCATTCACCATGACTGATGTTCGTGTGCACGAACGGGATACCCTGTGGTCGGGTTTTTTCCATATAGAACGCCTCCAGCTCAGTCATCGCCTGTACGGTGGTGGCTGGAGCAGACCGGTCAGTCGTGAGTTGTTTGCCCGCGGCAACGCCGTGGGTGTGTTGCTGGTAGACACCAAAAGACAGCAGCTGGTGCTGACGGAACAGTTCCGTGTAGGCGCCTTGAGGCTTCAGGACAGCCCTGAGCGCCAGAGTAGCCCTGAGCGCGGAGCCAGCCCTGAGCCACCAGCCCCCGGTCCCTGGCTGCTTGAGCTGGTGGCGGGCATGGTCGAGCCAGGCGAGTCACCGGCGGATGTGGCCCGGAGAGAAACCCTGGAAGAAACGGGTCTGACAATTGATCACGTCACGCCGATCACTGCCTACTACAGCAGCCCCGGTGGCAGTGATGAGTGGATTTCCCTGTTCTGGGCGTCGGTGGACGCCAGCGCCGCGGGTGGCGTGCACGGCTGCGTCGATGAAAGCGAGGATATCCGAACTGTGATAATGTCGCTGGGTGAGGCCGAGCAGGCACTGCATTCCGGCAGCTTTGCCAACGCAATGACCGTCATTGCCATGCAGTGGCTGTTGCTCAACAGGAACCGTGTTTTTGTATGAATCGTCCGACCCGTTACCGAGTGGATCTGCCGCGTTACATGAGTACATGTGATGCCAACTATATCCGTTTACTAAAGTTGTTGCCTGATCTAGAATCGGCTGGAAGTGATCATGGCGGGTTGCCAGCCGGCAGTGGGCAATCCGGTGTGGTGGACGCGCTGTCTGTGGATAGTTGGCAGTTTCTGATCCAGGGTATTCAGACAGCGCATGGAGAGTTGACGGTTCGTATTCGTCTACTGGAGCAGTTCCGATACACCCAGACGCTGGAGATTGCCGCTTTCCCGGATATCGATCGATTGATCAGGGCACCCATTGTGCTGGTGCGGGTCTATCACGATGCAGCAACAGCAGAGGTCGTGAGTTATCAGCGCAGTGGAGGCTTTGCACCTCGCTACGAGCTGTATAACAGGGAGCAGTATCAGCAGGATGAGAAACAACAGGTCAACCAGTTCCTTGGCGAATGGTTGAATCTGTGCATTTCATCAGGGGTCAGTCGAGATCTGCCCGCAGCAGCCTGCCCGGCCTGATACAACCTCAATTCGTCAACAAGACAACAAGACGGTTGCGCAAAGGACTTGCGCACGCGAAGTGCACGAGGCGCTGAAATGATTGACAAGGCCGGCAACAGGACCGTGAGGTTGGTGCAGATCACCGATACTCACCTCTATGCTGATAGTGACGCACAGCTTCTGAAGATGAATACTCAACAGAGTTTTGAGTATGTGCTCCGTCTGGTGGAACAGAATGAGTCCCAGGTGGACGCCTTCATCATTACCGGCGATATCGCCCAGGATGCCAGCAAACAGGCTTATCTGCGTTTTGATGCCTGCATGAAACGTTTTTCCGCTCCCTACTACTGGATTCCCGGCAATCATGATCATCGGGCTGTCATGGCGAGCATCACGCAGTGCCGGTCTGCCGGTGACAAGCGTATTGTGCTGGGCAACTGGCAGGTGCTGATGCTTGACACCAGTATTCCCGGCGAGGTCCATGGCCGACTGTCCGACAGCGAACTGCAGTTCCTGGACCGTGAACTGGGCAGCAACGATGTGGATCACAGCCTGGTCTGTCTGCATCACAACCCGATACCCGGTACCGCATCATGGATGGACGGCATCGGGCTGGAGAACGCCGGATCCTTCATGGAGATCATCCGGCGCCATCCATCCGTGCGGTCGGTGGTATACGGGCATATCCACCAGCATCTGGATTTTGTCCAGGACGGCGTGCGCTTCCTCTGTACACCCTCCACCTGTATACAGTTCAAGCCCGGTGTGGAGGATTTCACACTGGATGAACTCAGTCCCGCATACCGCTGGCTGGAGCTGGCGACCGATGGGGCATTGCGCACCGGCGTTGAGCGTGTCAGGGATTTCGAGTTTGCCCTGGATCACAGTGCCGGTGGTTATTGATCGACGACATCCCCTGTCGTTGTGCCGCCTTTCATGCCTGTCACTGACTGCCGCAGACAGTTATAATCCTGCGGCTTGTACGTCTGTGAACACAACAACAGGACTCTTGCCCCGATGAGCAGTCGTTATACCGCCGAATCGATAGAGGTACTGACCGGACTGGACCCGGTACGGAAGCGTCCAGGTATGTATACCGATACCAGTCGCCCGAACCATCTGGCTCAGGAAGTGCTGGACAACAGCGTGGACGAAGCGCTGGCCGGGCACGCGTCTCACATTACCCTGACGCTGGAAAAAGACGGTACCGTGGAGGTCAGTGACGATGGTCGCGGCATGCCAGTGGATATTCACCCTGAAGAAAAGGTCAGCGGTGTGGAACTCATCCTCAGTCGGCTGCACGCCGGTGGCAAGTTTTCCGACAAGAACTACCAGTTCTCCGGTGGTCTGCACGGGGTGGGTGTATCGGTGGTCAATGCACTGTCGCGCTTTGTGGATGTGACGGTAAAACGTGACGGCCAGCTGTGGCAGATGCGCTTTGAGAACGGTGAAAAAGTCACCGACCTGCACGTTGTAGGCACCGCAGCCAGGCGACATACCGGCACGGTGCTGCGCTTTTTGCCTGACGAGAAATACTTTGATTCCCCTCGTATTTCCATTCCGCGCCTCAAGCATGTGCTGCGCGCCAAGGCCGTGTTGTGTTCCGGCCTGCGGATCACCTTCATCGACAACGCCAGCCCGGAAGACAGGTCCCAGAGTGAGGAGTGGTTCTACGAGGACGGGCTTACCGACTACCTGACCCAGCATACCGGTGAGTACCCGGTGTTACCGCAGATTCCTTTTACCGGCAATGTGCAGGGTAAGGAAGAGGCTGTGGAGTGGGCGGTGCAGTGGTTGCCGGACGGCGGTGAGGTGATTGCTGAAAGTTACGTCAACCTGATTCCCACCACACTGGGTGGTACGCATGTCAACGGCCTGCGCACCGGTCTGCTGGATGCGATACGTGAGTTCTGCGAATTTCGTAACCTGCTGCCGCGTGGCCTGAAACTGACGCCTGATGACATCTGGGAGCGTTGTTCCTTTGTCCTGTCGCTCAAGATGGGTGACCCGCAGTTCTCCGGCCAGACCAAGGAGCGGCTGTCATCGCGTCAGAGCGCGGTTTTTGTGTCCGGCATCGTCAAGGATGCCTTCAGCCTGTGGCTGAATCAGCACACCGCTGAAGCGGAATTGATTGCTGAGTTGTGTATCAATCATGCCCAGCGCCGTATGAAGGCCAGCCGCAAGGTGGCGCGCAAAAAAGTGACTTCCGGCCCGGCATTGCCCGGAAAGCTGGCTGACTGCTCAACGCAGGATGTCATGGCCGGTGAGCTGTTTCTTGTGGAGGGTGACTCGGCCGGCGGCTCGGCCAAGCAGGCACGTGACCGCGAGACCCAGGCCATCATGCCGCTGCGCGGCAAGATCCTGAATACCTGGGAAGTGGACTCCAGTGAAATTCTGGCCTCGCAGGAGGTGCATGATATTGCCGTGGCGCTGGGTGTTGATCCTGGCTCCGACGATCTGACCGGGCTGCGATATGGCAAGGTCTGCATTCTGGCCGATGCTGACTCCGATGGTCTGCACATTGCCACGTTGTTGTGCGCACTTTTCCTGCGGCATTTCCCGACACTGGTGGCAGCCGGCCATGTGTACGTGGCCATGCCGCCGCTGTACCGTATTGACATAGGCAAGGATGTTTTCTACGCCACAGACGAAGACGAAAAAATCGGCATACTGGACCGGCTGGCGGCAGAGAATCGAAAAGGCAAGGTCAATGTTCAGCGTTTCAAGGGTCTGGGTGAGATGAATCCCCTGCAGCTGCGGGAGACCACAATGAACAGAGATACCCGGCGCCTTGTAAAATTGACGCTTGAAGATGATACCAGCACGGGTTACCAGGATACTTTTGAGGCCATGGACATGTTGCTGGCGCGCAAGCGCGCTGGCGATCGAAAGTCCTGGCTGGAAGAATATGGCAATCTGGCCGACCTGGGCGTGTGATACATCAAAGTTTTCCTAGGATAAACCATGACACTGAACATCACAGTCAACGAAGACGGCAGCGAACAGATCGGCCTGAAAAGTTATTCACGCATGGCGTACCTGAACTACTCCATGTACGTGATCAACGACCGCGCCCTGCCCCATATCGGCGATGGCCTGAAGCCAGTGCAGCGACGCATTGTCTACGCCATGTCCGAACTGGGCCTGAAAGCCACCGCCAAGTTCAAGAAATCCGCGCGCACCATCGGTGATGTGATTGGCAAGTTCCACCCGCACGGCGACTCGGCCTGTTACGAGGCCATGGTGCTGATGGCCCAGGATTTCAGTTACCGATATCCGCTGGTCGACGGTCAGGGCAACTGGGGTTCACCGGATGATCCCAAGTCCTTTGCCGCCATGCGATACACCGAATCGCGACTGCGACCCTATGCTGAGGTACTGCTGGCCGAGTTGGGTCAGGGCACGGTGGAGTGGCAACCCAACTTCGATGGCACCATGGATGAGCCGGTCATCCTGCCCGCGCGCCTGCCCAACGTCTTGCTCAACGGCGGCAGTGGTATTGCCGTGGGCATGGCCACCGACATCCCGCCGCACAATCTGCGCGAAGTGGCCAGCGCCTGTATCCATCTTCTGGACAACCCCAAAGCTTCGCTGGACGATCTGATGATGCACGTGAAGGGGCCCGATTTTCCGGTTGCCGCTGACATCATTACCCCGGCCGCCGACATCCGCAGCCTTTACGAAACCGGGCGAGGCTCAATCAGGGCGCGGGCTGTGTACCGGCAGGAGGACGGGGACATCATCATCACCGCCCTGCCTTACCAGGTCTCCGGCGCCCGGGTGCTGGAGCAGATTGCCGCGCAGATGCACAGGAAAAAACTGCCGATGGTGGTTGATCTGCGTGACGAGTCCGATCACGAAAGCCCGACGCGTATTGTCATTGTGCCGCGCTCCAACCGGGTGGATGTTGATGAACTGATGTTGCACCTGTATGCCACCACGGATCTGGAAAAATCCTATCGTGTGAACTTCAACATGATCGGCACCAGCGGCCGGCCGCAGGTGAAGAACCTGCAGACCATACTCAGTGAATGGCTGGCCTTTCGTACCGAGACTGTGCGCCGCCGCCTGCAATACCGCCTGGACAGGGTGCTGGAGCGATTGCACATCCTGGAAGGCCTGCTGACGGCGTTTCTGAACATTGATGAAGTGATAGAGATCATCCGCAGCGAAGACAGACCCAAGCCGGTGCTGATGAGTCGTTTCAGTCTGTCTGATCGCCAGGCCGAGGCCATTCTGGAGCTGAAGCTGCGCCACCTGGCCAAACTCGAGGAAATGAAGATTCGCGGCGAGCAGGATGAACTGGCAGCCGAGCGCGAGACACTGGAGCAGATTCTGGGGTCAGCCGCGCGCCTGAAAACCCTGATCAAGAAAGAGCTCAAGGCCGATGCTGATACCTACGGTGATGATCGACGTTCACAGCTGAAGCAGCAGAGCGAGGCGCGGGCTTTCAGTGAGGTGGAGCTGATTGCCAGCGAGCCGGTGACTGTGGTGCTGTCCCAGAGTGGCTGGGCACGCAGTGGCAAGGGTCACGACCTGGATCCGGAGGCGCTGCAATACAAATCCGGTGACAGTTTCAAGATGGCTGCCCGGGGCAAGAGCAATCAGCAGGCTGTGTTCCTGGACTCCACAGGGCGCACCTATTCTGTGCCGGCCCATACCCTGCCGTCTGCGCGCAGTCAGGGTGAACCGCTGACGGGACGTTTGTCGCCACCCTCTGGTGCCAGTTTTGAGGGTGTGCTGCTGGCCGACGAAAAACAGCAGGTGCTGCTGGGCAGTGACGCCGGTTACGGTTTTGTTGCCAGTGTTGGTGATCTGTTCAGCAAGAACAAGGCCGGCAAGGCGGTATTGAAACTGCCGCGGGGCGCACGTGTCCTGCCGCCCCTGCCGGTGGAAGCGGTGGACAGCGACCTGCTGGTGGCTGTGAGCAATGAGGGGCGTATGCTGTGTTTCCCGGTGGCCGAATTGCCGGTGCTGCAGCGCGGCAAGGGTAACAAGATTCTGAGTATCCCATCGGCGCGCGCGGCTGAGCGTATCGAGTATGTACTTGCCATGGTGGTGGTGCGCGAAGATCAGGGCATTATTGTGCATGCCGGCAAGCGCCACCTGAATCTGAAGCCGGCTGATCTGGCGCACTATCGTGGTGAACGCGGAAGACGGGGTAACAAACTGCCGCGTGGCTTCCAGAATGTGGATCGGGTGGAGCCGGCCTGATACAGAGCCTGCCATGCGCTCCAGGGCTCATTGGCAACAAGGGCCAGGGGCCGCTGTGCACCGGCGTGTCAGGCCGACTGCAGTGCCTGAAGCTGTGCGGCCTGGCGTTTGAGCAGGGCGCGGGTGGAGTCTGATGGCGCCCGGATCAGCATCACCTCCACCGGTTCACCTTTGACGTCATCCAGCAGGTCGGTAAACCTTTGGCACTCAAAGTGCTGATGTGCATTGCCGGTATCAATGCTGCTGAGGCTGGCCAGCAGCGCATTGGCTGGGCTGCTGTCACAGATCAGCGCGGCAATTCGGGCCGCTTCGTCGTCGGTGTTGATCACTGTTGTGGCGCCGGGCACTGCGCAGTGAAGGCCGGCGTGCAGGCGCAGCGATTCGGCCGCATTGCATTGTTTGTGCAGGCGTGCCCCCAGCGCCATCAGCAATGTGGCAGCACACAGCGCGTCAAACGCCTGCTCGCCGTTGCTGCCCGACCACGGGAAACTGAGCTGCATGTCCGGTCCGTCACAGGCATCCACACGTGCGTTGTAGAGCTCTGCCACATCATCGAGCAACTGGTAACAGTGTTCGGGCAGCGGCAAGCTTGTATCATCCCAGTGATTGTTCATCAGCACGTCGTAGTTTGCCATGTGCAGACAAAGCACTGTGCTGGAGCGCGCTTCGCGAGCCTGATCCGGTTTGCTTTCGGCGGATGCTTCGTACTGACCGCGCCGGGGTGTGGCGGGACGCAGCCGGGTCAGCGAAATCATCGCTGACAGGGTCAACAGTAACATCAGGGCCATGGCTGCCAGCGTCAACCAGTCGTTCTGGCGCGCGGCTGCGGCGAGTTGTGCCTGATCCAGGTTTACCTGCACGTACCCGGCCACCGAGTCCTGCAGTGCCACCGGTGCCAGATAACTGCCACCAGGGCGTGCCGTGCTTTCCGCCGATCGACTGACGGCGTTACCGGCAATGGCAATGACCTGGTTGTCCACGCTGAACACGGTAATCTGGGCGATCGGGCTGCTACGGGTCAGTTCATTGAGCAGAACGTTCATGCTGATCATGTCATTGGCCAGCACCAGTTCGGTGACCAGCAGTGCGGTTTGCCGAGCCAGTGTGTCACCCAGTCCGTCGGCCTGTTGCTGCAGGGCATTGCGGGTATGCAGGTGACTGACAAGCCAGATCACTGCCATGCCTGTCAGTACCAGGACACAGGCGGCAAAAACGAGCTGTTTTGTGACGGGAGGGGTGGGCCGGTCATTGGCCATGTGGAGCAGCATCCTCAAAACGAGTTCAGGGTGATTTCTTCTTCGCGAACGAAACTGAAGTCCATTGAGTCACTGGGCGCCTGCAGTCCATTGCCCTGTACGAAGTTTACCTTTGCCTGCCATAGCAGCGGCAGCATCTCCATCCTTTCAATCATGGGCGCAACCACCAGAATGCCCTGGGCATGCAAGCCACTGACCAGACTCTGCAGGCGCTCGCGTCGTCCGGCATCGGTGTCGATATCCAGCAGCAGTGTGCGATCCAGTTTGACGTAATGTGCGGTGATCTGTTTCAGGTATCGGAAAGGCTCCAGCGCGCAACCGAAGTGATTGATACTGACAGCCAGATCCAGCTTCTGAAGCTGCTCACAAAATTTCTGCAAATGATCCGGTGCACTGACCACGTCAATTTCGCTGATCTGAATGATCAGTTGCTCGGGTGACAGCCGGTCGGCATGCAATCTGGCGGCAAGCCAGGGCAGCAGTTGATGGCTTGTGATCGAGTTCTGTGTGAGATTGATGGTCAGATTGAGTTTTCTGTTTTTGCTTTCCTTGAGCAGGCTCAGTGCCTTGTCCAGTACCGCCCGGTCCATGCGTTCGCCCAGACCGTGCTGGGATGCAATTTCCAGGAATGAGGACGGTTGCAGGACCTGGTCACCGTCGGGAATACGGATGCGCATCTCGTAACGCTCGAGGCCGTCCTCACGCAGACTGACAACCGGTTGGTAAACGGCTTGCAGTTTGTTGTGTTCCAGCGCCGCTTCCAGCTTTTCCAGTATGCGGCTGTTTTCCTCGGCGCTGCCCAGCTCCACCCGCTTGGTCAGTCGCAATACCCGATTGTGTTGGGCCCGCACAATCAGCGTTTCGGCATCCGGGGCCTCCTCGGTCACAATGGTGACCCCGGCCGAGCTGGTCAGCGCCAGTTGCGGTGGCAACAGGCCGGCGATTTGTGTTTCCAGCTCGCCGAGCCGCGCCAGCGTGTCCCTGTGTTCCTGTCTGCCCGAGCCGGTCAGCACCACGGCAAAACTGCCTTCATCCAGGCGACCGATGACCGCCGCGTCGGGCGTCTGGTCCCGCAGGCGCGCGGCGATGTCGGCAAGCAACTGGTTGCGGTCGGCTTTTTTCATCATGGTGCTGATTTCGCGGAACGGCTCCAGTTCCACCACGATCAGTGTGCTCGATTGCCCGGTGTGGATCGCATCGCTGATGCGCTGATCTACAATGGCCATCAGCGCACGCCGATCCAGCAGGCCGGTAACAATATCCCTGGCAGCAGCGCCAAGCGCGGTGTTGAACTTTGCTGTATTGCCGGTTTCCGGCCGGACGTGAATCTGCAGGCAGCGACTGCCCTGATACTGCACCTCATCCACTGCCAGCGCTGTACGCAGGGGGCCACTTTCGGCCCGACGGGCATCAAAGGAGCAGCGGGCAGGAGAGCGGGTTGACTGGGCGCTCTGGAGGAATTCCCGCACGGTTTCCACATCCGGTTCGGCTACCAGGTCAAGAAACGGCAGGCCTGCCAGTGCCTCGGGTTTGAGCTCGAAAAACGCGGCGTAAGCTGCGTTGCCAAACAGATGAATACCATCCTGAATGCAGGCGATTGCGTCGTGGGTTGTGTCCAGCAGGCTTTTGTAGCGCTGCTCGATTTCTTTCATGCCATTGCCCAGGCGACGGTTGTCACGGCGCACCTGCAGCTGCTTCAGTTCCCGGCGTGCGGCATGAACAAAGCGCTTCTGCATGATGCCATCGTCGATTTCGTCTTGCAGAAAAACCGCAGCGGCGCCCAGTTTCAGCAGTTCCGGCATGTCTTCGCGCCGGTTTGTGATAGCCAGGCAGGGCACATCCTGACGCGTTTCGCGCAGGTGCTTGAGAAGCTGTGCTGCCGGTAGGCGCGGGTTGTCGGCGTAGGCCAGCACGAGATGCCAGCGTTCGGCCGCCAGTTGATCAGGAAGCCCCTGATTGTAGTCGATATCGCGGGCCAGCAGCGTCACGCCATTGCGCCGCAGCAGATTGACCGCCTGCTCGGCGCTGGTGTCCGTGTCTGCCGCCAGCAGAATTCTGAACAGCTGTTGTGCATCCATTGTGCACGTTCCTCTTATAGAAGTGCTGTTTTGGCAGCTTCGCCGGGAATTTCCCTGACCAGTCGTGGCACCAGATAACCTGGCAGCAGCTGCTTCATCGACCGGATGATGTCCCGTGCCCGCGTTTCTGTCACATCGAAGTGGGCTGCGCCTCTGACTTTGTCAGGCATATGAATATAGTAGGGCAAGATACCAGCGCTGAACAGCGCTTCGCTGAGCGCCACCAGGGTGCTGGCCGCATCGTTGATGCCTGCCAGCAGGACACTCTGATTGAGCAGTGTGACATTGCGTGTTTTCAGAGCGGCCATGGCGCGTTGCACCGATGTGTCGATTTCCTGACCGTGGTTGCAGTGTACCACCATAACCGTCTGCAGGCCTGTATTGCCGATCCAGGCCAGAAATTCAGGGCTGATACGATCCGGCATCACAATGGGGGTGCGTGTGTGGATACGCAGGCGTCTGACGTGAGGAATGCTCGCCACCTCGTCCACCAGCCCTGCCAGATAGGCGTCACTGGCTGCCAGTGGGTCGCCACCGCTGAGGATCACTTCCACAATGCTGCTGTCTGCTGCGATGTGGGTCAGGGTCTGGCGCCAATGGGCTCGTCCGGGTGTGTTGTCCTGGTAGGGGAAATTGCGCCTGAAACAGTAACGGCAGTTCACCGCGCAATGCGGGGCGGCCACCAGAAGTGCGCGACCGTGGTATTTTTGCAACAGCCCCGGTGCCGGATTGAAATTCGACTCGGACAGTGGATCATTGCTGTATCCGGGGGTATCATCCTCCTCCCTGAATGACGGCAGTACCTGCAGCAGCAGTGGGTCGTTCGGATCGGCTGGTTTCATGCGTGCCACAAAGGCACGGGGAACCCGCAGCGGAAAGCGGCGCAAGGCGGCATCGGAGATCGGCAGTTGCGCCGGGTCCAGTTGCAGCAGGCAGAGCAGTTCGTTGATATCGGTGATGACATCGCGAAGCTGGTGCTGCCATCCATGCAGTTGGTGCAGTTGAAGGCTCTGGCTTGACATCGGTGTTGTGGATCCGACAATACGGGGCTGGGACACTATGAAGCCGGCATGTTAAAACGAACCCGCGCGATGTGAAAGCGTTTGCTCGCAGAATTGCCAACCGGTACAAATTTGAACGTCTAACAGTTTAACGAGGTTACGAATGGCGACGTATTCCACCAATGAATTCAAAAGTGGCCTGAAAGTCCTGATGGACGGGGATCCTTGCACGATTCTCGAAAACGAGTTCGTCAAACCCGGCAAGGGGCAGGCTTTCAACCGCGTGAAGTTCCGTAACCTGCTCAATGGCCGGGTCGGGGAACGTACTTTCAAGTCCGGAGACTCACTGCCCGGCGCCGATGTGGTGGAGATGGACATGTCCTATCTCTATGAGGATGGTGAATTCTGGCATTTCATGAAAACCGATGGCAGCTTCGAGCAATTTGCCGCTGACAAGGCAGCAATGGCCGATGCCATCGACTGGCTGAAAGAAGAAGAGTCCTACATCGTGACGCTTTACAACGGCAACCCGATTACCGTCACACCCCCGAACTTTGTGGAGCTGGAGGTTGTGGAAACCGATCCCGGCCTCAAGGGTGACACCGCCCAGGGCGGCAGCAAGCCAGCCACACTGAGTTCCGGTGCCACCGTGAAGGTGCCCTTGTTTGTCAACATTGGCGATGTCCTGAGAGTGGATACCCGGACCCGCGAGTACCAGAACCGGGTGCGCTGATGCTCGAGCACTGGCGCCCCACCGCCAGTCTGCAGGCGCTGCGCCTGCGCGCGGCACTGATGCGCACGGTGCGCGACTTTTTTTATGCCCGCAACGTGCTTGAAGTGGACACGCCGGTGCTTTGCGCCGGCGCTGCCACTGATCCCCAATTGCAGAGCCTGTGCCTGACATTGTCGGGGCAGCAGCTGTATCTGCAGACTTCCCCCGAATTTGCCATGAAGCGCCTGCTGGCCAGCGGCAGTGGTGCAATCTTCCAGCTCGGCAAGGTGTTCCGGGCCGATGAGGTCGGGCGCCAGCACAATCCGGAATTCACACTGCTGGAGTGGTATCGACCGGGGCTGGACGAGTGGCAGTTGATGCGCGAGATCGATGAGTTGCTGACCCTTTGTCTGCCAGATCAGCCCTCCGCTTCACGCACGCTGTCCTATGCAGAGCTGTTTGCCAGTGTGCTGGGGGTGGATGTGCATGCCATCAGTGGTGGGGAACTGGCTGACCTGGCCCGGCGTCATGTCAATGTGGGAGCGATGACCTGCACACGCGATGAGTGGCTGCAACTACTGTTCACTCACTGCCTGGAACCAACCCTGCACGGCATCACATTTGTCACCGGTTTTCCCGCCAGTCAGGCGGCACTGGCCCGTATCCACACGGACGAGCACGGGCATCTGGTAGCGCGCCGGTTTGAGGTATACGTGGACGGAATGGAGCTGGCCAATGGCTACTATGAGTTGACCGATGCTGCTGAGCAGCGCAGCCGGTTCGAGGCCGACAACCGTCAGCGTGAAGCACTCGGGCTGGCCACACTGCCGGTTGACGAGCGCTTGCTGGCTGCGCTCTCGCATGGTCTGCCAGACTGCGCCGGCGTGGCGCTGGGCTTTGACCGGCTGGTCATGCTGGCTGCGGGCGCATCGTGCCTGGCCGATGTCATGCCCTTCACCACCGGCGATGCATGATGCGGCGAATTCATGCTAGCATTGCCGACAATGACTGACTCGCCAGAACACAAAACAGAAAACGAAGCAGCACGCAGCCAGCGCCTGCGTGAGATACGCAATTCCCGTAATCGCCTGCTGGTCTGCTTTCTTACCTTTCCTGTCTACGCCTGGGCGATCACGGCACTGCTGAACCAGGGCAATGACATCACCCTGCTGATGATTCTGTATATGCTGTTGTATGCCGGTTTTGGCATCCACTCGTCGGTGAAACGTTGCCCCGACTGTGGTGAGCAGTTTTTTGTGCGCAAGTACTTCCTGAATGTTTTCACCAGCAAATGCACCCACTGCGGCCTGTCCTATTACCCTGAAAAACATTGATGGTTCTGCGTTGGCACACGCGGCGCCGATGAAACCTGAATGGCGCGATTGAAGATCGTGCACTAGACTCCTTTACACATCCTCAAGCAAACAGGTACAGACGCATGGACGCGAATGTGCACATATTGCGATCAGGCGCGGAGTGCGTTCAGCGTTTTGCCCGACTGATTGCAACATCCTCAATCCAGGCGCAGGAGCGCCGCCGCTTGACTGCCGCACGGCACAGGAGCTGGGCGAGAGCGCTGTCCGTGTTGCTGCACGAACCCGAACGTCATTGTCGCCGTGTCGTGCGCGCGAACCTGCGTTTTTCAGCGGCGCTGGATCGGACGCGTTCCTGCCGTCAGTCTCCGCACGAAATCCTGGCGCGCAGCAAGGCCATCATCTGGCCCCAGGCAGCGCAATATCATACATTTCGTCGTCTGTACCGGGGATCCTGTATCATCGCCGCAACCCATCTGGGTGACTATGTTCATTGCCTGAATCCACTGGCCGTTGACAGTGGCCCGGAAGGGACAGCCGTCAGGCACCTGGTCATTCGTGAAAAGTGGCCGGACCGGGTCAGCCTTGCCAATCTTGCCCATGACTTTTCCCACCGGGCCGTGGCGCCGCCTGAGATTCTGATCAGTAGCCAGGTCAATGTCCTGATGTTGAGGGATCTGTTGCGCACAAGTGCGTGCACGCTGACCAGTTTTTTTGATCTGCCAGCCAGCCATGGCGCCGTGGTGCCGGTCAGCTTTCTTGGTCGGCCGGCATGGTTCAGCGCTGGAATTGCTTCTCTGGCCATTGCCGCTGCTGTGCCTATAGTGCCTGCTGTCACATACCGTTGCCGTGGGCGTGACCATCTGGTCACCGGTCCGCTGCTGCTGCCAGAGGCCCAATACGGCGAGCGTTTTCCAGAGACCCGCATCCGTCTTACCCAGGTACTGGTCAGCTGGCACGAGTCGTGGTTGTGCCGCTATCCTGACCAATGGCGCTACTTGCCGAATCTTCCTGCCTACTTCAGGCCCACTGCATAGACCCGCAGTGCCAACACTGCGATTTCAACCCACGAACCGTTTCAATCCATAAACCAGGGAGACGTTATATGAGTGACAAGGATGTCAGCCACTTTCTGTTCCAGACCATCAATGAGTGTTGTGAAGGCAAACTTTCTGCGCCCCTTACGCTGGACACCCGTATGAGTGATTTGCGCATTGACTCGTTGAACATGATCCAGATCGTGTATGAACTGGAGAATCACTTTGACGTGGAGATTCCGGAGAATTGCCTGTTCGAACTCGACACGCTGGCAGATCTGTTGGCGCTGGTGCAGCGCGCACGTGCCGTGTCTGCGGCCTGACGGCAGGCGTCCTGCGCCATGGATCAACCACTGATACGTGAACAGGTGCTGCGTCGCCGGGCATCGGACAGATGTGGTCCTGCCGCTGGCTGGCAGCCAGTGTCATTGACCCTGATGGTGGCACTGTTTGTGATGTTGCTGTTGTGCCTGGTGCTGTTTGCGTGGTGGTTCACTATCAAGAGCACGGCAAGTGTCAGCGGTGTGCTGGTGCCTGCCGGCGGCATGAAGCCGGTGGTGTCCGCGGTGCAGGGTATTCACGAACAGGTGCTGGTGGCTGAAGGTGACGCGGTCCGTAAAGGCCAGGTCATTGCCACTGTCAGCGCCGAGCGTCATGCGGCGCACGGCCAGCCGGGCAGCCGACTGGTACAGACTCATCTGCAGGGCACTATCGATGGGCTGGCAGTGGAGCGAAGCGTTCTGATTGAGGATGCCCGGCTTCGTAAGAATCAACTGGAAACGACGCTGGCGCGGCTCGGCAAGGAGCTGGCAGCGCTTGAGCAGGAGCGCGGATATGCCAGGCAGCGCCTGGCGCTGGACCAGGCTCATACCCGCACACTGTCACAGCTGCTGGACAACGGTGTAGTGTCTGAAGCGGAGTATCAGCGGCAGTATGGTACCGAGTTGACCGGCAGTCAGCAGCTGGCAAGACTGGCGCATGGCATTGTCGAGCGTGAATCACGGGTGCTGGAAACAGAAGAGCGCCGCAGGTACCTGGCGCTGGAGCTGGAGCGGGATCTGCATCAGCTGGATCAGCGGCGGCGCCAGCTCGAACATGAACTGGCACTGAGTCGGCAGCAGACCGGGTACAGCATTGTGTCGGCAGGCGACGGAGTGATGACAGGCTTGACTGCCATGCCCGGTGAAGCTGTCAGGGTTGGAGAGGTGCTGGGTCATGTGATGACGCAGGATGTTGAGTTGCTGGCCATGTTGTTACTGCCCAGTGAGGCGGTGGGACAGATCGCCCCGGGTCAGCAGGTGATGCTCAATTACGATGCCTTTCCCTTCCAGACCCATGGCAACCATCGCGGCACCGTGAGTAATGTCAGCCGCAGCGCTGTGGATCCGACGCGACAATCACTGCCGCTGTCCGGTGCGCAGCAAAGCAGCTATCTGGTGCATGTAAGCCTGGAAGCACAGTCGGTTACCGATCACCAGGGCGCCAGGTATCCGCTTCTGCCTGGCATGACCCTGCAGGCCGATATCGTGATCGCGGAACTCAGTATTCTGGCCTATATCCTTGACCCCCTGCTGAGGCTGATCAATCGATGAGCGCTGCCGCACTGTTTACCATGCCATCACGTTTGCCGGTCATTCTGCAATCAGAGCGCAGTGAATGCGGACTGGCCTGCCTGGCCATGATTGCCGGATATCATGGGCACGGCACCGATCTGAATGAGCTGCGTCGCACGCACTCGGTGTCGGGTGGCGGCGCCACTGTGGCGCAGTTGATGAGAGCAGCGAGAAGCCTTTCGCTCGCACCCAGGGCGTTGAGGCTTGAGCCGGAGGAACTGGCCGGCTTGCAACTGCCCGCCATTCTTCATTGGAATCTGGATCATTTTGTAGTGCTCAGAAAGCTGGGCAGACGAGGTGCCTGTGTTCACGATCCAGCGGTTGGCCAACGTTGGTATAGCATGCGCGAGCTGGCCGACAGGTTTACCGGCATTGCGCTGGAGCTGACGCCGGCCGCATCGTTTCGGCCCCGGGACGAGCGCCGTGTCAATCGCATTCGTGACTTTTTTGTGGTCACCCGCTCATTCCGGGTCAGTGTGGGCCAGGTGCTTGTGCTGTCGTTGTTGTTGCAGGCGGTGGCCCTGCTGTCACCACTGTACATTCAGTTGACGGTGGATCAGGGTCTGTCGCGGCGCGATACTGATCTTGTACTGGTCATTGCGCTGGCATTTCTGATGATGGTGCTTGTCCGGACGGTGCTGACCTGGCTCAGGGGCCTGGTGCTGATCTATCTGTCCAACAGTCTCGGCCTGCAGATGGTCACCAGCTTTTTCCATCACCTGATACGTCTACCCGTGAGTTATTTCGAGCGCCGCCATATGGGAGACATCGTGTCCCGATTCGGTGCCATCAACAATATCCGCCAACTGGTCAGTCATGAGTTGATTGCCATTTCGGTCGATGGGCTGTTTTCCATTGCCACCCTGGTGCTTCTGTACCTGTACAGCCCGCTGCTGGCGAGTATCGGCCTTGTCTTCATACTGGTTTATGTTGCCATCCGCTTGCTGATCCTGCCGATCGAGCGGGTAAGGCGCCAGGAGCTGATCGCTGCAGAGGCCAGCCAGCAGTCCGTGTTCATGGAAAATGTGCGTAGCATCATGGTGACCAAGCTGTACACAACCGAGCAGCATCGCAGCGCCCTGTGGCAGGCAAACCATGTCAGCATGATCAACCGCGGGGTTCGTCTTGAGCGGGTGCAGCTGCTGTCGGGCACATTGCAGGTGTTGCTGTTTGGTGTTGATCATGTGCTGACCATCTACTTCGGTACCCGACTGGTCTACGCCGGGGAGCTGAGCATTGGCCAGCTGCTGGCTTTCATTTTTCTGAAACAGCATTTCATCAGCTCTGTCAGCGACATGCTGCCGCGCTTGATAGAGTGGCGGCTGCTGCGCCTGCAACTTGAGCGTGTGGCAGATATCACCATGACAGATCCGGAATTTGATGATCTTGAGCTGCCACTGTTGCCGCGACCCATGAGCGGCACAGTATCAATGCAAGCCGTGGTTTTCTCCTATCCCGGTCACGATCGGGCAGTGCTGAACGGATTGTCCCTGCGCGTAGCTCCGGGCGAGTGTGTCGCGGTCACGGGGCCGTCGGGCTGCGGGAAAAGCACTGTGCTCAAGCTGTTGGCTGGTTTGCTGGAGCCGGATCAGGGCCTGGTTTGCGTGGATGGTGTGCCCTTGCATGAATTCGGCGTGCGGGACTATCGCAGGCGCATCGCCGCGGTGCTGCATGGTGATACGCTGTTGAGTGGTACTGTGCGTGACAATATCGTACTGGACGATGAACAGCCGCAGGAGTCACATCTGTGGCATTGTTGTGAGCTCTGTGGCATTGCCGCGGATATACGGCAGATGCCAATGGGCATGCTGACACCGGTGGGTGATATGAGCAGCACACTGTCTGCCGGACAGGTGCAGCGCCTGCTGTTGGCCCGCGCAATGTATCGTCGACCGGGAGTCCTGTTTCTCGACGAGGCAATGGCCAATCTTGATGTGGCCCAGGCGCAACATATCATGCGCGCATTGCGAAAAAGCGGCGCCGGTATTGTGATGGTCAGTCATAATCCTGGTTTGATCGACGAAACCGATCGACAGATCAGCCTTGCAGGATCAGGGTGCGGCGGGTGACTGCCTGGGTCCAAAAATGGCGGTGCCGATGCGTACTATTGTTGCGCCTTCAGCCACCGCTGCTTCCAGGTCATCACTCATGCCGATGGAGAGGGTGTCCATGCTGTCATGCTGCTTCTGAAGTTCGGTGAACAGTTTGGCTAACGGGTGATACACGGCACGCTGTTGAACATGATTCGATTGTGGTGCAGGAATTGCCATCAGGCCTCTGAGCGTCAGTCCCGGCAATGAGTCCACTGCCTGGCAAAGCCCGGCGGCATCCTGCAGGGCCACACCGGATTTGCTGTCCTCACCACTGATGTTGACCTGAATGCAGACGTTGAGCGGCGGCAGCTGTGCCGGTCGTTGTTCGCTGAGCCGCCTGGCTGTTTTCAGGCGATCAACGCTGTGTACCCAGTCAAAATTTTCGGACACATCACGGGTCTTGTTGGACTGCAGTGGACCGATGAAATGCCAGCGGATGTCACTCATCTGCGCCATGTCATCTATCAACCCGGTTCCGTCCTTCAGAGCCCGCATCTTGTCCAGGGCTTCCTGCACGTAGTTTTCACCAAAGTCGCGCGCGCCTGCCAGCCATGCCTGATAGATGCTTGCAAGCGGGTGGGTTTTGCTTACCGCAAGCAAAAGCACGCTGCCTTCAGGGCGTTGGTTCTGTCGCTCAAGTTCGCGCAGTCGGTCACGAATACGGGAATAGTTTTCTGCTATCATCAGATTTTTCCAGTCAGCGGTATTGATTAATGATAGTGGTAGATCCTGTCGATAACCATACATACCGACCTGAAGGTCCCGGGAGCTAAGGAGCCCACTTCATGGATATTACGCAACTGCTGGGTTTCAGCGTCAAGAACGGAGCGTCTGACCTGCATCTGACAGCCGGAATGCCGCCGCTTATCCGGGTTGACGGTGACATACGCAAGGTCAATGCACCAGCGCTGGATCACAAACAGGTGCATGCGCTGATCTACGAGATCATGACGGACCGTCAGCGTCGCGATTATGAAGAGTTCATGGAGACGGATTTCTCGTTTGAGGTGCCGGGTCTAGCGCGTTTCCGGGTCAATGCTTTCAACCAGAATCGCGGCGCAGCTGCGGTTTTCCGCACCATTCCCTCCAAGGTGCTGAGCATGGATGATCTGGGTATGGGAGAGGTTTTCAAGAAACTTGCTTCTTACCCGCGTGGCCTGATCGCGGTCACCGGACCAACCGGTTCGGGCAAGAGCACCACGCTCGCGGCGATGATGGATTTCATCAACGAAACCCGCTATGAACACATACTGACCATTGAAGACCCGATAGAATTTGTGCACGAGAGCAAGAAAAGTCTGGTCAACCAGCGGGAGGTGCATCGAGATACCCTGGGTTTTGCCGAGGCTCTGCGCTCCGCCTTGCGCGAGGATCCGGACATTATTCTGGTGGGCGAACTGAGGGATCTGGAAACCATCCGTCTGGCGCTGACTGCCGCCGAAACCGGACATCTTGTGTTTGGCACCCTGCACACCACATCGGCGGCCAAGACCATAGACCGTATCATTGATGTGTTTCCTGCAGCGGAAAAGGACATGGTGCGATCAATGCTCTCTGAGTCCCTGCAGGCGGTGATCTCACAGACCCTGCTCAAGCGCAGTGGCGGCGGTCGGGTGGCCGCACACGAAATCATGATTGGTACCCCGGCCATTCGGAACCTGATCCGTGAGGACAAGGTCGCGCAGATGTATTCGGCGATTCAGACTGGCGCCTCTGTTGGCATGAAAACACTGGATCAGTCACTCAAGGAGCTGGTGCAAAAGGGCGTGATCACCAAGGAGGCGGCCCGCGGCAAGGCAAAAATGGGCGATTCTTTTATGTAGAACGATCAGGCTGCCGAGGGCAGGCCGGCGAACCAGCTTTCCAGCAACAGCTGTGCGGCCACGCTGTCAACGGCACCGCTGGTCTGCCCGCGCATCAGCAACCCCCTGGCTTCGAATGAAGTCAGGCGTTCATCAATACCGAAGCATGGTTTATGCACTCGGCCATGCAGGCGGTTGGCGAATTTTCTCGCCCGGCGCAGCAGATCACTCTCGCTGTCATCCATATTCCATGGCATGCCGATCACCAGCACATCAGGTTGCCATTCTTCCACCAGCGCCTGAAGTGTGGGCCAGTCCGGAATACCGTCGCGCGCCCTGATAACCGGCAGGGCCTGCGCGGTGCCGGTGACACTCTGACCGAAGGCAACACCAATGCGATGAGTGCCAAAATCAAACGCCATGGCGCTCAGCGGTGCATCAACCTTGTCCGGATAGGCCGGCAGGGACATCTCAGGAATGTCCGGCGGTGGACGAAAGCTGCTCCAGTTTCACCCCCAGAATGGCAGCAGCTGCGCTGGCCTTGCTGCTGTAATCGCGTGAGAACAACAGGTCGCTGCGCATGGGCACATTCAACCAGACATTGTCGCTGATCTCCTGCTCCAGTTGACCGGCCTCCCAGCCCGCGCAGCCCAGTGCCACCAGATAATGTTCGGGGCCTTCACCGTCGGCGATGGACTGCATGATGTCCGGCGACATGGACACACTGATCTCGTCGGTAACGGGAATGGTGTAACTCCACTCGCGTTCACTGCTGTGAACAATAAATCCCTTGTTGCGCTCCACCGGGCCGCCGTTGAGTACAAACTCTGATTGCAGGCGCGTGGCCTGTTCCGGTGAGGGCGTGATGTCCAGTTCTTCAAGCAGGGCGCTGATGGCAATATCTGTGGGCTGGTTGATGACCACACCCAGAGCCCCGTCTGGACCATGTTTCCACAGGTAGGTGACGCTACCGTTGAAGTTCTGGTCGCGCAGATGAGGCATGGCGATGAGAAACTGGTTTTCCAGCGAAAGTGCGGTGCTGTCAGTCATGATGGCCGTCCGTTCAGTTGCTGGTGAGTGAATGTCCGGGCTGGAAACGCCATGTCCTTATGATTTCAAGAATGTCCACCTCGCCCCGCAGCTCAGGTGGGAATGGCTCGAACGGGGCTGAAAGGCGCACTATATCCACAGCCGCTTCATCCAGTACCCGGTGTCCCGACGTCTGCAGAATGCGTATCTCGTGCACGCTGCCGTCGGGACGTAATCCGACCAGCATGCGAAGGCTGCCAAAAATATCCTGCTGCCTGGCTGCGGCCGGGTAGTGACGATTGCCCACCGACTCGATGCGTTGGCGCCAGGCATCCAGGTACTCGGCATCATGGCGCTCCCGTGTTGATGCCGAGGAAATGGTGTGCCGGCGCGGGCGATTGGCGTACGCCTGTTGCTGGCGATCGAGTCGGGCCTGCAAAGTGGCAATGGCCAGGCTGATGTCTTCCGGTGTCTGATGATCAGCCTCGGCGGCCTCACTTTCGCTGATCACTTCTTCGGGTTGCTGGTTCAGGGCGGTATCGGCTTCGTGTGTGGTCAACAGTGTCAGATCGGTGTCGGTTTGTGGTGTTGGCGAAGGTGATGTCGGCAACGGCACCACTTCCTGGATCACGTTGTCGTGAAAGTCCGACACAAAAGGTGTGCTGGGTGCCACACGTTCTTCCAGGCTGCCACTGCCGGCCTGGTTCATCTGCGCCACATAGTCGGCCTGATCCGGTGCCTGTTCGCTGCGATACTGCGCCAGTGTGATCTCGATGGCCGGCAGTTGCGGGCTTTCGCTCAGAAAACTGAAGCCAACGCCGGCGATCAGAATGACGTGGACGCAGGCAGACAGGAATACCGTAAAGCCAAAGCGCTCCCCGGACAGGGATGGTGCAGAGCTTGCCGCAGAACTTGCTGTGGAACGTGCTGGTGTCGCTTTACTCATTCACTGTCCGTCGGGCGCTCTCCAGTCGTGTCGCAATGCAGTCCATCAGTTGACCGCCGATGTCCAGATTATATGCTTGATCCAGTTCTCGCACACAGGTGGGGCTTGTGACATTGATCTCCGTCAGATAGTCGCCTATGACATCAAGACCGACAAAAAGCAGTCCACGTTCCCGGATGTTGTCACGCACCTGTGCGCAGATCCAGCGATCGCGTTCGGATAGTGGTTGTGCCACACCGGTGCCACCAGCTGCCAGATTGCCCCGGCTCTCGCCCACGCTGGGCACACGGGCGAGGGCGTAGGGCACTGGATCACCATCAATCAGCAGGATGCGTTTGTCGCCCTTGACGATTTCGGGAATGTAGCGCTGGGCCATGATCTGACGTCGTCCCTGAAGTGTCAGTGTCTCGATGATCACACTGACGTTGGGGTCATCCTGTTTGAGCCGGAATATGGAGCTGCCGCCCATGCCGTCCAGGGGTTTGAAAATGACATCCAGATGATCTTTATGAAATTGCTTGAGTTTGCTGGCCTGGCTGCTGACCAGCAGTGGTGGACAGCACTCGGGAAAGAGCGTGGCATAGAACTTTTCATTACAATCGCGCAGGCTCTGGGGACGATTGACCACCAGGGTGCCGGCCTTTTCGGCCTGTTCCAGCAGATAGGTGGAGTAGATGTACTCGGCATCGAAAGGAGGGTCCTTGCGCATCAGGATCACGTCCAGCTCTGCCAGCGGCCGCTCCGAAACCTCGCCGAGCGCGAACCAGTTTTGTGGGTCATAGGCCACCGAGAGCGGACGCATCGTGCCCATGGCAGTGGCGCCGGCCATATACAGGTCCGACTGCTCCATGTAATGCAGCTCCCAGCCACGCTGCTGAGCGGCCACCAGCATCGCCAGACTGGTGTCTTTCTTGTAGGCAATGTCTGCGATGGGGTCCATCACTATGCCCAGTCGTATGGTCATGATTAAAAATCCTGCGAGCTGTCTGGCGCCGATTGTCGGCGCGGCACTGAATGGGCGCGATCATAGCACGATGCGGGATTTCGCGTAATGAACCACCTTGTGCTAAAACCCAAGGCAGACACATGATCAGACAGGGAGGTTTGTCATGTCCGCAATACCCCTACAACTACCATCGGGTCAGGCAGTCAGTGACCCGGACAGAAAGTCAGACAGAGAGCCGCGCACTGTGCTGCTGGTGGAAGGAAGTCGCAGCGCCCGTCAGGCCATGCGTGCGTTGCTGGACCGAAGCAACGATCCCGGCTGGCAAGCGGTCAGTGCCAGTGAGGCGGAAGATGGCGTGGAAGCGTTGTGCCGCCTGGGTAGCGTGCGACCCGATGCGATCCTGATGAGTGTGAAGGCGGCCAGGCTCGACGGCTTTCAGACCTGCGCCCTGATCAAGAACAGTGAGCTTTTCCGTCACGTGCGTGTGGTGTTGATGGCGGACGAAGACTGTCTTCTGGCGCGTACACGGGCCGAGCTGGCTGGCGCTGACGCCTTTCTGGTGCGCCCGTTCCGGCACGTGGAGTTGACACAGGCCCTGGGCGGATCAGCCTGAGCATGGCTCGCGTACTGATACTGGACGATTCACCGCTGCAGTCAGCGTGTCTCAGGCAGCTGCTGGTGCAACACGGCCATCAGGTGGCCTGCGCTGGCACCCTGATGCAGGCGCGCCGCCTGCAGCGCAGTCTGCAACCACAACTGCAGCTGGTCGAGCTTGTGTTGTGGCAGGGCAATGGATTCAGCCAGGCAGTGGCGCTGGCCAGGCCGGATGCAGTCACTGCCCTGATGACGGCGCGGCACCTGCAGTCAGATCACCATTGGGCAGCTGTGCGGGGCATTGACCGGGTGCTGGTCAGGCCACAACCGGAGTCGCAGATGCTTGCCGACATCAATCTCATGATCGGCACCCTGTCATGAACCGGTTTCTGGGTAGTCCATCGCTGGCACGTGTTCGCCAGCTGGAAACCGAACTGCTGGGCCATGCGTCGGTGGCGCCTGAACGGCATCAGATGCAACCGTGCCAGGCCTTGTTGTCGTTCTATCAGGTCACGGGCGACCGTTATGGCCGCATTGCCTGTCAGCGCCTGGTATCGATCAAAGCCGTACCGGCCACAGGCGGGGCACCAGCGCCGCGCCAGGCTGGCGTCCGGCAACAGGTGCTCGCGCGGTTGCTGCACCGCAATGCCATGTATCACGCCCGGGTGCTGTGCCGACAGCAGTTGAAGGAACGTCTTGTGGCCGTGCTTCCGGCTCAACTGCGAGATGAGTCCGGTGCCGGGCATTGGCAACCGGATCATGACAGTGTGCTGCTGTTGCAGTCGCTGGCCCAGGCGGCTGGCCTGGACAAGGCGCTGCTACCCGCGCCGGATGCCCCGGTGCGGGAATTTGTTCGTGCCGCTGTACTGGCGCTTTTGACGCTGGAGGGCAAAAATCACCGGTTGGGGCGCCCGGTAGCCGATGCCGCCGGCGCCGTGTTGATCTCGCACTGGCTGGACGTTCTGGGCCATCGACTGGCCGCTGTGACCATTGTGGCTAGCGCCAATGCAGTGCTGCATGAGCTGCACACGCTGTCGTTGACAATGCTTGCCAGTGCTCCGCTACTGGAACAGTCGGTGCCGGACCGGGACATTATCCGGCTGGCAAGGTCGCTGCAAGGTGCCGCGAGGCTGGCTCTTCGACATCGCGACACGCAAGTCCAGGATTCGCTGGCACTGGTGCTGCGTGCCGCTCTGGTGCTTCAGGCCCGCCTGTCAGTCGAAGACGACATTGATGTCAGACCCGCCGTTGCCATAACACATGCCCGGGTCCGCGTGCTGCGCAGCACTCTCAGAGCGCGATTCCGGCAGCGGTCTGATGCCTTGCCCGCGATGCTCAACGATATTGCCCAAAAAGAGCGGGCGGTCTGCATCGCGGCGGTTCAGCGTCTGGTGTCGCCGGTGATCGGCTGTCATGTTGGCAACAACGCCTGTACCGCGTCCTGCAAACTGGCAATGAATCGGTATACCAGCGGTGACCATAAGGGATACCTGTTGGCCGAAAGCCTGCGTGTGGTCCTGGCGCTTGCGTTGCAGCAGCACATGCGGGTAGAGGGGATGCTGGCAGCCTGTGTATCTGATGCCTGTGAGGTACTCAGTAAGCCGGAGCACAGCCCTGGGCTCACTGGAGCCACTGATGCCCTGATGGTACTGGAATCACAGCTCAGTACGCGCCTGGCTCGACTGGCCGGTTCCCGGGTGTTGGTTGATGAGGGCGACTCGCTGGCCTTACCCGATCAACTGGCAGCAGGTCTGAAACAGTTGCCCGCTGCTGACAGGCGACTGGCAACTGCCGCTGTGGATCCGGTGTGGCTCAGCGCCATCATGAACGAGCTGGAAATGCTGGCCAGCGGCGCCCGGCGCATGAAAGTCTATCGGGTTGCATCCATGGCCAGCGCGCTGCTGCTGGTCTATCGTCGTGTGGCCGGCGGGGCGGTCATCAGTCACTGGACGGTAGCGGAGCGGAAATTCCTGCAACGGGCACATCATCGCCTCAAGCGGATGCTGGATCAGGCTGCAGCCTGGCAGACCGTAACCCCCGCACCAACGCTGATCAACCAGTTGCATGACTGCCTGCTGGCGCAAACGCCTGACGCCGCACTGTCCCCGTCCCGCGCTTCGGGCCCGGGCAGCAAAAATCCCATCAGGCAAACCACCCCGGTCTATCGCCGAATCAGACAGGGGCTGAAAGTCTGTGCCATGGCTGCGGGTCGAGGTGAGGACACCAGCGGTGAGTTGCTTATGCTGTTGGACATGTGGCCGGATACAGAGAGTGACGACCGGGATGTGTTCTAAAGCAGCAGCAGAATGACAAAGCGGCTATAATGCCGCTTTGCTTTTTTCAGGTGCCTGGTGCGGTGAGAATTACAGGTTTTGTCTGGGGGATAGGTGGCATCGTGTTGCTGTTGTCCTTCGCCATCATTCGGTTGGGCGCTGTTGCCCTTGAAGCACTGGGGTCACCCATGGCCGGTGTTCACTGGTTGCTGCTGGGGCCGTGGGTGGTGTATATGCTCTGGGCTGAGGGATACAAGGGGTTTTACCGCGGTTTCGCTCCCCGTGTGGTGGCCCGTGCCCACTATCTGTCCTGCAACCCTCGCCCCTTGCACGTCGCATTGGCACCACTGTTCTGCATGGGTTATATCCACGCCACCCGGCGACGAAAATTGATGTCATTGGGGCTGACCAGCATGATTGTTTTTTTTGTGATCATGGTGCGCATGTTACCCCAGCCCTGGCGTGGTATTGTTGATACCGGGGTGGTCGCCGGTCTGGTATTGGGCGTGTTGTGCATTGTCTACTTTATTGTCAGATTGCTGCGTGACCCGGAAAACTTCAATGTGGCCACTGATGTGCCCACCCTGCGGGCCACCAATACGGTCTGACGCCTGATCTACATCACAGGGCTGCACGAGACGGGATGATGACACCGCCAGATCAATCACCTTGCGCCGTTGTTGTCAGTTTCAACCCTGACGTCGAAGTGCTGACTTCGCTGGCTGACAGCCTGCAGCTCCAGGGCTGTGACTTTCTGGTGGTCGACAACGCATCCGACAATATCAATGAATTTGCATCCTGCCTGCAGGGCATGAGCCACTGCCTGGAGCTGATCCGCTTACCACAGAACCAGGGCCTGGCAGCGGCGTTGAACCGGGGCCTGCAACATGCACGGGACGCCGGTTATGCCTTTGCCCTGTTGTTTGATCAGGACAGTGGCATTGACCAGTCATACTGTGCCGATATGATGCGTGCCTGGCATGAGGCGAGTGCCCTGGACGGCAGGACGGCTGCCATCGGTCCGCGCCTGCAGGATCCTGAGACCGGACGCAGAACCCCGTTTCGGGTTTTCAACCGGGTGCTGGGGCGCTCCGACAGGGCCGTGGCCCCGGGCAGTACACTTTTCCAGGCATGCTTTCTGATTACCTCGGGCACATTGCTGCGCGTGGATACACTCGCACAGATCGGTATGATGCGTGATGACTATTTCATCGACAATATTGATCTCGAATGGTGTTTCCGGGCCCGATCATCAGGCTTCTCCCTGTATGGCACGGATCAGGCAATACTGCATCATCGTATTGGTGAGGCCAGCGACTCCTTGCTGGTGCGTCGCGGCATCATCGTCAATCACAGCCCGCTGCGCAGTTATTACTCAACGCGCAACCGGCTGAATCTTTACCGCCAGCGATATGCACCGCTGGGCTGGAAGCTGCGCGATGTTATCCGTTTTGTTCTGAAAACTGTCTGGTTGCTGCTCACGTCCAGGCAGCGACGTGCGTACTGGCAGAATATACGCCGTGGCATCAACGATTCGAAGGCAATGACATGATCGCCACAAAAACCTCCGTGCTGGTGCTGCTGCCGGTGTTCAACGGGGCGATGTTTCTGTCAGCGCAGATTGATTCCATCCTGGCGCAGCACGGCGTGCATACAATGTTGTTGTGCAGGGATGACGGCTCCAGCGATGAGTCGGTAGCGATACTGGCCGACTATCAAGAGCGCTTTCCGGAAAACCTGTTTCTGCTCCAGGACATGCGCGGCAACCTGGGAGCGGGAGGCAATTTTTCATTGTTGATGCAGTCAGCGTTGAAATTCCCCCGTGCCTGGGACTTTGTTGCAATGGCCGATCAGGATGACATCTGGTATCCGGACAAGCTCTCTCGCGGTGTTGTTGCCATGCGGGCTACGTATGCCGCTGAGTCGGATATGCCCGTGCTGGTTCATAGCGACATGCGTGTAGTTGACCGGGACCTTGTTGAACTGTCGGCATCGTTGGTCGATTACCAGGGGCTGCAGCCCGAGCGCAGGCATCTGTCATGGCAGCTCCTCAGCAACAGCGTCACTGGCTGTTCGGTGCTTGCCAATCGCAGACTGCTGGAGCAGGCATTGCCGGTGCCGCCCCAGGCAGTGATGCATGACTGGTGGCTGGCTCTGGTGGCCAGCGCCCTGGGGCGCCGGATCTGGCTGGATGAGGTCTTGCAGGACTATCGACAACACGACAGCAATACACTTGGTGCCCGGCAGTGGCGTGCAGGGCAATTCGACGCTTCGCTATTTGAGCGGCTTCGGGATCAGCGAAGCAGGGAACTGCTGACAAATGTGGCACAACAGGCTGCCGTCTTTGGTCAGCGCTTCCGGCGGGACCTGGGACCTCGTCAACGCCTGGCAGTGTGGTTTGCTGCGGGTCTGGACAGGCGCTCGACTGTGGTGCAGAAATTGTTGTTTCGCCTGTTACGGCATCTGCCGTTGTGACGGAAGCTGAGTGTCGAACAGTTCTTCAAGTCGCTGACGGAAAACGTCCGGTGAGCAGTCGCGGCTGACTGCATCGTGGGCAGCGCGCCGGACGTCGGACCAGAGCGTCTCGTTGGTATAAAGCCTGATGCACTGTGACGCGAAAGCCTGCTCGTCCGATGCACTGAGCAGTTCGCGCTCATGCTGCCAGCCCAGTTGTTGGGCAAGTAGTGGTGTGCAGACGGTGGGAATGCCATGGGCGGCGGCTTCATGTACCTTGTGTGGTATGCCGGCGGCAAAACGGGTGGGCGCAATAAACACACGACACTGTTCATACAGTGAAGTGAGATCCGGCACCCTTCCAAGTATATCGAGACCCTTGCCGGAAAGGTGCCTGAGTGCCGGCGCAGAATGATCACCGGCCACTTTGAGCCGGATGGGTTGCTGAAGCTCCTTGCGGATCAATGGCAGTATGCTCTCGACAAACCATATCAGCGAATCCACGTTTGGTGACTCGTCGTGACGGAGGGCGCCAACAAACAGCAGATCCTTTCGCGACAGAAAGTCGAGTCCTCCCAGCGGCGCCGATCTCAGTGTGTGACCCAGTACCTTGGTATTGGTCAGGCCTGCGTTGCGGTAGAGTGCCGCCTCGGCTTCGGATACGGCGATGACAGCGTCAGCGCCGTTGGCCAGCGCGATCTCTGCATCAACCATCACCTGCTCGCGCTGTGCACTGATCTGCTGGCCATTCAGTCGTAGTCGCATGGCCTCGCGTGGCGCAATGACCGCCTCGGCGTCGTAGATGATCCGGGTTTTGCCGCCAGGTCCGGGTATTGCCTTGCTCGCTTGAAGGAACTCAGTCATGTTGATGGCGCGGCTGATGACAATGCTGTCGTAATACCCGGCACGCTCTGTGAGGAAGCGGGCGAGTGACGCCTTGCCGTGATCCAGCATGACTTCGACCTCGGCGGGCAAGGTTTCATAGACAGCCCGCCAGTCATCTTCCGGCGTCTGCAGTGGATACAGCGTCAGTTGAACCGGTAGCGCGTTCAGCGCGTGAATCAATTCCCGACTGCGCGGATATCCGGCACCCAGGCTGGGGTGAGGTACCCGATCGTCGATCATCAGCACGCGTCTGGCATTTGAGCTGCTTCGCGCCTCCAGTACGTTGTGATCAGCGCGATCAGCTTGCCCGTTGAGAAAGGCGGGATGTTTATTGCACAGAACCTGGCGATGTTTCTGCTGCAGGGCGGTGGCATCGGATTGCCCCGCGGAGCTTGCAAACTCGTAATGTGTGATGACCGTATTGGGCTGGTAGACCACTCGCAGGCCTTGACGGGCAAGCCGGATACAGTAGTCGGACTCTTCATAGTAGGCCGGTGCAAAATCCATATCAAATCCACCCAGTGCACGGAATGTCGACAGTGGTGTCATCAGAAATGCACCAGAGCAGTAATCAACGTCGCGTACAAAATTGTATTCGGGTTTGTTCGGATCATCGCCGCGCCCATAGCCAGTACAGTTGCCATCGCGCCAGATGATGCTGCCGGCTTCCTGCAGCAATCCGTCCAGTAACAGAATCTTGCCGCCGACTGCGCCAATGTTGTCGGCACCTTTGAAGGTAAGCAAAGCCGAGGACAATGCCCGGGGGTGCAACATGGCGTCGTTGTTCAGCAACAGCAGGTACTCGCCGCTGGCCGCCTCCGCACCCTGATTGACTGCCTCAACAAAACCCCGATTGTCCGGATTGCGGATGATATGTGCGCCGGTGATGCAAGCAAGCAGCTGCTCAGTTGCATCCGAGGAAGCGTTGTCCACAATGATCAGTTCGAGTGGTATATCGGCGTGTTTTATTATGGATTGCAGGCACAACAAAGTCAGAGGGGCCTGGTTGTACAGGACCAGTACCAGGGAAATGACTGGTGCCTCCCGGGCGGAAAAATCCAGTTTTTCATTGGCTGCCATAAAATCGTCAAAGTGCTGGCTTGCCTGTGCCTGATGCGCCTGCTTGCGATCTGGTAGCGGCGCGCCCGCTGGTGAGGACCCGATTGCGCCGCGCACTGACCCGGGGCTGCGTCCGGTAATCCGGCGCATGAACTGAAGCAACGGATACAGCAGATCACGAATACGTGACGTCAGGCGCCACAGTCTGCCACTGGTCAATTCCTGAAGGCTGGCATGCAGTTGGACGTTCTCTTGAGCCACCGCCTGGTAGTGTTGTTTCCAGTCGGCATGGCTGCCATGGATGCCTGCCGGACTGATGCTGGCACGCAAGGCGCGCACTGCGCCACTTATCAGGCTCGGGTCGGCATTCAGTCCACGCTGGACACCTGGTGTCTGCAGACTGAGCCAACGTGGCTGCCCGTCACTGACGCCCAGTCGAAGTCTTTCGCCCCAGCGTTGTTGCATGGTTTTCCATTCCGAGCGGGCCCGGTCCCTGTTCTGGGGTAGCTCATCACTTTTCCGGCTGACAGACTCATGGTGAATCAGGCGGGCCTGGGGGTGCATCAATACAAGCAGCCCGGCCTGCTCCAATCGCAGGCAGTAGTCCACGTCATTAAAAGCCACGGCCAGTGCCTGTTCGTCAAAGCCGCCCTGTGCCTGGAAAACCGACTTCCGGGTCAGCATGCAGGCAGCGGTCACCGCGTCGCAGGGGTAGACCATGTCCAGCAGGAACTGCTCTTCAATCTCCGCTACTGGCTGATGCTGAGCCACATGCAGCGCCACGCACGACGCATCAGTCATCACACCTGCGTGCTGAACCGTATTGTCCGGGTACAGCAGCAATG
This sequence comes from Gammaproteobacteria bacterium, assembly GCA_050486205.1. GTDB lineage: Bacteria > Pseudomonadota > Gammaproteobacteria > Pseudomonadales > Pseudohongiellaceae > PWQG01. Next base: position 308,254 of record JBJHCW010000002.1, on the reverse strand, counting down.
CCCCAACCGCGCCCACTTCGGGTTCCATCGCAATCATGGCGAGTCGCTGTAACCAGTCAGTTGATACCGGTTCGATGTCATTGTTGAGAAAACACAGCAACTCGCCCTGTGCATGCTCAGCGGCCATGTTGTTGATACGTGAATAATTGAAGGGCTCCGGCCAGGTGATGACCTTTACGCGTGCATCTTCACTGATCATCCTGAGCCAGGACTGTGTTTCAGCTTCCTTGCTGTTGTTATCAACTATGATCAGGTCCAGTTCACCGTTGTAGGTCGCGTTCAGTACTGCTTCAACACACGGGCGCAGCAAATCGAGTTGGTCCCGTGTGGGAATGATGACGGTGCAGGCAGGAAGGCCCGGCGCATTTGCGGTTTCGGTCATGGCTCAGGAGTCGCTGTTGTTTTGTGGCCGGCTGGTGGTAAACCGGGATTGGTACTGGCACTTCAGCCAGCGTAATGGACGTGTCAGGCGCCAGGAGTAGCTGTTTACAATGAGCGCTATCTCGGACCGGGCATGGGCAAGTTCGGTATTCAGCACGTCAAGCTGGCCACTCAATCTGTTGATGCTGTCCGACTTTTCCCGGTGTTCGCGTTCCAGGTCCCTGATATGGGCTTCCAGTGACTGCACGTGCCGGGCCAGCTCACGAAGCTCTGTGCTTTTGTCCACACTGCCCAGCATAGCGTTGATGTCGGCGCCTGACCAATGCGTGCGCCACTTTTCGAACAGTCGCGCTCTGGCCTTACCTGCGTCTGTGGTGTGGTCGAATTTACTGCGCTGGTCTGTCAGAGCCGTCTGTGATCCACCGCCTTGCCGGTAGTGCGCGCTGACTGCGGGAACAAACACGAAGTCACCAAACTGTGCGCATTGGAGCCAGAAGTCCCAGTCTTCGTAGATTGGCAGGGACTCATCAAAGCGACAACCCTCGTCGAGCATTGTGCGCGAGAAAACAGCGCTGTGAATTGGCACATAATTGTCATGCATCAGCAGTGCGCGGTCAAAAGCCTGGTGAAATCCCGATTCGGTAGCCTCGCCCGATTCAGTGACCACCGCAGTGGCACTGTAGGCTACAAAGGCAGAGCCTGGTGCCCTGACCAATGTATCAACCAGTGTGCTGATATGTGACGAGTCTATCCAGTCGTCCTCATCCAGGAATATCAGGTAGTCACCACGGGCCTGATCCAGCGCATGGTTGGCTGCCTTTGGTCTGGACATGGCGGTATCCGGGGTCAGTAGCCGGATGCGCGAGTCGTCCGGAAGCTGTTCCTGGTTTATCCGGCCTTCGCCGGTGGCGTCCACAACAAGGATTTCGAGATTGGACCAGCTTTGCTGAAGTGCCGATCCCAGGGCAGTGGTCAGCTCCGGCCGGTTCATGCTGCGGCAAAGGAGGGATACCAGCACTGTCTCTTCATCCACAGACATTGACGTTTCGCCCGATCAGCTTCGATGCTTGAGATGTATCAGTGAGCCCAGTACGTCGGCTATAAATTCCAGGAACAGCGTGTCCAGATCACTATTGAAGTAGTCCCGGGAATGATTGCCCAGTGTGAGCACAGCCAGCAGCCTGCCGTGTGTTTTGACCGGACACAGCGCAACCGAGCGAACAGGGCTGCTGTGTCCCGGGAAAAGAATCGTGGCCGTATCCCGGTCAACGCCCTGGCAGATCACCCGTTGTTCGTGGAACAGGGAAGGGAATCGTTGCTGCAACTCAGCGGCGGCGGTAGTGCGCGTTGGCCGTGTGTTGCCGGAAATCGAGTCTTCGGTCATGAGCAGTGTGCAGGCGTCAATGCCAGGCTGAGTCGACAGATTGGCTTCGGTAACACTGATGAGCTGGGCAATGTCGTCCTCGTCCAGCAGTGTCAGGATCAGGTTGCGCGTGACCTGGAACAGCTGGTCATTGTGCCGTGCATTTTCGAGAAGTTTATGCAGCGTCTGGCGAGATTCAATACTGCGTTCCCGGAGTATTGTAACCTGTCGTTCCAGCAGTGAGATGGCCTTTCCGCTTTGGTGCGGCAGTGCCAACTCTGCAAGCAGGTCGTCACGGTTTACAAAGAAATCCGGATTGGTTTTCAGATAGATCACCACATCGTCAGCGCTGATCGATGCTGTGCCTGGCTTGTGCACGCCTTTTTTGATTGGTGTGAGTTCGCTGCTCATGCATGTCTCCCAGATGCGGTGCCGTTGTCGTGGGTATCACAGATTGATGCGACCCTCGAATACTGTGCTTGCGGGGCCGGTCATGACGATTGCTGAATCATCTGCGTTCCAGTCGATGGTCAATTCCCCGCCGGTCAATAGTGTTGTGACCGGATTGTCCAGCAGACCGATGCGGATGCCGCAGGCCACTGCAGCGCAGGCGCCGGTGCCACAGGCATCGGTTTCCCCGACGCCGCGCTCGTAAACGCGCAGCCGGATTGTACTGCGGTCCAGCACCTGCATAAAGCCAACATTGACGCCTTGTGGAAAGTCCGGATGAGCTCCCAGTACCGGTCCCATTGTGTTAACCGGTGCTGAAGCACAGTCGTCAACCGTCAGAACGATATGGGGATTGCCTACCGAGACGGCAGAGAACCGCACTGTGTGCCGGACGCCGTCGACCTGGATATCGCGTTCATGTTCGCCGGGTTGCTCGCTACCGAGCATGGGCAGACTCGATGGATCAAAATCGGGTTGACCCATGTCCACGCTGATCAGGCCCTTGCTGTTCACCTGCAGGGTCAACACCCGGTTGACCGTACGCACTCTGATGGGTGGTCGTGCAATGAGGCCTTTGTCCAGCACAAAGCGGGCGAAGCAGCGCGCACCGTTGCCGCAGTGCTCCACTTCGCTGCCGTCTGCATTGAATATGCGGTAATTGAAGTCTACATCGGGTGTTGATGGTGGCTCGACCAGCAGCAGCTGATCAAAGCCGATGCCGGTGTGGCGGTCAGCCAGGCGTCTGATCTGGGCCGGGCGCAGTCGCACCGGGTTCATGATCAGGTTCAGGACCACGAAGTCATTGCCCAGGCCGTGCATTTTCGTAAACGGTAACTGCATGTGGACTCATTGATTCTATGTTGGTCAACCGGGTAACAGGCTTTCCAGTGCCAGTTGCTGCTCCACCGTTTCGCGTTTTCGCACCAGGTGGGTTTTCTCGCCGTCCACCAGTATTTCGGGCACACGGTTTCTGGTGTTGTAGTTGGAACTCATGACAAAACCATAGGCACCTGCCGAGCGAACGGCCAGCAAGTCCCCTTGCGCCAGGCGAAGCCATCGGCTTTTCCCCAGAAAATCACTGGACTCACAGACAGGGCCAACCACATCATACAGGTGTTCTTCGCGCTGGTCGTCACCCCGTGTGTCCACCGGAACAATGGCCTGCCATGCGCCGTAAAGGGCCGGGCGCAAAAGGTCATTCATGGCGCCGTCGACAATGGCAAAATGCTTGTGTGCCGAATGTTTGAGATATTCAACGCGGGTCAGAAAAACGCCTGCGTTGGCCGCTATGGAGCGGCCCGGCTCGAGAATGAGTTTGAGCTTGCGATCGGCCAGTTTCTCCCGCACGGCGCTGATCAGTGTCGACGGTGCAGGAGGTTTTTCCTGATCGTAAATGACGCCCAGCCCGCCGCCCATGTCGAAGTGCCTGATGTTGATTCCTTCCGACTGCAGGCCGTCAATCAGCAGCAGCACGCGATCGATGGCGTCCAGATAGGGCTCGATGCTGGTCAGCTGCGAGCCGATGTGGCAATCCACACCCGTGACATCCACATGTGCCATGGCGGCTGCCTTGCGGTATACCGCCGGCGCGTCCTTGATATCAATACCGAACTTGTTCTCCTTCAGCCCGGTGGAAATATAGGGATGGGTGCCGGCGTCCACGTCCGGGTTCACCCGCAGTGATACGGGTGCTGTTTTGCCCTTGTTGCCAGCCACCTCGTTGATTCGTTCCAGCTCGGCTTCGGACTCCACATTGAAACAGAGAATGCCAGCGTCCAGTGCTTGGGCAATTTCTTCCGTTGTCTTGCCCAGTCCGGAGAAGATCACCTGACTGGCTTTGCCTCCGGCTTTGAGTACACGGGTGAGCTCGCCGCCGGACACAATATCAAACCCTGCACCCTTGCGCGCCAGCACATTGAGAACGGCGACGTTGGAGTTGGCCTTGACGGCAAAACAGGTCAGGTGATCCATATTGGCAAGCGCGCTTTCGTAAGCCTGGAAGTTCTGCTCCAGGGCTGCGCGGGAATACACGTAACAGGGTGTGCCGTAGGTGTCGGCAATTGCCGACAAGGCAACGGCCTCGGCCAACAGACAGCCGCGTTGATAGTGGAAATGCTCCATAGTGCTGTATCAGTGTCCTTGTTGGCCGGATCCGTGTCAGTCCGGGTGCTGTGCAGCCAATGTGGCCGGATTGGCAGCGTCCGGGCGCGTCAGCGGGCCTTTCTGGCCGCAGGCAGCCAGATGGGATGCCAGCAACAACATGACACAAAAGCAGGCGAATTTTTTCATGGCGCTGATTATACAGACTTGGCAGGGACTTTACCGTTCAAGCAGGCAAAAAAAAGCCCCTGAGGGGCAGGGGCCTTGAAGAACAACCGGGCGTAACAGGAAAGAGTGAGTACGAGACTTCCCAACACCCACCCGGTTGCGAGCCTGAGCAGACTGAACTTGCGGGTTGCACAAGATACTTAGCAAGGAGTGTGCCAGAAAAGGAATAGCTAGAAAATACAAGTGCTTGGTGAATTGAGTGGCTGCCGGGCAGATCGCCGGCTGTTGGGCAATCTGGACGCTATTACAGGCCTCTATCGCAAGTGTCTGATTTATCGGGATTCAGGTGTCGGGCTTTCCCGACACCGGGTCTCACAGCTTATGCCGGATCGTCGCTGGGGGGCTTGCGGAAGTGGGCCGGGTCCAGGCCATGACGGCGCAGGAGATTGTAGAATTCGCTGCGATTGCGTTCGGCCAGGCGTGCGGCCAGCGCGATATTGCCTTCGGCCAGATTCAGCAGTCGCACCAGATAGTCGTGTTCGAAGCGGTCCCGGGCATCATTCAGGTTCAGCAGCTTGTCTGGTTTGCTGCGCAGGGCTTTTTCCACCAGGTTACGTGAGATCAGGGCACCGGTGCAGAGCACCACGCATTGTTCCACCACATTCAACAACTGGCGTACATTGCCAGGCCAGGGGGCGGCCACCAGCATCTCCATGGCATCGGGGGCAAAATTTCGGCTGTCCTTTTTGTGGCGCTCGCCGAGCACATTGGCAAAGTGACGGGCCAGCAGCGGGATGTCTTCGCGTCGCTCGGCCAGCGGCGGCAGTTCCAGTGTCATGACATTGAGCCGATAGAACAGGTCCTCCCTGAAACTGCCGTCTTTCACTTTTTCTGTCAGGTTTTGATGGGTGGCTGAGACAATGCGCACATCCACCCTGACGGTGTCGGTGGAGCCGACAGGTCTGACTTCTCCTTGCTCCAGCACCCGCAACAGTTTGGCCTGGGCTGACATTGGCATATCCCCGATTTCGTCCAGAAACACGGTACCACCATTGGCGGCCTTGAACAGGCCGTCGTGTGCCTTGTTGGCACCGGTAAAGGCGCCGGCTGTGTGCCCGAAAAGTTCGGATTCAAGCAGCGCTTCGGGAATTGCGGCGCAGTTGACCGCCATGAATGCGGCGCTGCGTCGCGAACTGGCCTTGTGAACCGCCTGGGCCAACAGCTCCTTGCCAGTGCCTGTTTCACTCTGGATAAGGATACTGACGTCGGTAGTGGCTGCTGCGCGCGTCTGCTGCAGCAGATTCTCCATCGCAGGGCTCGCGCAGATGATGTCTTCGCGCCAGCTGTTGTCATCATCAGAGTCCGACGTGGCAGTGCCGTTGCTCTGCTGGGCCAACGCTTTCTCGATACTGCTTAACAGTATCGAGGCGTCAAAGGGTTTGACCAGATAGCTGAACACACCTTTCTGGGTTGCAGCCACCGCATCCGGGATGGTGCCGTGGGCAGTCAATATGATGACGGGTAGATGCAGGTAGCGTTGCTGGATCAGCTCAAACAGCGCCATGCCATCCATACCGGGCATCTTCAGGTCGGTGATCACAACATTGGGCCGGTAGCGCGCCAGCTCGGTCATGGCTTTCTCGGCACTGTTGACAGCGTTGACATCAAGATTGTTTGCTTCCAGGCGCAGACGTACCAGGCGAAGCAGATCGGCATCATCGTCGACCAGGAGTATACGGGGCTTTTCTTTACCGGCGGTGGCTTTTGCGGAATTGGCTGTCATGGAAGGACCTGTAACTGCTCACGCAGGTTCAATTGTTGCTCAATGGCTTTGAGTGCCTCGATCTGCTGCTCCAGCTCTTCGTTGACCGACTGCAGGTGTTCGATGTCCGCGCGCAGCCGGGCGCGAGTGCGCTCCAGCTCCGAGGTGTTTTCCTGCAGTTGCTCGCGCTTGTGCAGCACGCCCTGCCAGAGGCGTGCGAATGCGGCGTATTCCAGCTGCTCATCTTCAGCATTGTGAAGCAGGCCGCTGCCATTCAGCACTGAATCCAGGATCTGTGCGGCGCGCTCACGATTTGCTGGATCGCTGTTCTCGTCAAGGCTCAGAACCAGGGCAAGCTGCACGCCAAGAATCGGGTCTTCCGAGTCGTGATAGTGAAATTCCAGATAACTCCGCTCGCTGGCCACGGCAGCGTCAGCTGCAGAGTTCAGCCAGGCGTAGTAATGCAGTATGGGATCTGTGTATCCCCCCCAGTCAGGCGCTGCTGATTCGGGAATCATGGCTTCGGCCAGCGGTGCGGGCGCAGGATTTTCTGTCGTGTGGTTGTCACGCCGCTCGGTGACGCTGCTGCAGGCCGCAATCAGCGGCAAGCACACAAGCAGGGCCAGTGTGCCAGACACCGATCGCTGCAACTGCTGGAAACGGTGTCGACAACCGTGTCGGAATCCTGTCATGTTCATTCTGTTCTACTTTCTCTGATCGGGAACCGGGCGCGAAAGCAGGCGCCTTTCACTGGTGTGGCTGCCGATTTTGTCTCGCACTCGGCCAATACTACACTACCTCCGCCGGCTTCGGCATATTCACGTGCAATTGCCAGCCCCAGGCCGGTACCCTTGTAATGTTCGCGATCCGGCGCGGCGCCCTGATAGAAGGCCGTAAAAATGCGCTCCCGGTCCTCGTCCGCCACGCCAGGACCCTGATCCTGTACTTCCAGGTCGGCGAAGCCCCCCGATGCTGCCAGTTTCAGGCTCACTGTTGAGCCATCCGGGGAATATTTGACAGCATTACTGATCAGATTATCCACAACCACACGAATTCGCTCGTGGTCCCCGTGTACCGTGATCTTCTGCAATTGGGTATCAACGGTGAGCCCAGCGCTTCTGATCGGCAGTTGGTGAGCGTTTACAACCTCTCTTACCAACTGATCCAGGCGCACCGGTTCTGGCATGGTTTCCAGCACCGCAAAACTGTTGTCGTGATGACGCAGCAGGTCCTCGATCAGCCGCAGCAGTCGCTGACAGTTATTGCTGAGTATGCCAAGAATCTCTTTCTGCTGCGCGTTGACCGGACCGGTGACTTCCTCGCCAAGCAGAGCAGCACTTTCCTGCATGGCTGCCAACGGAGTCTTCAGCTCGTGTGACACATGTCGGAGAAAGGCGCTGCGCTGCTGTTCCAGTTGCTCCATACGGCTGCGAAGCCAGTCCAGTCGTTGACCGAGCATCTGCAGGTCGCGGGGGCCTTCAATTCGGATATTGTCTTTGTACTTGCCACGTCCGAGCAGGTTGATGGCCCGGTCCACCTGGCGCAGTGGCTGGGTGATCAATGCCACGAACAGTGCCGCCACAATCAATGCGGCCACCACCAGGAACAGCGTCTGCAGATTCAGGGTCTGCTGGGTTTCTCGGGTCTGCTCGCGAAGACGCACCACCTGTTCGTCTACCCACAGTGCAGTGAGTCGCGACATTTCATAGGCTGTTTCCAGCAGGGGGGGATACTCCAGGCTGGCCTCTTCCGGCTCCATCGCGGTCATGGCCTCAAAGGTTGCTGTTTCAGATGCCACCATGTTGCTGATGTGTGTGCTGAATGTGTCGCTGATGAAAACCTGCTCCAATCGGCCCAGAGCGCCAAGAAAGTCCCGCCGCCTTGCTGTGTAGACTTCAAGCAGTGCGGGGTCATTGAGTACCAGGAACTGTCGGGCGTTGCGTTCCATGGCACTGGTATGTTCGATGAGCTGCCGGCTGGCGCGCATCATCTGCGCCGACTGGCTGATCGTCTGTTCGCTGCTGATTGTCAGCTCGTCCAGTTGGCGCGCCAGTATCAGCAGCGCCATCAACAGCAGCGTGGCCACGATCAGAAAGCCGGCAATGGTCAGTTGCAGGATGGAGCGGGTCCGGAACAACATGGTACGGATGGCACCTCCTATGTTCCGTTAGCGGGATTCCAGCAGTTTTCTTCCAGCCTCAACAGCCGCGCGCACCCGGGAAGGTGCCGTACCACCCACATGATCGCGCGCCTTGACCGAGCCTTCAAGTGTCAGCACCTGGAACACATCCTCATTGATGGTGTCGGAGAATGTGCGCAGTTCATCCAGGGAAAGCCGGGACAGGTCCTTTTTCTGCTCGATGCCATAGGCCACCGACTTTCCAACCACCTCGTGTGCATCACGAAACGGCAGGCCTTTCTTGACCAGGTAGTCAGCCAGGTCTGTGGCTGTTGCATAACCCCGACTGGCGGCCTGATACATATTGTCCCGTTTGGGCTGGATGGCCGGTACCATGTCGGCATAGGCTTTCAGGCAGTCACGAACGGTGTCCAGCAGATCGAAGACCGGCTCCTTGTCTTCCTGATTGTCCTTGTTGTAGGCCAGCGGCTGGGACTTCATCAAGGTCAGCAATGCCACCAGGTGCCCGGTTACGCGTCCGGTCTTGCCACGCACCAGTTCGGGCACATCGGGATTCTTCTTCTGGGGCATGATCGAAGAGCCTGTGCAGAACCGGTCAGGCAGGTCGATGAAATCAAACTGCGCTGAAGTCCACAGCACCAGTTCCTCGGAAAAGCGTGACAGATGGGTCATCAGCAGGCTGCTGAAAGCGGCCAGCTCAATAGTGAAATCGCGGTCACTGACCGCATCCAGTGAGTTGCGCGCCGGGCCATCAAAGCCCAGTTCGGCGGCAGTGAATTCCCGATCAATGGGGTAACTGGTGCCAGCAAGCGCGGCGGCACCCAGTGGGCTGACGTTCACACGTTTGCGGCAGTCCAGCAGTCGTCCGTAGTCGCGCTCCAGCATTTCAAACCAGGCCAACAGGTGGTGACCAAAAGTGATGGGCTGGGCCGTCTGCAGGTGTGTGAAGCCGGGCATGATGGTGTCTGCCTCCCGCTCTGCCAGGTCCAGCAGGCCATGCTGCAGGCGTGTGATTTCGGCGGCAATGACATCAATCCCGTCCCGGACATACAGGCGAATATCGGTTGCAACCTGATCGTTACGCGAGCGGCCAGTGTGCAGCTTCTTGCCCGTGTTGCCGATGCGCCGGGTCAGTTCGGCTTCAATATTCATATGCACATCTTCCAGCTTCACTGACCAGGCGAAGTTGCCGGCGGCGATGTCGTTGCCAATGTCGGTCAGTGTCTGAACAATCTGTGTGCACTCCTCACCGCTCAGGATACCGGCTTTCTCCAGCATACGGGCATGGGCAATGGAGCCACGAATGTCCTGTGGCGCCAGGCGCTGATCAAAACTCACCGAGGCCGTGAAACGTTCGACAAAAGCGTCTGTGGGTTCGGAGAAGCGGCCACCCCAGAGTTTGGCCTGATCCTGCGTGTTGTTGCTCATGACATTCGGTTCCTTTGCGAGAGGCCGCGAATTATAGCAGTTAACTCAGCTGTGAATAAGTCAGGCCATGGCCTGCTGATAAACAGGATCTGTCGACTAATTCAGATGCGACCGGGGGTTCATGGTAGAATTCACGCCTGAATTTGCAGCCACTGGACGCATCCATGATCAAACGCACCATCCGTATCGCCACCCGCCGCAGCCCACTTGCCATGTGGCAGGCCGAACACGTTCGTGACCGCTTGCTGGCAGAACACAGTCATATCGCAGTAGATCTGGTGCGCATTGAGACCCGTGGTGATGTGCTGCTGGACACGCCGTTGGCCAAGATCGGTGGCAAGGCGCTGTTTGTGAAAGAGCTGGAGGTCGCCATGCTCAAAGGAGAGGCCGACATTGCCGTGCACTCCATGAAGGATGTGCCCATGGAATTTCCCGAGGGCCTGGGGCTGGCGGTGATCTGTGAGCGGGAAGATCCCAGCGACGCTTTTGTCTCCAACCACTTCCGCGCTGTGGATGAGTTGCCACAGGGCGCACGTGTTGGCACCTCAAGCCTGCGCCGGCAGTGCCAGTTGAAAGCATTGCGCCCGGACCTGGAAATCGGCTTCCTGCGGGGCAATGTGGGCACCCGTCTGGGCAAACTGGACAGTGGTCAGTTTGACGCCATTGTGTTGGCCACGGCCGGTCTGATGCGGCTTGAGCTGCATGATCGCATTGCCCAGCGCATTCCTGCCGACATCTGCCTGCCAGCCGGGGGGCAGGGTGCAGTCGGTATTGAATGTCGCAGTGATGATGACGAACTGCTGCAACTGTTACAGCCTTTGCATCATGGTGATACGGCTGATCGCGTCTATGCCGAGCGTGCACTGAATCATCGCCTGCAGGGTGGTTGCCAGGTGCCCATTGCCTGTTACGCCGAGCTGCAGGGTCAGGATATTCATCTTCGGGGCCTGGTTGGTGAGCCGGACGGATCGCGTATTCTTCGCACAGAAATTACCGGGCGGCGCGCCGAAGCCGAGGCGCTTGGGCGCCAGGCAGCCGAACACCTGCTGGCTCAGGGTGCCGACCACATTCTGGCGGCCCTCTACGCTGAGCAGTGAGGCGTTGATGAGCGGGTCAAGCACAGATCTGTCAGGGCGCCGGATTGTTCTGACCCGACCGGCGGGCAGACTGGAAGGTATCAGTGCAGCAATTGCCGGCGCCGGTGGTATACCGGTGCCATTGCCTCTCATACAGATCCGGGCATTGACAGCTGTTGACGATGTGCGGCGCATCAAGCACTGTATTCTGCAGCTGGACAGGTACAACGTGGCGGTCTTTGTCAGTTCCAATGCGGCCGACATCGGCATGGACTGGATCGATCGCTACTGGCCGCAATTGCCCCAGGGGCTTGAAGCGTTTACTGTAGGTCCTGGAACTGCCCAGGTACTGCGCCGCTGGCAATGGCCGGTCTGGTATCCGGAGCAGGGTGTGACCAGCGAAGCACTGCTGTCCCTGCCCCGGCTTCAGAATGTGGATGGCAGCCGCGTACTGATCTTTCGAGGCAAGGGCGGCCGTGAACTGATTGCAGGTACCCTGCGCGAACGTGGGGCGACAGTGGACCATGTCGAACTGTACAGCCGCGATGCCTGTGCACCGTCGCCGACCCAGGTCAGTGAAGCCCTCAGCGGCGCCGATGCCATTGTTGTGACCAGCACCCAGATTCTTCAGATCTACACGGCTCTGCTGGACTCCCTGGTGGCAGAACAGGCTGACATCGTCCGCAAGCTGCCATTGTTGCTGCCCTCCGAGCGCGTGGCACAACAGGCAAAAGCACAGGGATTCCGCAAGGTCATCAATGCCGGGGGTGCCTCGGATCCGGATATTCTGCTGGCGTTGCAGACCCTGTTCAACCAGCGCAATCGTCGTACTGAATACAACACGGACTGACATCATGGCCGAAAAAAAGACATCTGGAACCGAAACGTCTCAGTTGCTGGATCAGATCAGCCGCAGCACGTCTGCCGCCCGTCCCCGCCGCCAGTCCCGCAGTAGTCCATGGCTGGTTCTGATTGTGCTGCTGATGGCCATCGGCACCGGGGGCGCGTTCTTCTGGTTGTACCAACAGCAACAGGCAATCTCCCGGTCACTGATCACGGTTGAGCAAGCCAATCGTTCGCTGGCAGAGTCTGTTGAGTCTGACATGTCGGCCTTGCGCCAGGCGAATCAGGATGCGCGAGAGCAGTTGTCCGCAGAAATCGAGCAGGGCTTTGAGCAGCACATGGAACAGCGCCTTGAACAGAGCATTGCCGAGGCGCTGGAAAGCACGATGATGCCGCAATTGCCTGCCGACAGTGCCGCCATTGAACGACTACGCAGTCAGTTCATACGTGATATCGAACAACTGAATACCCAGGTTCTGTCATTGCAGCGGCAACTGGCTACAGTACAGAATCGTGACCTGCGCCTGGATTACCGGGAAGTGGACCACCTGCTGCGACTGGCTGATCGCAAGCTGCAACTGGAAACCGATGTGGCTTCGGCATTGCTGCTGATGCGTGACGCTGACCGTATTCTTGAACAGATAGACAGCACCATGGGCAATGCCTTGCGCGCGCAATTGGACACAGTGATTCCAGCGCTCGAAGACCTGTCGCTACCGGATGTATCATCGGTGCACGCACGGCTTCAGACGTTCATTGATCGCAGCGCCGGCATGAATCTACGGGACGTTATGCGCTCTGCCTACGAGCAGCGCCGTCAGGGTGACCGAACCGGTGCTGATGCAGATGGTGGCCACCCCGTGTGGGATACCCTGCGGGGTATATTCGTGGTCAGGCAATGGGATCAGCCCGCCGGTGAGCGACTGTCACCGCAACATGATGCCATGGTCATGCGGGGTTTCCGACTACAGATCGAGCAGGCGCAGCTTGCCCTGATGCTGGGCGATCAGGCGCTTTTTTCTGCTGCCCTGACGCAGGCCCGCACGTTGTTGGCCGAATATTTTGATATCGAGTCTGTTGATGTACGGGAAATGGAGGTGGAGCTGGCGCGATTGGCCGACCTGCAGATTCGTCCAGCGTTACCGGACCTGTCACCGGTTCTGTCGCAGGCCGCCCAGCTCAGTGGCACGCAGGGGGCATCACCATGAAATTCCTGATAGCCCTATTGATACTGATCATTGTTGCCGGCCTGTTGCTGGAGCCGGGTTATCTGATGATTGCCTACGGCCGCTACACACTGGAGGCCAGCCTGATTGCAATGCTGGTGGTGCTACTACTGCTGATGTTGACGTTCAGGCTGCTGGCAAAGTTGATCTGGTGGTTGAATCCGCGCCACTGGCGGTCGCGACGCGGCTGATTCGCCTGCGTCGAAGCCGGAGTCACTCCCAGGCAGCCTCGGGAATCGGGCGCGCCTGCACAAATTCCACCAGCAGATTGTCCGGCCCGCGCACAAAAAAACTGTTCAGGCCATGGAGGTCGTTGACAGCCGGCGTCCTGACGACTTCCACGCCATTGTCGCGCAGCCGGGCAAACGCCGCATCCAGGTCACGAAAGGAAAAGGCGATATGGGCAATCGTGCTCAGTTCAGTTGGTTTCATCTCACCTTCGGCCTCAGGACGCTCGTAGCGCTCGTCGTTCGGGAAAATGATCAGGTTCAGATTATCAATGACCATGGTCGGCCCGCGGGGGGTCTGGAACTCTTCATCCAGATACAGATTCAGGTGTGAGGCGAACCATTCCTTGGTGGCCTGCACATCAGTGGCCAGCAGGTGCACGTGCTCAAAACGGTGATTCTGGCTGCCCGTGTACACCTCGATCAGCTCCCTGTCCGGGCCGTAGAAATACATGTAGTGCCAGGGGCCGAGTTCGGTGACGTGCTGATGGAACTCCACGTCCTGCCCCTGAAGCCAGCGATAATGCCCGGGGCCGTCAGTGTGGCTCCAGCCGATATGCCAGATGGTGGTGGCCAGATTGCTCAGCACCGCGTCGTCAACCTGATTAAAAAGTATGAATGACCGTTCCGTGAACAGTGCCGGCGCACGATTGTTGAACATTATTGGCACAGCGCCCAGCACACGCTGATAGAAGTTGATTGATGCCTGCGGGTCGGCAACATTGAGACGTACATGATGGAAATGTGCCCGTTCTTCAGGGCTTTCCTGCGAGATCACGGATAGCCCTGGCCATGCGGCCAGCAACAGGGCCAGTGCGGCAAGTCGAAATGATTTCATAGCCCGATCCTTTCGGCCGAGGCGATTTTGTGGTTATTATGAGGTCTTTGTATACGAGCAGTCATCATCATACCCCACGCGGCATGCAACACAAAGTGCGCATAATTCTCAGGAGCAAGTGTCATGTGGATAAGAAAGTGGGAAAAAGACCTGCGTGACGGGGTTGATTCGCCTATCCCGACGCAGTCCGTGTCAAACGAGGAATTCATTCCGCCGCCACAGTCGCGCAAGCAGAAGCAGTGGGAAGACCTGCTTGGCGAACTGGCCGCGCAGAACGCCAAACGCCTGAACATGTCCCGGCGCGATTTCATGCGCACCTCCATGGGCATGGCCACCGCCTTTTTTGCCTACAACACGATCTTTGGCAAGCTCTGGGACGTGGAAGCGGCAGAAATGATGGAGGCAGCAGCCACCGAGGAGATATTTCCCAAGGGTGAGTACTTCATCATTGATGTGCAGGCACACTTCACCGATGGCTTTGCGCTGAACTTCCGCGCCGACGAGACCATGCAGAACATGGGGTTCGAGTTGGACAACTCACCCGAGGCCTATTCGTTCAACAATTTTGTCAAGGAGATGTTCTTCGACAGTGAAACCAGCATGATAGTCATCTCCGGTGTGCCAGGTCGCGAGAACCTGCGCGATGAGCAGGGTGCCGTGCTGCAGGGTCGTGCGCGTGGCGGTGGTCTGTTGCCGAGCTGGCTCATGGCCGAAAGCCGCGACAGGATAAATGACGCTGCCGGCACCGTACGCGCCTTTGCCCAGGGCAACTGCGCACCCAACCACTACTGGGACCACGCCAATGGCCGCGCCGACTTCAATGCCCTGTACGAACAGATGGAACGAGAGGTCAAGGATTACGGCATTGGGTCCTGGAAGTGGTACTGCCATACCGACCCGGGCCGCTCCGGTGACGGTTTCCGCCTGGATGACGAAGCGCTGGCCTATCCCTTCTACGAAAAATCAAAGGAGCTTGGCCTGAACATCTTCAGTGTGCACAAAGGTTATTCAGCCCAGTCACGCACCCTCGGACACTACGCCCACCCTGCCGATATCGAGCAGGCCGCCAAGGATCATCCGGACATCACCTTCATCATCTACCACTCTGCCATCAAGGATTCTCCCACCGAGGAGCGTCTGCAGGACCCGACCTTCTTCAATCGTGAAACCGGCGAGTTCGAGTGGCACGCCGACCTGATGCGCCTGAAGGAACGCAATCCGGACAGCCTGCGTAACGTCTACGTGGAAATCGGTTCAGCATTTGGCACCAGCGCCATCACCAGCCCAGAGATGTGCATGCACCTGATGGGCGGCAACATCAAACACTACGGTGCCGACCGTGTGGTGTGGGGCACAGACTGCCTGTGGTGGGGTTCACCGCAGTGGGTGATCGACGCCATGAAACGCTTCCAGATATCCGATGAGTTCTGCGAAAAATTCGGCTACGAAAAGATCACCCGTGAAGACAAACAGATGATCTTCGCCAACAACGCCGCCCGCATCTACAACATTGATCTGAATGCGCAGATGAACAGTGTGCCGCGTGACATGATCGCCCAGGCAAAAGCGGCCTACCTCCGCGCTGGCGGTCAACGCGAAAACAAAGCCTACGGCTGGGTCAAAGCCTGATGAACAGTGCCACAAGCCCCAAAAAAGCTGAAGGCCGACCGGCGGAAGAATTCGAGACCGCTTCCGCCACCCCCACCGACGAAACCGATCTGGCATTGCGGGCGTACATCGCCCGCCTGTCGGACGAAAAGGTCCTGCAGTACGATGCTCGCTGGGATGACAGAACCACCATGCTGTGGTGTGATGACTTTCGCTCAGATGGCAATCTGATGTTGGTGTGTTGTGAGCGGGATGTGGGGGTTGGGGAGTTCCGAAAGGTACTGGGGGAGTATATCCGGTTTCGGGGGTTTTGAGGGGCAGGGTGCAGGGGGAGTAGGTTATTGATTCTGTGTTCCACTATCAGCGTCTCTCCTGCCTGCCCACAGGTACCAGAATGGGTAAGCCAGTGGAGCCCAAACAATTGCGGCCCAAAGCGCCATCAATGGAATGTATATTATTATGCCCAGACCAAGACTCGGAAGGTGTATGATACTCGTTGCGAACCCGAACATCGATTGAACCTGCATCCAGTATATATTCAGCACAAACTTTGCCAGACCGGCGCCAGCAAAACCCTGACATTCCACGTATAGCAACATCGCATCTGTTCGATAACAGACTTCCTGATAGTTGGGCGTATCACGTAAATGCCTTATCCAGTTCCGTTTTACAACAAGGGAGATGACGGACAGAACCCAGTAGCCACCTGCACCGATGAGACACCATTGACGTTTACTCAAATTCTTTTATACCCCAGGCAATCATGATTGCTGTGGCACCGGCCGCCCCCTTTCACCTTTCACCTTTCACCTTTCACCCTTGCCCCCGCCGATAGTGCATGGCAATCGCGCCGTTGCTGAGTGGCTTTGTCGAGACCAGCTCAAGCCGTCGTGTGGCGGGCAGCCCGCTCTGGTAGAGGGTCGGGCCGTGCCCGGCGATCCTTGGGTGGACAAGGAACTGATACTCATCAATCAGATTGAGTCGGTCCAGCTCTGTCGCGAGCTTGCTGCTACCAAGGAGAACGCCAGCCGGGGTCGCGGCTTTGAGCTTTTGCACGCCCGAACGCAGTTCGCCAGCGATGTGGTGGCTGTTGGTCCAGGGAAAATCCGTTCGCGTTGACGACACAACGTACTTCGGTTTGGTTTCCAGCTTGACCGCCCACTCACGCACCGCGGGCGACGCCTCCACATCCCCGCGGGCGACCGCCGGCCAGTAACTCTCCATCATCTCGTAGATGACACGGCCCCACAGCATCGCCCCGCACTCGTCCATGAGGTCGGTGAAGAAGGCATGCGTCTCTTCATCGGCAATTCCCTCCTGGTGGTCGACACATCCGTCCAGCGTGAGGTTGAGGCTGAAGGTCAAAAGTCCCATGTGAATCTACTCCGGGTTCGATGGCACTGGATGCGCCCTGTCAATCGCCTTCCTACTCACGACCCACCGCCGCCAGCGCCGCAACCAACAGCTGAACAATCATGGCGGCACTTGTACCAGCAACCGTCTGTAAGCCGCATAATCAAGCAGCTATGCTGACAAGCTTTGTTCGACCGGACGCGCCTGCCCGGATGGTTACCGAGACCATACCAGCCCCTTGTAAGGTGACTTTTCCAGCTCTGCCAGGCGAGTTGCCAGGGTGCCGCAGTGGAGCTCAAGGCGATGGCCGTTGGGATCAAGCAAATACAGCGATTCGCCCTCACTGGTATTCTGCTTCCACTCCTCGAACCCAAGCTCGCTCCGTTTGGAACGCAGCTCCGAAAGCGCCTTCTCGCTGACACTGAAGGCGACATGTGTATAGTCTTTGGCGGGCTCAGGTTTACCCAGGCTCAAGCATAGCCACGTATTGCCGGCTGTCAGATAGGCACCGGCGTCCCAGTGAACGTGAAGCTTCATTCCCAGTACATCGCGATAGAACTGGATGGATACGTCCAGGTGCCTGACAGTAAAAGTGATGTGATTGATTCCGGTGATCATGTGTCCGCCCCCGAGGAAACGCAACGCTTCAGAGCTTGCGCCCCAGCTTCCGCTCAGCCAGCCGTTTCTCCCATCCAGGGCTCATGAAGCTTACCACTTCAAATGCGATCAGTCCCTGAACGATCAATCCGACGCCAAGGCCGGCGAAAACAATATAAACCACTGGCTCGCCGTGGAAGACAACAAGAAACACTGCCGCCAGGACCACATAGGTAATCAGAAACTCGTAGAACTCCTTCATGCGCTTGGCATACAGGAGTGCCCGTTGTTCATCTGCCTTCAATTCGGTTTCGTTCTGCATTTGCTCATCCTCTGGTAGTAAAAGAGATAGTTCTACCTCAAACACAGAAGCAAGCGCCTTGCACGTTTCCATACTCGGCCTGTGGCCTCGTTCGATCCGCTGAATGGTTCGGGTGGTGACCCCGGCCATTTCGGCCAACTGGCTCTGGGACCACCCCCTCTTCAATCGCAACTTCCTTACAATCATGACACTGACCTTGCTGTTTGAGGTGAGCCAAGTCTTCCGGTTTTCAGACCAATGTGGAACGACATACACACGAAATCCTGACGAAGCCTCTACGACAGCTCAATAAAAACAGCATGTTACGAATCATGCTCAAGTCGTTTCCCCAACCCGACAACGTCATCACTGCCGTACCCCATGGCGGAATAGAACTCGATTACAGCCTTGTTGGTGGAACGGACCTGCAGGTTTATTTTCGGGCAGCCTTTCTGTTCAATGAGCGCTTCAACAGCCTGCATCATGGCTTGACCATATCCCTTGCGTTGCTGCGAAGGTTTGACTGCCAGGTAATTGATCCAGCCTCGATGTCCTTCGTAGCCGCCCATGACAGTAGCCACAACCGTTCCATCGACAAGCCCCAAAAGAAAGAGATCAGGATCGACTTTCAGTTTCCTTTCAATATCCCTGGCTGGATCGTTCTGAGGGACAACCAGGCCGCATTCCTTCCAGAGATCTATCACATCGTCCTTGTATCTGTTTTCGAATGCTCTTATTTCCATTCTATGCCAAGTTGTCCGTATCTGGTGGTTTGTAACTGAGATTGTCAGCAGTCGAATTCACGAAGTACGTCCTTGATGAATGGCCACTTCAGTTCCGTATACCTTTCTCGATCATTTTCCAGATCCCTGGCCAGAGATACCTTCAACTGCTCATACTTGTCGGCCACTTTTCCATTGCTGCGGAGAATATCCCGAAATGTTATCCGCTCTCGCCAGAGTGGGCTGTTGTAAGGAACCAGGTGCAGATGGTGCGTCCGATACTCTGGAGCCGGCTTGCAAAACCAATGCATTACGTCAGCTTTATATGGATAGTGGCAATATCCGATAGGCTGCAATGCCTCTATAGCCCCAACGGAGCTATCGAGATCCCTGATCCCCGCCATGATGTCGATTATCGGCTTGGCTTTCAAACCCGGAACGGCCGTGCTTCCAACGTGTTCAATTGTGCCGAACAGCCATGGGGATAACGTATCAAGGAGAACCGACTTTTCTCGCTCGAACAGATAGGGCCACTCGTGTTGGTAATCAGACAGTTGTACTTTCATTCAGAGGTTCCCTGAGTGATTCACTGAACTGCTTGTTTCGATCCTGGTCCATTGGTTGGAATTGCTCCAGGGCTGCAGGCTTTGCTCGAAGATCCGCATGACCCAATGAGGGGTAATGTGAATGGCAGAAGACTGCGTATGTACATCCATGATCTCAGATCGAAAGTCCACGGCTGCTCAGGTAATGATGAACAGCACGATCAACGGCACCAGATTCAGAAGCATCACCCCGATCTTGTAGATGGATATGCCAAGATAGTGCACGGCATCAAAGGTTTCCGCAGACACCCTGAACCAGTTGCTGTGCAGTCGATACATCCAGTCGCGGGCGAAAAGGAACGCGCACGCCCACAGCAGGATCAGACCGTAGTTGATGACCGTGCTCCAGATCAGGAATTCTTTCAGTTCGATGATTGTCATGGCTCAGCCTCCAGGAAACGCACAGCGTTCACTCTTGCCCTGAAAAACACAAAGTGGTCGTCCGTGCCGTACATATTACCCGCCTCTACCGAGAACGGAATGCGAAAACCCTGCACTGTACGGAAGTCAGACAGCTCCCCGCCAAATGGCTGCAGCCGGTGGGTCCTCTCAGGATTTGCATCGCTCCACCGCATGAAGTGCACCACCAAGGGCTGCCCGCTGGCATCCAGTTCCAGATCCACAGCCTGCGACAGTTCGCCGCTGGTAACGGTTACCCGCGCAGTATCCTGATCCAGCGCCTCCCAGGCCACACCCGGCCCCGGCAGCAGGGCGGCCGGTGTCCAGAACACCGCTTCGGCAATGTAACGACCGTAGGCTGCTCGCGCATGATCCGTATCACCACCCATACGAGCAACCGGAATCAACCCGAAAATACGAAAGCGCGTCCAGGCACCGGTGTCGGAGCCAGAGACAGGAACAGCACCGGGCATGCTGACTGTCCAGACAAAACCTTCTGGCGCGGCCAGAATCTGTCTGGCATTCATTGGCCGGTAGCCAGGATCATCTCTGGTGCCCAGGCTGAATTCACCACCCATGTCAATTTCAGCCACAGTAAGCAGTGGTGTTCCAGGTTCAATGGCAAAGTTGAAGAAGCGCTGCGCCGGTTCAGGCAGGTCGGCCACCATTGCTGGTGTGTAGGCTGCCGGATCCGCTGGCTGCGTGGCGGCAAGACGAGCCCACTCCATACGGTCAGCACGTTCATCCCAGAGGCGAAGCGCCACCAGGAACAACAGGGCCAGCCCAAGTATTGCCAGGGTCGAATACGCGAACTTACGCTTCATGAGCCCTCACACAGTGCCCAACGACTTTACATAAACAATCTCGGGATCGCCCGGATCAAGCGCCTCGATTCTGCCGGCGCGATGATAGCCGGCCTTGGCGAGCACGTGTTGCATGTGCCGGTTCGACGCGTTTGTGGATGTGAAAATCTGTGCGGAAACGGCAATGCCCTCCAATGCGCTCAGCAGTTGGCGTCCCCAACCACGATTGCGCGCTTCCTCGGCCAGGTAGATGAGATCGATGAAGCTGCGGCCGTAGAACTCATGGTGTACGATGCCGTATCCGATGACCGAGTCGTCTGATTCGATCACCAGCGCTCGCCGCTGATCCACCGCTCTGACCGCAGCGTCTCGGCGTGCACTTGAGCTACGCATCTCGTGATCGAGGTTTTCGATCTGGGCCAGATCTTCTGGCTTGGCAGGTCTGATCATTGCGGTCCAAGGATCCTAGAAGAAGTTCAACGCAACTTGAAACAGCTGCTCCACCTGTTTCAGAGAATGCCGATCGGCAATAAATACTATGACGTGGTCGCCGTCCTCAATCACAATATCGTCATGCGCAATAAGCACGTCATCTCCTCTTACGAGAGCACCAACTACTGCACCCGGCGGCAGTTCCAACTGACTGATCGAACGACCGACGACACGCGATGTCTCCCGTGTCCCGTGTGCAACAGCCTCCAGAGCTTCCGCAGCCCCATGCCGCAGTGAATGCACTGCAGCAACATCTCCGCGTCTGACATGGGTCAGCAACGCACCGATTGTCGACTGTTGAGGCGACAGCGCAATATCAATGGTGCCGCCTTGAATTAAATCAATATAAACCGGATTATTGATTAACGTCACAGCCATCCTGGCCCCTAGCTTTTTCGCCAACATAGACGCCATGATGTTGGTTTCGTCGTCATTGGTCAGCGCCAGGAAAACATCTGCTTTTTCTATGCCCTCAGAGATCAGTAGCTCTCGGTCCGTTGCACTCCCGTGCAATACGGTAGTCTGCCTTAGATGCACCGACAATGCCTTGCAACGCTTCTCTGAGAATTCGACCAACTTGACACGATAATCAGCTTGAACGTGTTCAGCCAGTCGCTCGCCGATATGGCCTCCGCCGGCAATCATGATACGGCGGTTCCGCTCTGTTTCCGGTGTCATTTCATCCAAGATTCGACGGATGTGTTTTTTTCCAGCAAGGAAGAATATCTCATCACCGGCTTCCAGCACAGTCGTGCCACTGGGAGTAATCGCCTGTTCCTTACGGAATACAGCTGCAATACGCATGTCGTAGTTGGCGATGTGCTGCCGCAACTCACCTATCTGACGACCCGTAAGTTGTCCACCAAAACTGGCTTTAACGGCAACCAGCTGCAACCGCCCATCAGCAAAATCCAGCACCTGCAATGCACCGGGATACTCAAGAAGATGAACCAGCCGCTCCGTAACGAGATTTTCAGGGCTGATCAAAACGTCAACCGGAACACCGCTTTCTGAAAAAAGCGACTGGTCAGCTGCCAGATAATCCGCTTCACGCACACGTGCAATTTTTCTGGGCACCTGAAAAAATGTCATCGCCACCTGACAGGCAACCATATTGATCTCGTCGCTACTGGTGACGGCAATCAGCATGTCCGCATCCTCTGCGCCCGCCCGCCTGAGCGTTGTCGGCAATGATGCTGAACCAACTACAACCCGAATATTGAGTTTATCCTGTAAAGCCTCCAACACCCGTTCATCGCTGTCGACAACGGTAATATCATTCGCTTCCCTGGCCAGGTGTTCGGCCAGTGTGCCGCCGACACGTCCGGCGCCCAGAATTATAATACGCATACTAGTCTACTCCTGCTCCATAAAGCGGTATCCGACCCCAGCCTCAGTTTTGATGTATCGCGGCTGCGTCGGTTTGTCTCCGAGCTTGGCACGTAGACGCCCGATAAATATCCTCAGATAGTGTGTGTCTTCAGCGTGGCTTGGACCCCACAAGGTTTTTAACAGATGCTGTTGAGTGACAATTCGCCCTTGATAGGCAATCAGCATCTGCAACAGATCAAACTCCCTGCGAGAAAGATGTATTTCAACACCCGCTACGAGCACTTGGCGCTTTGCCATATCAACGTGCAAATTCCCATCGTCATAGTGCGTCGCAGGCATTTCAATGTTTGCGAATGTGCGCAGCAGGGAGCGTACCCGCGCCAGTAATTCATTGGCGCCGAATGGTTTCTCAGTGTAGTCATTGGCTCCACGATCCAATGCAGAGACTTTTTCTTTCTCTGTATTCCTCACGGACAGTACCAGGATCGGTCCTTGATAGAATTCTCTGAGTTGTACCAACAGTTCCTGACCATCCATATCAGGAAGGCCCAGGTCCATAATGACCAGGTCCGGGCTGTTAAACGCGGCCGATTCCAATCCCTGCCTGGCGGTCTCAGTCAGTAAAATTTGATACCCTTGCGATTCGAGGCATATGGAAAGAAAACGCCTGATCTGAGGCTCATCATCAACGACCAGAATGGTAAACATCGCTATTCCTCCATCGGCCGATTCTTGGGTTCATGGATAGGCAAGCTGATACGGAAAGTGGTGCCCTTTGCCTGAGCATTTTGTTGTTCTGATTCAGACAACACGCTAATCTGGCCCCCGTGCGCACCCAGGATACTGCGACAAATGGTTAAACCCAGTCCTGTGCCGCTGGCCATTTGGTCGCCGTGGCTCACGGAGTGAAACATATCAAAAACCCGCTCTTTGTCCTCAGCCGCTATGCCCGGGCCTTCGTCATGCACATCAAGGTATATCCAGGCATCATCATTCGAAGCTGTTAATGAGATTTCTCCTGTTGGCGGAGAGAAGCGTATAGCGTTTTCCAGCACATTGAAGATAGCCTGTTCTATGAGTGCCGGATGAACATGCAATAGCGGCAGGCTATCCGGCACCTCGACCTTGACCTTGATGTCGTTCAAAATCGTACGACTACGCCGAATAACCACACTGATGACATCATCAAGGCCGATCCAGTCGCGGTCCAGAGCCAGCTCTCCGTGCCCCAGACGGGTCATATCCAACAAGTTCTGGATGTACCGATCAAGGCGGCGCGCCTCGCTCAACGTGTTTTGCAGAAGCTCTTCCCGCTGGGGCTGGCTAAGCGAGTCAGTCAAATCAATCAGGCTGGAAACCGAACCGATCATCGCAGACAGGGGTGTTCGCAGATCATGCGAAATTGAGGACAATAGTGCGGAACGTAGTTGCTCTCGCTCTTTTCCAAGTGTTTCCTGGCGCAACGAGTCCGTTAGCTGAACCCGTGTCCACGCCAGACGGGCGAGTTTCACGAGTGCATCTATTCGACTACGATGCCATTGCTGAATGGGGCTGGCTGCTGCCACACGCAGCAAGGCATTGCGCTGATTTTCGGCATTCCAGAAGGCAATGCTCAGGCCAGCCTCGTCCTCTGTCAAAACAACATTACATGGCGTCGCAGTGCTGTCATCCTGGGGCGCAGGGGCGGAACTGAGTGTCACATGCCATCCCACTGCGCTATTCAATTCACCCTGCAGCGCCGTAACGATCTCGTCAGCGCTGATGATGCTTGAAAAACGATTGGCTGCCTGCATTTGCTGGTTACTCCAGGCCTCACTGGCACGCAGAGCTCCCAACTGCTCACTCAATCTCGCAGCCAACGGTCCGGTAATCAGTGCCACCGCGATGAGCATGAAACCGGTTAGCAAATCCTCGCGGTGCAGAATGAGGAGCGAATAATAGGGCTCCGTCAGGAAAAAGTTGTAACTGAGGAAGCTCAACAAAGCGCAAATCAATGCAGGACGGGTGCTTGTGTTGACTGCAGTGGTCAGTACGGCCACAACGTAAATCATCGCAAGATCAGGGGTACCAAACACGGGGCGCAAAGCCAATGCAATTGCTGTGGCCAACAGCGGCGTAAGTACAGGAAGAACCAGCATTTGCCAGCGAAGTTCCGTTGTCGGTCGCTTGGCCATTTTTTCAGTCCCGCCAGAATACAGGTGCAAACAGTACCATAACCGTCATCAACTCCAATCTCCCCAGAATCATGGCAAAACTCAACAGCCATTTGGCAGTATCAGGCAATGAAGCAAAATTGCCTGCCGGACCCACTATCGGTCCGAGTCCCGGGCCCACATTGGTCAGTGCGGTCGCTGCGGCTGAGACCGCTGTGATCAAATCCAGTCCCAACAAACCCAGCATCAAGGTGACCACCGCAAGACAGATAAAAAACAGAAACGTGAACGCTACTGCTGACAGCACAATATCATCCGTGACTACCTTGTTATTGTATTGCGTCACAAACACGCCTTGAGGGTGAACCAGTTTCCGGAACTGATTGCGCATAAACAGATAGCCCAATTGAAATCGAAACACCTTTAATCCACCGCTGGTGGATCCAGAACAGCCGCCGATAAACATGACAAGAAGAAACAGCACGATGCTGAAATGCCCCCATGTTGTGTAGTCGGCGGCAGCGTACCCAGTTGTGGTGATGATGGATACGAGGTTGAATGTTGCCTGCGTATAGGCCTCGAAAGTCGGGTAATACGACTGGGACCAAAGCCATGTCCCAAGCATGGCAGACACCGTGAACACGATACCCAACAAGGACAGCCATTGCGAATTCTTGAGCAATGAAAGCTCTGGCCTGCGCACAAAGGCGATAATCATGGTGAATGGTGTTGCTCCGAGCAACATAAACACTATACCAACCCATAGGATGTTCAGATCAAACTTCCCCATGGAGCGGTCATCGGTTGCGTACCCACCCGTTGATACTGTCGTCATGGCATGATTGATCGCATCGAACATGTTCATGCCATTGGCCCAATACGCAAAAGCACAGGCCAGTGACAGACCCATGTATGTAGCCAACAGAAAGCGAGCAAGGTTTTGAATACGGGGCATTGACTTGTCGGACCAATCTGATGATTCTGTCTGGAACAGCCGCATACCACCCACCTGCAGAAAAGGCAGTATCGACACGGCCATTCCGATGACACCCAGGCCACCGAGCCACTGTAGCAGAGATCGCCAGAGTAGAAGACTTGCTGGCAGATGCTCAAGACCAGACAAAACTGTCGAGCCTGTGGTTGTGATCCCCGACACCGCTTCAAATACAGCATCTGTGAAGCTCAACTCGAAGTTGCCGAAAAACAACGGCAACGCAGCGGCCAGTGCAACAGTCAGCCAGCTTGCAGACGTTAACAGGTATAACTGACGGGCGACCAAGTTGAATCTGGCGTTTCGGGCCAACAGAGTCAACATTAAGCCTGCTGCCGCTGTGAGGGCCGCAGAAGAGAGAAATATGGACGTCGCGGGGTCAGTTCGAATCCATGCAAACCCTGCCACAATCGACATCAACATAGACATGGCCAATAGCAACAGGCCGCAGACATACAGGATCGGTTTTACTAAGGTCCACATGAAGCAAGAATAACTCTGAGTGCTGTAAAAATTCGATTAACTAGGCGTGTTCCAAGTGTAAAGATATCGTAAATACGATGCACTATACCTTCACAAGCGCAATTGCTATCTGCACTATGTGTTGGACGAGTGGTTTGAGAAAGAGGTCAAACCACGGCTCAGAGGGAAGGTGTTTACGGTACGATTTGCCGATGATGCCGTCCTGGCGTTCAACAACGAAGCCGATGCCCGGCGGGTGCTGGAGGTGTTGCCCAAGCGCTTTGCGCGATTTGGCTTCGTCCTGCACCCGACCAAGGCCCGGCTGGTGCGGTTCCGACCGTTCCGAGGACAGCGTGCCGAGACCTTCGACTTTCTGCGCTTTACCATGGCTGATAATGCATTACCTATTTCATAGGGCAGTATCTCTGGCGCAAAGATCGACGCGTCGTTGGTTAGGGCAACAATACGCCGCTTTTTCATCAGCGGCGCAGTGTAAGCTGCGTCCGGCGCCGAAGGCGCGTACTGCATGAGATTGTTAGCCGCCAACTCGCCAGCGCTACGCAGCATGGTTGTTTTGGTTGGAGCTGTGCTTTAACAAACTTTCTGCAGGGATTGAAAATGTCTCGTGCAACCCCTCAATCATGCGAAGGGTCAGCGGTCGTTTTCGGGCCAGAACTTCATACACCCGATTCTTGCGACCAATCACCGGGACCAGATCCTCGACGCTGAGTCCTTGCTGCTCCATTCGGAATTTGATGGCCTCGATCGGATCTGGGAAATCGATTGGATAGTGCTCTCGTTCGTAAGCCTCAACAAGCGTTACAAGCACATCAAGCCTATCCCCTTGAGGCGAGTCAGCCTCAGCGGACATAAGACCTTCAATCTCTTTTAAAGTAGCCTCGTAATCAGCTTCTGTTTTAATCGGACGAATTTCCATTGGACACCTCAAATTGTCTGAGCATCAATTTCGTCGTACTGCTTGTGAGTTCCGATGAAACGGATATAAACGACGCGGTAAGCGTAATTAATCCAAACTACGACTCGATATTTGTTTCCAGCGATATTAAAAACGACACGACCATCGCGCAAAACGCTGGCGTTTGAGAATTGTGCCTTCACCTCATTGGGAGTGGACCAATCGGCCTTCAGGGTTTCTCGATACCAAGCCATTCCTGGCTCGATAGAGTCCGCGTATGAAGGCGAGCTCTCCCAGAACTTTCTCAGCGTTGAAAGTGCAATGATGCGCATAACCGTATCTTAGTCCCGTTTTGGGACTATTGCAACCCTTCTCCATCGCCACCCAGGCCGTGCCGCCGGCAATCGTCACCGCCATATCCATTGTGCGTTCGGCCAGGGAGGCCAGTGCCTGCACGGCGTCCCAGTCCAGCCGGTATACCGAGACATTGAGGTCTGCGAAGGCCCTGGCCTGCTGGGACCACCAGACCGGTGACTTGCTGTTGAAGCTGTAGACGGCGACCTTGCCGGCGATGCGGCTGGCCTTGCGGATGCGATCGACGTCGGGTTCACCCACATCCACCCAGAGCGCCAGTGTGCCGTCCAGTTCGTGTGCCCACAGGTCGGGTTCGTCGCTGGTACTGAGGCCTCGGCCGAAGATCAGGCCGTCGCGGGCCTGGAGGCAGAAGGCGAGCAGGCGTACCATCATTCGCTCCAGGGTCTCCGAGGGGTGGCGCGCGATGGTGAGTTGCAGCGTGTCGTAGTGATCGCGATCGGTGTCGCTGAGGTCGATGGTGGCTTTATGGATGGTCGGCTTCAGGGCCATTGGCAGTGCAGTCTCCGATGATAGGCAGGCAGGACGGTGTGTAATTCTTCGGCACCTTTTCGTCCCGATACAACCCGGGCTTCCCCCGACAAAGCCACGTGCAACTGCCCTCACTTGCACCCTGAACCCTGCACCTACAACCCCAATTCACCCCACAACTCATCAACGCGCTTCCTGACCGCCTCATCCATCTCAATCGGCGTACCCCATTCCCGTTGGGTCTCCCCCGGCCACTTGTTCGTTGCATCCATGCCCATCTTCGATCCAAGTCCGGAAACCGGCGAAGCAAAGTCCAGGTAATCAATGGGTGTGTTCTCGATCAGCACGGTATCGCGTGCCGGATCCATGCGCGTGGTCATGGCCCAGATCACGTCTTCCCAGTTGCGGATGTTGACGTCGTCATCGGTGACGATGACAAACTTGGTGTACATGAACTGACGCAGGAATGACCAGGCGCCCATCATCACGCGTTTGGCATGACCGGGGTATTGTTTCTTCATGCTGATGATGGCCAGGCGGTACGAGCAGCCTTCCGGTGGCAGGTAAAAGTCAGTGATTTCCGGGAACTGCTTTTGCAGCAAAGGGATGAACACTTCGTTGAGTGCCACACCCAGCATGGCCGGTTCATCCGGTGGTCGACCGGTGTAGGTGCTGTGATAAATGGGGTCGGGGCGGTGGGTGATTTTTTTTACCGTGAATACCGGAAACTGTTCCACTTCGTTGTAATAACCGGTGTGGTCTCCGTAGGGGCCTTCAGGGGCCATGTCGCCGGGTTCGATCACGCCTTCCAGCACAATCTCGGCGCTGGCAGGGACCTGAAGATCATTGGTCAGGCAATTGACCACTTCGGTGCGCGAGCCGCGCAGCAGGCCGGCAAAGGCATACTCGGAAAGTGTGTCCGGGACCGGGGTGACTGTGGCCAGGGTGGTGGCCGGATCTGCGCCAATGGCAATGGAAACCGGAAAGGGTTCACCAGGATGGGCCAGTTGCCACTCTCTGAAATCCAGCGCACCGCCACGATGCGACAACCAGCGCATGATCAACCGGTTGCGGCCAATGACCTGCATACGATAGATGCCCAGGTTCTGGCGTTCCTTTTCAGGGCCGCGGGTGATGACCAGTGGCCAGGTCACCAGCGGACCGGCATCACCGGGCCAGCAGGTCTGTATGGGCAGGAATGACAGGTCGACATCAGCTTCGTCAATGACCACTTTCTGGCAAGGCGCTGAGCGTCTGACAGTCGGTGCAATGTTCAGCACCTGCCGGAACGTCGGCAGTTTCTGCCAGATGTCTTTCCAGCCTTTGGGGGGGTCGGGTTCCTTCAGAAAGGCCAGCAGGCGGCCCACATCGCGGAGACCTTCAAGATCTTTCTGCCCCATGGCCAGCGCAATCCGGCGCGTATTGCCGAACAGATTGCCCAGCAACGGCACGGAAGAGCCTTTGGGGTTTTCAAACAGCAGCGCCGGACCGCCAGCGCGCAGTGTGCGATCGCAGATCTCGGTGACTTCAAGATGAGGATCCACTTCCGCGCTGATGCGTTTCAGTTCGCCTTCAGCTTCGAGCAGCGCAATGAATTCTCTGAGGTCTCGGCAACTCATCTGTCCGGGCGCTTATTTGCGCTTCATGGAGTTGAAGAATTCTTCGTTGGTCTTGGTGTCCTTGAGCTTGTCCAGAATGAACTCGGTTGCCTGCACATCTTCCATGGAACTGAGAATCTTGCGCAGAATCCACATGCGTTGCAGTTCTTCCTCGGACGTCAGCAGTTCTTCACGGCGCGTGCCTGAGCGGCGCACATTAATGGCCGGGTAGATGCGTTTTTCCGCAATCTTGCGGTCCAGATGCAACTCCATGTTACCGGTGCCCTTGAATTCCTCGTAAATCACTTCGTCCATTTTGGAGCCGGTGTCTACCAGCGCTGTCGCGATGATCGTCAGGCTGCCACCTTCTTCCAGGTTACGTGCTGCGCCAAAGAAGCGTTTCGGGCGCTCCAGCGCATGGGCATCTACACCACCGGTAAGCACCTTGCCCGATGAGGGCACAATGGTGTTGTAGGCGCGGGCCAGTCGGGTGATGGAGTCCAGCAGTATGATTACATCCTCTTTGTGTTCGACCAGGCGCTTTGCTTTCTCGATCACCATTTCGGCAACCTGTACGTGACGCGCGGGTGGTTCGTCAAAGGTGGAGGCAACCACTTCGCCACGCACTGAGCGCTGCATTTCCGTCACTTCCTCAGGCCGCTCGTCGATCAGCAATACAATCAGGCGACACTCGGGGTTGTTGCGCGCGATGGATTGCGCAATATTCTGCAGAATCAGGGTTTTACCGGCCTTTGGTGGCGACACGATCAGGCCGCGCTGACCTTTGCCGATAGGCGCGGTCAGGTCAATGATGCGTGCGCTCAGGTCCTCGGTACTGCCATTGCCCACTTCCAGTCCGAGGCGCTCGGTGGGGAACAGTGGTGTGAGGTTTTCGAACAGGATCTTGTGTTTGGAGTTTTCGGGTTTTGCGAAGTTGACTTCGGAGATCTTGAGCAGGGCAAAGTAACGTTCACCGTCTTTTGGTGGCCGGATCTTGCCGGCGATGGTGTCTCCGGTGCGCAGGTTGAAGCGCCGGATCTGACTGGGTGAGACATAAATGTCATCCGGGCCAGCCAGGTACGAGGAGTCTGCCGATCGCAGGAAACCGAAGCCATCCTGCAGGATTTCCAGTACACCATCACCATGGATGTCCTCGCCGTTCTTGGCGTGTTTCTTGAGGATGGAGAAGATGATGTCCTGTTTGCGGGTGCGGGAGAGGTTGTCAAGGCCCATTTCCTGGGCAGTTTCCAACAACTCTGTTATCGGTTTTTTCTTGAGATCAGTCAGATTCATAGTAGTCAGATGTTTGTAGTCGGTAAAGGGAAGTCAAATGTGCGGTTGTGGCCGCGCTCGATCTGCCACTGCGTTGGTTGCACCGGTAGTGGTGCGTGTCTGCTTTTGGCAGAGAAACGCATGGCGTTTGAAAGAGATTTGACTGTTGTTGCCTAAGGATTCTGGTTAAAGGTTCTGCTTCAGCCGGGTTAAATTGGACCAGGTACTTGCCAGTTGCTCAAGTCTGATGTTCAAGTCTGGTATTCGTGTCTGCGACGGGGAGGCCACAACAAGTGGTAGTGCAGATTTGCAGATCACTATAGAACGAGTTTCATGTGACTGTCCAGCAAAAAATGGCATTTTATTGCAATCCGGCGCAGCTGGCCACGCGTTCGTCGCAGGGCAGTCTGTCGGGACTGCCCTGCAACGGCATCAGATCACGCTGTCGATGAACGCTGCCAGTTGCGATTTGGACAGGGCGCCTACCTTGGTCGCCTCAGCCTGGCCATTCTTGAAGATGATCAGGGTCGGGATGCCGCGAACGCCGTATTTGGGGGCCGTATCGGGATTGGCGTCGATGTTCAGCTTGCACACCTTGAGTTTGTCGGCATACTCTTCTGCCAGCTCGTCCAGCACCGGTGCAATCATCTTGCACGGACCACACCACTCTGCCCAGAAGTCTACCAGCACAGGCCCGTCTGCTTTCAGCACGTCCTGGTCAAAACTGGCGTCCGATATCTGTACGATATTGTCGCTCATAGATCATGTCCTTTCGTTGAAGATGTTCACATCATAAGGCCTTGTCCGCAGGATTCAAGTCCCCGATTTGAGCTGCGCCGCCACTTTTTTCGCAAAATAGGTAAGAACACCGTCGGCACCTGCCCGTTTTATGGCGACCAGAGACTCCATGGCGACAGACGCCTCATCAAGCCAGCCGTTACGCGCGGCGGCCATATGCATGGCGTATTCACCGCTCACCTGATACACAAAAGTCGGTGCGCCGAACTCGTCCTTGACCCGTCGAACAATGTCCAGATACGGCATGCCGGGCTTGATCATCACCATGTCTGCGCCTTCGGCCAGATCCAGTGCCACTTCGTGCAGGGCTTCGTCACTGTTGGCTACATCCATCTGGTAGGTGTGTTTATTGCCTTTGCCTAGATTGCCACTGGAGCCCACAGCATCGCGAAACGGCCCATAATAGCTGGAAGCGTATTTGGCGGAGTAGGCCAGAATCCGGGTCAGGGTGTGGCCATTCTGCTCCAGAGCCTCACGAATTGCACCGATGCGCCCATCCATCATGTCAGATGGCGCCACCACATCCACTCCTGCCTCGGCATGGGACAGGGCCTGTTTGACCAGGGCCTCTACGGTCTGCTCGTTCAACACGTATCCATCATCATCAATGATCCCGTCCTGGCCATGGGTCGTATACGGGTCCAGCGCCGCGTCGGTGATCACGCCCAGCTCCGGTACCTGTTGCTTCAGTTCACGCACGGCCCGCTGGACCAGACCATCCGGATTCCAGGCATCACGCCCGTCCAGTGTCT
Source organism: Gammaproteobacteria bacterium (assembly GCA_050486205.1). Classification (GTDB taxonomy): domain Bacteria; phylum Pseudomonadota; class Gammaproteobacteria; order Pseudomonadales; family Pseudohongiellaceae; genus PWQG01. Next base: position 276,255 of record JBJHCW010000002.1, on the reverse strand, counting down.
TGATGTCCTGGTTTGGCGAGGGAAACAGGGCAATGGCGGGAATGCCGAGATTCACCAGCTCTTCGGCCTCACGCAGCAGGTTGTCAATGCTGAGTCGGTAGATGTCCGGCATGGACGCGATTTCCTGCTTCTCGTTCTTGCCCTCCACAATGAACATGGGGTAGATCAGGTCGTCCGTGGAAATGCGTGTTTCGCGCATCAGGCGGCGACTGAACTCGTCCCGGCGCATTCGGCGCATACGAGTCAGGGGGAATCGGCGCTGGTCGCTGGCGGTGTGTCTGCTCACGATAGCCTCACTGTTGGTGTCTGGCGGAATTGGAACGCGAAACTATACCACAGCTGTGCGATGATAGGCCCGGCCCGCGCCGGCAGGTCGCCAGATGCACAAATCCGGGACAGCGCAAAGACCGGGCAATGACAGCTCAATGACAGAGCAACGAGGCAACAGAATTGTCATGACAAAAATCAGGATTTTTATTGTGGCTGCCATTGTGGCGGCACTGGCAGCCTACATCTATTTCGATGCGGGCAGGTTCCTTACACTGACCTTCATACAGCAGCAACTGGGCACAATGCGGGACTTCACCGAGGATAATTTCCTGCTCGCCGCATCGGCCTATTTTGTGATCTATGTGCTGGTGACCGCCCTGTCGATTCCCGGCGCTGCGGTCATGACCCTGCTCGGAGGTGCGGTGTTTGGTTTGTTCTGGGGCCTCTTGCTGGTGTCTTTTGCCAGCAGTATCGGCGCCACGCTCGCATTTCTTGTTGCTCGCCTGTTGCTGAGAGACTGGGTGCAGCAGCGCTTTGGTCGCTACCTGAAAACCATCAACGAGGGCGTTCGCCGTGACGGCAGTTTCTATCTGTTCACACTGCGCATGGTGCCACTGTTTCCGTTTTTCCTGATCAATCTGGTCATGGCACTGACCCCGATGAAAGTGCTGACTTTCTATATCATCAGCCAGGTTGGCATGTTGCTCGGCACTGCCGTGTACGTGAATGCAGGCGTGGAGCTCGGGCAACTCGATTCGCTTGGCGGGCTGCTGAGCCCCACACTGATTCTGTCTTTTACGCTGGTGGCGCTGATGCCATGGCTGGCGCGGGGCATTGTCAGCCTGATCCGGCGGCGCAAGGTCTATCGGGGTTTCACCCGACCGCGTCGCTTCGATACCAATGTGGTGGTGATTGGTGCCGGCTCGGCCGGCCTGGTTGCTTCGCTGATTGTTGCCGGCGCAAAGGCCCGCGTCACACTGATCGAGAAAAACCGTATGGGTGGCGACTGCCTGAACACTGGCTGTGTGCCCAGCAAGACGCTCATTCGCAGCGCACGTATGGCCCATTACATGAGTCGCGCGGGGGAATACGGCCTGGGAAGGGGCAATGCAGAGGTGGATTTCCCGGCCGTGATGTCGCGCGTGCAATCGGTGATCAAATCCATTGAGCCGCATGATTCGGTCGAGCGTTTCACCTCGCTGGGTGTGGATTGCATAATGGGCGAAGCCCGAATCACCTCGCCGTGGACGGTAGAGGTGAATGGCAAGGTGATCAGCACACGCGCCATCATTGTTGCCACCGGCGCCCGCCCCCTGATACCGGATATCCCGGGGCTGGCCGAGGTGGACTACCTGCACTCGGACAATGTCTGGTCGCTGACTCAGTTACCACGCCGACTGCTGGTACTGGGGGCCGGGCCCATCGGTTGTGAGCTGGCGCAGAGTTTTGCGCGCCTGGGCGCCGACGTCACGCTGGTCGATCAGGGTGAACAGGTGCTGCCTCGGGAGGACAACGATGCAGCGGTGCAGGTTCATCAGCAACTGGAACGCGACGGTATCCGTATACTGCTGGGCCACAAGGCGCAGCGCTTTGTGGCTGACGGTGGCGCCGCTGATGGAACCCTGCACGTCTGTGACCAGGGCGGCGCGGAGACTGCGCTGGGGTTTGATCGTGTGCTGCTGGCCGTGGGCAGACGGGCCAATGTGGAAGGTTTTGGCCTTAGCGAGCTGGGTGTGCCACTGAACGACAATGGCACACTTTCAGTCAACGAATTTCTGCAGACCCGCTACCCCAACATCTACGCCTGCGGTGATGTGGCCGGTCCATACCAGTTCACTCACATGGCTTCCTATCAGGCCTGGTATGCTGCGCTCAACGCCCTGGCCGGTGGCGTCAAGAAATTCCGGGTGCGTTACCCCGTGGTACCCTGGTGCACATTCACCGATCCGGAAGTCGCTCGCGTTGGTATCAGTGAGGCCGAAGCCGAGCGCGACAATATTGAATACGAGGTGACCCGTTACGAGATGACCGGTCATGATCGGGCGCTGGCTGACGGCGAAGCGCATGGCTTTGTGAAAGTGCTGACCGCGCGCGGCAGTGACCGCATTCTGGGCGCCACTATCGTGGGATATCATGCCGGTGAGCTGATCGGCGAATTTGTCACTGCCATGACCCACGGCCTGGGTCTGAAAAAAATTGCCGCCACCAATCATATCTATCCGACGATGCTGGAGGCGAACCGGTTTGTGGCCAATGCCTGGCGCAGCAAGCGACTGCCAGTGCGGGCCCTGGGCTGGTCGGAGCGGTGGTTCCGGTTCATGCGGGGCTGAGGGCTGGTGAATGCCCGGAGCGGGCGCGGAGCCGGCGTGGCAGTGGGCGATCGGCCCCATCCGCGGTCGGGAGACCGGCGCTGCGGAACTCGCATCCGCGCCAATGGGCGCGAACGCTCAGACAGTCCTCGCGAAATCCCCGGTCCCCCGGCCACGGATACACGGGGCCTGATTGATCGCCCGGCTCCCACGCCGGCTCCGCGCCTCGACTTCTGTGCCTAGCCCCACTGCTACCAGCTTGAATTGTGTTTGTGTCAGGCCTGCTCAGGTAGTCATGCGAACAGGCGCGAACCAGACTTTGTGTGGATGTGGCAGTAGATCAGCGGCTGGTGGTGAGGGACGGGGGCGGGATCAATCAGGCCATGTTTATCCGGTGGGGTTTTTTCGGGGTAGTCGCGAGGACTGTCTGAGCGCTGGTGCCCGTTGGCGCCAGTGCGAGTTCCGCAGCGCCGACAAAACGCCGGCGGATATGGCCGATCCCGCTCCCGTCCCTCACCACCAGCCGCGGGTACAACCACACCATTACTACTAAGCCGACCGGTGCGCCTGGTACAACGACAGCCCAAACAGCGCAATGAACCCCATCAAAGCCAGCTCAGGAATCGAGAACACCCCGAGAAAGCGCCAGTGCACTTCGGCACAGTTGCCATCGCCCTGCAGCAAGAACGCCAGCGTGTCGCGCATCGGGAAATGTTCCATCATGTAACCCAGGCCGGGGCCGCAGGCCGGAACCCTGTCTTCAGGCAGGCTCTGAAGCCAGATCTGGCGGATGGCAAAGTAACTGCCGGCCACACACATGGCGGCGGCGCCGTAACCGTAGTTGCGCCGGCCCTTGTTGCCGGGATTGTGAATGGCTGCTGCCAGGCAGACCAGACCGGCGAGAATGACAAACACGCGCTGGGTAATACAAAGACCACAGGGCTCAAGCAACATCACGTGCTCCATGTAGAGCGCGCCGGCGATGATGACCACCGTGGCGATAAAAATCAGCAGGTTGAGCAGACGTGGATTGGGCATCATGGCATTGATTCTGGCCAGCATGGGTCGGGTTCCGCGTGGATGTATAATCCGGCCATTCTAACCTGCTCTGCCCAGCGGCTCCACCTGTCCTGTCAAGCGATTGAGGCGGCAGGGGTTCAAGGCACGGGGCAAACTGCCGATACACAGACTGCGACTTCATGGAAATTCAGGTGCAAGACATGGTGACAAGGCTGTTCGTGGTGCGATGGCAACAGCATTCAAGAGGGTGGTCGGACGTCGGCAGTGTATCGGTGTTCGGCGTTGTGCTGTGCGCGGTATTGGTGGCCGCCTGGTTCATGATGGCTCCGGTCCAGGCTCAGGAAATCGGACCTGTAGCTGATTCCGCGACCTTGCCGGCAGGCGGTGGCCGGGGCAACAGTCTGTATGTGTCGCTGGGGCCGAGTTTTGTCACCAACTACGATGGGGGTGGTCGGCTCAAGTATCTGAAGGCCGATGTCACCCTTCGGGTCAGGCCGCCGGCCGAAGTGGCACTGGAGCGGCATCTGCCCTATATACGCAATCGACTGGTGCTGCTGTTCTCGCAGCAGCTGGAGGAAGATCTCACCTCAACCGATGGCAAGGAGGCGCTCAGGGCCCAGGCGCTGAAAGAAGTGCGCGATGCGCTGGATCTTCTGGATCGGCCGGGTTTGTCCTCCAGTGTCACCGAGCTGTACTTTACCTCCTACGTGCTGCAGCGCTGACTCCATCAACCGCGAACACGGAAGTCATTCCACTGTTTCAGGAAATCATCAAAGCTGACGCTGTCCCCGCTTTCCACGTCACGCTGATCCTTCAGTGACTGGGCGCTGGCAGCGCTGAACGTTTCAAGGCGTTCAGCGGAGAGTGGCACGGACATCAGTTGCTCACGGGTGCGTTTGCTGCAGCCCATGGCAAAACCCGAAAAACCACCGTCATTGCTGCGCATGCGGGCCAGGATCTGCGCCGAGGGCGTCAGGCTGTCATCTTTGACCTTGGCCTGCTGGGCGGCAAGCGACTGGCTGTACCTGTCGGTATTATTGGCATGATCCAGCAGGGCGGCGCTGTGGCGAGTGCCATTGAGCAGCTCATTGGCCCAGGTTCGCAGTTTCACCGCCTTGCCCTTGTGGCTGAGCTCCAGCGCGGGATCCCTGCCCTGTTCAACGGTGCGGGTAAGGTTTTCGGCCACTTCAAAGTATTCCTCTTCGGTGCAGACCGGGCTGTCCGACAGCAGGCAATAGAGCAGGAAGCTGTCCAGGAAGCGGATCTGCTCTGCGTCTATACCCAGTGGCAGAAAGGGGTTCAGGTCCAGCGCCCGCACTTCGATGTACTCAATACCATTTTCCAGCAGCAGACTCAGCGGGCGCTTGCCACTGGGACCGGTGCGCTTGGGGCGGATCGTGGCATAGAACTCGTTTTCCAGTTGCAGCAGGTTGCTGTTCATCTGGAGGTAGTGATCGCCACGTTTTAGCCCGATGGTTTCGTAGGAGGGGTAGGGCGTGGACATAGCCTGGCCCAGGCTGTCGATGTAATTGTCCAGTTCGTTGTAGCAGATGAAAATCGAGCCCTGGGCATCGCTGCGGTAGCCCAGATTACCCATTCTCAGACAGGTTGCATGAGGTTTGTACAGCGTGCTGTCGTTGAAGTCTTCGAGGTTATGCGGGCGGTTGCGGGTGAAGCAGCGGCACACTGCCGGCGAGGCACCAAAAAGGTACAACAGCAACCAGGAATAGCGATGGAAGTTGCGGATCAGGTGCAGATAGTGGCGGGTTCTGAATGTCTGCAGGTCTTCACCAGGGCTGTGCAGATCGCGGTAGGCGGTCCAGAAGCTCTCTGGCATGGAAAAGTTGTAGTGTATACCGGAAATGGTCTGCATCAGGCGACCGTAACGATGGCCCAGTCCTTCCCGATAAAGGGTCTTCAGTCTGCCGATATTGGAATCGCCGTACCTGGCCAGTGGGATGTCTTTTTCGCTCTCCAGAAAGCACGGCATGCTGGCTACCCAAAGCAGTTCGTCATCGGGCAGGTGCCGGTACACATAGCGATGCAGGTCGGCCAGAAACTCAAGGCACTCGTCGATATCATCAAAAACCGGTGTGATGAGTTCGATCAGCGCTTCGGAGTAGTCTGTGGTGATAAAGGGATGAGTCAGCGCCGAGCCCAGGGCCTGCGGATGAGGTGTTTGTGCCAGCCGGCTGTGCGGCGTGACGCGCAGGCTCTCTTTCTCGATGCCGCGCTGGATGTGCCCCCACCCGGAACTGAATCCGGGCAGGGAGAAATGGTCCAGCGCTGCCGCGAAGGAATCGCTCAAAATCAGTTGCCTTGTGGTCCAGCCGCTACAATGGCGTCTGGCACGTCGAAGCGGCTGAAATTGTTATTGAACTGCTTGATCAGGTCTTTGGCCTTGGCATCATAGGCCGCCTTGTCGGCCCAGGTGTCTCTTGGGTTGAGCAGGCGGGAGTCAACGCCGGGAACAGACCTGGGTATTGTAAGATTGATGCCCGGCAGGTGTTCGGTTTCCACGTCACGCAGCGCGCCGCTCTGTACCGCGGCCAATACGGCGCGGGTAGTGGGGATGCTGAAGCGCTTGCCCACACCATGTGGCCCGCCGGTCCAGCCGGTGTTGACCAGGTAGACCTGGCTGTCGAATTCCTGCACCCGTTTGATCAGCAGCTCTGCATAGACGCCGGCCGGGCGCGGGAAAAACGGCGCGCCGAAACAGTTTGAGAATGTTGACTTGATGCCATCGCCAGCGCCTACCTCAGTGGAACCCACCAGTGCGGTATAACCGCTGAGAAAGTGGTACGCAGCCGCTTCCTTGGACAGGATCGACACCGGTGGCAGAACGCCGGTCAGGTCGCAGGTCAGGAATATGATCGCCTTGGGCTCCCCGGCGCGATTTTCCGGCACCCGGCTTTCGATATGAGTCAGCGGGTAACAGCAGCGTGTGTTCTGGGTCAGGGTGGTGTCGCTGTAATCCGGTGTGCGGCTTTCCCTGTCGATGATGACGTTCTCGATCACCGCGCCGAACTTGATGGCGTCCCAGATGACCGGCTCGTTTTCCTTGCTCAGATCAATACATTTTGCGTAGCAACCGCCTTCCAGGTTGAACACAGTGCCCTTGCCCCAGCCGTGTTCGTCGTCGCCGATCAGAAAACGTGTCGGGTCAGCTGACAATGTGGTTTTGCCGGTACCGGACAGGCCAAAGAACAGGCAGACATCACCGTCCTCGCCGACATTGGCCGAGCAGTGCATGGGCAGTACGTCCTTGGCTGGCAGCAGGAAGTTCTGCACAGAAAACATGGATTTTTTCATTTCCCCGGCGTAACGCATACCGGCCAGAAGCACCCGCCGCTCGGCAAAATTGATGATCACTGCACCATCGGAGTTGGTGCCGTCGCGTGTCGGGTCACAGGTGAACTCCGGTGCGCTCAGTACCTGCCAGACCTCCTTGGATGAAGGATTGTAATTGTCGCCCGGCTTGATGAAGAGTGTGCTGCCGAAAAGGCAGTGCCAGGCATATTGTGCCGTGACCTGCACCGGCAGGTAGTGATCCTTGTCCGCGCCAACATGAAGCTCGGCAACAAAAATGTCCTTGTCAGCAAGGTAGTCACTGACACGCTGCCAGAGCGCGTCAAACTTTTCCGGGTCAAAAGGCTGGTTCACCGCGCCCCAGTCAATCTCGCTGGCGGTGCTGGACTCCTGGACGATAAAACGGTCCCTGGGGCTGCGGCCTGTTCGTTCGCCGGTTTCGACTACCAGTGCACCGCTGTCGGCAAGCTCACCTTCCCGGCGTTGGACGGCCAGTTCAATCAGGTGGCTGGGGGAGAGGTTCCGGTAAATGGTGCGATTGTTTTCCTGAGTAATGTCCTGGGTAATCTGGGTCATACCGGGAATTCCTGACAGTCTTTTTAGGGAAGCCCGCATTATGCCAAAAAAGCAAGGGGCTGGATACCGCGAGATGGCCATGTCATGCGGCTGTCTGGCTAGTCAAAATCGCCCTGTTTGATGCGCTGGCGAAGGCGTCGATCGCGCTTGTCGGGCTTGTTGTGATCCTGCACTGTGATGGCCTGCGCTTTTCGCTGCTGTGCAAGTTTTTCGCGCTTTTCCATGCTCTCGGCAGTCTCGCGGTAGAGCTGCTGCGCCTCGGGTGCACCTCTGCGCTGTTCCGACAGGTCGATCACCTCCACAGTCCGTTCATCCCAACCCTGGCGTATGGTAAGCATGATGCCCATGGCAATCTCGCGACCCGGTTTCATTTTCTGGCCGTCACTCTGCACCTTGCCTGATTCAACCGCCTGTTTGGCCAGGGCGCGGGTCTTGAAGAAACGCGCCGCCCACAGCCACTTGTCCAGACGCACCTTCGTCTGTTTTCTGTCGTCAGTCATTTGTCCTCTGAATTGGCAGGATCTGCTGGAAATCGTGCAATTGGGGGAACTCTTCCGGGGTCAGCGGTGGGCGCTGGCTGTCTGGCTGGTGAATTGCCAGCAGGTGTTGTATACCCTCAAGCTGCGCCCGGCGCAGCACTGGCAGTGTGTCGTCCACAAGCAGGGTGCGCGCCGGTTCGTAGTGTTCCACTTGCTGCAAGGTACTCCAGAAACCTTCGTGTTCCTTGGCCAGCCCAAGTGTGTGCGAGCTGATGATACGGTCAAAGTGCACGTCCAGACCGGTGTGTTCCATCTTCAGTGACAGGCTGCCCGGGTGAGCGTTGGTCACCAGCAGGACTTTCTTGTTATGTATCCGCAACTGTTCGAGCACAGTGGTGACATTTGGCCGCAGCGCAATCTTCTCTCGCAGCTTGACCTTCATGCCCTGGATGTCCATTTTCAGTGTTTCGGACCAGAAGTCGATGCAGTACCAGTTCAGGGTGCCGTGCATCTGGCGATACTGCCCCATGATCCTTTCCCATGCCTGTTCAACACTCAGGCCGTGGCGCTGGCCATAGGTGGCGGGCACCAGGTATTCCCAGAAATAGTTGTCAAAATGCAGATCCAGCAGCGTGCCGTCCATGTCGAACATGACTGTATCAATATCGGTGTTGATGTCTGACCAGCTGATCATTTTGACGTCTCGTGTAATCGGTGATTCGCAGCGAACTGTTGCCATGGTACTTTTTTTTCGACTGTTTAGGGAGTCAACTTATATATAGAATCAGGGAGAGAGTCGGGCCAAATCAGTCATAAACAATGGATGACATCATGGAAACTGTCAATCGAGACCTGCTGCATTCTGTTGTGGCCGTGGCCATTGGCGCGGGTCAGGAAATCATGCACGTCTACAACCGTGACACGCCTATGGAGGTTGACATCAAGAACGATGACTCACCGATCACTGAGGCCGATACACGGTCGCACCGGCTGATTGTCAGCAGTCTGCAGCAGATGACACCGGACATTCCGGTGTTGTCCGAGGAGTCTGACGCTGTGCCTCACTCGGTGCGCAGCCGCTGGTCACTCTACTGGCTGGTGGATCCTCTGGATGGCACGCGGGAGTTCATCAGTCGTAACGGTGAGTTTACCGTGAATATTGCCCTGATCCGTGATGGTCAGCCGGTGCTGGGTGTGGTGCATGTGCCAGCCAATGGCACCACCTACAGCGGCATTGTTGATGACGGCGCCTGGCAACGCCTGCGTGGCGCCGACGAGGAAAGCATTCATGCACGGTCCGTTTCCGGCATAAGAAGCTTGCGCGTGATGGTCAGTCGCCGGCACGGTGATGATGCGCTCGCGCCGCTGCTGGACAGACTGTCGAGGCGTTTTGCTGAAGTGGAAAAGGTGAGCATGGGCAGTTCGCTGAAGATCTGTTTGCTGGCAAGTGGCGCAGCAGACCTGTATCCGCGTCTGGCGCCAACCTCTGAGTGGGACACAGCGGCAGCTCATGCCGTGCTACGCGCTGCAGGCGGTGACATTTATACCACTGACTGCCGGCAGCTGGCCTACAACAGCAAGGACAGCCTGCTCAATCCACACTTTATTGCCGTGGGTGATCCTCACTTCCCGTGGTCCGAAGTTGTAAAAAGCGCCTGACCTGCGCGCCCTGATTGAGTGCCCTGATTGAGTGCATGGACGCTGCGCCCTTCTGGTGAGCCAACCCTCAATTGCGCACTGATTTGGGACAAGCGTTCATCGGCCGCCCCAGGCCGTATTACCCAATCGATTGAAAAATAAAAGAATAAATTCTTGGCATAACCCTTGCTAACTTCCCAGTGCGCCAAGATCTCCAAAGATCAGCCTAGCCGTCCGGTGACCCAGGTCACCACCAAGTCGTAACGGATCCAGCCCCCACTTGCTGGAGCTAACAGCTAATTTGATTGGAGAGACTAATGAGTACCAGGCATCCCATAAATGTCGGTCGCTGGCGCCTCAGAACCCTGATTGCACTATGCGCCAGTGCAGCAATTACCCCACACGTACATGCTCAACAAGCTGGTGCCGACTCCATGATGGAGGAAGTTGTGGTCACCGGTAGCCGCTTGCAGCGCGCCGATTACACCACGGCACCACAACCCATTTCAGTGATCAGTGCCGAAGATCTTTCCAATTCCGGCTCAGTAGACATCGGTGAGGTGCTGAATGAGAATCCGGCTCTGTTGTCGTCGGTAACCAGTACAAACTCGCTGGACGGTCAGGCTGCCAACGTCGGCCGTGCCAGCAACCAGGGCGGCAGCGCCCTGAACCTGCGCGGACTGGGTACCGGTCGCACGTTGACACTGGTCAATGGACGGCGCCATGTGTCAGGTATTGAGGGTACTTCGTCGGTCGACGTTTCCACCATCCCGTCCGCGCTGATCGAGCGTGTTGAAGTGCTCACAGGTGGTGCCTCCGCCGTTTACGGTGCGGACGCAGTGACCGGTGTGGTCAACTTTGTGCTTCGTAATGATTTTGAGGGCGCGGAGATCGACTTCCGGCCTGGTATTTCAGAACGTGGTGATGCGGCAACAGGGTCCTTGCGCGCGCTGTTTGGTCGTAATTTTGCAGAAAATCGTGGCAACGTCAGTCTGGCGTTGCAGCATGATTACAGCGATGGCCTTCGAGCCGGCGATCGCCGGTTCCTTTCCGATGGTGGGCGACTGGGTAACGACGTTAACCCGGATCTGCGCTTCCAGCGCGGCGACATCAATCCAAACGACACACCGAACTTCGCCCAGTACTACAATTTTGACAACACGGGCCTGTTCCCATGGGGGCTTCGTATTCCCACGGCCAGTTCATTCGAGTCTTCCTTCCAGTCCGAGTTCGGTGAGGCCCCGAATCTGACACCGGCCGAGCTGGCATTGATTGAGAGAAGTGCCACGGCCACTCCGCGTGCGCTGCTTCCGGGACGGACATTCAACATCACCTCACCTTATGGTGTGGTTGCCATCGGTGATTTTGGCAGTGCCGAGTTCCCGCTGGGCAGTGAGCCGGATCTGGACGGAGATGGAACGCCGGACTGCCTGCAGAGTTTCACCGGCTACAACTCCAGTCTCGGGGGCGCTGCCTCTTTTGGTGCCGCAGGTGGCTGCTGGTTCATTGATGCGGATGGCAATCTTGTACCGTATGTTGACGGCCTGGTGGCGGGTAATTTCAACCAGTTTGGTGCCGAACAGAGTTATATCGCACCCAACCGTCCCTACGTCATTCCAAAGGACCAGAAGTACTCGGTGAACCTGAACGCATTTTACGAGCTCACCGACCGGGCGGAACTGTTTGTTGAGTCAAAGTACAGCTTTCACGAGGTCACTTTTGGTGGCGGTGGCCACATGGCGACCGACCTGCTCTATGGTTCGCCGGAGAACCCCTTCCTGCCTGAGCCATTGCGACCATTTGCCAATAACTCAGGTGTGAGTTTTGTGGGACCGGGTGGGCTGTACATCTCGCGTGACTCCGATGACTGGGGACGCAGTGAATCCACCAACAGGCGCCACACTTATCGCCTGGTCACCGGCTTGCGCGGCACCATGGATGTCATGGGCGGCATGGATTACGAGATAGCTGCGAACTATGGTCGTTTTGAGCGCAGCTACCGCAGCCCGGAGACACGAATCACAGACAGATTCTTTGCTGCCATCGACGTGGTGACCGATCCGTCAACCGGTCAGCCAGTCTGCCGCTCGGATCTGGATCCAACTGCCTACCCCTACACAACGCCTTTCAACTTCCCCGCCTATTTGGGTGGTCGAGCCTACTCACCTTTCTTCACATTCCAGCCCGGCGATGGCCAGTGCCAGCCTGCCAATATCTGGGGTGGAGAGGGCGCCATCAGTCAGGAAGCCATTGACTTCTTTACCTATGTGCGTGAAGTGGATGAGACCATTGAGCAATCTGTGATATCCGGCTACGTGGCCGGTGACACACGTGACTTCTTCAGCCTGCCCGGTGGCGCCATCGCCTTCGCATTTGGCGGTGAGTGGCGTGAAGAGCGCAGTTCTCAGTCCTTTGACGATTATGATCGCGGCATCCTGCCGGTCAGCGGTGTGACGGTGGATGGTACACCTTTCCAGGCCGGTGACTGGGTGGGTGATGTCTCCAACGCCAGCAGTCTTGGTGCCTCCGCCAATGCCCGTCTGCTCAACACCTCGGCCAGCTACGACGTATGGGACGTATTTGCGGAGTTTGAATTCCCGATTCTGGCAGGCATACCCTTTGCTGAGGAGCTGACAGTAAATGCAGCAGGTCGCCGTGCAGACTACTCCACCTTCGGTTCCACCGATACCTGGGGTACAGGTGTTGTCTGGGCGCCGGTGGATGATGTGCGTTTGAGAGCAAACTACAGCCAGGCGGTGCGTGTGCCAAACCTGTTCGAACTGTTCTCACCCGAACAGGGTCAGAACTTCCGTCCGCGTGATCCCTGTGATGTCTCACAGATCAACAGTGCACCGGACCCGGCTGTGCGTCAGGCCAACTGTGTGGCGCACCTGCAGTCATTCAACGTGTCGCAGTCCAACATCTTCGACTCACAGGGCAACTATGCGTTCGTGGACCCGCTGTCAGCCGGTTTTGCCGGGGTGACCGGTGGTAACCGTAACCTGGAACCTGAGGAAGCGACCACGCAGACCTTTGGTGTGGTACTTCAGCCCCGTTGGGTGCCGGGTCTGGCTTTAAGTGTTGACTACTGGGATATCGAGATTGATGGTGCGATCAACAGTATTTCTGCGCAGAATACGGTGGAGAGCTGTTACGACTCACCCAGCATCGATAACCCGTTCTGCGATCTGTTCCTGCGCAACCCGGAGCCGACATCTGCCCAGTCAGGTGGTTTCACCTTCCTGCGTCAGACCCAGCTCAATTTCGGTCAGGCACTGGCACGCGGTGTGGATGCCAATGTGGGCTACAGCTTCAATATCAATGAGTACCGCATCCGTCTGACGGCAGCGGCCTCCAAGCAACTGAAGCTGACCTTCATTGAACCCACCAATCCGGGACAGGAGCCGACTGTGAACGAAGACATCGGTGCCCTGCGTCGCCCCGAGTGGTCTGGACAGTTCTCGGTGAATGTTGCAAACGGCCCCTACAGTGCCAGCTGGCGTGGTCAGTACCTGGGCGCCCAGACCATGTCAGGCCGGCCTTCGGTGGCACTTAACAACTTCGGCGATCGTGCCTATACCGGAGACTTCTGGTCCCACAACGTATCCGCCAACTACCAGTTCAGTGAAGCCATGCGCTTTTATGGCGGTATCGGCAACGTGACCAACGCCAAGCCGTTCCCGACCGAGCGGGCGTATCCGGTCAGCCCGGTCGGGCGCAACTACTATGTAGGGCTGAACTGGCAGTTCTGAACGTGAGCCAGCTCGCCTGGAGGCGGTAAAAGCAGGCTGTGTCACTGATGGGTGGCGCAGCCTGTTTACGGACCACAAAGTACATTCGCAAAACGTCTTGCAACAAAAACGGAATACAAATTATGAGAACAATGAAAAGCCTGTCAGTACCCGGAGTGCAGGTACTGTATTTTCTGCTGCTGAGCCTGTTCGTTGGTCTGGCACAGGCGCAGTATGGTGCAGATGGAGAAAGTGAGGAGGAAGAGCGTGAGCCGCGTGAGTTCCCGGAGTCGTTGGAGCCACGTTTTGCGTTGCTTGATGAGGAGCAGATGGAGTTTCTGCTTACCGGCCCAACCAATCGTTATGCCGGAGAGACCGAAGAGTTGATCGAGCAACTTGAGCGTCGCACACCCGAACAGGTGCGTGCCTACGTGGAAGCCATGATGTTCGTTGAGGATCAACGTGGTTTTGTTGAAGGTCGTGACCTGGATGAGCTGCCACTGAATACAGACTCACCAAACTTCAACGCCTGGACGGTACGCCGGCCCAGCAGTTTTGATCCGGATCGTGAACCAGGTCCGGTGCAGCTGCAGCGCTATATGGGTGGCAGCATGGGTATTTCGACTTTTGCCGGCGCGCCAGTGGCGTTCACGCCGGAGGATCTGATTGCGGGCGAGGTTGACGTCGCCATTGTGGGTGCACCGTTGAACATGGGCTCAGGTTTTCGTGGTGCCGAGCACGGCCCCATGGCCATGCGCACAGGGCGCGGCAACATGGGCGGACATGACATGCACACCGGTATCAGCCCGAATTCGGTACTGAATATTGTTGACTACGGCGACATTGCCATTGACAACGACAGTACCGAGATATCAGTGCAACACGTGCGTGAGGTGCTGCGTGAAATCATTGAGACGGGCGCCATGCCAGTGATCATCGGTGGTGATCACTCACTGGAGTACCCGGCCGTGGCGGCAGTAGTGGATGTGTACGGCAAGGGCAATGTGACGGCCATTCACTTTGACGCGCACCATGACATCGGGCGTAACAGTCCGCACTACATCACACACGGTTCACCCATATACCGCCTGATGCGTGAAGACCTGATCACCGGTTCTGATTATATCCAGGTTGGCCTGCGTGGTGGCAGTCCGAACGAGTCGCATTTTCGCTGGATGCAGGAAGAGGGTTTTATCTGGCACACCCAGGCGGAGATCGAACGTTACGGTTGGGACGTGGTGATTGACAGGGTGCTCGAATCAGCGCGTTCACGCGGTGAGGGGCGGGTATTCCATATTTCATTCGACGTTGATCTCCTGGACCCGTCCTATGTCTCGGGCACCGGCACACCGGTGGCCGGCGGCATGACACCCAGGGAGGTGACGCCAGTCATCCGACGTTTGTGTGCAGAGAATGACGTGGTGAGCTTCGACATCGTCGAGTTGGCCCCGGCCCTGGATCCCACCTATGTGTCTACCTTGCACGCGATCTCCATTATCAAGGCCTGTCTGGTTGGGGTGGCTCTGCGGACGGAAGAGAAGGAAGACGACTATCTCAGCCCCTATGCAGTGGATTACCGGTATCAGCCGCCCGAAGAAGACGATGACGAGGAGAATGGCTCAGATGATTAATCCAACAAAAAAGAAATCGCGGGTGGGTATGCTATCCATTGCGCTGCTGCTTGCCTGTGCCTCGCAGCCACTGATCAGTCAGACGTATGATGCTGCGAACGCAATTCCGTCACATCTGACCGATCGACTGGAACTACTCAGCCCGGAGCAGGTGGCTTTTCTGGAGAGTGAGCAAGCTTTGTATATCCTGAGATCGCGGATGCGACTGCATCATGAGCTGGAGATGCGTTCACCGTCCCAGGTGCAACAGTATGTTTCGGATATGATGTCAGCCTATGAAGCCCTGTCATTCAACCCTGATACTGACATGGGCGCGATTCCACTGAACCGGGAAGCACCCAACTTCAATAACTGGCAGGTGCTGCGTCCGGATGAGTTGCGTGACATGGAACGCGACCCGGGTCCGTTCAGCCTGTCACGTTATATCAATCAGTGGGGAGGCATTGCGACTTTTGCTGGCGCGCCGGTTGCAATTACAACCGAAGACCTGATTGTAGGCAAAGTGGACGTGGCCTTTGCCGGGATACCGCAGAGCATGAGTAGCGGTAACCGGGATGCACGCAATGCGCCTGGCATGATCCGCGCCAACTACGGCCTGGTCAGCTTTGGGCCCTCCAGCCGTGATGTGTACACCATGATTGATCCCGGGGCGATTCTCAACATTGTGGACTTTGGTGATTTCAATGTGGACAGGATGAGCCTGGCCCGCAGTGTCGATCACACACGTGACGTGGTGAAAATGCTGGCAGAAACCGGTGTGACACCCTTCCTGGCCGGTGGTGATGCTTCCATCATGTATCCGACTGTACGAGGCATGAGCGAGGCATTCCCTGATCGCCCGATGACGATTGTCCATCTGACCGCGCAGCACAACGCCGAACCGCCGCGCCATCATCCGCTGTCGGACCGTGACCCGGTATACAACCTGTTGGTCAACGGTGTGATAGAGGGCAACCAACTGATACAGGTTGGCCTTCGCGGCCCACAGAATACACCACAGTCGCTGGAATGGTTGCGCGAACAGGGGGTGCGATATCACACCATGGCCCAGGTCGAAAGCCGCGGCTGGGATGCCGTGATGGAGCGCGTGCTGAACGAGGCCAAGGCAACCGGCAGACCGATCTACCTTTCCATTGATGCCAGTGTGTTTGATCCGTCAGAAATCTCGGCGGCCGGACGCTCTGTACCCAATGGTCTGAAGATAAGTCAGCTGGCACCTCTTGTCAGACGGCTTTGTGCCGAGACCCATCTGGCCGGTTTCGAGATTCTGGACCTGGCACCGATGATGGATTTCAGCCACGTCAGTGCGCTGAATACTACAGCCATGTTCAACGCCTGTCTGTCCGGCATGGCCATGCGAAAGCTGGGAATCGAAGAAACGAACTGGCTGGCGCCAATTGCGCTGGACCACGGCCAGGGCTGATGTACCGGGGGTGAACTGATGAGTGGACAACATAAGGCCAATCAGCAATCCAGCGGCGATGCAGCGGCCCTTCGGGGCCGCCTTGCGCGCGTGCTGCGAGAGCCATTGACGGTGTTCATGCTGGTGGCGGCCGGCATATTCGCATTTGACGCGGTAGTCGAGCGTGACAGGAGCTACAGCGATCAGGCGAGCGCAAGCTACGCCACTGTTCTGGATGAACCCATTGTGGTGACGCCACCGGTAGTGTCTGCACTGCAGGAGGATTTCACCTGGCTGCATGGCAGGGCCCCGGATCAGGCCGAAACGGACTTGCTGGTGCAGCGCTGGATCGAGGACGAGGTGGTATTCCGTGAAGGCCTGTCGCAGCAGATGCATCTGACTGATGCCATGGTCAGGGCAGCGGTGATCGACAAGGTGCGTCTTTTGTGGGCGGGAGTGCCGGATAGTCCAACCGAAGCGGAGTTGCTCAATTTCTACCTGGTTAATATGGACAAGTACTACGCAGAGCCGCGTGTCACATTCGAGCAGGTGTTTTTCAACAGCGAACCGGAAAATGCCTCCATGTTGCTCAAACGCCTGAAACGAGGAGAACAGGTGCAGGGCAATGGTTACTGGCTTGGCGACACCATGACCGATTATGCGCGTAGTATTCTGCGCAGCAACTTCGGCGGTAGCTTCTATAAGTCATTGGTGACGGCGCCGCTTGACGAGTGGATCGGCCCGCTGCGCTCATCTCGCGGGCATCACTATGTACGTGTCAGTGAAATTCGTCAGCCCGAGCCCTATGCCTATGAAAGTATTCGTGATCGGGTTGCCCGGGATTGGCATGAGTATCAGCGCACCAGCCGGATCACCGAGCAGACTCTTGCGCTGATGGGCAACTATGACATTGTCCGGGATCCGGTGATTGGTCAGGAGCCAGAGAATGATCAGAAATAGTAGCGCGCTGGCCCTGTGCTTGCTGTTCTGGCTCACGCCGGCCAGCGCGCATTATCTGGACATTGCCCAGTTCTCTATGTACGAGCAGGAAAGTCCAGGCGAGTTTGCCCTTCACGCTACCTTGCCTGGCAATGTGAACCCGTCGTTACCAGTGGATATGCCCCAGGGTTGCCGTCAGCAGGCTCGTGAGCAGCACTATATTGGTGATGCCTACCGCGTGGAATTGGTAATCAATTGTGATGCTACTGCAACGGGTAGTCTGCAGACGCGATGGGGTCGGGACGGCGCCATTCACCGCACCTACCTCCTGGACGGTAGCAGCAGCTCCACCATGTTGCCGGGCGGCGAGCTTGGCGCAGCGGTCCAGGTGCAGGACTGGCAGGCGCTTGCGACCGCTGGTAACGAGTCGTTCGTGGACGTTGCCATGGGGTATCTTGCTCTGGGCACGGTGCATGTGCTGGAAGGCTGGGACCATCTGTCCTTTGTGTTCTGCCTGGCGCTACTTGCCACTGGCATGCCGTTGCTATGGCTGATCACCGCTTTCACCCTGGGGCACTCTGTGTCCCTGGCGCTGGCACACTTTGGTGTGCTCAATATACCAATAGTTCCGGTCGAGGCCATTATAGCTTTATCGGTTGTGTTCATGGCCCGTGAGGCACTGCTGACCCATAGCGCCGGACAGGTTCCGGGCTCTGTTCCTGGGCAGGTTCATGGACTGCGCTGGCGTGTGGCACTGACCGCCCTGTTTGGACTGGTGCACGGCCTGGGTTTTGCCAGTGTGCTGGGCAGTCTCGGCGTCAGCGCTTCGGAAACCGTCACTGCACTGGCTTTCTTCAATATTGGTGTGGAGGTGGGGCAAATTGTATTTGTGCTGTTGGTGTTGTTGTTGATCTGGCTTGTCCGGCAGATCAGACTGGAGCGCCAGGCTGTGCAATGGGCTGCCTGTGTTGTAGGAGGCATGGGTATGTTCTGGACTGCCGAGCGGGTGATGTTCGGCATATAGGGATATTGATTGTTGCGGGTGAGTACCTTTTATCGTTAGGAATTGTACCGTAAGGATTGTGGGTATCTTCGACAGGGCGAGGTTTTCCTCGCCCTTTTTTTGTGGCGTATTCTGGATCGAATACGCATTTGTACGTAGTTGTTCCAGTCGATTGGCGAATTGTGCGTATGCCCCCGATTTTCCAGAATGCAGTCACGACACACAGACTTTCCACGAAACTGGCATTCTACGGAGAACACGATGACGATCAGAGCATTGCTGACCAGGACCCTGCTGGCCGCAGGCACCGGCGCCCTGCTGGTATCACAGTTGCACGCTCAGGAGCCGATCAGGGTCGGCGTCCTGCATTCACTGTCCGGCACCATGGCGATCAGTGAAACCACTCTCAAGGACACTGTGTTGATGATGGTCGAGGAGCAGAATGCCAAAGGTGGTCTGCTGGGTCGGCCGCTGGAGGCGGTGGTCGTGGATCCAGCTTCCGACTGGCCCCTGTTCGCCGAGCGAGCACGAGAGTTGCTGGTGCAGGAAAACGTGGATGTAATCTTTGGCACCTGGACGTCCGTGTCGCGCAAAGCCGTGCTTCCGGTGCTGGAAGAGCTCAATGGCCTGATGTTCTATCCGGTACAGTACGAGGGTGAGGAGTCCTCTCGCAATATTTTCTACACCGGTGCTGCGCCGAACCAGCAGGCCATTCCCGCGGTTGACTACCTGATTGAGGACTTTGGCATTGAGCGCTGGGTGCTTGCCGGTACCGACTATGTGTATCCGCGCACCGCCAACCGTATTCTGGAAGCCTATCTGAAAAGTCTGGGTGTGGCTGACGAGGACATCATGATCAACTACACGCCGTTCAGTCACTCGGACTGGCAGAGCATTGTGGCTGAGATACGACGCTTTGGCAGCACCGGGCGCCCCACGGCGGTGATCTCGACCATCAATGGTGACGCCAATGTGCCGTTCTATCGCGAACTGTCCAACCAGGGTGTGTCGTCATTTGATATTCCGGTAATGGCGTTCTCGGTTGGTGAAGAGGAGCTATCGGGTATTGATACCCGCCCTCTGGTCGGACACCTGGCAGCCTGGAACTACTTCCAGAGTATCGACACGCCTGAAAACGCTGCGTTCATCCAGCGCTGGCATGATTTCATTGGTGACAGTAATCGTGTGACAAATGATCCCATGGAAGCCACCTACATTGGTTTCAACATGTGGGCCCAGGCCGTTGAAAAGGCAGGCACAACCGATGTTGATGCGGTGCAGCAGGCGATGATCGGCATTGAGGTGCCCAATCTTACTGGTGGCATGGCTGTGATGAACCGCAACCACCACCTGTCCAAACCCGTGTTTATCGGCGAAATCCAGGATGATGGTCAGTTCGAGGTTGTCTGGGAAACAGATGGCCTGGTTGAAGGTGACCCGTGGTCCGACTATATCCCGGGCTCGCGTGACCTGATTGGAGACTGGACGCCCCCCGTCATGTGCGGCAGCTTCAACGTCGTCACAGAAACCTGCGTTGGCCAAGCCAACTGAGAGAAAGAAACGAAGGGGGTACGTTGTATAACGCCATGGTCTGTCCGGCCTCTGATCGCAGTTTGATCGGGACCCTTTAGGCGGGGTTAGGCGCCCGGATGGATCATGGCGTTATACAACGTACTCCCTTCCTTCGGAGTATACCGATCTGTGAACTACCTGCACACCCTGACCCTGGTTCTGTGTCTGACATGTCTGACTTCCATGGCTGTGGCTGATACGGAAGAAGAGCACCCCGGCAGTGATCTTGATACCCTGCTGCGCGATCTGACCTCTGCCAGTTTCCGCGAGGCTGCGGATATCCTCGAACAACTCGAAATCCTGGGAGGCAGATCGGTGCTGCCATTGATGGAATCACTGGCTGAAGGCAGTCTGCATTACGATGCTGAATCGCTTCAACTGATTTCCGTTACCGGCAGTGGTACCGACAGCGTTGGTGTGGATGTCATGACCGGTCTGCCGGTTGTTGGTCTTGCCAGTTTCGATCTTCAGCGCATTCGTGTGAATAATCGCCTGCGCGTGGTGGTGCGCGATGCAACCGCTCGTATCAATCTGATGCAGGGCGATGTGGATCAGCGCCGCCTGGCTGCGCGGGAAATGCTGCGCAACCTGGATGCCAGCACAGTTGTGCTGCTGCATGAGGCGCTTGAAGCCGAGGAAGATCGTGTGGTGCGGGACTATCTGGAGCTGGGCGTCGCCATGGATGTGGTTGCCAGAGGCATTGCCGGTTCTGAAGCTGAGATGATTGACGCCAGGGTGGCTGCCGCGCGGGCGCTCAGTGGTCGACTGGAATCTCCGGTACGCAACCTGCTTCGAAACCTGCTGAATGATCCGGCTGCCAGTGAAATGCACCCGGAAGTCCATGAGGCCATTACCTCCACATTGACCGCCATTGAGCGTCGCATGACCTGGTACGGTTATATCGAGGAATTGTTCTACGGCCTCAGCATGGGTTCGATTCTGTTGCTGGCCGCAGTCGGTCTGGCCGTCACCTTTGGGGTCATGGGTGTGATCAATATGGCACACGGTGAAATGCTGATGATTGGCGCCTACACCACCTATGTCGTGCAGATGCTGATGCCCGGACTGATTGGCTATTCGATCTGGGCTGCCATACCGGCGGCCTTTGTGGTGGCAGGTCTGGTGGGTATTTTCATACAGCGCTTTGTCATCCGTTACCTGCATGGGCGTCCGCTGGAAACGCTGCTGGCAACATTCGGCATATCCCTGATATTGCAGCAGGCGGTCCGCACCATATTTTCACCGTTGAACCGACGGGTGGTGTCACCGGACTGGATGAGTGGCACATGGGACATCAACCCGGTGCTGTCCATCACCTGGAACCGGCTCTACATTCTGGTTTTTGCCATCATTGTGTTCATGGCACTGCTCTATATTCTGAAGAAGACTTCGCTGGGACTTCAGGTTCGGGCAGTTGCACAAAACCGGGCCATGGCAAAGGCTATGGGTATCCGCACCGATCGTGTGGATGCGTTGACGTTTGGTCTGGGCTCGGGTATTGCCGGTATGGCTGGAGTGGCCCTGAGCCAGATCACCAATGTTGGTCCCAATCTCGGGCAGGCCTACATCATCGACTCGTTCATGGTGGTTGTATTTGGCGGGGTAGGCAATCTGCTGGGCACTCTGGTAGGTGCATTCTCCCTTGGGGTGGCCACAAAGTTCATGGAGCCCTATGCCGGGGCGGTGCTGGCGAAAATCCTGATCCTTGTTTTTATAGTGGTGTTCATCCAGTTCCGGCCACAGGGCCTGTTCCCGCACAAGGGCAGGAGCGCTGAATGACGGGGAGCACTGAATGATCAATGCACTGCAGACCTGGGGGCGCCTGCGTCAGGGCACCAGTCACATCGGGCTGGTGGTTGGCATTCTGTTTGTTGCCACGTTGTTTGCCAGTCTGTCCAATATGCTCATACCGGAAGACTCGGCCCTGCACGTGAGCACCTATACCATAAGCCTGCTCGGCAAGTACCTGTGTTACGCCATGCTGGCGCTGGCGGTGGATGTGATCTGGGGTTATTGCGGGATTCTGAGCCTGGGCCATGGCGCGTTCTTTGCGCTCGGCGGTTACGCCATGGGCATGCATCTCATGCGCCAGATCGGGGATCGTGGCGTGTACGGTCATCCCGAGTTGCCGGACTTCATGGTGTTTCTGAACTGGGAGTCATTACCGTGGTATTGGATGGGCATGGACAAGTTCTGGTTCGCCATGTTGATGGTGATGTTTGTGCCTGGCCTGCTGGCGTTTGTATTTGGTTGGCTGGCGTTCCGATCCCGTGTGACCGGGGTCTATCTTTCCATCATGACGCAGGCAATGACTTATGCCCTCATGTTGGCGTTCTTCAGAAACGAGATGGGGTTTGGTGGCAACAACGGGCTGACCGACTTCAGGGATATGCTGGGGTTCAGCTTGCGCGAGGACAGCACGCGGGTTGCCCTGTTTGCAATAACAGCTGTGCTGCTTGCTATCGCTTACGTGATCAGCCACTTCATCACCCGCTCGCGTATGGGCAAGGTGATACTGGCCATTCGTGATGCTGAACCGCGCGCCCGCTTTCTGGGCTATCGTACAGAGAGTTACAAGTTGTGGCTGTTTGTCTACTCAGCTGTGCTGGCCGGTCTGGCGGGTGCCATGTATGTGCCGCAGGTGGGCATCATCAATCCGGGTGAGTTCACTCCGGTACGTTCCATTGAGATTGTGGTATGGGTGGCTGTTGGTGGCCGGGGTACATTGTATGGCGCCATAGTCGGCGCGGTGCTGGTGGCTTATGCCAAGACCCGGTTCACGTCGGTATGGCCGGACAGTTGGTTGTTCATGCTGGGCGCTCTGTTTGTGGTGGTGACACTGTTCCTGCCGCGCGGCCTTGTCGGCCTGCTGCAAAAGCGTATGAAAAATGCTGACGCCACGGGTAGTGACCCCGATTCACCGCCGGGCAAACGGGCACGGGGGGCAAGCGCATGAAGCTGAACGTGGATCGCAATGTCATTCTATACATTGAAGGTTTGACGGTAAGTTTCGATGGCTTCAAGGCGCTGAACGGGCTCAATCTCTATGTCAATGATGGCGAGCTGCGCTGCCTCATTGGCGCCAATGGTGCCGGCAAGACCACCTTGATGGATGTGATCACCGGCAAGACCCGCTGTGATGCCGGTCAGGTGTGGTTCGGACAGTCCATAGATCTGCTCAAACACGATGAGGCCAGCATCGCGCAGCTTGGTATAGGACGAAAATTCCAGAAACCTACGGTGTTTGAAGCGCAATCGGTATTCTGCAACCTGGAGCTGTCGCTGCGTGCCCACAAAGGCGTGTGGCACAACCTGTTTGCGAAAATCAGCCCTGAGCAGGCCGACAGGATTGATGAGGTGCTGCAGACCATCGGTCTTGCTGCGCACCGGCAACAACTAGCAGGTTCACTTTCACATGGGCAGAAGCAGTGGCTGGAAATCGGTATGTTGCTGGTGTCCGATCCACGATTGCTGTTGGTCGACGAGCCGGTTGCCGGCATGACGGCTCAGGAAACCGAACGCACTGCCGAGCTGCTGGTATCTCTTGCTGGAAAGCGTACCGTCGTGGTGGTTGAGCATGATATGGAATTTGTGCGCAGCATTGCCCGCACGGTCACAGTGTTGCACCAGGGCAGTGTGCTGGCCGAAGGCACTATGGACCAGGTCCAGAACCATCCGGATGTTGTGCGTGTGTATCTGGGAGAGTCGGCATGATAGAGGTCAAAGGCGTCAACCAGTTGTATGGCGGTTCGCAAATATTGTGGGATCTGGACTTGTCTGTGACGCCTGGCTCCTGTACCTGCATCATGGGGAGAAACGGCGTTGGCAAGACCACTCTGCTGAAATGCCTGATGGGCCTTTTGCCCGTTGCCAGCGGTGAGATCCGTTTTGATGGCCAGGCGCTGCAGAAGAAGCCAGCCCATGCCCGTGCCCGGATGGGCATTGGGTATGTACCGCAGGGCCGGGACATCTTTCCGAAACTGTCGGTGCGGGAGAATCTGGAGATTGGCCTGATCAGCCGCTCTGATGGTGCGCGTGAAATTCCCGACAGGATATTCGAGCTGTTTCCCGTGCTCAGGGAAATGCTGGACCGCCGTGGCGGCGATCTTTCCGGTGGGCAGCAGCAGCAACTTGCCATAGGTCGCGCCCTGGTGATTGACCCTCGTGTCCTGGTGCTGGATGAACCCAACGAAGGCATTCAGCCAAATATTGTTGCGCAGATCGGTGATGTGGTTACCCGGCTGAATGAGGAAGGCATGACGGTGGTGTTGGTCGAGCAGAAACTGGCATTTGCCAGACGGGTCGGACGCGAATTCCGGCTCATGGAAAAAGGACGCGTGGTCGCAACTGGCGCAATGACGGATCTCTCAGATGAGCTCATCAGCAAACATCTTGCCGTTTAGAGACGGCTCGCGTTGGCCGGCCTCACTGGCACTTCGCTTCACCCAGCGTCCGGGCGGCTGTCGCCTGACTCACAGCCAGCACGAAGGACCGCTGTATGTGCAACGTCCCTTCTATCCTGAAGGTCGCGATCTTGCTCATGTGTACCTGCTGCACCCGCCAGGCGGGTTGGTATCCGGTGACGACCTTCGCATTACCCTGACCCTGGATGAACGAGCGCGTGTGCTGGCCACAACCCCTGGCGCGGGGCGCTTGTATCGGGCTCGCAAGGATAGGCAATGGCAGCGTCAATGCAATCAACTGAACGTGGGCGAGGACGCATCACTGGAGTGGTTGCCACAGGAGACCATTGTTTACCCTGATGCCCGGGGCAGCATGGAAACCACGGTGGACCTGCACTGTCACAGTGTTTTCATCGGTTGGGAGATAAGCTGTCTGGGATTGCCCGCCTGCGGGCAGGACTTTGGAGAGGGCGAACTACGACAGCGTTTTGTGCTTAACCGTGACGGTCGTCCCTTGCTGGTTGAACACCTTGATCTGACGGATGACAGCCGGGCGCTGTATCAAGCCATGGCCGGCATGCAGTCGCAGGCTGTGAGCGGCATCATGGTTGCGACCGTGAACGGCAGTGAGCAACGTATTGCCGCGTTGATGCCAACACTGCGTCAGGCTCTGGCTTCAGAAGCCGGTCGTGGCATGGCAGCCATCACGTTGATTGGTGATCTTCTGGTGGCACGTTACCTGGGTGGCTGTTCGGAGGAATGCCGCGGGGCATTCACAGCATTGTGGCGCCTGCTGCGACCGGTAGTGCTGCTGCGCGAGGCATCCAGTCCGGGAATCTGGTCTACGTGATGCCTTTTGCAACAGCACTGAAACTTTTCAACGGGATGGATTGAACCATGGAGTTGTTACCACGAGAGAAAGACAAGCTACTGCTTTTTACCGCAGCCCTGCTTGCCGAGCGGCGGCTGGCCCGGGGCCTCAGGCTCAATTATCCGGAGGCGGTGGCGCTGATTTCAATGGAGATTCTGGAAGGAGCACGCGACGGGCGTACTGTTGCCGAACTGATGAGTCATGGCAAACAGGTACTGACCTCCGAACAGGTGATGGACGGCGTGCAGGAGTTGATCCCGGAAGTGCAGGTTGAGGCCACTTTTCCCGATGGCACCAAGTTGGTGACCGTCCACAATCCGATCAGCTGAGGCAGGCATCATGTCCGATACCAAGGTCAAACCACTTATGATTCCCGGCGAAATCCATTGCGGGGAAGGTGATATCGAAATCAATGAAGGACGTATGCGAATTACCGTACGGGTCGAAAATCGCGGTGATCGCCCGATCCAGGTGGGCTCGCACTACCACTTCTATGAAACCAATCCGGCACTGCACTTTGACCGGGAAAAGGCACTGGGTTTTCGACTTGATATAGCCGCTGGCACTGCCGTGAGATTCGAACCCGGTCAGAGCCGGACAGTGTCTCTGGTGACTTATGGTGGCAGCAGGCACATTTACGGATTCCGGGGTCAGGTGATGGGGCCGGTTGAGGAGTTTGACAGTGACATCAATTGATCGACAGACCTATGCCCAGATGTTCGGACCCACCACCGGCGACCGGGTCCGCCTGGCGGATACCGATCTCTGGATTGAGGTCGAACGGGACATGACCATCTACGGTGACGAAGTGAAATTCGGTGGTGGCAAGGTGATCCGTGACGGCATGGGGCAAAGTCAGGCCTGTGGTCTGACTGCCATGGATCTGGTCATCACCAATGCACTGATTGTTGACCATTGGGGCATCGTCAAAGCTGATGTTGGGGTGCGCGCCGGTCGTATCGCTGCCATTGGAAAGGCGGGCAATCCGGATGTGCAGGATGGTGTGGATATCATCATTGGACCGGGCACCGAGATCATAGCCGGAGAGGGCTCCATATTGACCGCGGGTGGGGTTGACGCCCACATACACTTCATCTGCCCACAGCAGGTTGACGAGGCACTGATGTCCGGCATCACCACCATGATTGGCGGCGGCACCGGCCCGGCTACCGGCACCAACGCAACCACCTGTACGCCCGGCGCGTGGTATATGCACAAGATGTTGCAGGCGACCGACGCGATGCCAATGAATTTCGGGTTTCTGGCCAAAGGCAATGCCAGCCTGCCGGAAGCGCTGGTGGAGCAGATGCGCGCTGGCGCGTGCGGGCTCAAGTTGCACGAGGACTGGGGGACCACGCCCGCCTCTATCGACAACTGTCTCAGCGTTGCCGAGCGCTTTGATGTGCAGGTGGCCATCCATACCGATACATTGAACGAGTCCGGATTTGTGGACGACACCATTGCCGCATTTGCCGGTCGCGCCATACATACCTACCACACCGAAGGTGCTGGCGGCGGTCACGCACCGGATATCATCAAGGCCTGTGCTGAAGCCAATGTGCTGCCTTCGTCCACCAACCCGACCCGGCCCTACACCCGCAACACTGTTGATGAACATCTGGATATGCTGATGGTCTGTCACCACCTGGATGCATCCATTCCCGAGGATGTTGCCTTTGCCGACTCGCGTATACGGAAGGAAACCATTGCCGCTGAGGACATACTGCACGATCTTGGTGCGTTCAGCATGATCGCCTCTGACTCCCAGGCCATGGGGCGTGTTGGTGAGGTTGTCACACGCACCTGGCAGACCGCGCACAAAATGAAAGTGCAACGTGGCACACTTGCCCAGGACCGTCAGGGCATGGATAACTACCGGGTGCGGCGCTACATCGCCAAATACACCATCAACCCGGCCATCACGCACGGTATTTCCGACGAGGTCGGATCTGTGGAGACCGGAAAACTGGCTGATCTGGTGTTGTGGAAGCCTGCATTTTTTGGCATCAAACCATCGCTGATCATCAAATCAGGCATGATAGTTGCTGCTCCGATGGGCGATCCGAACGCATCAATTCCAACACCGCAGCCGGTTCACTATCGCTCCATGTTTGGCGCTTTTGGTGCGGCTTCCCCGGCCTTGTCCGTGACCTTTACCTGCCAGGCAGCATTTGAGGAGGACATTGCCCGGATGCTGGGGCTGCAACGTACGCTGGTCGCCTGCAGGAATACAAGAAACATTCGCAAAACGGATATGTTGTTGAATGACTGGATGCCACGCATTGAAGTGGATCCGCAGACCTACGAGGTGAGAGCCGATGGAGAACTGCTTACCTGTGAGCCGGCAATCGAGTTGCCGCTTGCTCAACGCTACTGCCTATTCTGAGAACAGACGAACACGCGACCGAGGTCAGTGCAATGCTTGAAGTCTATGAACGAATCGGAACGGTCAATGGTATTGATCCGGACCTGAAGGTGATCCTCAGTCACGAACAACGCGACCGCGGTAGATTGCGCGTATTTTCCACCGATGGCCAGGAGATACGCCTTTTTCTGGAACGTGGAAGGCCGCTCCAGGTCGGTGAAATGCTTCAGAGCCGATGTGGTCGGCGCATTCTGGTGGAGGGCGCAATCGAGCCCCTGCTGATTGCCAGCTGCGATGACTGGGAGGTTTTCAGCAAAGCCTGTTATCACCTTGGCAACCGCCATGTGAAAGTGCAGATCGGCAAGCTCAGTCTGCGGCTGCAGCCCGATCATGTGCTGGAGGAAATGCTGTTGTTGCTGGGCATGAGTGTGCAGTACAGCAATCACGTATTTGTTCCCGAGTCTGGCGCCTACAGCGGTCAGGCCCTGCATGGCGAGCACACACACGAACACGCACATGACCATCACTGACAACAATCTGCTGCGCCTCATGCAGTTGAGCAGCAGTACGCTGCCGGTAGGTGCTTACGCCTTCTCACAAGGGCTGGAGTACGCCATTGAGGCGCACTGGTTGAAGTCACGCGACGATGTGCAGGCCTGGCTTGCCCTGCAATTGGGTCAGTCGCTTGCGCGGGTGGACATCCCCATACTGTTCCGGCTGGCAGCGGCCATTCGCGACGGTGACATCGAGATCATGCGCTACTGGAATGATTATCTGCTGGCCTGCCGGGAAAGTGCCGAGCTTCGTTTGACCGATACGGCACCGGGGGAGTCCCTGCAACGCTTGTTGCCTGCGCTGGGCATCACACCTGTACCGGTCAGTGGTGATCTGGCCTTTCTGACCGCCTTTGTGCAGGCGGCGGTGCACTGGCAACTGGACGAGGAAAGCAGTGCCACCGGGTACCTCTGGTCATGGATGGAGAATCAGGTTATCGCCGCCACCAAATTGCTGCCCCTGGGTCAGACTGAAGCACAACAGATGCTACTCGTGCTGCAGGATGAGGTGCCGGGTGCCATACAGAACGCCCGAAAGATTGAAGATGAAGAACTCGGCGCGGGCCTGCCGGCGCTGGCTATCGCCAGCATGTTGCACGAGACACAATACACACGATTGTTTCGATCATGAATCGAGGAGCTGGAAAAATGGTGGAAAGCAGATACAAGCAGACCTTGCGTATTGGTGTGGGTGGTCCGGTGGGATCAGGCAAAACTGCGCTACTGCGTGCCTTGTGCCTGGCGCTGCGCGATCACTATGATATTGCGGTGGTCACCAACGACATCTATACCCGCGAGGACGCCAGGTTCCTGACTACGCACAAGGTGTTGAGCGAAGATCGTATCATTGGTGTGGAAACCGGTGGTTGTCCACACACGGCCATCCGGGAGGATGCGTCCATGAATCTGTCGGCCATCAGTGAGCTGCGCCGTCGACATGGCGAGCTGGACATCGTTTTTGTGGAAAGTGGCGGCGACAATCTCAGTGCAACTTTCAGTCCTGAGCTTTCGGATCTGACGCTCTACGTGATCGATGTTTCGGCCGGGGACAAGATTCCCAGAAAAGGTGGTCCCGGGATTACCCGATCTGACCTGCTGGTGATCAACAAGATTGATCTGGCACCCCTGGTGGGCGCGTCCCTGGAGGTCATGGACAATGATGCGCGCAAGATGCGCGGACAGCGCCCTTTTGTATTCTCGAATCTGAAATCCGGGCAAGGCCTGGCCGAGATCATTGACTTCATTGTAGAGCAGGGGATGTTGCCCCGGCGTGAACTGGGAGAGTTGCCGGACATGAAAAACCAGCCGATCCAGGAATTGCGCGGCATTCAGTAGCCGGGGCAGGGCAGCCCGCTCCTGAACAGTCTGTCAGGTCAGACCGAGGCAAGGGTGTTGAGCGCAATACGTGCCGCGGCCGTGCGATTCTGGACTTCCAGCTTGCGGTAAACCTGCTCCAGATGTTTGTTCACGGTGCGTGGGCTGATGTCCAGGATGCGGGCAATTTCCCAGTTGGTCTTGCCATTGCTGAGCCAGTACAGTACCTGGGACTCGCGTCGTGTCAGGGACAGCGTTTTTTGCAGCGTTTCCTCATCCGGCGTGTCATCCACCTCGTTCAGGCGCAGCAGTATTTCACTGCCCGATGTGTGTTCCATGATAGTGACCACCAGCGTGCTGTTGTCATCGCCGGGTAGCGAGATGGTGCAACTGCTGCCCGGGGCCGGCAGTTCCCGCTTGTGGTTTTCCAGCCAACTGCCAAGCTGCTCGGCCAGTGCGCTGCTGCGCCATTGTTCATCACCACGATAACGTGCAAACAGTGCCAGCGTCTGGGGTGTTGCCCAATGCATTGTGCCGTCGGGTTTGACTGAGAACAGGTGTTGACCGGTGGAATCCAGTGCACTCCATGCACTGCTTGTACGCCGGGCATTGCTCAGGTGCACATGCATTCTTGCCAGCAGCTCGTCAGGATCAATCGGCTTGGTCAGGTAGTCCACGCCGCCCGATTGCAGGCCTTTGACCACACTGCCCGAGTCAGTAAGTCCGGTCATGAAAATCACGGGTATTGTAGCCAGTTCAGGAATTGATTGTAGTTCACGGCAGGTATCAAAGCCGTCCTTGTGTGGCATGATGGCGTCCATCAGGATCATGTCGGGTCGGATGCGCCTGGCTATGGTCAGGGCCTGTTTCCCTTCCAGTGCCACCAGTACATTGTAGCCAGCCGACTCCAGTGTATCGTTGACCAGGCCCAGGGATTCCGGTGAATCGTCAACCACCAGAATGGTTTCTTTGGGTGATTCATAGTGCGATTTATTCATGATCCTGCCGTGTCGTCGTTTTCAATAAGGGATACAAGGCGCTGCAGCTCCATGCGGCCAACCAGGCGTCTGAACTGTTCCAGAGTGAGTGCATCCAGCAACCCTGTTTTTTCAAGTTCGTCAAGTTTCTCCGATACCCCGCGTTTGTAGCCGATCTGGGCGTAGGCGAGCAGTTCGCGTACCAGTGCGTGGTCGATCAGGTTCCTGTCAATTATCAGCTTGCCGGTATCCGGCTCAGCCTCACGCTGAACTGCTTCATCGACGTATGTCCATTTCAATGCCAACAACTGTCCCATGCGATCCAGCAGATCCTGATTGTTGATGGGTTTGACCAGGTAGTCGTCATGCCACTGTTTATCGTGTTGCAACCGGTGGCGTTCCTGGGCGTCAGCAGAAATCATGATGACAGGCTGTCGGAAACCGCGTTGCCTCAGCATTCGGGCCAGCATCATGCCATCGGTACCGGCCATGTTGACATCCAGCAGAAAGATATCAGGGGTGATATCGTCCAGCGCATCCAGACAGCGTTTGGCGTCATGGGCTTCGAAGGTGATGAAACCCAGTGGCGTCAACAGGTCGGAAAGCAGTCCACGGTGGATCGGTTCGTCGTCCACCACCATGACCACTTTCGGTTCGCCCTGATAACCGGTGATCTGGCGGGCGGGCAGTATTTTCTCCGCCGGTGTATCCACTCTCGACAACATCAGCGACACCTTGAAGCAACTGCCGCGTCCAGGCGTGCTTGTTATTTCCAGGTCACCGCCCATGATCTCTGTCAACAGGCGCACAATGGTCAGACCCAGGCCGGTGCCGGAAACGCTGGGGGAGTCGGGTCCGCGCACGCGCTCAAAAGGATCAAGTATTCGCTGGAGATTGTCATTGTGAATCCCGATACCGGTGTCGATGATCGAGAACTCGGCGACCTGGTTGCGATAACGGACATGGAATTCCACTCGACCCCTTTCTGTGTACTTGATGGCATTGGACAGCAGATTGATCAGGATCTGTCGCAGGCGTTTCTCATCGGTGGTTACATAGTCAGGCAAGGCGCCGTGAACCTCGCAACTGAAAGCAATGCCCTTGTCCTGGGCCATTTCGCGGAACATGCTCACCAGTTGCTCAATCAGATCCGGTAAATTCACCCGATTGCGGTAGATATCCAGACGTCCAGCCTCGATCTTGGAAATGTCCAGCAGGCCTTCAATAAGGCCAGCCAGGTGTTCACCGCTTCGGCGTATGGTAGCCATGCCACTTCGCATGTCCTTTGGCAGATCCGCGCGCTGGCCCAGTAGTTGTGCGTAACCCAGTATGGCCTGGAGTGGTGTGCGAAGCTCGTGACTGATGCCGGTAAGGTAACGACTTTTTGCGCTGTTGGCGCGCTCGGCCAGATCCTTGGCATGTTGCAGTTTGATGTCCGTTTCGTTGTGTGCCTCGATCTCCTGCATCAAACGCATGGTCTGACGGCTGGACTCCTGCTGTGCCACCATGCGGCTTTCGTGCGCCAGCAGGAACAACCAGCAGATCACGCCGATGATGATCATCAGTATGAAGAACAGCGCCACCAGTGTGCTCGTCAGCAGTTCGTTTTCAGATGGGGTCAGTGGCTGCATCTGGACATGGATGAGGGACAGCAGTGCTGCGCTGATCAGATTGGTGACGGTCAGTATTGCCGTGAATCTGGCCAATCGGGGATTGATGAGATCTGCAAGAAACGCTGGTATCCAGGGGCTGAGCCTGTCGCCCAGGTTTTCGGTGAAGCTCTTGCCTGTCTTGCACACATCCATGCATCGCGAGTCCAGTGAGCAACACAGGGAGCAGATGGCGCCGCCATAAGCGGGACAGTAACTCATGTCCTCGCGCTCGAAGGTGTTTTCACAGATACAGCATTCCAGCGTGATGCTGTCATCGTTGCTGATTGTCCAGCCTGTTCCGGCATCATCGCCATGGCTGTGCCCGGGTGTTGCGGGCGCGCGTGCCACGTGCAGTGACTTCATCTGGATCAGTTCGTCAATCTCGGGCGACTGACGTGCCAGATAGTAGCGGCTGCGGGTCAGCACGGCGATCAGGGGCACACAGATGAAACACACGGCCAGAGCAATGAAGTGCGCCAGTGCGCCGGCGACTTCGCCGAGCAGGCCCAGGTAGCACACAATGCCAATGACTGAAGCCAGCGCCATTGAAATCACACCAACGGGATTGATGTCGTACAGATGCGCACGCTTGAATTCCACATGGGAAGGGCTGAGTTTCAGGGGCTTGTTGATCATCAGGTCCGCGCTCAGGCAACCCAGCCAGCTAACCGCAACAATGGCAAACAACCCGAGAATCGATTCCAGCGCCTCGTACATGCCCAGCTCCATCAGGATCAGGGCGATGGCAACATTAAAAATCAGCCACACCACGCGACCCGGATGACTGTGGGTCAGGCGCGAGAAAAAATTGGACCAGGCGATGGAGCCTGCATAGGCGTTGGTCACGTTGATCTTCATCTGGGAAATGATCACCATGGTGCCGGCCAGCATCAATGCCAGTGTCGGTGACTCGATGGCGTAGTTGAATACCATCTGGTACATATAGGTGGGATCAGCGGCAATAACGGCCGAGGCACCGGCGCTGATGGCGATGTAGGCCAGAAAGGAGCCGAGCAGCATTTTCACCAGTCCGATCAGGATCCAGCCCGGGCCAGCCAGACTCATCCAGAACCACCAGCGATGACGGTTCTGTCGGGTTTTCGGTGGCAGGAATCTCAGGTAGTCCACCTGTTCGCCAATCTGTGCGACCAGGGCAAACATGATGGCGGCTGCCGCGCCGAACATGACCACGTCAAAGCCGGTGCTGCCCGCGGCAATGGCCTGCTCTGGCATGTAGCGGCTCCAGTCTGCGACCCGGTCCAGTTCGTACCATCCAACAATGATCAGCGCTGCTATCTGCAGTGTGAGCCAGAAGTTCTGTGTGCCAATCTGGAATTTGCTGATGGCGGTGATGCCGTGGGTGACAATGGGAATCACAGCCACAGAGCACAGAATATATCCCAGCCACAATGGCATGCCGAACATCGCCTGCAGGGCGGCGGCCAGAATCACACCTTCTATGGCAAAGAAAATGAAGGTGAACGAGGCGTAGATCAGCGAGGTGACGGTGGAGCCCAGGTAACCAAAACCGGCGCCGCGCGTCAGAAGGTCCATGTCAAGCCCGTGCCGTGCCGCGTTGTAGACCACGGGAAATCCGGTGATCACAATGACCAGGGCAACGGCCACCATGGCGGCGACTGCGTTGGTGAAGCCGTAGCTGAGTGTCATCGCTGCGCCAATGGCTTCCAGTGCCATGAACGCGGTGGCGCCCAGCGCGGTTTTGGCCACGTCCTCGATGCGCCAGCGCCGCGCTTTCTTGGCCGTGAAGCGCAGGGCATAATCTTCCAGCGTTTCGTTACCCGCCCAGATGTTGTACTCGCGGCGTACACGGAAAATCTGCTGGGTCGCTTTCATGCCTTTCCCCGCCCCTTTTCCGGGCATGAGCGGGGCCCGCGCGCAGCGCTGCACGATGGTGCGAACACAGGGCGGCTGCCCTGTTTTGAAGCGGTCAATACTCTGAGCAAGTGGATGCCTGTACCGTAAGCCTGCCCTGGGGCAGCGAATTGCTCAGTCAGGTCCTGTCATTCCCTTGTGGCCTGAATACTGGCCACAGGGAATGAGCAAGTTTCGTGCCTGCGGGTGGGCGGGCGCCCGGCAGGCACGAGCGAATTACAGGCCGAAGATGACCTGAACGCCCGCGGCGGAGAGCAGCAGGTAGTCGGTGATGCCGTTGTTGTTGACGTCTGTGGCCTGCAGCGCAACGTCCAGCGGGCCGGCGTTTTCAGCCAGCCAGGCTTGCTGTTCTGCCGTCAGCGGCAGCACAAAGTAGTCCGGCCGGAACTGACCGACATCCTCGATAACAAGCAGGCCGGTGTTACGATCCGTGCTCACTGCCAGGCCATTGGCCAGCAGTACATCGTAGAACGCCTCGTCATGAATGGCCGGTGTCACATGCTGCACCGCACCACCATCACAGATCACCGCAAAACGGTAGTCCGGCGACAGCGGGGAACCGGTGGGCGCCTCGATGCTCACCGCATCGCACTGCGTGGACTGGCCATACAGGTTGTCGTAAGCAAACGCACCACTGAAGTGCTCATCGGCGCCCAGCTCAATAAGCACCGTGCCATCGCCTTGCTGACTGAGCGCAAAACCCATCTCGGCCAGCTCGCTGGCAAAGGCATTCAGGTCCAGTGCAAAGGGCGACACTTCCAGGCCCAGCGTGCCATCCACCAGCAGGGTGGCACCGTGCTGCAGGGTGTGGACGCCATCGCCCACGTCCGGGGGCAGGATATGCGCGCGGGTCGCAATGCCCAGATAGGTCTCATCGCTCGGCAACTGGAACAGGTAAGCGTCCTGATCCGCCAGCCAGGTCACCACCGGTTCATTGCTGCTTTCATCGGCCTGTGTGATGCCCAGTCCAGCAATCTGGATACCGGTGCCGGACACCGGGGCCGACAGGCCAACAGTGCCGAACATGTTAACGAGGCCTGTAATAAACGTTACTGTTTGATCCGCGCTGTCTGGTACACCCCAGAAGCCATGCGGTGGCCGCGATACCTGAGGCGGCGGCGTATTGTTGGGTAGTGGTGGCAGGTCGCCGGCGCCAGGACCCACCTCGATACCTGCATTGACAACGCCAGCCCGGGTGCCGGATGCCAGCATTTGGTCCAGTCGGCGGCGCTCCTCTTCCTGTTGCTGCTGCCGGAACTGCTCTTCACGTTGGGCTGCGGCCTGCTCCAGCGCTTCCCTGTGCCGTTCTTCAGCCCGACGCCGCTGCTCGGCTTGTTCCTCACGTTCACGCGCAGCCTGCTCCTGCTTGCGTTGAGCCAGCTCCTGCAGCAGGCGTTCCTGCTCTTTTTGTTGTTGCCGGCGTCTTTCCAGCTCGCGTGCGCGTTGCTCCATCTGCGCCTGCCGGGCCTGCTCCATGCGTGCGAGTTTTTCGATGTTGTTGTCCAGCAGTCTGTTGAGCGCCTCGCTCACGCGGTCATCCACCTCATCGGCGCCTGCCTCGCGCTCGCGCGCGGTGATCAGGGCCACTATCTGACGCTGCAGCACCAGCAGGTCCATCAGCAGATCCGCTGTCTGATCATTGTCCGGGTCCATGATCTCGCGTAACTCGTCCAGGATCAGGAAAGCGTCATCCACCGATTCCAGCAGGGCCAGCAGCACCGCCATGTCGGGTGCCTCGTCCCCGGTCAGATCACGCATGACCTGGCTTAACGTGGACAGGGACTGACCGTAATCACTGCGCACCTCGGCCGGGTTCGAAGACGGGTCGCCAAGCGCACGTTCCCGCAGTTCGTCCAATGCTGTGCGCGCTGTGTCCAGCGCCGGTGGCAGTACGGGCGGCGGCACCGGGAACGGTGGTTCCGGAATATCGATGGGCGGAATCTCCGGTGGCGGCTCCGGCGCGGCCGCGCAGTCCTCGGTCAATGGCGTCGGGGCCTGCAGCGAGCCGGTTTGCCCGATATACAGTACGCCCTGCATGGCATGGGCAGACGGGAAGACAGCCGACAGGTCCAGTGCGTCATCCAGCAGCGGGAACACGGCACTGCTCTGGCTGTGCGGCGTGCCGGGGCAATTGCTCTGCATGCGCGACAGTGCCTTGAAGGATTGGTCGCCAGCGTCGCGTACACCAAAGGCCGGGGCGCCGCTCTCTTCTGGTTGGATGGCAATGCGGTACTGATAGGCGCCGCCTTGCTGGAACTGTTGCAGCACACTTTGCACGATATCGCTGGCCGGGCCATCATCAATCGAGGACAGGAAATCCAGATCGATGATCAAGGGTGCCCCTCCGCTCATGAAGCCTTGATCAATGATCACTGCGTCAAAGGTCTCGTTCTCCGCTCGTGCCACCAGTATGGCGTCACCGCCCATCGGTTCTGCCATGAAGGCTTGCCCGGGCTCGTACCACAGGCCCAACTCGCCCAGCATGATTTCCAGCTGCCAGCTGTTGTCCTCAGCCGTCAACACGATGCCCAGTTTCGCCGTTGTGTCTACGGCGTAATCGCCGGCGTAGGCAAAATCCAGTGACAGGCTGGGCAGATCATCGGCGCTGCTCACCTTTGCCACGGTAATGGGTTCGACCGTACCCGTGTTGTCGACGGTGACGGAGAACTGTTGTGCGCCAATCCTGTCCGTAACCTCAATGCCGTTGCCTACCAGGCTCAGTTCACCCCCGGGGCGACCTGCAACAGTCAACGTCATAAGGCCGCTCACAGATCGGCCCTCAGTATTGGTGGCCGTTATCATCAGTTCATAAACACCACCGGTGGGCGAGCGCAGCGATAATACGCCGGCCTCAGAAATTGTCGCCCCTTCAGGTGGCAGATTGCTGGCCGAGAAGGTGAGTGCCAGGTCCTGCGGGTCCGAGAAGGCGCTCGACAGATCCACGTCCAGCGTCACTGGGTTCTCGACATTGATATTCATCAGTGACTTGTCCAGCATTGGCATGTCCGCTGGCAGCGACCAGCGAAGCATGGGGTAACCGTTGTTCAGGTCTGGCGCATCCAGGCTCCAGACCGCCAGAAAGTCCCAGTTCCCGAAAGAATCACGCTCGCGCATCTCTACGCTGCTCAGCCCGGTGCCGCCACCGGCGCTGGTCGTGGTGCCAGTGCTTTCGGTATCCCAGTAGCTGTCCTCAACAATCACGGTGCCCTGTGTATGACCGAACAGGCCACCACCCGGCCCCGAAGCCGTGGTCACCGCACCGGTGGCATAACTACGGCGAATTCCAACACCATTGGTAAAGGAACCGACCAGGCCGCCTGCACCACGCCCTTCCGCATCAAACCCCGAATGCACATCACCATGGGCATGGCTGTCCACAATTTCCGCAGTCTGATCGGTGCCAAACATGAGACCGGCCAGACCGCCAACAGTGTCGCTGGATGCTGACAACCCGGTCACGCCCACATCGGCCCAGCTGCGTTCAATGCGACCCGCAAGCTCACCGGTCAGCCCGCCAACACGTCCGGACGCCTGAACAGTGCCGACAGCACTGCTGCGCCGGATGGTGCTTCCTGCGCGGCTGGCGCCTGCAATCATGCCTACCGCGCCTGCGGTGCTGGTCACGTTTCCGCTGACATGCACATCTTCAATCAGTCCCCAGTGATCAGGTGCCAATGCCGCTGCCCACTGCGCGCCGCTGTGAATTTCCACATCGATCAGTGCCAGGTTGCTCACCTTACCATCAAGGCTGCGGAACAATCCGGCCAGGCCGTCAGGTTCGTTCACATACAGGCCGTGAATGGCGAAGCCGTTGCCATCCAGCGTGCCGGAGAATTGCTGCCCGATAGGTTCCCAGCCGTTGCTCCATGGCTCCTCGACCAGATCAATGTTACCAATCAGTTCATAGTGTGCTGTCAGGTTGTTGCGCATTGCGTCCAGTTGTGCGGCAGTTTCTATCTGCCAGGGGTTTTCGGGTGACCCGTCCCCTCCGGCAAAGTCGGCGCGGGCGCTGTGTGACACAACAATCAGGGCGAACAGGAAAAAAAGCGCAGGAATGCCGTCATATCGACGGCTGGGTGATATGTGGGACATGAGGGCGTCTCATCCATAAGCAAATACAAGAGAGTGTGCCGGCATGATAAACAAATGGAATGAGGGGTGCCACCTGCGTTGGCGTGCAATCCGAGTCGTTTGTCGTGGTCGCTGCAGCGTTACACTTGATTGCGGTTGACCATGACGGTCGTGGATGTTAACAAGATGGAGCATGTTGGCATCAGCAGAACGATATAACACGGGAGTGGGGCTATGGTGAGTACGACCACAATGGAATACATGACAATGCGACGTGCGCTGGTGACACTGTTGTTGTTGTTGCTTGCGCTGGTGCCGGTGCTGGTACCACAGTTCAGTAAAGTCCAGTCCCAGGCCTTGCCGGACCAGGCATTCGGCGTCAGTCCCGACCCGGACACGGCCATTCCGGATGGGCCCAACCGTATAGGGGTATTCGATGGCAGCACTGGTAACCTGCTGAGCTGCGTGCAGATGCGCGATGCTGACAACAGTCCACTGCTGGATGAAAGCGGTAATCCGGACTGGCTGAATGTGGAGCTTGCCCTGATCGCCGAAACCTCCTTGCCACCCGGCTATCAGTTCCAGGCCCTGGCCACTTACCCGTTTGACCCCGGTGCCGGGCGCGACTGCTCCGGCACATACAATAGTGATACCGGCCTGTATGAAGACATCGTGAAGGTGCAGAATGCCGGCAGCGCGCTGGATGGCATCTATCATATCCGTATGGAGACCGACGATCCTGACGCCTTGACGCTTGGCCTGCAACAAAGCGCACTGATTGCCTTGCCACATATCAATGACGCCCACATCGAGTTCAACAATACGGTGACGCCGGGTAGCCTGGTGCAGGTATATGCTCTGGACACCGCCTCTGACGTTGATTTTCCCTGGCCGGACTGTGCGGCCGAGATGGTCTGGGGCGATCAGCGTCTGCCACTGCAAACCCGCCTGATGCTGGACCTGCCCGATGGTCGTACGATTGAGGTAGACGAGGCGCTGGATCCCGGCGAACTTGGCATTGGCAGCTTCAGTATTGTGCCGCGGTGTGTGGCTGTGCTCTCTGGTGAAGAGCAATCAGCTGATACGCCGGCAGTGACGCTGATTGTCATTGACTCCCTGCCGGATATCACCGAGCCGACACAGGCGACCTTGGATGTGTCACCCGCTTCGCTCGATTTTACGCTCAACGCTACAGGCGATATCACCATCACCAACGCCTCGTCAGCATCCGTCACGGCGACCAATATTGCTGCCACTATACCCGCCGGCAGTAATCTTTCGATCCAGAGCACGACCTGCGCCGCGGAACTGGTGGTTGCGTCAAGTTGCATCATCACTTTTGCCGCGACAGCGCTTGAGGGACCAGTGGATGTGACCATTGCCGGCGACAATACGAACACTGTCACGGTGCCGATCACTGTGAGCAGCGGCTCCACGTTGACCGGTATCACGCCGGCAAGTGGCAGTGCATCCGGTGGCACGGGCGTCACGTTGACTGGCACCGGGCTGACCGGTGCGACATCGGTGAGTTTCGGTGGGTTGGCGGCGACCTCGGTGAACGTGGTCAACAGCAGCACCATCACCGCAGTCACGCCGGCCGGCGTGACCGGTGCGGTGGATGTTGTGGTCAGCACACCGGCAGGCGGCGCAACACTGACGGACGGGTACACCTATCTGACGACTGCTGTTGGGCAGACCAGCGGTGGTGGCGTGATCGCCGCCCTGGAAGGCGGCTTTTACAACCTCATCGCTTCCGTGGCGGATGCCAGTGCAGCCGCACCCTTCGGCGGGCATGGTATTTTCACCGGGGCAGCATCCACCGAGGATGGCGCCGCCAACACGCTGTTGATTGTGGACGAGTTGGGTGCTGGCAGCTACGCCGCGAATATGTGCCATAACCACGAGGTGGATTCCCAGGGCAATACGCCCTGCCAGGCGGGCAATACCTGTTATAACGACTGGTTCTTGCCGGCTCGGGTTCAATTGTTGCGGGTATTTACCAACCGCGCGGACGTCGGTGGATTCGCTCCAGCGCTCTACTATTCGTCGACCGAGTCCCTGGGCGACTCGACCCTGGCGTGGGTGGTAGACTTTGTCAGCGGTGCTGAGGTCTTGCAATCCAAAGATACCCTGCAGCGGGTACGCTGTGTTCGGAGCTTTACCCCGTGACGGGGAGGATGTCAGTGCCCAGGGGCGGAATAATCCAAACAGCCTTGGGGCTGTTTGCCCCCTGCGGATTTCGCGTTGGCGCGCTCGTTGCGAATTGCTATCGCAATTGGTCGAACCACATCGGTGGTTCTCATCCGCCCCTTTTGACCGCATCAAAGCGCACCATAAAAAAAGCCCCGCTTTGCGAGGCTTTTGATATGGTGCCCAGAGGCGGAATCGAACCACCGACACGAGGATTTTCAATCCTCTGCTCTACCAACTGAGCTATCTGGGCGAGGTGTGACTGACGCGATGTCACTGCGGTGGCATCACACTCAGAGGCGCGTATTAAACCCGTTGCGGCGAGCACTGTCAAGGGACGGAAAAGAGCCGAAGGAGGCTGTGCTCATGGCGCCGGGGGCACATAGCCACTGGCGGTGTCGAAGTCCTTGTTGTCCAGAAATCCCTCCATCTGCTGCTGCAGATACTCGCGGTCCTCGGGTTTGGCCAGGCTGAGGTGCTTTTCGTTGATCAGCATCACCTGCTGTTTTTGCCATTCCTGCCAGGCCTGAAGCGACACTGTCTCGAATATCTGCTTTCCCTTGGGTCCGGGATACGGTGGTGCCGGCAACGCCGGCAGGTCTTTCTGATACTTGCGGCAGAATACAGTCCTGCTCATTGTTCAACTCCGGGTTCGTGTCGCTGCATGTGTTTGGTGCTTGTTGACGATTGTACTCTCCTGGGGCTCCTGCATGCACATTTCAGCCAGTTGCCCCAGCAGTCTCTGCACCGGCGCTGGCAGACCAACCGCGCCCGGTGCCAGGGGGTCCACCCACAGGCGGCGGGTACTGTTGTCATTCAGTGCTGCCTGGCCGATGGCTAGTTTCAGCATCACTGGCCTGATATCAAGATGAAAATGGCTGAATGTGTGACGCAGCGGGTCCAGCCACTGTTGTTGCAGGCTGTCTTCGGTCAGCGTCGGCATGCCGGTGGCGCCGGCAGCCGCATCGGTCAGGTCAGCATCCACTGTGCATTCGGGAAAACTCCATAGCCCGCCCCAGACACCGTTGCCATCTCGCTTGTGCAGCAACACTTTGTTTTCGGTGTTGACGCAGATGAGCATGGTGGTCTGGCGCACCGGCATGGCTCGGGACGGCTTTTTGCCAGGAAAATCGGCAATGTTGCCGTTGGCCAGCGCCTCGCACTGTGTCGCCAGCGGGCAACGCTTGCACGCAGGCTTGCTTCGGGTGCAGACAGTGGCGCCCAGATCCATCATTGCCTGATTGAACTGGCCCGCCTGCTCAGCTGGCGATTGTGGAGTGAGCGTTTCGCTAAGAGCCCAGAGTTGCCGTGCTGTAGCGCTTTGTCCCGGCCAGCCTGATACCGCAAAACAGCGGCTCAGGACCCGCTTGACGTTGCCATCCAGTATTGCTGCGGCTTTGCCCATACCCAGCGAGAGGATGGCGCCGGCGGTGGATCGGCCGATGCCGG
Organism: Gammaproteobacteria bacterium; assembly: GCA_050486205.1. Classification (GTDB taxonomy): domain Bacteria; phylum Pseudomonadota; class Gammaproteobacteria; order Pseudomonadales; family Pseudohongiellaceae; genus PWQG01. The sequence continues at coordinate 234,637 of JBJHCW010000002.1, read as the reverse complement.
GCAGCTCCGAAAGTGTTTGCACGGTTGCGGGGAACTCGCCCCTGTGGTCACTGATAAGCTGCTGCGCGCACTTGTGCAGGTTGCGTGCCCGAGCGTAGTAACCCAGTCCGGTCCACAGATGCAGTACCTCGTCTTGCCGGGCTTTTGCCAGCGCCCCGACATCCGGAAAGCGTTCCATGAATCGATGGAAATAGGGTATGACCGTGCTGACCTGGGTCTGCTGCAACATGATTTCCGATACCCACACGCGGTAGGGTGTCGGATTGTGCTGCCAGGGCAGATCGTGACGCCCGTGTTCACGGAACCAGTTCAGCACAGCCTGGCGAAAGCGGGCCTCAGTCACGTTGCATCAGTTCTGTTGTGGTCGCAGTCGATCCAGCAGGCTGCGGGCCCGATCCTGCAGGCGCTCGGTCTGCTGCTCAATCAGTTCCCGGCCACGTCGCTCAACCTCGTCGCGCGCAATTTGTGCGAACAGCTCCCGGGCGCGCTGCAAATCCGGCGAGCAGTACTGGACAGGCGGGCTGTCGAAAGCGGCATTGCAACGAACCGGCCAGCCAATGTTCTGGTAGTTCGGGTTGACGCGGATGGTCTGGGGCGCTGGTTCGCCCAGGACGGCAAAGTCCAGGCGGTAGTCAAATCGACCTTCAGCCAGATTGATGCCGCCGGTACCGGCAATGTCAAAGTTGTCGATACGCAGGGAGAGTTGTTGATCCGCGGCCAGGCCGTTGTTGAACACCAGTTCGCCGTTGAGCTCATTGACCTGCACCACATCAGGCCATTCCCGGGCAATGTCGCCGCTGGGGCTGAGTACGGAGATCGCCTGGAATACCCGCTTTAGCATGGTGATGTCCGCAGTGCCGTTGCTGATGTTGAAAACCGTGGTGCCATCAATGGACGCCAGCAGCTCATTGATGGTGTCCCCGCGCAGGCTGTGCTCGGTGGCGGCATCCATACGCCCGGTGAACGGTGCGATCAGGGGCACGCTTTCGGCAAAGGTTTCTGCACTGATGTTCTGCAGGGCAAGCTGGCTGTTGATCACGGCCGGGGCTGACGCACCGTCCACGTGCAAATTGGCGGTCAGCTCACCGCCATAAAATCCCATGGGTTGGGTATTCAGGGTCAGCACACCATTCTGCACCAGCAGCTCGGCATTGATGTTGCTGACTGTGAATCCTGCAACCGTCAGCGCGTCGATGGTGTGGCTGCCACGAACACTGATGTCGCGGAGCAGGTCAAAGGGCAGCTCCTCATCACCACCGTTTTCAGCCGGGGCTGCATCGTCCGGGTCTGCCGGCAGGTAACGGTCCAGATCCAGGGCGCTGGCCTGCAGGCGATAGGACAGGGCCATTGGCCGGCTGTTTTCGGCGTACAGCACATCGCCGGTGAGCTCCACGCGTGTGTCATCCAGCTCGACTCGCAGGGCTTCCAGGGTGGCGCCGCGCTCATCGCCGCTGAACGTCATGTTCATGGTGAACTGGTCGCGGCTGATGTCTATGCCGGGGCCGGCATCAATCTCGATGAAGTTCTCCAGCAGATAATTCAGATTGAATGTGTTACTTGCCAGTGCGCCGCGCCAGCGCGGGCTGTTCTGGAAGTTGTTGACCTCGATATTGCCGTTGAGTACGACTGGGCTCAATCGGAATTCAATGTCATCAAGTGCCAGGTTACCAGCTGCCAGACCCACACGGGCCATTGTTTCGAGATTGATAGGCAGGTCCCTGCCGGCAGCGCGGTCCACAACACGCGTGCTGATACTTAACGGGAACGGCCGGTTTTCCAGATTGGTGTTCCGGCTGCTGATGTCCAGATTCTCCAGGCTGGTATCAATGCCCGCCGGCACATCACGCACATTGATTCTGGCATTGGTGATGGTGATCTGCTGTATGTCGATATTGATCGGAATATCGCTGGCGTCGCCCTGCCGCGATGCCGTTGTCCGGGGCGCCGGCGCACGATCAGTGTCTACCAGCCAGTTGGCCTGCCCGTCACTGTCCACGTACCAGTTGACGTGCAGGTTACGGGCAACAAATTCGTGCACATCCAGTTGACCACGCAGCAGCGCTCTGGGGGACAGGCTTAAAGTCACTTCGGAAAAGGAAGCCAGTTCCTGTGGGGTGACACCGTTGCTCAGTCGCACATCGCGAATGCCCAGGCCGAATACCGGTCTGAAGGACCAGGATATGTCGCCGGCGATCTGCAATTGCCAACCGGTCTGATCGGCAAAAACCGATTCAAGTGTGGGGCGGTAACGATTGGGATCAATGACGGTGAACAGGATGACCAGCAGCAAACTGACAAAGACCAGCAGGCTGGCAAGCACAACGAACAGGAATCTGATCAGCTTCTTCATGGCACTGCTGGTCCTTGGCGCGACAGACGATAGTCACGGATTGTATCAAAAAGCGCATAAAAAAAGGGCGACCGGAGTCGCCCTTTGTTGTGTTGCGCAGAGATGTTTATTCCATCATTTCCGCAATTGCCGCTTCAAGCTCTGCCATCAGTTCAGGGTTGGCTGAGGCGATCTGAATGACTTCGTTGTATTGCTCAACGGTCATTTCCGCGTCCGTCACAGCAGTCTGCATTTCATCTTGCGCAGCCTGCTGAAGCTCCATGGCTTCGGATTCATCGGTCGCGCCCTGCAGCATTTCTGCATAACGGGTCTGGATCTCCATGATGTCTACATAGGCGTCAAGGAACTTTTCCTTGGTAGCCTCATCAACGGTGGGCATTTCGCCTGCCGGAGGCTGGCCGGCCGGGGGTTGACCTGCCGGAGGCTGGGCGCTGGCAACAGACGCGCCGAACATCATGGCAAAAATGGCGGACATGCTCATCAGTGACATCAACTTTTTCATGGTATGACTCCTTTTCATAAACGTGTCTGGTAAGCAGCAATCGCCGTGCCAAGTCGTAAATATATCTGTACACCATTGATAATAAAGGAAAATATTAAAGCGATGATTGGTGGAAACCAGGCCTTGTGTCGCTTTTGGTATGTGTCATTATGACTCATGCGACATCAGCGCTCGCCGGCCTCGCTGTCATCGTCCAGCCGGCGATACAGGGTTCGGCGGCCAATGCCCAGCGCTTCGGCGGCTTTGCGCTTGTTGCCGTCGTAGTGCGCCAACACCCGCTCTATGTACTGGCGTTCGATCTCCCCCAGAGACGGCAGGGTGGCACTGTCCAGCGCCGAGTCGAGCAAGGTGGTGGACAGACTGCTGCTGGCAGCATCTTGCTGACTGGCTTGCTGCATTCGTTCGGGCAGGTCGGCCACGTCAATTTCCCTGCCTCGGCAGAAAGTCACCGCACGCTCCATGGCGCTGGAGAGTTCGCGCACGTTGCCCGGAAAGTTGTGCTGGTGCAGCAGGTTGAGCGCAGCACTGCTGATGCCTTTGACCTGACGCTTGAGCTTGAGATTGTATTCATTGATCAGATGCACGGCCAGCAGGTCAATGTCGTCGCCACGTTTTCGCAGCGGTGGCACGTGCATGGAGAAGGTTTCCAGCCGGAAATACAGATCCTCGCGAAAACGCTTTTCCTGTACTTCCAGGTTCAGGTCACGGTTGGTGGCCGCAATGATGCGCACATCAAGTTGTTCCTCCTGGTTCGAGCCTACCGGGCGGATACGCCCATCCTGCAGAATACGCAGCAACTTGGCCTGCATCTCCAGCGGCATCTCACCAATTTCGTCCAGCAGCAAGCTGCCACCGTGGGCTTCGGCAAACAGACCCTTGCGTGCCTGGCGCGCCCCGGTAAAGGCATTGGCCGTATGACCGAACAGTTCGGTTTCCAGCAGCTCCGGGGGGATGCCGGCGCAGTTTACCGCCACAAACGGCCCGTCCTTGCGCGAGCTTTCGGCGTGCAGCGCGCGGGCGACCAGTTCCTTGCCGGTGCCACTTTCACCGGCGATCAGTACTGGCCCGTCGGCCCTGGCCACCATGCGCACATTGTCGAACAGGCGGCGCATGGCTTCGCTGCGACCGATCATGCCATGAAAGCCTGTATCTCCAATGAGTTTGCGGTATCGCGCCACCTCTTCCTGCAGCTCCTGCCGCTGCAATACCCGCTCAACACTGATGCGCAAGTGGTCCAGCTTGAGGGGTTTGGTCAGAAAGTCATCAGCACCGCGCTTGAGTGCATCCACCGCCTGCTCGACTGTGCCAAAGGCGGTGATCATGATGAAGCCGGGTCGTGGCGAGTGATCGTGCAGGGCGTGCAGCAGATCCAGTCCGCTCGCCCCTGGCAGGCGCAGATCGCTGATCACCAGCGGTACGGGTTGCTGCTGAAGACTTTTGACTGCCGATTCGGCGTCGGCCACGGCGGTGACCTCGTACCCGGCGTCCTTGAGTTCGTCCACCAGCAGTTCGCGCAATGCGCTGTCATCCTCGACCACCAGAATCCGGGTCATGCTGCAGACGCCTCGTTGGGCTGGCGTGTTGGCACAACAATGGTAAACCGCGCGCCGCCGAGACTGTCGCTGCGACCCACTTCCAGGCGGCCATCGTGATCGGTGATGGCGGCGTGCGCGACAGACAGTCCGAGTCCCGTGCCCTGGCCTACTGATTTTGTGGTAAAGAAGGGGTCGAACAGGTAGGGCAGGTGTTGGTCACTGACACCGGGACCATCGTCTTCAACAATGATGACGGTCCCGGTGCCCTGGCTGAACCAGCGGACACAGACCGTGTGCTGGCAGGCCTGCACCGCGTTGGCAACCAGGTTGCTGATGGCCTGTTCGAAACGGATCGGGTCTACCGGGATCACCATGGGTTTTGCCGAATCGGGCAGTTGAACTGCGACCTTGCGATGTTCGATCGTTGTGCTCACTTTCTGCAGGGCGGCGCGCACCATGGCGCCAAGATCCATGTCCACTGTCTGCAACGGATTGCGTCGCCCGTAGTCCAGCAATTGCTGGATGATTTTTTCCATGCGGCCCGCTTCGGTACGCATCTGTTCAAGGCTTCGGCGCAGCGCGTCATCCAGATCCCTGCGTCGCAGCACCTGCTGGGCCTTGCCGTCCACAGTGCTCAACGGTGTGCCCAGCTCGTGAGCAATGCCTGAGGCGAGCTGGCCGATGGCGGCGAGTTTTTCCGATTCCTGCAACCGGAGTCGCAGGTCGGTTTCCTGGGCCTGACGCTCGGCAATCTCTGATTGGGAATCGCGGACACGATCCAGCATGTCGTTGATACCACTGGCAACCACGCGCATTTCCGACGGGCCTTCCTCAGCCAGGCGCCGGTCGGTGCGCCCGACATTGATTTTCATCATGCCATTGGTCATGTTGCGCAGATGACGGCCAACAGCGCCGTAGTGACCGAACAGCACCAACGCCGCCAGCAGCAGGCACACACCCAGCAGCGCCACTACGGCACCACCGCGTACCATGGCGATATAGTCTTCAAAATCGCTGCCGCGTCGGGTCACCTGCAGCAGGCCGTTGATGCGCCCGCCGGTGTCGGTCAGCGGAACAAAGTAGGAGAAGATCACTTCGTCGCCAGCGCGTGAGAACTCGCCCAGATCGTCACCGGCGGCGGCCAGGGCGGCGGCTTCGGTAGTGCGCACCGTGCCCTGGCGCTGGCCGCTGCGGGCGATCTCGCGGCCGTCCTGATCGTAGACGTAGGCACCGTAGACCACGTCGATATTAAAAGCCGAATCCAGCGCCTGCTGCAGACTGCCGGTGCGGTCGCGCTCCAGGGCATGGCTCAGGGGCAGGCGGATGGCGTGGGCAATCAGCTCGATGTCTTCCTGCATGCGCTGGTTCACCTGATCCTCCAGCACGCGCAGGGCCCAGGAGCCTGCTATTGCCACTACCACAATCACTGGAATCAGCACACAGGCAAGCAGCGCCAGGCGCAGGTTGTAAACACGATGAAGGTGTTGTTTCCAGTTCATTCAAGCACTTGCGGTTGCTGAAACAGCATTCAATGGTAACGTGCCTGAGCACCGATTAACAGGGCCGCCGCTTTCCTTGCCTGCCCACAGGCCGTATAATGCGCGCTTCCAATTCGCCCCCCGACGCCAGCAGGTCCGACTCATGTCCCAACGTCAAGCGACAGTTGAGCGAAATACAAAGGAAACGCAGATCAGCGTTTCGGTCAATCTCGACGGTACCGGTAAGTTCGAAAGCAACACCGGTCTTCCGTTCCTGGACCACATGCTGGACCAGGTGGCCCGTCATGGTCTGGTGGATCTGAAGATCCAGGCAAACGGTGACCTGGAGATTGATGCGCATCACACGGTGGAAGACCTGGGTATCACGCTGGGTCAGGCGATCAACAAGGCGCTGGATCGCAAGGGCATCCGCCGCTACGGGCACGCCTATGTACCGCTGGATGAAGCGCTGTCCCGCGTGGTCATTGATTTTTCCGGCCGCCCCGGGCTGGAGTTCCACGTGCCGTTCAAACGCGCCTCTGTGGGCGGTTTTGATGTTGACCTGTTCCATGAATTCTTCCAGGGTTTTGTCAATCACGCCCTGATGACCCTGCATGTGGATACATTGCGCGGCCACAACGCTCACCACCAGATCGAGACCGTGTTCAAGGCCTTCGGGCGAGCGCTGCGCATGGCTGTGGAAATTGATCCGCGCAGTGCCGATGTGATTCCGTCCACCAAGGGAAGTCTGTAATTTCCGGCGTAAATCCGAACTGTTCTGACCAGAAACTCTGTCCTTATGAATACAGTGGCTGTTATCGATTACGGAATGGGCAACCTGCATTCCGTGGCAAAGGCTATTGAAAGCCTGGACCCGACTGTGCGAGTGCGTGTCAGCAGCCAGGCCTCGGAGATTCTTGCCGCGGACCGGATCATTTTCCCGGGCGTGGGTGCCATACGTGATTGCATGGCAGAAATCCGGCGTCTGGGCATCGACGACATTGTTCACCGGGCGCTGGAGGAAAAACCTTTGCTGGCCATCTGTGTGGGCATGCAGGCATTGATGCAGTCCAGCGAAGAGAACGGTCTGGTCGAGTGTCTGGGCGTGTTCGAAGGTCATGTGCGCCGTTTTGGTGGTGGTGGTGAATTGTACGACTCTGAGGGCGAGCGCCTGAAGGTGCCACACATGGGCTGGAACTGTGTTCAGCAGACGGTGGCCCACCCGCTCTGGCAGGGCATTGAAGACAACAGTCGTTTCTACTTTGTGCACAGCTATTACGTGGAGCCTGCCATACGTGCCGAGGTGGCGGCGGAAACCGATTATGGCGTCCGTTTTGCGGCCGCCCTGCAGCGTGGCAATGTGTTTGCCGTGCAGTTCCATCCGGAAAAGAGCCAGCATGCGGGGCTGCGCCTGCTGGATAACTTCCTGCGTTATGAGATTGAAGACTATGCTGGTAATACCCGCGATTGACCTCAAGGACGGCAACTGTGTCCGGCTGCGCCAGGGGCGTATGGACGACAGTACCGTGTTTTCCGACGACCCGGTGGCCATGGCAAAGCACTGGCAGGCACAGGGCGCGCGGCGGCTGCACCTTGTTGATCTTAATGGTGCCTTTGCCGGAGCACCGGTAAACGGCAAGGTCGTGGAAGCCATTGCAAAGGCCTGCCCGGATCTGCCGCTGCAGATTGGTGGTGGCATTCGGGACCTGGATACCATCGAGTACTACGTCAATGTTGGTGTCAGTTATGTGATCATCGGCACGCAGGCGGTAAAAAACCCGCCATTCATCAAAAAGGCCTGTGAACACTTCCCGGGTCGTATCATTGTCGGGCTGGACGCAAGGGATGGCTACGTTGCTACCGACGGCTGGGCCGAAGTTTCCGAGGTGCATGTCATCGGCCTGGCAGAGAAATTTGCCGATGCGGGTGTGGAAGCCATTGTGTACACCGATATCGCCCGTGACGGCATGATGCAGGGTGCCAATGTTGAGGCCACCGTTGCGCTGGCGTGTGCGTCCAGTATTCCGGTGATAGCGTCGGGTGGGGTCAGCAAGATGGATGACATCCGCGCCCTGAAGGCGGTGGCCAGAACCGAAACCGGCGCCGGTATCATGGGCGCCATCACCGGTCGCGCCATTTACGAAGGTGCACTGGACCTGGCCGAAGCCCAGGCCTACTGCGACTCTGACCTCTGATACCTGGACGCTGAAAATGGCCCTGGCAAAGCGAATCATCCCCTGTCTGGACTGCGACAACGGTCGCGTGGTCAAGGGAGTGAAGTTTGTTGATATCCGTGACGCCGGGGATCCGGTGGAAATCGCCCGTCGTTACAGCGATGCGGGTGCCGATGAAATCACCTTTCTGGACATCACCGCATCACACGAGGGCCGCGATACCACGGTACATACGGTTGAGGCCATTGCCGGCCAGGTGTTCATCCCGCTGACGGTTGGTGGTGGTATCCGCAGCCTTGATGATATACGCACCATGCTCAATGCCGGTGCTGACAAGGTGGCGATCAACACGGCCGCTGTTTTTGATCCGGATTTTGTGCGTCGCGCTGCCGAGCGTTTTGGTTCACAGTGCATGGTGGTGGCGGTGGATGCAAAAAAGGTCAGCGCCGCAGATGAGCCGGATCGCTGGGAAATTTTCACCCATGGTGGCCGTAAACCCACCGGGCTGGATGCCGTGGAATGGGTCAGGCGCATGGTCGATTACGGTGCCGGTGAAATACTGTTGACCAGCATGGACCGCGACGGCACCAAAATCGGGTTCGACCTGGCGCTCAATCGCGCAGTCAGCCAGGCAGTGTCCGTACCGATCATTGCCTCTGGCGGGGTTGGTGAGTTGCAGCATCTTGTGGATGGCATCAAGGAAGGTGGCGCTGATGCTGTGCTGGCGGCCAGCATATTCCATTTTGGCGAGTTTACGGTTCAGCAGGCCAAGCAGTTCATGGCTGAGCAGGGTGTCACGGTTCGCTTGTAGGCGGCACAACTTCCTGCAAATGCTTGCGCGCGGGCACTTCCGCCTTGGATTCAGCCTTCTGTTCGATCAGTTGCGACACGAAGACAAGCTCAAACCCTCTTTCGACCAGTGATGGCAGTACCGCTTCCAGGTAATCCAGTGTCTGCGGATAGGGGTGTCCGATACCCACGGCATAACCGTCACGCTCGGCGATGGCAAGCAATCGTTCAAACTCGAAATGGATATCCTCCGGGTCAGCGCTGTTATCGAGGAACACCTGACGCCTGGTATTTGGTATCTGATGCTCTGTGGCCACATCGGCAGCCACAGAGCCGGCGGTGGTCACACTGTCCACAAAGTACAATCCTTGCGGTTTCAGTGTCTGCATGACCCAGGCCATCTGTTCTGGCAGTGTGGTCAGCTCGCTACCGGTGTGGTTGTTGACACCCCGCGCATGCGGTATGTCGGCAAGCGCCGCAAGCAGGGTGTCCGTGAATTCCTCCTCGCTCATATCCGGTGTCAGACCACCCTCACCCAGTGGCATGCCGGCCGTATTGCTCATGGGTGCGTGCAGCATGACTTCCCGGCCGCTGGCATACGCATGCTCTGCCAGCGAGCGACCGTGTGGTGTGTGAGGCAGTACGGCGAAGGTGATGCTGGCAGGCAAGGCAATGGCGCGTTGGCCCGCTTCAGCGCTGTTGCCAAGATCATCGATGATCAGTGCCACGCGAGCTTGTGTGTGAGCGGCACCGCCGCGCTGAATGACACCACTCTGGTTCACGCTCAGGTTGTCCTGAACACTCGGGGTACTTCCCGGGCTCAGGCTGCTGTCCGGGCTCAGGCTGTCCGATGGTGGCGCTGCGTCCCGCACTTCGGCGGTGGCAGATGTTTCCGCTGCCACGGACGTTTCCGGGGCCGCAGGCGCCTCCTCGGCCGCGGGCGCTGTTGCCACCGCCTCGCGTGGCGCCGGGTTTTCCTGGCCACTCCAGCCGATTATCAGCACCAGTAACAGCAGCACAGACGCGCCGGCCACCAGCATGCATTGATGTTGATAACGCAGGAGAAAAGCCCGCAATGTCCACAGATGTCGGTTCATTCGATGTTACTGGTTTCTCCAGCCCGCCGGGCGCGGCCGCTTTCCATGATGTGCCATCCCTTGAGCAGGGTCAGTGCTTCGTTGAGCTGGTAATCACTCACCACCACCTGTTCTGTGGAGACCCGCGGTTGGCGCTCGCCACTCCTCAGCGCGCCTTCCAGATCGGCTTCCGTGTAGACACCGCGCCGCGGCGCCTGGCGTGTGACCATGGCCTGATCCACATGGATGTCCGGGGTGATGCCCTGGGCCTGGATTGAGCGGCCGCTGGGCGTGTAATACAGTGATGTGGTCAGTTTCAACGCCCGTTCATTGCTCAGGGGCAGCACGGTCTGTACCGAACCCTTGCCGAAACTCTGCGTGCCCATGACCACGGCGCGACTGTGATCCTGCAGGGCGCCGGCGACAATCTCCGAGGCCGAGGCCGAGCCGGCATTGATCAATACCACCATGGGCACCCCCATGCTGGGATCATCATCACTGGCGTAATAGTCGTTTTCGGTTTCGCGCAGTCTGCCGTCGGTGTACACCACCCGGCCACCGGCCAGAAAGGCGTCGGCTACATCAACCGAGGCGCCAAGCACACCACCGGGGTTGTTGCGCAGATCCAGGACCAGGCCGCGCAGCTCACCGTCGTTTTCCGCCTGCAGCTCACGCAGTGTGTTCACCACTTCGCGACCGGTATTCATCCGGAACTGGGCAATGCGCAGGTAGGCATAACCAGGCTCCATGGTGTATCCCCGGACACTGGTTGCTGTGATGGTGTCGCGCTGCAGTGTCACGTCGATCAACTCGGGCTCATTGCGCCGGCGCAGTGTCAGGGAGACCGAGCTGCCTACTTCGCCGCGCAGCATTTCCACGGCGTCGTTCACGTTCATGTCCCGCACCGGTCGCCCATCAATTTCTACAATCAGGTCGCCGGCCTCGATGCCGGCGCGGGCGGCGGGAGAGTCATCAATCGGGCTGATGATCTTGATGTAACCGTCCTCTTCACCAATCTCAATGCCCAGGCCGCCGAACTCACTGCGGGTGCTGTCCTGCAGGTCGTCATGTTCGTCCGCGGTGAGATAGGCCGAATGTGGATCCAGCCCATTGAGCATGCCGCGTATGGCGTATTCGAGCAGCGTGCGGTCATCGATATCGTCCACATACGCTGTGCGGATGGCGTCCAGTGCCTCGGTAAACAGCCGCACATCGTCAATGGGTAGCGGCAGGTATTCGTCGTCCGCCACGGCCAGGCCGGCGGAAAGAACCAGGGCGCAGAACATCACGCGCACACTTTTCATGCTGTACTCCATGCTGAAATCAGGCATCAATATAGAAAGCTCGCGGCTACAATGCAATCACAGCGGCGCAATCACCGCGATATCAGCCATTGGACCGGGTCAACCGGCGTTCCATTGTGGCGCAGTTCAAAATAAACCCCAGCGCTGTCCATGCCGGCATTGCTGCCCGCGGTGGCCACGGGCTCGGCCCGGTTGACCCAGTCACCGGTCTGTTTGTTCAGTGCCTCGTTGTGGGCATACAGTGATATGTAGCCATCCCCGTGATCCACCACCACCAGTAACCCGGACCCCCGCAGCCAGTCGGCAAATACAACGCGGCCATTGTGCACTGCGCGCACCGGGGTACCGGCTTCGGCGCCTATGATGATGCCCTGACGGATCATGTTGCCACTACTGTAAGTGTCACCGAAGCGGTTCAGGGCCGGTCCGTCAAGCGGCCATGGCAGCTGTCCTCGGGCCTCCGCGATAGGCAGCAGCTGTTCGGGTGGCGGGATGTCAACGATGATGCGGTTGATTTCCTCGATCAGGGCTTCCAGATGCTCCCGGTCCTGTTGCAGCTCGAGCAGTGTATCACTGCGCCCGGCCATGTCTGACTCCAGTTCGCTGATCAGGGCCTGGCGCCGGTCGCGGTCGGCGGCCAGTGCATCAAGTTCACGTTCCAGTGTGGCGTTGTGTTGCTCCAGATCGCTACGATTGGCGGCTATCGCAGCGCGGGTGTCATTGAGGTCGGCCAGGCTGTTGCGGTAGCGATTGATCTGTGCCATCTGCGCTGCGTTGACGCGGTCGTAATAGAGCATCATGCGCTGGATTTGCACCGGGTCCTGCTGGTCAAGCAGCAGCTTCAGCGCACTGTCCTGCCCACTCATCCAGGCTGCGCGAACGGCTTTTGCCATCTGGGCCTGTTGAGATGCGATATCCAGGTTCAAGGCACCTTCGCGCTGCTCCAGTTGCTGCAACTCGACGGAGAGATTGCTGATCAGCTGCCGGTTGACCTGGATGCGTTGTTCCCGGGTGCTGATATCGCGGCCCAGCTGCCTGAGGGACTGTTCCTGTTCACTGAGTGTATTGCTGGCTTGCGCCAGCCAGTTTTCGATATCGCTGATCGCCTGGTTGACCGCTTCCAGCCTTGCTTCCGGCGGCTCGTCGGCGACGAGTGGATTGCCGGCCGATACCATGGCCAGCAGCAGCGCCAGTCCGGACAGGGCCAGCAGCCGGTTCATGGTTCAGGGCCTCATCAGGGCGGTGCCGGTCATTTCCGCGGGCGCGTCCATCTCCATCAGGGCCAGCATGGTGGGTGCCAGGTCGGACAGGCTGCCCTGGCTGTGGAATTGCCAGGGTTTTTCGCCCACGTAGACCAAAGGCACAGGGCCACTGGTATGGGAAGTCAGAGGTTGGCCGGTGCTGCTGTCCACCATCTGTTCAACATTGCCGTGATCGGCGGTGATCAGACATTGGCCGCCAGTTGCTCGCAGCGCCTCGACGATGCGTCCCAGGCACTGGTCCACGACCTCAACGGCTTTCACGGCGGCATCAAAAATGCCGGTGTGGCCAACCATGTCGCCATTGGCATAGTTGCAGATGATGGCGTCGTACTTGCCTGAATGGATGGCTTCCACCAGTTTGTCGGTGACTTCCGGGGCGCTCATCTCAGGCTTCAGGTCATAGGTGGCCACTGAGGGTGATGGCACGAGTATGCGATCTTCATGCTCGAAACTGGCCTCACGGCCGCCACTGAAGAAAAAGGTTACGTGGGCGTATTTTTCGGTTTCGGCAATACGCAGTTGGGTTTTGCCTTGCGCTGCCAGGTATTCCCCCAGCACGTTCTTCAGACTGTCCGGTGGATAAGCGCAGCTGGTCTGGATGTCCGCTGCGTACTCGGTGAGCATGACAAAGTCGGACAGGGCCGGGCGCACGGCGCGCCGGAAGCCGTCAAAATCATCATCAACGAATACCTGTGTCAGCTGGCGTGCACGATCGGCCCGGAAATTCATGAACACCACGCTGTCGCCGTCCTGGATGCAAAGCGGTGGCGCGTCCGGCTGGTCGATCCGGGTAGCCTTGACGAATTCGTCGTCTTCGTTGCGGTCATAGGCGGCGCGCAAGGCTTCGTCCACGGTCGGGTAGACGTAAGGTGTGGCGCCCTGGGTCAGCAGGTCCCAGGCCATCTGCACCCGGTCCCACCGATTGTCCCGGTCCATGGCGTAGTAACGACCGGTCATGCTGGCCACCCGGCCCACACCCAGTTCACGCAGTCTGGCGTCGGCTTTCTGCAGTGAAGGCAGTGCGCTTCGCGGCGGCGTATCGCGGCCGTCCAGGAAGGCATGGATGTAAACCTGTTTTGCGCCACGCTGGTGCGCCAGGTCCACCATGGCCAGCAGGTGTTTCTCGTGGCTGTGAATGCCACCGGGAGACAGCAGACCAAGAATATGCACGGCCTTGCCGGCCGCTGTTGCCTTGTCCACTGCGGCGCACAGTGCCGGGTTCTGGAAAAAATCCCCGTCCTGCACCGCCTTGTCTATCCGGGTCAGGCTCTGATACACCACCCGCCCGGCGCCCATATTCATGTGACCAACCTCGGAGTTGCCCATCTGCCCCTCGGGCAGCCCCACGTCGGTACCCGAGGTGCTGATCAGTGTATGCGGGCAGTCTTTCCACAGCGCATCCCAGACCGGCGTGTTGGCGGCCGCTATGGCATTGTGTTCGGTTTCCTCGCGATGGCCCCAGCCGTCGAGAATCAGTAATAATGTGGTCTGGCGACGTGGTTCTGTCATGGCTGGTGCTTTCATGGATGACTGACTGTTTCGGTGAGTTGGGTTAATGGCATGAAGAAGTTACAAAACGGCGCCCATTATCGCGGAAACCGTCGCAAAGTGCCATGCACCTTGACAACCTGGGCAAGCAGAACTTCTTTCGTCGTGCAAGGCCGTGTATACTGCACGGCTTTGCACGGAACCGATTCTTGACGTTATGGCGCAGTTTGTTGAATTTGTGGGAAATAACTGGATGTTGGCCAGCCTCTGGGTGGCTCTCGTGGTGGCGCTTGTGTTGCATCGCAGCAAGACCTCGGCCAGCGCGGTTGGTCTGCAGCAGGCGGTGTTTCTGATCAATCGCAAGGACGCCGTGGTGCTGGATGTGCGGGACAAGCGTGAGTTTGATGCCGGACATATTGTGGACGCAATCAATATTCCGGTCACTCGCCTCGCCAGTCGTGTCAAGGAGCTGGAAAAATTCAAGCAACGTCCGATTGTTGTGGCCTGCAAGATGGGGCAGCATTCGGGAGAGGCCTGCAAGATTCTGGCAAGCGCCGGCTTTGCCGATGTTGTGCGGGTGCGGGGCGGCATAGCTGCCTGGCGCGCTGATCAGTTGCCGCTGGTGCCCACTGCTGCGCCAAAGGCTGCTGGCAAGAGTACCGGCAAGACAGGCAAGAAACAGAAAAAGGGGAAACCCGGCAAACAGGGTAAGCAGGAGCAGCCGGAAGAGACACCCGATGCAACTGATACGCCCGATGACACTGGTGTCACTGAGCAGAAGTGACCGTTCAATCACTCAAGTAGAAAACAGGTTTGAATCATGGCAGAGAATGACAACACCAATACCCAGGCTGCAGGACAGCAGGGTCAGCAGCCCCAGGGACCGATGTTCGCGCTGCAGCGCATCTATCTGAAAGACAGCTCCTTTGAATCACCCAAGGCGCCAGACGTGTTCAAGGGGCAGTGGGCACCGAAGATCAATTTTAATATCGGCACCCGTAACAACAAGCTCGCTGACGGCGTATACAATGTTGTTCTGACGCTGACTGTGGAAGCCAAGCAGGAAGACAACACTGCGTTCCTGTGTGAAGTGCAACAGGCGGGTGTGTTCACCTGTGCCGGCTTTGCCGACACCGATCTGGAGCGCGTGCTGGCAACTGTATGCCCCAACATCCTGTTCCCGTATGCCCGCGAAGTCATCGACTCGTTGGTGGTCAAGGGCAGCTTCCCGCCTGTCATGCTGGCGCCGGTCAACTTTGATGCAGTATACGCCCAGGCCAAACAGCAACAGGGTGCTGGCGCCAACGGTGAAGCCAGTGCTTCCGGCACTGTTGATGCTGCGCCTGGCGCTCAGGGTGAAATGCCAAGCAATACGCCTACGGATACCGCTGCAGGCGACACTGACAAGCAGTAAACCGCTAAGGGGCCGTTAACAAGCCCTGGAGCTCCCTTTCTCCGGCGCCGGCCCGACCGTTACTGGTCGGGCTGTCAGCCCCGGAAAGCCCTGTTGGCGAAGGGCCTCGTAAATCACCACCGCTGCGGCATTGGCCAGGTTGAGGCTGCGACTTCCCGGCACCATGGGAATGCGCAGTCGCTGCTCATGGGGCACACTCATGAGAATGGGCTCAGGCAGGCCCCGGGTCTCCGGACCAAATACCAGAACGTCATCCCGGCCATAATCCGGCGCTGTGTAACAGCAGTCAGCCCGTGTGCTGAGCGTGAACAGTCGGCCGCCCGGCCCCAGCGCTCGAAACTGATCCCAGCTCTGCCACGTCTTGACCTTGCTCAGCGCGTGATAATCCAGCCCGGCCCGGCGCACCTGTTTTTCATCCAGTGAAAACCCAAGTGGTTCAACAAGATGCAGTGTGGTGCCAGTATTGGCTACCAGCCGTATGATGTTGCCGGTATTTGGCGGGATTTCCGGTTCAAACAGGACGATATGCAAGGGCAGACCTCAAATTTACCTCCGATATACATGGGGTACGAAATACAGTATGAGCGGCGTTCAGGCTGCTCGCTGTTGAGGGCAGGCAGCCGATCAGAGTGTACCGATCACAAAATAGATTCCCAGCAACACGGCCAACGTAACGGCGGTGGCAAAAATGTAGATGATGCCGATGTGTGCGCCTACCTGGGTGCGGTAAGCGTCGAAGTCCAGATCCCGGTCCCTGTCCCGATGGCTGACATCGCGCTGCAGACGAAGCCTGTAGTTGTCGAATTTTTCCGTCAGCGTCCAACCCGCCTTTGCTTCCTCGGCAAGCAAGGCATCCATTTTCTCGCGGCTTTTGAACTGCGGTGTGGTTGATTGCACGATTTTGTATTCAAGATCCATATTATGCTTTACCGCCCCTGTGGAACATGCAGTTCAATCTGGTAACGACGCTCCTGATTGTCGCGGCGGGTGACAACCTCCACCACATCGCCGGCACTCTTGCCTTCCAGTACCGTGACCAGATCGTCCTCATCGCGTACCCGTTCGCCGTCGATGGCAATTATCACATCACCCAGCGCCAGGCCGCGACTGGTTTCGGACAGTCCGCGCATTCCGGCCTGTTCCGGTGCCAGGCCATCAATCACATCCAGCACCACCACCCCTTCAATGCCCAGCCGTTCACGATAGTATGCGGCCTGGCGCGGTGGCAGCAGTGCCACACCCAGTGCCGGCGTCTGAACGCGGCCGTGCTGGATGAGCTCCGGGACTATGCGTTTGACGGTATTGACCGGGATGGCGAAGCCGATACCCGTGCTGGCGCCGGTGGGGCTGTAGATGGCTGTGTTCACACCCACCAACTGACCCAGTGAGTTCAGCAATGGCCCGCCGGAGTTGCCGGGGTTGATGGCTGCGTCAGTCTGGATCACGTCACGGATGCGTCGTCGGGTGATTGAATTGATCTCACGGCCCAGCGCGCTGACCACCCCTACGGTCATGGTGGCATCCAGCCCGAACGGGTTGCCGATGGCAATGACCTTGCGCCCTACTTCCAGTTGAGAGGAGTCGCCGACGGTAATGGGATGCAGCTCGGCATCGGGTGCCTCGATGCGCAAGACAGCCAGGTCCTGGTCCGGTGCCACGCCCACCACACTTGCCTGGTGGGCGGTACCGTCCTGCATGGTCACCGTCAACCGGGACGCGTTCTGGATGACATGGAAATTGGTGACCACGTAACCGCGTTCATCCCAGATGAATCCGGAGCCGCTGCCCTGTGGAATTTCTTCCGGGTTCAGGTTGAAAACCGAGCGTCGCACCAGTCGGGAGCTGGTGATGTAGACGACCGACGGGCTGGCATAACGGAACACCTCCATATTGTTCTGTTCATCATTGGTGCTGAAGCCGGCGTAGTCCTGACGATTGTTCTGTGCCGCGGCCTGGCCCGGCCATGCCAGCAGAACCAGCAGCGCCGCCAGCGTCAGAAGCGTGACCATTGCAGTAGCCGCCAATGGTTGCTGACACCGCCTGGGCGCGCGGTGCAGGAAGGTTCTGGAAACTGCCAGTCGGGTCATGCGTATCACTCCGGAGCCGGGTTGCTGCTTTCAGGGAATCGATAAGGGACTCTCTATGTATAAGGCCTTTGCGTCCCGGCTTCAAGCATCGATGGTGTACAATCGGCTCATCATGAGGAGGTAGTCTATGAGTATCAGAGTTGGCATCAACGGATTCGGACGTATTGGCAGGTTGGCCGTGCGCGAGGCTTTTGGGCGTCATGACATCGAATTTGTGCATATCAATGACCCGGGTGGTGATGCCGGGGCGGCTGCCCGCCTGCTCAAGTATGATTCGGTGCACCGTGCCATGGCCGCCGATGTTGGTCATGAAGACGATGCCCTGGTTCTTGATGGCAAACGCATCGACTGGAGCCAGGAAACCGGTTTGACCGATGTCGATTGGGCCGGCAAGGGTGTGGATGTGCTGATCGAGTCCAGTGGCCGTTATCGCACGGTCGCCAAGCTGCAGCCACTGCTGGACGCAGGTGTGCCCCGTGTTGTGGTGTCGGCACCGGTCAAGGAGGCGCCGGCTCTGAACATTGTCATGGGTGTGAACGATGATGTGTACGATGCGGCCAGGCACCGTATTGTCACAGCGGCTTCCTGCACCACCAACTGCATTGCACCGGTGGTGGATGTGATTCACAGCGCCTTTGGTCTCAGGCACGGCAATATCACCACCATTCATGCCATGACCAATACCCAGAATGTGCTCGACAACTTCCACAAGGACCCGCGCCGTGCCCGCGCTTCGAGCCTGAGCCTGATTCCCACCACCACTGGATCGGCCACGGCGATCATCGAGATTTTTCCCGAGCTCAAGGGGCGTATTGATGGTGTGGCTGTGCGCGTGCCGCTGGCCAGCCCGTCGCTTACCGACTGTGTATTTGAGGTGGAGAAAAAAGTCACCGTCGAGCAGGTCAATACCGCCCTGCGCGAGGCCGCTGAAGGGCGCTTCAAGGGAATACTGGGCTACGAGGAAACACCACTGGTGTCTGCCGATTACATCGGTGATCGTCGCTCGTCAGTGATTGATGCGCCGTCAACCATGGTCGTCAATGGCACCCAGATCAAGATACTGACCTGGTATGACAACGAGATTGGTTATGTGAATCGGCTGTTGGAGCTGGTGATGAAAGTGGCTGGCTAGTGGTGCGACTTGTCCGGCCGGGGGGTGCGGGTAACAGGGAAGCGGACACGCTCGGGCACATCCCTGTGTCGCTCTGCGCTGGCCATCCTTGGCCAGCGAAGGTCCGCTTCCCTGTTACCCGCACCCCCCGGCCTGCAGCGCGCCAACTTGGCCAGCCATTCTCACTCTGCCATGTCTCACAGTCAGCCAGACTTTGGCACGCAGCCAGGTTTCCGGGGCAGGGGCTTGAGCCGGACAGACCTTCGTCAGCCAGGGATGGCTGGCGCAGAGCGACACAGGGATGTGCTTGAGCGTGTCTGCCCGGCTCAAGCCCCTGCCCCCGGGAACCGGATATGTACCTGTAAAGCGACAGGAGTAACAAGTTGAGGGAAGGCAGAATCAATCGCTCTGTGTTCCAGTATATGGTAGTTACTGCCAGTTACTGGGCGTTCACACTTACGGACGGCGCCCTGCGCATGTTGGTGGTACTGTTCTTCCACAACATGGGTTTCAGTCCGCTTGAAATTGCCATGTTGTTCATCCTGTACGAACTGTTTGGTGTAATCACCAATCTGTTTGGTGGCTGGCTGGCGACCCGTGTTGGACTGAACATGACCATGCACATTGGTCTGTTACTCCAGATTGGCTCCCTGCTCATGTTGATGGCTGATCCGGACTGGTTGACTCTGGTCTATGTCATGGTGGCTCAGGCGTTGTCCGGTATTGCCAAAGACCTGAACAAGATGAGTGCCAAAAGCAGCATCAAGATGCTGGTCAGGGACGACGCCCAGGGCACCCTCTATCGCTGGATTGCCCGCCTGACCGGCTCCAAGAACGCACTCAAGGGTGTGGGGTTTTTTCTGGGTGGCGTATTGCTGGCCGCGTTCGGCTTCCGCGGCGCGCTGTTGATCATGGCAACCGGTCTGGCGGCAGTATTGCTGGCCAGTTATCTGCTTCTGGACAGGCACCTGGGCACAACCTCGTTCAAGCCAAAATTTCGTGACCTGTTGTCAAAAAGCCCAGCGGTCAATCGACTGTCAGCTGCGCGGTTTTTCCTGTTCTCCTCGCGCGATATCTGGTTTGTTGTGGCATTGCCGGTATTTTTGCAGGCGGAGCTTGGCTGGGACCATGTGGCAGTTGGCACCATGCTGGCAGCGTGGGTGATTGGCTACGGAATTGTCCAGGCGATTGCACCAAGGATCACGGGCCCGACGCCTGACGGCCGCACTGCCTTCAATTGGGCGTTGATACTGTTGGTCTTGCCGCTTGGCATCGCTGCCGGCTTGTTTGCAGGCTGGCATGTTCAGGCAGTGCTGGTGGTGGGGCTGTTGCTGTTTGGCGCGGTGTTTGCCGTGAACTCCTCTGTCCACTCCTATCTGATTGTCGCTTATGCGCGTGCCGATGGCGTGTCGCTGGATGTGGGCTTCTACTACATGGCGAATGCTGCCGGACGACTGGCCGGCACCGTGCTGTCGGGACTTGTTTACCAGGTCTACGGCCTGGCCTGGTGCCTGGTGCTGGCAGGGCTGCTCATTGTCTGCTCGGGGGCTCTGGCCTGGCGGCTGCCTCGCGCGATGCCGGCGGAACCCGAGCCAGCATCGAGATGATGGCCTGTCGGCGAAAGGGTTTGTACAACACACCGAGCACTCCCAGTTCCCTGCTTGATTTCACATCATCGCCGGTCAGGTAGCCGGAAAGCAGAATGCAGGGTAGTTGACTGCCACGGGACCTCAGCTGTCTGACCAGATCCAGCCCGCTCATTCCGGGCATGGCGAAGTCTGTGATGACAACATCCACGCTGTCCGGGTTGGCCTGCAGATAGGCAAGCGCTGCATCGGCGCTGTTGCATGTCATCACTTCGTGCCTGTCGCGTTGCAGTGTGGCCTGCAGGGTTGAGCGCACCATCTCCTCATCGTCCACCACAAGTATCCTCAACACAGTTAATAACGCAGGCAATTGCTCTTCGGGCTGTGAGTTTTCAGAGTCCGCCGATGGCGGATGCTGCAGCGCTACCGGTGCCGGAGCGTCACTGTGCTCGGGCAGACTGACAGTGAATGTGGTACCTGATCCTTCTGCGCTGGCGAGCTGTATGCGTCCACTCAGCGCAGTAACCAACCGCTGCACGATGGTAAGGCCAAGACCGGTGCCGGTACCCGGCGAGCGCGTGCTGAAGTAGGGGTCAAATATCCGGTCGCGGATGCTGTCGGGAATGCCGGGGCCGTTGTCGCTGACACTCACATGGATGGCCGGATCATCGGGGTCACGTGTCACCGTGATGGTCAGCCTGCCGCCACTGGCAGGCAAGGCCATCAGCGCATTGCTGCCCAGATTCATGACAATCTGCTGGATGGCATTGGATTCGCCTGAAACACAGGCGTCCGGCACGGTGTTGTCGTAAACGATTGTGAATCGCGGATCAGCGCTGCTGCGCAGTTTGTTCACGGCAGCCTCCATCACCGGTGCCAGGGCGACCTTTTTTGGCTCCATACCCTCGGTCTGACTGAACAGCAGGATTCGGCGGATCAGACTTCGTGCCCGCTCTGCTGACCGCACTACCGCGTCCAGATGCCGACGCTGCTCACTGCCTTCGGGCGCCTGCTCGCGGGCAGCTTCGCCAGCCATCATGATTGGCACCAGCAGGTTGTTGAAGTCATGTGCAATGGCGGTGGCCAGCGTGCCCAGTGCTGTCTGGTTGCGATTGAGCAGCAACTCTTCCTGCAGCGATTCGCGCTCTTTCAGTGATCGTTCCAGTTCATGGTTGGCTTCGGTGATAGCGGTGATGGTGTTTTCCAGCCCCTTGAGCAGTTCGGCAATGGCCAGTGACATCAGACCTGCGAGAAACACCATGCTGCCGGACACCGCAAACCATGCGTCCAACGGGTAACGCAGGCTCAATGTCGGGTTGGTGGCTGCGACGGCAGGCAGCGGCAGCCAGGGATAGATGAACATCAGCGCGATCAGCAAGCCCGAGCCGGCGTAGGCACCAGGATAACCAAAATACAGCGCACCAAGAACGGGAATGGACAGCAACCAAAGGGTGCCTGCACCGAGCGGACCCAACAACCATAGCAGGTAGACTGCAAAAACCGACCAGATAACAATGAATGCCGTGCTGCGGATACGTGGAGCCAGCGAGCGCCAGCATGTGATGATAATGAGTGAGATCCAGACGGCTGTGCTGACAACGATCAGGGACCACATGCCGGCCAGGTAGGAAGCAATCAGGCTGGGAAAGTAGGCAATACTGGCCAGCACGGTGCTGGCCAGCAGTGTCCGCTGCAGGATGCGCTCGCGCCATTGTTGCATCGAGATCATGACTGGCCCTGCCGAATTGCGCTCAATCCCGATTCTAATAGATGGTAGACTTCGTTGCATACCGGGAGTGCTTTGCCAGCAGACGTTCCCGCGATGACATTCTCCGAATAAAGGGCATGTGTGACATGAAAAAGATCAGCCGGACGCCATTTCTTGTTCTTGTGCTGGCGGTCATCATCATTGGATGGTGGCTGAGCTTGCGACCCGAAGTACAGGACGTTGCCATTCCTGTTTCTGCCGAAGCCATCGAGCGTGGACGCTATCTGGTACACGCCGGCGGATGTATCAGCTGCCACCAGGGCACGGACGCGGACGGTCTCAGCGGAGGCCTGGCCCTGGAGAGTGATTTCGGCACATTTATCGCTTCCAATATCACACCAGACCCGGTTTTTGGCATCGGGGCCTGGGAGGGCAGGGACTTTGTGCTCGCCATGCGTCACGGCCGTACACCCACTGGCGGATTCTACTTCCCCGCATTCCCGTATCGTTCCTACGCCGGAATGAGTGACGAGGAGGTTCTCGATATTGCGGCGTGGCTGATGGCACAGGCTCCGGTTCAGTTCGAGGTGCCCGACCATGACCTGCCGTTCTGGTTGATGCGCTGGCAGATGGCTGTCTGGAACCGTCTGGCCAATGTTGTTGAAGGCAGCCCAGCGCCCATTGGCGATCCGGTGATTGCCCGTGGTGCGCATCTGTCCCGCGCACTGGGCCATTGCGGTGAATGTCACACGCCGCGCAACGCGCTGGGCATGGTTCGTATGAGTCGGGAGTTCGGGGGAGGTATTATTGAAGGGCGTGATGTGGCACCTCTCACTGCGTCGGCACTTGGCGACTGGAGTGAAAGCGACTTTGAGCTTTTCCTGTTTCTTGGTCTGAAGCCGGATGGGGAGTTTGTGGGTGGCAAGATGGATCCGGTCATCGAGCATAATACCAGCCAGTTGACTGAGGAAGACCGCCAGGCTATAGCGGCCTTCTTCATACGGGGGCAGTAATAGTCTGCAATATCTCAATCCCGGTAGGGTTCGTGGCAGTTGCCGCATGATGAGCCAAAAGCGCGCACCGCCCCTATGGTCTGCATACGATCGCCGCCAGCGGCCGTTTCGGCGAATGTGGCTGCGGCGGTTTCCAGATTCCCGGCCAGCTCACGGAATTCATCCATATTGTCCCAGATGCCGGGCAGGGCGCGGGTGTGTACATTGAATTCACGTGTGTCCAAAGCCTCGAAAAGCTCGACAATCATTGGAGCCAGTGCCTGGATACGAAGGGCGTTTCGCTCGGCAAGTTCGGCATCAAACTCCATTTCTCCGCGGGACATGGCAGTGATTGGTGCCATGTTATAACCGAGCAGCTTGAATACGGCCTGGCGCGTCTCAACCGCTGTAATAGCCTGATCCTGAGGTGTTGGTAAGACCTGGGCATAGGCGCTGATGGCCACCGCTGCAGCAGCGGTCAGTGTGACGGCAGTGAATACGGATCTGAGCATGTTCCAACCTCCAACAGAAAAAGGGGACAGATTTATTTTTCATTTTCGATTTCATTGTACGGTCATTCTGTCAACGGTGCTACCGCTGTCACGGCGGTGTACACTTGCCACATGCATGTAGTTCATCTGATGATCACAGGGCGTTTTGCCGGCACGCAGCGCCACGTCACCGAACTGGCCAACCACCAGAGCAGTGAGGCGGGTGGCGGTCACCGGGTCGGCGTCATATTGTCTCGCTCAGCGTTGCTGCCGGATGGTTCGGCGCAGCATTTTGATGCCGGCGTAGAAAAGTATTTTGTCAGTAATTTCAAAATCCTGGCCTGGTTCCAGGCACGCCGGTTGCTGAGAAGGCTTGCCCCTGATGTGGCCCATGCGCATCTCAGCGCCGGATGTCGCGCAATAGCGCCGATGAGATCCGGGAGGATGCTGCGTGTGGCCACCCTGCACGCCGGCTACAAACCCCGGCAACATGCCAACCTCGATGCTCTGGTGGCGATCACACCGTCGCAGCTCGAAGTGGTGCCTGGCGAACTGCGCGCCAACTGCGTGCACATAAACAACTGGACACAGTCCAGACCTGTGCCTGCCAGTGTGCGTCAGGCGCGCAGGGCAGAGCTGGATGTGGCAGAGAGTCAGTTTGTGATCGGCGCCCTGGGGCGTCTGGAGACACACAAGGGTATGGACCGGTTGATCAATGCCTTCAGGCGTGCTGACATGGCCGATGCGCGACTGGTTATTGTTGGTCGGGGCAGTGCGGAACCCTTGCTGAAAGCGCTGGCTGCGGAGGACCCTCGCATTTTTATGCCAGGCTTTGCCGATGAACCGCAGACCTGGCTTGCAGCTTTTGATGTGTTCGTCAATGCAGCCGAATATGAACCTTTTGGTCTGACATTTCTGGAAGCCATGGTTGCCGGCTTGCCGGTCATTGCCACAGAGACCAACGGGGCCCGGCATCTGGCGCCGCATCTGGGCATACCTCTGGTCCCGGTTGGTGACGAGCAGGCGCTGATGATGGCGCTTCAGCTGGCTTACGAGCAGCGCCCGGCGCGAAGGGATTACGACTTGCAGGCGTTCCGCCTGAGTCAGTGTGCCGGGGAACTGGAAGCGTTCTACGCGAGGTTTGGTAAAAAAGGGGACAGATTTATTTCTGCGGATGGAAAATAAATCTGTCCCCTTTTTTTGCTTCTTTCCCGCTCCCTTCAATACCTACGCTTCGGCAGGTCTGGGCGGAGGCGTGTCGCCGCTGTCCACGCTGATGGTCGCCTGCTCGCGGGCCAACTGTGCCTGTTTGCGTCCCAGCCACAGGCCCAGTGCAGCCCAGGCCACGGCCAGCGGTACCACCACCATGGTCAGTGCGTAAAGACCCATGCCAAGGCGGGCAAGCCAGCCCTCGGTCTGGGCGCCAAGCGCGTCGCCGCCACGGTAGATGAAGGTATCGATAAAGGCCTTGGACTTGTACTTGTCTTCGCGACTCATCACCGTGTACAGGGTCTCGCGTGCCGGTCGCATGATGGCGCGCTGCACGGCTCGGAACACTGCCTCGAAAATCACCAACACCATCAGTGAAGCCACCATGGCCAGGCCGATGAAACCCAGTGCCGCGGTGACTGGCGCCAGCACCAGTGCCACGTGAACACCCAGGCGTTTCATCACGTGTCCGGCCACAATCAATTGCAGAAGCAGTGTCACTACCTGTGTCGCCAGGTCAATCTGGGCAAATACACCGGCGCGCATGTCCACATCATCGCCCAGTGCCGCAACCATCTGCAGGCGTGTGAAATAGATGAAGGTCACCACAACCGCCAGAATCAGCACGTACGCTGCAATACCCAGCAGGTAGGGCGAGCGCGCCACTGCTTTGAATCCTTCCAGTGCGCTGCCACCAATTATGGTGGATTCGGGCACAATCGGTGGTGCCTCCGGGTCGTTTGCCAGGCTTTCGGACGGGCGCTCCGGTTGGGTTTTTGCCACACCCCAGGCCGCGGCAATGGCGGCAAAAAGAAAGCCTGTGGCGATGACCAGCAACATTGCCGCGCCAACCACCTCGGCCAGCGTCCAGGCAATGGAGGAGCCGAAAATGGCGCCGACAGTGCCCCCGACGGCAATCACGCCGAACAGACGTTTGCTCTGCTCGAGTGAGAACCGGTCGGCCATGAGTGCCCAGAACACCATGGTCAGGAACAGGTTGAACACACTCATCCAGATGTAGAATACGTTGCCGGTGGTGATACCCACCCGATCGGGTGCAAGCACCAGCAGACTGGCAAAAATCAGCAGGTTGATGATAAAGAAACTGTAGGTGACGGTAATGAAAGTCAGTCGGTTGAATTTGCTCACCATCCAGCCGAAGACCGGATTGACCAGCAAGGTGGCGACCAACGTACCCATGAACAGCCAACGCACGGTATCAATACCCTGTTGCATCCCCAGCGCATCGCGTGCGGGTCGCAGGACCATCAGTGCGGTAAGGCAGAAGAAGAAATACAGCGCCGCCAACAGGATGGGTACGAGTTCATCGGGGCGGATGTTGAAGTAACGCTTCAGAATGCTCGGCATGCGGTTTCTCCGTTATTCAGAGGCTCCCTTGTTTTTATGGAACTCCCGGTGCCGCAGCGAGCGGCAAAAGAATGCGTTCGTGCAGCATAAACGGCAGGGCAGTGGCAGTCCAGAGGGTAAGTGGTGACAAAAGGTGTCGCGACTTGTCTGTTATCATGCCGTCCATGATGCTGCGTTTCTGTCTGACCATGGCCTTGATGTTGAGCCTTGCCTGCTGTGCCAGTGCTCATGCCGGCACCAATGCCCGCATCCTGCAGCTACAGCATACACAGTGGCACACACCTGTGGATCTTCGTGAACACCGTGAGACGCGCCTTTTATACGGTTGGCGTGGCCACAACACAGCCGGGTATGCCCTGTTCTCCTATCAGCCGCTGCGCCTGTCCGGGCGCGCTGATACAGAACAGCCTGCCCACAACGGGCATCTGTATGAATACGCAGTGGGAATACAGCGACAGTGGCAGGCCATGGCACTTGAGTTGGACACCGGCGCTCATATCAGTTCGAACATGTTCATCCATGGGCGTTTTCACCGTGAAGCCCTGGTCACCACATTCAGACTGTGGGCTGGACAAGACACAGATGACTGGCGTCCGGGGGTGGCCGGTGACTATCGTTTTGGCCGGTTTATGCTCTACCCGCAGCTGCAGACAGTAGTATCCGCGGCAGGTGGCCAAATGAATGTGGATCTGCCGGTCTCCATTGTCTGGCGCAGTGGTGACGGTCGTTTTTCGGCAGGTATGGAGCGATATGGCCAGAAATGGGGTGTACTGGACAGTGAACGAGTGCTGGAGAGCCGGCTTTATCATAGTGAATGGCGTTTGAAAGCCGGCTGGCATCTGCCCACTGCCTGGCACAGCACCCAACTCGATCTGGGCCTGGGAATAAGTGTCGACAGGCAGATGCGTTTTACCAGCACCAGCAATAGGGCACAACGATACCGCCCGGGCAACAGTATTTTCGCCAGCGTCGGATTCAGACTGCCGCGTTGAGCATCAGGGAAACAGGGGAAAACATGCAGGACACAGGATTCGACCCGCTGGGTTTGCGCGCCGAGCTGCTCGCCAATCTGGCAACACTGGAATACCACGAGATGACACCGGTGCAGGCGCTCAGTCTGCCGCCGATCATTGCGGGCAAGGATGTCATCGGTCAGGGGCGTACCGGTTCGGGCAAGACCGCAGCCTTCGGGCTGGGTCTGTTGCAGAAACTCGATGTAGGCCGGTTTCGCATCCAGGCACTGGTGTTGTGTCCGACCCGGGAGCTGGCCGATCAGGTGGCGACCGAGTTGCGGCGACTGGGCCGTGGGCTGCACAACATCAAGGTGCTGACACTCTGCGGGGGGGTGCCCATCGGACCGCAGATCGGGTCACTGGAACATGGTGCACACATAGTGGTGGGTACACCAGGGCGCATTGAAGATCATCTGCGCAAGGGCACACTGGTGTTGAATGAAGTCGATACCCTGGTGCTGGATGAGGCCGACCGGATGCTGGAGATGGGTTTTCAGGCGTCGCTGGACAACATTATCTCGCATGTGCCGGCGCAGCGTCAGACACTACTGTTCAGTGCCACCTTTCCCGAGGCCATTGAAAACCTGGCGGGAAGTCTCCTGCAGAATCCGGAGCGGGTCACCGTGGATGAGTCAGCCAGTCAGCCTCTGATTACGCAGCATTTCTACATGGTCAACAGCAACGGCGAGGACAGGCATCGGGCACTGCAACTTCTGCTCCAACAGTTCCGCCCGGCCTCGGCGCTGGTTTTTTGTGCGACCCGGCGTGATGTTGACGAAGTGGCCGCAATGTTGAACAGCAATGACTTCAGCGCCTTACCCCTGCACGGGGATCTGGAGCAGCGCGACCGCGACCAGACCCTGATCCGCTTTACCCACGGCAGTGTGCTGGTGCTGGTGGCCACTGATGTTGCCGCCCGTGGTCTGGACATAGATGATCTGGACATGGTCATCAACTATCACCCGGCGCGTGACGCAGAGACGCATGTACACCGCATCGGTCGTACCGGTCGGGCAGGCAGCACGGGGGTTGCCTGTACATTGTTCACTGATCGCGAGCAGCATCGCCTTGACCGGATGGGCGTTCTGCCGGGCACGGCAGACGGTCTGCCGTCCGAAGCCGTGCTTAAACAGAAGACACCGTACCCGGTAATGGTCACCTTGCAGATTGACGGAGGTCGCAGGCAGAAACTGCGCCCGGGTGATATTGTAGGCGCCCTGACCCGAAACAGCGACATCGGTGCTGACCAGATAGGCCGGATTCATGTGACCGATAATCAGGCCTACGTGGCAGTGCATCAGAGTGCGGCAAAGGCCGCATTGGAAAGGCTGGGCCATGGACAGATGAAAGGCCGCAAGTTCAGAGTCCGGAAACTGTAGAACGCCAGCCTTGTGCGTGTCCGAAAATAAAACGTGGCTATTCTGCTTTCCATGGTATACTCCCGCCCGTCTGCTTGCCTGTACCTGCTTTGGCTGGCCCGGCCAGCAGACGCGTCATCCTTAATTGATTTCCCTCCTGATATACCTCACGAGCTGCAATTACTGAATGCCGCACGCGCCCGCGCTGAATTGCAAGGGCATTTTAACAGGCTCTGGATAAACCACCTGCGTTGCTGGTGTTTCGTTTTTCAACGGCCTGTTGATTCGCAAATGTAGCAACAGACCCGAAAACACGGGTTACCTGCCGGTTTGCGGACTATTTTTGTTAAGGAAATATATGAATTTTACTGACCTGGGTCTCCACGAGTCCCTGCTGAAAGCTGTGCTTGAGCAAAACTACACAATCCCTACGCCCATCCAGGCGCAGGCCATTCCGGCCGTGATGAAGGGCAGCGACATGCTGGCCTCGGCACAGACCGGTACCGGCAAGACTGCCGGTTTTACCCTGCCGTTGTTGCACCGTCTGGCCGACAGGCCGCGTGCCGAGAGCACACGCCCGCTGGCACTGGTATTGACTCCGACCCGCGAGTTGGCAGCCCAGGTGCACCATAGCATTGAAACCTATGGCAAATACCTGAAAGTCAGCTCGGCTGTGGTTTTTGGTGGCGTCAAAATCAATCCCCAGATTGCGGCACTGCGTCGTGGTGTGGATATCCTGGTGGCAACGCCGGGTCGATTGATGGATCTGCACCAGCAGCGTGCTGTGCGACTGGATCGCATTGAAACCCTGATTCTGGACGAAGCCGATCGCATGCTGGACATGGGCTTCATCAATGATATTCGCAAGGTGTTGGCCCTGTTGCCAAAACAGCGACAGAACCTGATGTTCTCTGCCACCTATTCCCCGGAAATCCAGAAGCTGGCCAAAGGCCTGCTCAATAGCCCTGTTGAAGTCAACGTGGCGCCGGTGAGTACCGCCGCTGAACGCGTTGCGCAGAGTCTGCACGTGGTGGACAAAGGCCAGAAAGCGGCCCTGCTGAGTCACCTGATTCGTGATAAAGGCTGGCATCAGGCGCTGGTGTTCAGCCGGACCAAGCACGGTGCCAACAAGCTGGTGAAGCTGCTGGAACGTGATGGCATCCAGGCCGGCGCCATACATGGCAACAAGAGCCAGGCCCAGCGCACCAAGGTGCTGGATCAGTTCAAGCGTGGTGGCCTGCAGATTCTGGTTGCCACGGATATTGCTGCACGTGGTATTGATATTGACCAATTACCACAAGTGGTCAACTTCGATCTGCCTGATGTGCCGGAAGACTATGTGCACCGGATTGGCCGCACCGGTCGTGCTGGCGCCGAGGGGCAGGCAGTATCCCTGGTGTCACCGGACGAGTCGAAGCAGCTGCGCGCCATCGAGCGACTGCTGAAACGCAATATTGATCGTGTTGCGGTTACGGGGTTTGTTCCTTCCGCCAATATCAGCACCGCAGATGACCGTCCGCGCAATGCACCGTCACGACCTTCGCGGCGACCTGCCCAACGCGCAGGTGGCAACAACAATGGCGGCCGAAGCAACAGTCGACGCGGTCAGTCGCGCAGCGACGGTACACGCGTTGTTTCCATGTGGTAGTTGACACGCTTGGCGTGATTGCCTCTTTTGTATATTGTGGTAGGCCCGTTGCGGTAAAACCCGATACAAAAGAGGCGATTTCCCATGGCTCGCAGTCTTTCATCCGCTTGTAGTGCAGCAGTTGTTTTGATGTTGACAATGTACAGCGCGTCCGCTGGCGCTGATGACTATATCTGGCTCGAAGAGGTTGAAGGCGAAGAACAACTTGCCTGGGCCGAGGAGCAGAACGCCCGGTCGTTGCCGCGACTCATGGGCCATCCCCTTTATGAAAGCCTTTATCAGGACTCACTGGAAATATTGAACTCCAGTGATCGTATTCCTGTTGTCAGTCGTCGTGGTGACTATCTCTACAATCTCTGGCGTGATGCCGATCATGTACGTGGTCTGTACCGTCGCACCACACTGGAGGAATACCAGAAGGAAGAGCCCGAGTGGGAGACGGTGCTGGATCTGGACGAACTGGCGGCGCGCGAGAGCATGAACTGGACCTGGGGTGGTATCAACTGCCTCTATCCGGATCACGAACACTGCCTGGTCAGTCTGTCCATCGCCGGATCCGACGCCGTTGTTGTACGTGAATTCAATACCGTCAGCAAACAGTTCCGGGATGACGGTTTCACATTGCCGGAGGCCAAATCACGGCTGTCCTGGGTTGATGAAAACACCTTGATCGTTGGTACCGAATTCAACGGTGACAGCCTGACTGATTCCGGTTATCCGGCACAACTGAAACTCTGGCGCCGTGGTACACCGATCGAAGAGGCGCAGCTGCTGTACACCGCGCCTGCCGGGTCGGTGGCTGTGTCCTCCTATACTCTCAGGGACGGGCAAAACAACTACATCGTGCTGAATGAATCAGTGACTTTCTATACCTGGGACCGTCATGTATTCATGGATGGCGAGTTGCACCCTCTACCCATTCCCGCCGATGCAGCTGTTGCCGGACTGTTCCGTAATCAGCTGTTTGTGGAGCTTAAAAGTGACTGGAATGAGTTCCGACAAGGCGCTGTGATTCATGCTCCGATGGCCGATGTGCTGGCCGGAGACGCGGCGTTCCGGGTTTTTGTTGAGCCGGATGCGCGCAGCGCGATTCGAGGTGTACACATGACCGCGGATGCAGTACTGGTCAACTGGCTGGACAATGTACGCGCTCGTCTGGTGCACTACACGCCCGGCGCGGATGGTCAATGGCAGGAACGCGTGGTGGCGCTGGATCCCAATGGCACAATCGGCATTCAGAACACCGGTCACCAGTACGATGACTTTTTTGTCAGTTACACCAGCTTTCTGGAGCCGACCACACTTTATCACGTGGCGAATGCTTCACTTGAACCGACGCAGCTCAAACAGTTGCCGCATCAGTTTGATGCTGAGCGTTTCGAGACCCGTCAGTACATGGCCAAATCTGCCGATGGCACCCAGGTGCCTTATTTTGTGGTCATGGCCAGTGATACGGAACTTAACGGTCAAAATCCGACATTGATGTTTGGATACGGCGGATTCGAGATTGCCTATACCCCGAACTACTCGCCTGGTATTGGTCGTAACTGGCTGGAGCGCGGTGGTGTGTATGTGTTGACCAACATCCGGGGTGGCGGCGAGTTCGGACCACAATGGCACCAGGCCGCGTTGCTGGAAAACCGGCATAAGGCCTATGAGGATTTTGAGGCAATTGCCGAAGACCTGATTGCCCGCGGCATCACCTCTCCACAGCGACTTGGTATCCGTGGCGGCAGCAATGGTGGCCTGCTTACCGGCGCTGCAGTAACCCGCAGACCCGATCTGTACGGCGCGGTGATCTCACAGGTGCCACTGCTGGACATGCAGCGATACAACCGTATGCTGGCTGGCGCAAGCTGGATGGGTGAATACGGCAATCCGGATGACGAAGCCATGTGGGCTTACATCCGCACGTATTCGCCTTATCACAACGTGCGCGAGGACGTCAGTTATCCCACCATATTCTTCACCACCTCCACCCGCGATGACCGGGTTCATCCTGCACACGCACGAAAAATGGTGGCAAAGATGATGGACATGGGCCACGACGTGCTCTACTACGAGAATACCGAAGGTGGCCACTCTGGCGCAGCAAACAATGAGCAGCGCGCGCAGCTCGATGCGCTGCTGTATGCGTACCTGTGGAAGCGCCTGGGCGACCAGTAAAAAAAGGGGACAGATTTATTTTTGCATAGCAAAAATAAATCTGTCCCCTTTTTTTTGGTCAGCGCGCCTTGCGTAGTCCGTGCAACACCAACTTCCGGTTCACACGCTCAGTCCAGCTTTTTGGCTTGTCCAGAGCCATTCGCGCCAGCAGGCGTTCATTTTCCTCCGCGTCACTGTCCGAAGAAATCAATGCCTGACCCAGTGTTGCGAGCTTTCCCGCGGTGGTCGCGGTGTCTGCTTTCAGGGTTTTCAGTGCTTTGCCCAGTTTCAGCTCGTCCTCGGTGAAGTCACAACCAAACGGGAATGGTTCGAACAGTGACTCAGTACCGGAGACCTGCAAGGCGCGATTTATGCTTTCCGGGGTATTGTTCTGCCATGACGCCGGCAGGGTAACAGCGGCATCCACCTTGCCCGCCTCCTGGGCCTGCTTGAGCAGATCAGCCTGGAAGCGGCTGTCAGCTATGCGGATCAGCGCCAGGTAGACCTGCTCATCGGGCTGCCCCCGCAGATCTGCAATGCCGTACTCGGTTACCACAAGATCGCGCAGATGGCGGGGAATGGTGCAATGTCCGTAACTGAACACTATGTTGGAGACGGTGTCGCCACCGGATTCCCGTGTGCTGCGCAGTGCCAGGATGGATCGCGCATCGGGCAGATCGTGCGCCATGGCGACGAAGTTGTATTGTCCGCCTACACCGCTGACCACGCGGCCATCATCAAGGCCATCTGACACGGCTGCGCCGTCGAGGGTGTGCATCATGGCGGTGTTGATGAAGCGGCTGTGGGCACGCTGAGCGGCTTTCAGTTCCTGATTTCCAAAGCGGTGGTCGTACAGGTCATTGATGTAGTTGACGCTGGTCATGCAGATAGAGTCCCGCTGTTCCGGTGTCAGTGCGCGCAGCTTTTCGTAGAACACTTCCGGGCCCAGATAGAAGCCGCCATGCATGACAATGCCGTCTTCTGGAATTTCATCGGGACTTGCTTCACCCCGGTTGATGCGTTGCTGCAATTCAGTATTGTCATGCACCCGGCGTTTCAGCACGCCGGCCTCCAACAGATAGATGAAGCCATCGACCATCATTTCGCTGCAACCATAAAGGCCTTGCTCGAAGGTGTTGGTGCCACCGACACGGGCTGTCACCGGGAAGCGTTCGGCAATGTTCAGATGCTGATACAGCTTCGTCCAATGTTCATTCCTGGTATGCCGCAGGATGGTGCTGTGTACCAGCGCCGAGCCCAGAGAACCGATACCCACCTGCAGAGTGCCACCATCGCGCAGCAGCGCGCTGGCATGAAAGCCGATCATGTGGTCCTGTGGACTGATTGGTGTCTGTGGCGCCGAAAATAGCGGGTAATCGTCTGCGGGGTTGTCCAGCACGATGTTGAAACTGTCGACCGGTACCGCAGCGTGATGGCCGAACCAGGGAAGTCTGCTGTTGGTTTCGGCAACAAAGGCAACTGGATGGTTCTCTGACTGACGTTCGCGCAGCAGCGGCATAATGTCCAGTGACAGGTCGGGGTTGCAGCTCAGGCTGAAACAGTCCTTGCCCTCGTATTGCTGTGCCGGTGACACAAGTTGAGCGATCACGTTGACGCCGGTGGCCAACAGATCGCGCACGGCATGAGTGTAATTGGTACAGACGTAATTACGCTGCTGTTCGCTGTGATTCAGATAGCTGCCAGCCTTGAAGAAAAATTCGGATACCTGGACATTAGTTGGCAGCTGGTGTTGCTCGACGTCACGGGCGTAATCGAGTTCTGGAATGTCGCCGTACAGTCGTTCTGTAAATGGGCCAAGGAAACGTTTTTCAAGAAATGATTTCCCCTCCGGTGCCAGCAAGGACAGGGCGGTCACGATGTGAAGTTTGATTGAGGGGTCATCCTTTGCCCGTTGGTACAGTGCATTGATGAAGTGCACCGGCTTGCCGAGTCCAAGAGGCAAGCCAATGGTGATCTCTTTGCCTGTCTTTGCCAGCAGGGCATCGACACAGGCGTCTGCGCGGGATTCACTGCGTGTTCTGCTCATGTTGGTGGTCCTCCGGAAAAAAGGGGACAGATTTATTTTCCTGACTTCCTGTGAGAGCATACCAGAGTACAGAAAAATAAATCTGTCCCCTTTTTTTGCCCCTTGGCCCACAGGGACTCTACATGAGCGCGCCAGAACAAGAAGATACTGCCCGCCGCGGCTGGTTTACACGGTTTCTGGACACCGTTGAGTGGTTGGGCAATCTGCTGCCGCACCCGGTCACGCTGTTTGCGATTCTGGCATTGGCCATGGTGTTGGTATCCGGGCTTTTTGGTGCCTTGGGAGTGTCGGTGGAGGACCCGCGACCAGCCGCCGAGCCCGGAGCGACCATTGAGGCAGTAAGCCTGATGAATGCTGCCGGTCTGCGAATGATTCTCGAGAACCTGGTCAGCAACTTTGTCAATTTTGCACCTCTGGGCGTAGTGCTGGTGGCCATGCTGGGTGTGGGTATTGCCGAGAAGTCCGGTCTGCTCTCGGCCATGGTTCGCGGTATTGTGCTGGGTGCGCCCAAACATGTCGTGACTGTTGCTATTGTGTTTGCCGGCGTGATTTCCAATACCGCGTCCGAAATGGGTTATGTGGTACTGGTGCCGCTGGCTGGTGCCATATTCCTGGCCCTTGGCCGGCATCCGCTGGCCGGCATGGCTGCTGCCTTTGCCGGAGTTTCAGGTGGCTATAGCGCCAATCTGCTAATTGGCACTGTTGACCCGCTGCTGGCCGGGATCACCCAGGAAGCAGCGCGCCTGATTGATCCGTCGTACGAAGTCTTCGCCACCGCAAACTGGTACTTCATGGCGATCAGTACGTTCATGATCACTGTAGTTGGGTCGCTTGTCACTATTTATGTAGTCGAACCGAAGCTGGGTCAATATGACGACTCCAACGCTGATCCGACAGTGCTGGATGACAAGAGCATGGCCGCCCTGACCAATGACGAGCGAAAGGGCCTGATGGCGGCTGGGCTGGCGGCGCTGGCCGTGTTTGCACTGATTGCCTGGCTGGCAGTGCCTGAGAATGCGCCACTGCGTGATCCGGCAGATGGTGGCACCGGACCGTTCTTTCGCAGCATTGTGGCCTTTATTTTTCTGTTCTTCCTCATTACCGGATTCACCTATGGCAAGGTGACCGGCACCATGCGTAATGACCGCGACGTCATTGATGGCATGGCTTCAGCCATTTCAACGCTGGGCCTGTACGTGGTGCTGGTGTTTTTTGCAGCCCAGTTCGTGGCATTCTTCGGTTGGACAAATCTGGGAGTGATTACCGCGGTCACCGGTGCGGATTTTCTCATTCGCACCGAAATGACTGGCCCACTGGTATTCGTGTTTTTCATCATCATGTGCTGTTTTGTCAACCTGATGCTGGGGTCGGCGTCAGCGCAGTGGGCAGTGACAGCGCCTGTATTTGTACCCATGCTGATGCTGGTGGGTTATGCGCCGGAGGTGATACAGGCGGCATACCGTATTGGTGACTCAACCACCAATATCATAACACCCATGATGAGTTACTTCGGTCTGATACTGGCCTGGGCAACCCGTTATGACCGAAACTTCGGCATAGGCACGCTGATAGCCACCATGTTGCCTTTTTCCATGTTCTTCTTCATTTGTTGGATAGCCCTGTTCTACACGTGGGTGTTCGTGCTGGGCCTGCCAGTGGGACCGGGCGCGGCGACGTATTACTCATGAATGGTGAAAAGAGACAAAAAGGACAAAAAGGGGACAGATTTATTTTGCCTCGCAAAAGCAGAACCGTCCCCTTTATGCGTATTGTCTGATTCTCAGAAGCCTGGATTGCTCCCCAGCGGTACATGTGGAATAACCAGCTCGCCCTGAACCGGACGCTCCCAGTCGCTCAGCCATAACCTGTTTTCCAGATCCCGACGACGATCATCCATCAGAAGATGGGTGAGAGTGTGCTCTTCCACCATTTGTGCACGGGTACGGCACACGGACTGCACAATATTGGAGCCTGTATGGCATGTAAATTCGCAAACCCGGCGGGATTGATGGCTTTCTACGGTGATAATACCGTGCAGTTCCTGGTTCATCAGCATCAGACCAACAAGATCGTCATCGTCGAGTGGCTTGAGATTGTCCACTTCATCCAGAACGGATAACACCCAGGCAGTGATCTCGTTCAGTCTTTCGATTTCCTCCGGCTCAAAGGCGCGCCCCGGCGCTTCGGTGGCTGCTCTCTGCAGACGATGGACATAGTTGAGGTAGGAATCAACGTCAACAATGGTGGGTTCTGCCGACCGGGTGAAGAAAAATAAATCTGTCCCCTTTTTTTGTTCAGTAAATCAGGTGGAATAGCTGGTACGTAAAATGCAATACTTTCAGCTACCACCGAACTGATGGAGCACCTGGCATGCAAACTGCGTATATTCCCCGATTGATCCTGCTCGCCCTGCTGCTGGTCGGGCTTGCAGCCTGCGGTCAGCAGGAGAGAACACCGGCGCAGGCACCGGATATGACGGAGCTTGTGACCCCACCACTGGATGTATCCCCGGAAGACGAAACGGATAATGGAGAGGCCGAACTGATCGAGCGCGCCCGCGCCATCCACGAACGCGTGATCGTGCTGGATACTCATGTGGACATCAACACCCGCTTTTTCACCGACGATCTGAATTACACCCAGGACACCGACACCCAGGTCAACCTGCCCAAGATGGAGGCGGGTGGCATGGATGTGGCCTGGTTTGTGGTGTATACGGCTCAGGGGCCACTGACCGACGCGGGTTATGAAGCTGCCTACGACAATGCCATGGACAAGTTTCACGCCATACACCGGCTTGTCAATGAATACGCACCGGATCAGATTGAGCTCGCGACCACCTCAGAGGATGTTCGTCGCATTATTGCTGATGGCAAGATGGTGGCAATGATTGGTGTCGAGAACGCTTACCCGCTGGCTGATGATCTGGGGCGGATCGAGGAATTCCATGCGCTCGGCGCCCGTTACATGTCCCTCACCCATAATCGTCACAACCAACTGGCTGATTCCCACACCGGCGAGGCAGATGAAGAGTGGCTGTACAATGGCGTCAGTGAAATGGGCCGTGAGGCTATTGCCGAGATGAACCGGCTTGGCATCATGATTGATGTGTCACATCCCTCGGTGGAAACCAACAGGCAATCCATTGAGTTGAGTGTGGCCCCGGTGATTGCCTCACACAGTTCGGCTCGTGCGGTCAATAATGTGAGCAGAAACCTGTATGACGAGGAACTGCTGGCCATTCGTGACACAGGTGGTGTTGTGCAGGCGGTTGCGTTCCGCAGTTTCATCAACTCCGGCAAACATGCGCGCTACCAGGCGATGTTGAATGAACTGCTCGATTCCATTGCTGATGATCTGGGTTACCAGATTCTCAGTAATCAGGCCCGCAATGCGCTCGACCCCGAATCCCGCGCGCTGTACGACGCTCAGATTGCCGAGATCAACGCACTGGCCGAGCCGCGTCTGGAAGATGAAGTGTACGCGCTGGCGCCGCCGGTCGATGTGGCCGACTTCATTGATCACGTGGATTATATGGTAGAGCTCATCGGCATAGATCATGTGGGTCTCAGCGGTGACTTTGACGGCGGTGGCGGCGTTCACGGCTGGATGGGTGCCCACGAATCCCTGAACGTCACCATTGAACTGGTGCGCCGTGGCTACAGTGAGGAGGACATTGCCAGGATTTGGGGTGAGAACCTGCTGCGGGTGCTGGATGAGGTGCAGGAAGTTGCCGCTCGCTTGCAGGCTGAAGCGGGCTCGCGGTAAACAAGCAAGCGGGGTGGCAACAGCCACCCCGCTTGCGTCGCCTGATGTCGAAAATTGCCGATTATTGTTCCCTGTCCATGCGACGCTGCTGCGCGCGAAACTTCGTCATCTGCTCATCCGTCAGGACATCAGCCAATAATGCTTCGGTTGCTGCCCGGCGCTGAGCTGCCCTATCCTGCATCTGCTCGCGACGCTCACTGGCCTGCTGCCTGCGCTGTTGCGCCTCTGCGCGACGTTCAGCCATCTGCTCCTGACGTTGTTCGCGCGTCATCTGCTCCTGGCCCCGCATCTGCCCACGTTGCCCTGCGTTCGCTCGCATATTGGGCATCTGCTGAGCCTGGGCCCGGGCCATGGCAGCCCTGAACGCAGGTTCCTGCTCCGACGTGATTTCCAGCATTTCGATCAGTTCCTCAATGCGCTGGGCCTGCCTGGCCTGCATGTTGCGATGATCGTGTGCGGTTTCATGGCCACTGGCGCTCTCGTTGCTCTGGTCCTGGTTATGGTCATGGTCATTTGAGCCCTGCTGGGCCACGGCCTGGTTCGCACCGATCACCATCAAGATGCCTGTCACTAACGTCAATAGACTGTTCATGTTGTGCCTCTTGCCGTTTCCGGCGTTTATCTGTCAATGGCTTCACAGACTCCTTAGTCTACCAGAACACTGATTTGGTTCTTTTGTCACCGCTCAACGTTCTGACCCGTCACCCGGCCTCCAGGATTTCCGCAGCTTCGAGCCAGCGCTCTTCCACCTGTTCCAGCTCCCGTCGCAATTTGCCCTGCTCCAGCAACAGGTCCGCAAGTTCGGCCTTTTTTTGCTCGTCGTACATGACCGGGTCAGCGATGATAGCCTCGATGTCAGCCAGGCGCTCGTTGATCCTGCCCATCTGCTGTTCGAGTTGCCGGGCCGCCTTGCG
Organism: Gammaproteobacteria bacterium; assembly: GCA_050486205.1. Lineage (GTDB taxonomy): Bacteria > Pseudomonadota > Gammaproteobacteria > Pseudomonadales > Pseudohongiellaceae > PWQG01. Next base: position 195,820 of record JBJHCW010000002.1, on the reverse strand, counting down.
CAAGGGGGCAAGCTGTTCACGCCGGGCGGCTGCTTCCTGGCGCTGTGCCTTTTTGTCCGCTCTGTTGCCAGTGTCCGGTGTGCGGCTGGCAGTGCCATTGCCATTGCCAGCAGTGGGGAGTGCATTGCCGGCAGTGTTGTTGTCAGCCGCCTGCTGTTTCTGCAGCCACTGTGCGTAGTCGTCCAGCGTGCCATCAAACTCACTGAACCGGCCGTTGTGAATCACATAGAATTCATCCACGGTGTTGTCCAGCAGATAGCGGTCGTGTGATACCACCATCATTGCGCCTTCGTAAGCCTGCAGGGCAATGGTCAGGGCGTGGCGCATTTCCATGTCCAGGTGGTTGGTGGGCTCGTCCAGAAGCAGCAGGTTTGGCTTTTTCCAGGCCACCAGTGCCAGTGCCAGACGGGCTTTTTCGCCGCCGGAGAAGTGTGTGATGGGTTCATTGACCCGATCACCACGGAAATCAAAGCCGCCCAGGAAGTTACGTAACTCCTGTTCCCGTGCCCTGGCATCCACCTGTTGCATCAGCGCCATAGCCGACAGGCGGCCATCGAGCACGTCCACCTGGTGTTGGGCAAAATATCCAGTGTTCAGGTGCCGGGAGGTATTCATTTCTCCACCAATCAGTGGTACTTGACCGGAAAGGGTTTTCAGCAGCGTGGATTTGCCGCTGCCGTTAAGCCCGAGCAGGCCGATGCGGGTACCAGACAGAATTCGCAGCCTGATATTCTCGATCAGGGCAGTATTCCCAAAACCGATGGCAGCCTTGTCCAGTGCCAGCAGCTCGTCTGCGGTTCTCTCGGCGGGTGGAAAGCGAAAATCGGTATCTGAATCGATGTGTGCGGGCGCAATGTCCTGCATCCGATGGAGCTCCTTGAGCCGGCTCTGTGCCTGGCGTGCCTTGGAAGCCTTGGCGCGGAAGCGGCGCACAAAATCCTCGATCTCGGCGCGTCGGCGCAGCTGTTTCTCGGCCATGGCCTGTTGTTGCGCCAGCCGTTCCGCCCGCTGTACTTCATAGGCGCTGTAGTTGCCGCGATACATCACCAGTTGCCGATTGTCAAAACTGATAACGTGATCGATGACCTTGTCCAGAAAGCTGCGGTCGTGCGAAATGATCAGCAATGTACCCTGATAACGGTTCAGCCACTGTTCCAGCCAGAGTGTGGCTTCCAGGTCCAGATGGTTGGTGGGCTCGTCCAGCAGCAACAGGTCAGATGGCGCCATCAGGGCGGCAGCCAGGTTCAGGCGGATGCGCCAGCCACCGGAGAACTCGGCCAGTGCCTTGCCGAACTGGTCCACACTGAAACCCAGGCCGGACAGCAGTTGTTCGGCGCGTGCCTGGATGTCATAGCCACCGATGCGGTCCATTTCGCCGTGCAGGCGCGCCATGGCATTGTTGTCGCCACTGGCTTCAGCGGCCTGCAGTTTTGCTTCCAGACGCCGGTAGTCGGCATCACCATCCATGACATATTCACGTGCTGTGCGCTGGCTGCCCGCCGTCTCCTGGCGCATCTGTGCAACGCGCAGATCTGCCGGCATCAGCAGTTCGCCCTGATCCAGCGCCAACTCGCCACTCAGGCAGGCAAACAGACTCGATTTGCCAGTGCCGTTGCGGCCGATGACACCGATTTTCTGGCCCTTGTGGATGCTCAGGCTGGTGTCGTCAAGTAGTGTGTGTTCGGCCCGCATCAGGCGGGCGTTGTTGAGGCTGATCATGTCCGGCGCAGTCAGGCGATTGATGTGGAGCGCCATGATACATCATCTGCGGGGTGTATCGGGCCGCCACACCGCTGTTGGCAGATTGATTTTCAGGGGCTTACTTCGTACACTCCGGCTGTTACCCAAGGGAGTGCATAACAAGCATAAAGCCATGAAGCAAATACTTCTGATTGACGATGATGAGAAGCTCGGCCAGCTATTGACCCAGTATCTGGAGCGCTACGACATGAACGTGACGGTGGCGCATACCCCCAGCAAGGGTTTTGAGCACCTCAAGCGTCTGAAACCCGATCTGCTGATTCTCGATGTCATGTTGCCTGAAAAGGACGGTTTCGAGATCTGTCGGGAAATCCGGGCCAAGCCCGCGGTCTATGGACAGTTGCCAATCATGATGCTGACTGCCCATGGCGAGGTGACCGACCGTATCGTGGGTTTGGAACTCGGCGCAGATGACTACCTGCCCAAACCTTTCGAGCCGCGCGAGCTGGTGGCACGTATCAGCAATATTCTGCGCCGCGCCTCCGACGACGCACGAAGCAGTTCCGATATTCCCCGCTTCCAGGGCCTGGAAGTCGACACTGGCAGACGCACTGTAAAGCTGGATGGCGAACCGATCGAACTGACCACCATGGAGTATGAGCTGCTGGTGCTGTTCATGCAGTCACCAAACAAGACGTTCACCCGTGACGAGTTGATGAACCGGCTGCGCGGTATTGACGCCGAACTGTTCTCGCGTGCGGTGGACACACTGGTCAGTCGCCTGCGGCACAAGCTCGGCGACACCTCCAAGACACCTCGCTTCATCAAGACCGTGTGGGGGCGTGGGTATACCTTTGTCGGCGAACCGGCATGAGTCTGCTGCACCCCAGTGCACCGCGGTCGTTGTACTTCCGACTGTTCCTGATCTTCAGTGCAACAGTCATTGTTTTCCTGATCATCATTTCGCTGTCCCTGCGCCAGATTGACCAGAACTGGCGCAGGGAGCGGCTCAATCCGCTGCCTGCCTTCTATCTGGACAATGTACGACTGATTGTGGATGCGATAGGTATTCCGCCGGATCTGGAGCGTGCCGCCGAACTGGCTGATGAGCTCTCGCTGACCATCATCATCCGCAGCCCGCATATCAACTGGCAATCCGATGATCAGGACGACCTGGATATCTCCCGTGCCGAATTTGTCCGCACCCTGTCCGAAGACGCCCAGATGCTGGCCGTGGGCAATGAGCAGGTGATCTTCATCAATCGTGGCGGCTACGAGTATTTTCTCAACCGCCGGGCGCCCACGCTGAGTGACTACGACTATGTGGTGGTCTACGTTGGTATGGGTTTTGCCATCATGGTGCTGTTCTTCAACTACTATCTGGTGCGCCGTCTGCTGGATCCGGTACGACGCCTGCGCCGCGGCGCCGAGCGCATTTGTGCGGGCGAGCTCAACTACCGGGTCAAGGTCGAGCGCAACGACGAGATGGGTGAGTTGACGGCCAGTGTCAACGAGATGGCTGATTCACTGCAATCGCTCCTGGAGGCCAAGCGCCAGCTGCTGCTTGCCATCAGTCATGAGTTACGCACACCGGTCACTCGTGCAAAACTGCAGCTGGAGTTCATGGAGGACGGTGACCTGAAACGTGCGTTGGGTGATGATATTGATGAGATCGATCTTCTGATTTCAGATCTGCTGGAAGCCGAGCGCCTGAGCACAAAACATGCTGCGCTGTCCGCAGAGCCAGTGGACTTCGCTGCCTATATCGGATTCCTGGCCGAGCAATTCCGTGACTACGCCGGTGGTCTGGAGCTGGAGCTGCCCGACGATGACCGCACGCTGGAACTGGATAAACTGCGCGTACGCCTGCTGTTCGCCAATATTGTCAACAATGCCATTCGTTACGGACGTAACCGCCCGGTCAGCGTAAAAGTGGCTTTCCATGAACGCGTTGCGGAATTGACGGTGGAGGATCAGGGCGAAGGTATATCCCAGGAACATCTGGAGCGCGTGCGTGAGCCATTTTATCGGGTGGATAGCGCCCGCACGCGTCACACCGGCGGTTTCGGACTGGGCCTATACCTGTGCAATCTCATTGCCGAAGCGCATGGCGGATGCCTCTACATCAACAGTGATGTCGGCAAAGGCACCCGCGTGACCGTCAACTTTCCACTGTTTTCACCGGCGTCGAGTGACGACGACGCCTGATCAGTCCGATCAGCAGCGCGGCAATCACCAGCAATGCTGGCACCAGCGCGGTATTGAGCAGTTTCAGGCGTGATCCCAGTTGCTCGATGTCGCGGTTGAGCTGATGCCGCACTTCCCGCAGTTGGCGCCGGGTGTCCAGCTGCTGCTGCATGAAGCGTTCGATTTCCGCTTCAATCTGCGGCGTCAGGCCGCCGGCACCGTCACCTTCCTGACTCAGCGCGGCAATCTGCTGTTCGGTCTGCGACAGGCTGCGCAGCAGATTGGTTTCTTCCTCGCGCAGACGCTCGTCCGCTGCGCGTTGCAGATCGATCACACGCGTGAACGGCCGGGCATATCGACCACGGCCACGAATACTGATCAGCTCCTGGCTGCCGGCAAGATTGTCCAGCGCGTTGATGACAAAGTCACTGTTGTTGGCAAAGGCCTGAGTGACGCGCTGGCCCATGATGTTCTGCTGGCGGGCCCACATACGATCGGCCAGCATGTCCGTGTCAGCCACCACTATCACACTGATGTCACGCTGTGACTCGGCGATATGTGGCGGCAGAGCAGCGTGCAGCTCGATCGGATCCTCGACCACGGCCTGACCGTCTTCATCGATGTTCAGCCCCAGACCACGGGGCGCTTCCGGGTCAAACGGACTGCCGTCGGGGAAGGCGCTGCGCGCCGGGCCGCTGACCCGCGCCGCCATCACATGGCGGTTGCTGTCTGCAGAGAACTCATCCAGCAGAATGGTCGGGTCGGTCAGCTCACGGAAATAGGCGTTGTTCATCAGCATGGAGTTTTCACTGGAGCGAATCAGCGGCTCAAACGTGGTGCTGGCGCCATCGCGAGGTCTGAGTGCTCCGGCGGATGCCAGATTCATTACTTCCAGGCGACCGGTGACAATATCACTGGTAAAACCCGGGCGCTGGATGCCCAGCATGCCAACATGGCTGATTGGACGCTGGGACTGGCCCACGGTGACAAACATGGCCTGATCCCGGTCAGTCACCACCTGGCTGGGGTCGTACTCAAGGCCCCAGGACTCGAACAGCACACCCAGATCCGAAGCCAGCGACTGCGGACCATCACCGGTGGACAGCAGTTGCTGGGTCTGGGTATCAGCATTGGGATCAACAAAGGCGATCACACGTCCGCCCCGCATCACATACTGGTCAATTGCGTACAGGGTTTCTGCCGACAGATTCTGCGGATGCACCAGCATCAGAATATCGATATCTTCTTCGATTTCGATGACATTGTTGTTCAGTCGGCGTGTTTCATACAGGTAACGGATACTCTCCATGAATGCCCAGGGCGCCGTGGGCTGCCGTGTGCCTGGCGCAATACCACCATCGATATGCAGTCCGCTGATGAAACCGACCACAATCGGCTCGGGGTCGGCGACCCGGGTGATCAGGCGGGAGAATTCGTACTCCAGGAATTCTTCCTGATCGGGCCGGATCAGCGGCATGGTTTCAAAAACCTCGTGGTTGTTGGCATCGCGCACCACCAGACCGAAATACACCTCTTCGCCACCGGCCGCCAGCGGCACAGCACGGATTCCGTATTCCGTGGCCTGGTCTTCTTCCACCGAGAAGGGTTCTGGGTCGATGACCTGAAAGTTGACGTTGGCGCCGCCGGCAATAGCCATCTCGCGCAGCAGCTCCTGCACGCGTGTACCGTAGGCTCGCACTTGTGGCACATCGGTGGTGGCAGCATCGGAGTAGAAGAATATCAGGTCCACCGGGGTATCCAGTTCACGCACGATGGTACGGGTACCTTCGGCCAGTGTGTAAAGCCGGTCAGCCGTCAGGTCGATGCGCAGCCGCGGCAGGCTGCTGATGATGGCCACGGCGATCAACAGGAACAGTGCGGTGAGAACAAGACCGGTGGCCGAGAAGAGTTGTCTGTGTTTCATGATCGGCTCCTGATCAGTTGGCTTTCTTCAGTTCGATGACAATGGCACTGGCCAGCAGCCAGGACACAATGAACACCACAAAGAACAGGATGTCGCGCAGGTCCAGCACACCCCGGCTGATGGACTCGAAGTGTGTCAGGAAGCTCATGGCGGCCACGGCATCCACCAGCAGCTGGGGCACCCAGCCCGGAAAGGCATTGAGCACAATGGGCGTGCCCGCCGCCACGAACAGGAAACAGATCGAAACGCTGAGGATGAAAGCAATCACCGGATTACGGGTCAGTGCTGACATGCAGGAACCCACGGCAAGAAAGGCGCCTGCCATCAACCAGCTGCCCAGGTAAGCGGCGACAATCACGCCATTATCCGGGTTGCCGAGATAATTGACCGTGATCCAGATCGGGAAAGTCAGTGCCAGGGCAATACCGCTGAGCACCCAGGCCGCCAGGAACTTGCCGGCCACCGCATCCACCAGGCGGATGGGCAGGGTCAGCAGCAGCTCGATGGTGCCGGTCTTTCGCTCATCGGCCCACAGGCCCATGGCCAGTGCCGGTACCATGAACAGGTAGAGCCAGGGATGAAATGAGAAGAACGGCTGCAGATCGGCCTGGCCGCGCACGTAGAAACCACCCATGTCAAAGGTGAAGATGCCGTTCATCACCAGAAAGATGACAATGAACACATACGCCAGTGGTGTGGCAAAGTAGGCCGCCAGTTCGCGGCGGAAAATGATACCCATGCTGCTCATCCCCTTGCCTCCGCTGTGACAGAACGGAAAAAGTCCTCAAGCTGGCCACGCATGACGTACAGCTCGGCTACTGGCCACTGTTGCTGTTGTGCCTGCTGGACGATGCTGTTGAACACATTGTCACCGGCACGCGGCAGGATGGTGTAGCTGAACTCGGCGTCCTCGTTCCGCTCGATGGCATCAATGGCATCGTTGTCCGCCAGCGCCGCTGTCAGGTCAAAGGCTTCGGTGAACTGGATGCTGACTGCCCGGTGGTAGCGCGATCGGGCTTCCAGTTCCCGTGGTGCGCCGTCGGCCACAATACGTCCCTGGGCAATGATCAGGGCGCGGGTGCACACGGCGGTGACCTCTTCCAGGATATGGGTGGAGACAATGACAATCTTGTCCCGCGCCAGGTTACGAATCAGGTGTCGCACCTGCTGTTTCTGGTTTGGGTCGAGGCCGTCGGTGGGTTCGTCCAGAATCAGCACCTTTGGGTCGTGCAGAATGGCCTGCGCCAGACCCACGCGGCGCTTGAAGCCCTTGGACAGGGTGTCGATGGTCTGTTCGCAGACCCGGCCCAGTTCCACCTGGTTGATGACGTGTTCAATACGCTGTTTGCGGTAGTCGCCGGTGAGCCCGCGGATGTCCGCGATAAACTCCAGGAACCCCAGTGTGGTCATGTCCGGGTAGCTGGGCGCGCCTTCGGGCAGGTAACCGATCAGTGATTTGACGGCCAGCGGGTCGGTGCTGATGTCGTGGCCATCAACCGTGACGGTACCGGATGTGGGTGCCAGGAACCCGGTGATGATTTTCATGGTGGTGGACTTGCCGGCGCCGTTGGGGCCAAGAAAGCCCAGTACTTCGCCCTCTTTCACCGTGAAGCTGAGATCATCCACAGCGGTGAACTGGTCAAACCGCTTGGTGATATGACTGATTTCGATCATGTTCCGCTGGCCCGTGGTCCGTCCATTTTTGTAGTTGGGCCAATATAGGGGCTTGGTGCTTTGAATTCAACAGCTTGGCTGTCACAAAGCGTCACGGGTGGTGGTGGTGCCGGGCAGATGGGGAGGTGGGGCGTCGAGGCGGATCGGCCATCCTGCGGCGACGGGAACCGGCGCTGCGGAACTCACCCCGGCGCCAACGGGCGCCGGGGCTCAGACAGTCCTCGCGAAAGCCCCGGTTCCCGTCGCCGCAGGAAAGCATGCCCTGATCGATCCGCCTCGACGCCCCACCTCCCCATCCGCCCTGCGCTGGTGCCACCCGATGGGGGGTGGCGGGATTGGGGTTTGGTGCTTGCGTTTTTGCTTATGAATGGTGCTTCATTCGCACATGCGGACACAAATATTGTTGAATGGGAGCGCGTCGAAAGGCAGTTCTATGGTCATGAATTGTTTCTGATTCTTGAAGTGGGTGTTGACGAAAATCGGTCAATCGACGCGGAAGAGCGTCAGTTTAACGTTTAGTGTCTAACCCTGTTCAGTGAACTCCACAACCTCAACTACCCAATATCACGCTCCGGCCCAGCGCCAATGTCACTGTCACTGTTGTTACAGGGGGTGGATTGTGGATGGGCGGGGAGTGCAATAGACTGAATGTGCAATCAAGAATGTGGAGGGAGCCATGAGCCTTGATCCACGCAAGATACAGGCGGCGCTTGGTGAATATACTGTTAGGTCCACGCTTCACCATAATGTTGAGAAGATTCCGCACGGTGTGCTCCTGCGTGGTGCATACAGCACAGTGGCGGGAGGGCCTGGCAGAAAAGAGGCGTTCAGCAGCCAGCGGGCTGTGGACACCCTGAAGCAAGCCTGCCAGTTGCTCACCGAAGGTGGTGAGACCGGCGATGTTGATATCCCCCGAATTGCGGCGCTGGTGATGCTGTCTGAAGATCAGGAATACGAGGACTTGCAGACGCACTACGAAGCGCTTGTCGACACGCTGCCACCACCGCAGCAGGCGCAAGTCAGGGCGCTGACGAAGGCGCCCAATTTTGGTCTGTCGTTTTCAAGAATCGACTGGGTCTCCATGGCCAGGGATGAACCTGACGCCGCACGTTATTTGTTCGTGAAAGCCTGCAGCAAGATGGACCGCTTGCAAGATTGCAACAGATCGAATGATGCGCTGTCCTGAAGCCCTGTCCTGAGGACAGCTGATAACTGCGTTGATAAAATGGGGCTGATTCGCGGGTCCGGCGACAGACACGTCCGGCACAAGCTGCGCCGAGAGAGTAGCCGAACGACATCGGTTTAACGACTCCCGCATCGCCAGTGAATCTTTCGGTATCAGGGCCTGTCTGCCCAGACTGGCGCTACCTCTGGAGCAGGACGTCGAATACAGCGGTTTCCAACCACCAAGCCGAAGCTCCGGCTCGGACACCGGCTACACAGTCTCCGGCGTGATAAGGTCCGGACTTGGTGTGGCGGCACTCTACCAGCACTTCGCCGGGCAGTTACAGTCTCAACAATGGACCCAGGAACAGGAATCCACAGGATGGAACCTGCATCAGGGTGAATGGCAGTTCATCAATGAGGACGACCAACTGATATCCGGCATATTGCAGATAGAGAAACAGGATCAGGACAGCGTCTCGTTACGCTTCACCATCACGACCGCAAGAGATTTCTTTATCCAACAAAGTCCCGGCAGAACGCCGATCCTCATACAATAAACGCTGCTGGCAGGCACCGGACGCCAAGACTCGTTGGACATTTTGTACTTTACTTGAGTGTAAGCACTCTTATTGACACTTTGCGCGAGCGGCCGCAATGTATCTACATTAGTAGATACATGCTGTGTTTTGGCTGGCCTGTCAGGACACACCGGGCCAAATGACGGAGTGTGGTATGCAAAGCGAAATCAAACGTTGGGGGCACAGTGCGGCAATACGCTTGCCGAAGACAATACTGGCCCAGGCAAAAATGGATGTGGACAGTCCTGTGAGCATCAATGTGACCGATGGCGCAAAGGTATGTTCCTGATCGCAATGACATCGTCATGCTGGATTTTGAACCAACAAAAGTTAAAGAGATCGGGAAATATCGTCCGGCACTGGTCCTGTCCTCCCGACAATATAATGATCAGACTGGCCTGATGATCTGTTGTCCTATCAGCACCAGTATCCGGGGTGCGCGCACAGAGGTGCCAGTGGGCAGCCTTGATCAGCCCAGTGTTGTGGCAGCCAGCCTGATACAGACCCTTTCCTGGCAAGAAAGAGGAATCAGATTCAAAAGCAGGGCGGAGTCTGGCGTCATGGAACAGGTGGTTCTCGGAATTGCCATACTGATCGGCGCAGACAGTACCTTGTCCACCTACCTCAAAAACCAATAACCCCCCAACGGGGACGTTCACTTGCTTCGCGCTCTGCTGAGCATCAAAGCAAACGGCACCGACGCCTGCCCACGAGTCAATTCACGTGGTGGATCCTGCAGTACCAGCGGATTCGCGGCTCTAGTCGCCTGCTACGCCCAGTTTGATGATTTCAGTTTCGGCGTGAGACTGTTCGAGCCACGCATGCATCTGTTCATGGCCCAGCATGAAGTGCATGTATCGTTCAGATACCGTTGAAACACTGATCCCGTAAGTTCTGAAACGAAAGGCAAGCGGTGCAAACATGCAATCCGCAATGGAGAACTCGCCGAACAGCCAGGGGCCCGCGCTCGAATACGTTTCCCGATACTGCGACCAGATGCTGTCTATCCTGGCCACCTCCCGTTCAAGTTCAGTAGTGAGCGGGACCTTGCGCCCGGTCGCACGGCAATTCATTGGCAAGCGACCGCGGATTTCCTGAAAACCGGAATGCATCTCTGCGCTGCAGGATCTTGCCTCTGCCCGTGCTCGAACATCGCTCGGCCACCCGCCGCCGTTCAGATACTGCTCCGAAATGTATTCACAAATGGCCAGGGAATCCCAGACGGTCAGGTCACCATCCCTGAGTACAGGCACCTTTCCGGCGTCTGTGTACCGGGCGAGCATCGCGTGTGTGTTTTCCTGGTCCAGGGGAATTCGTACTTCCTCAAAAGGCAGTCCGTGGAATGACAGCAACAGCCAGGGTCTCAATGACCATGATGAATAATTTTTATTGCCTATCACGAGTTTCAATGTGTAGTCCTCAGTACAGGATTGAATTGCCGTGTTCAGCCCTGATTGAGACCGAGCGCTTTCTGAAGCTTTCTGGTCAGCCCCAGGGAAACTATTCGATGTGACTCCTTGAGGTAGTACCTCAACTCTTCATCCTTTTCCCTGGACGCATCGTATTGCTGAATCCACTTCATACCACGAGAGGCCAGATAAGGCGCAGGCCTGAAGCCCGGTTCATCCTTCAGTACATTAAAATTCAGTTCAGAGGCCTTGAAGGTAAATGCGGGACCCCCCGATGATTTTTCCCATCCGCCAATGGCGAATACTTTTCCGCCCACCTTCCAGACATACGCGCCGCCCCATTGAACAACACAGGTGGTTGCGGGCAACGAGCCGCAGAGTTCATTGAATTCATCGTAGCTCATACCGGGCTCCGATCCATGGGAGGCTCAAAGTCCATGACCGCCCACTGGTTCTGTCTCGAATCGGTCACCAAAGCCTGCAATCAGAGGTCTGCCTTGAGCAATCGCTGACAGAATGGACAGACATGCATATGAAAGACAATAAGCTCAGCCGTGGATCACGTTCTCAATCTCGAAATGTTGAGCATCAAACACGCGAATCAGGAAATCGATGGTGTGCTGGTCACCTCTCACAGTTCGACAACCCCAGGCGGTCGAGCGATACAGGGATGTGCTCGAGCGAGTCCGCAAACTTCCGTCAGGGCCTCGCCCGGCACTTACCGTCGCTCCTCCGAGTCAGCCTTCGCCCGGCACCCACTGTCACTCCTCCGAGTCAGCCTCCGCCTCGATCCCCAGCTCCTTGATCTTGCGCGTCAAGGTATTGCGCCCCCAACCCAGCAGCACCGCCGCATCCCGCCGCCGCCCCAGGGTATGCTTCAATGCCACTTCAATCATGGTGCGCTCGAAGGCAGGGGTCGCCTGATCCAGAATGCCCTTATGACCCAGGCTAAGCTCCTGGCTGGCCCACTGCTCCAGCAGTTCTGTCCAGCTCTGGCTGGTGCTGGCCTGGGCCTGGGTTTCGAACAGCTCGGGTGGAAGGTCGTCTACACGCACCTCGCGGCTGGAGGCCATGACGGTGATCCAGCGGCAGAAGTTTTCCAGTTGGCGCACGTTGCCGGGCCAGTTCAGGCCGGTGATGTACTGCTCGGTTTCCGGGCGAAGCACCTTGGTTTCTGCCTCGAGCTCTTCGGCGGCTTTGGCCAGGAAGTGCTGGGCCAGGCGAGGAATGTCTTCGCGGCGATCGCGCAGGCGCGGAATGTGGATGCGAATGACGTTCAGGCGATGGAAAAGGTCTTCCCGGAACTGGTGTTGTTTGACTCTGTCTTCCAGGTTCTGGTGCGTAGCGGCAATGATGCGCACATCGACCTTGATCGGTGTGTGACCCCCGACCCGGTAGAACTCGCCGTCTGACAATACCCGCAGCAGTCGGGTCTGGGTTTCCAGTGGCATGTCACCAATTTCATCCAGGAACAGTGTGCCGCCGTTGGCCTGCTCGAAGCGGCCGGTGCGCTGGGATGCGGCGCCGGTGAAGGCACCTTTTTCGTGCCCGAACAGTTCCGACTCAATCAGGTCTTTGGGAATGGCGGCCACGTTAAGGGCAATGAACTGACGCTCGCGTCGCGGGCTGTGTTTGTGCAGCGCGTGGGCGACCAGTTCCTTGCCCGTGCCGGACTCGCCGTTGATCAATACGGTGATATTGGATTGCGACAGTCGGCCAATGGCGCGGAATACCTCCTGCATGGCGGGCGCTTCGCCGATGATCTCCTTGGTGTCTTCGAGCGCAGGGGTGTCAATTTCATCGCTGCCCTGCTCGCGTGCGTGCTCCAGTGCACGCTGGGTCATGGCGACCGCTTCGTCGATATCGAAGGGTTTGGGCAGGTACTCAAAAGCGCCGCGGCTGTATGAGGATACCGCGCTGTCCAGATCCGAGTGGGCGGTCATGATGATGACCGGCAACTGAGGGAATTTTTCGTGGACTGATGTCAGCAACTCCAGACCGTTGATGCCGGGCATACGAATATCACTGATGATGGCGTCAGGCCGCTCTTTTTCCAGGCGATGCAGCAGCTCGTCGCCACTTTCAAAGCTCTGGGTATGCAGACCGTTGCGGCTGAGTGACTTCTCCAGCACCCAGCGAATGGACTTGTCGTCGTCCAGAATCCACACTGAATTGTGCTTGTTCATAGTGATACTTCCGCGTTATTCGGTTTATTTGCCTCCGGTAGTGCCGTTGTCGGTGCGTACCGGAATCAAAATGGAAAAACTGGTGCGTCCGGGTTTGCTCTGGCATTCAATGATGCCTTTGTGGTGATTTATTATTGAGTGAGCGATGGACAGGCCCAGACCTGTGCCTTCAGCGCGACCACTGATCATCGGGTAGAACAGTGTGCTCATGAGCTCCGTTGGTATGCCGGGGCCGTTGTCCGTAATATCAATGCGGGCAGCGAGTCGGTAAAAATTGATGCCGATGGTGACGTTGCGTACAACACGGGTGCGAAGTTCGATGACGCCCGCGCTATGGGTCACGTGCGGACTTTCCAGCGCCTGCACTGCGTTACTGACGATATTCAGTGTTGCCTGTATCAGTTGTTCAAAGTCGCCGGTGATCTGCGGAATGCTGGGGTCATAGTTGCGTACCAGTGTGATGTCCTTGTTGCCGACTTCGGCTTCAATCAGATTGCGCACGCGCTCCAGCACTTCGTGTATGTTCAGTGGGCGCATTTCCGGCAGTTTGCCGGAGCCCATCAGGCGATCGACCAGTTTGCGCAGCCGGTCGGCCTCTTCGATGATCACGTTGGTGTAATCAGTCAGTTCGGTATTGGGCAGTTCCCTGGCCAGCAATTGTGCGGCGCCACGAATACCGCCGAGTGGGTTCTTGATTTCATGTGCCAGACCACGCACCAGTTCCCGTGTGGTTTCATGTGTGTTGATCATTGCCTCCTCGCGACTGATGCGCTCGGCATGATCCATGCTCTGGATTTCCATCATCACCCGATGACCGTTGAAATCCTGCAGTGGTGTGATGGTGTAGTCCACTACGATGCGGTTGCCGTGTATCAGCCGGATTTCCGTTTTGCGCTTGGTGAAGCTGCGATTCTCATCCAGTGCAGAACGTATATCCTCCAGATCCTGTTCAAACCGGAGGAAGATGTCATTGATGCTGATGCCTTGCAGTTGTCGACCACTGCTGGCAAGCAGATTCTCGGCTGCCAGATTGAGATAACAAAGACGAAGGTCATGGTCCAGGACCAGGACCCCGGTGGTGAGATTGTCGAGCAGGCGCTTGTGCATTGTCGGGTCCGCAACGGACATTTCAGGGCGGCTGAGCAGTGGCCGGGGCGCCTTGTCTACTGCTGTCCCGGCCACTGTGTTCACCGTTTTTACACGCTGTAGTACATGTCGAACTCAACCGGGTGAGTGGCTGCGTTCAGACGGGTGCATTCGCCGCGCTTCAGTTCGATGTAACCATCGATCAGGTCGTCGCTGAACACACCGCCTTCCTTGAGGAAGTCACGGTCGGCATCCAGTGAGTCAAGCGCTTCGTCCAGCGAATAGCAGACTTTCGGAATTTCTGCTTCTTCTTCCGGCTCCAGGTCGTACAGGTCCTTGTTGGAAGGATCGCCCGGGTGAATCTTGTTCTTGATGCCGTCAAGGCCGGCCATCAGCAGTGCGGCAAAGTACAGATACGGGTTGGCCGTCGGGTCACCGAAGCGGACTTCGATACGGATGGCTTTGGGGTTGCCGCCGATGATGTACGGAATCCGGATGGACGCCGACCGGTTGCGCGATGAGTACGCCAGCAGAGTTGGTGCTTCAAAGCCTTTTACCAGACGCTTGTAAGAGTTGGTGGAGGCGTTGCCGAAAGCATTCAACGCCTTGGCGTGCTTGATGATGCCGCCGATGTAGTACAGGGCAGTATCGGACAGGCCAGCGTAGCCTTCTCCGGCAAATGTGTTCTTGCCGTCCTTGAAGATGGACATGTGCACGTGCATACCACTACCGTTGTCGCCGACCAGCGGCTTGGGCATGAAGGTGGACGTCTTGCCGAACAGGTGGGCAGTGTTATGGACACAGTACTTCAGGATCTGGGTCTCGTCCGCCTTGTAAACCAGTGAGTTGAACTTTGTGCCGATTTCGCACTGACCGGCGTTGCCTACTTCGTGGTGATGCAGCTCAACAGTCAGGCCCATTGCGGTCATGGCGTCACACATGGCGCCACGCAGGTCGGCGTGAGAGTCGACTGGCGGCACCGGGAAGTAGCCACCCTTGACCTTCGGACGGTGTCCCATATTGCCGCCTTCGAAGTCTTCGTTGCTGGACCAGGCTGCTTCCTCGGCATTGATCTGGAAAGAGGCGCTTTCCATCTTGTTCTGCCATTTTACCGAGTCGAATACAAAGAACTCGGGCTCAGGGCCGAAATAGGCAGTGTCACCGATACCGGTGGACTTCAGGAATTCTTCGGCGCGACGCGCAACAGAGCGCGGGTCACGGTCATAGCCCTGCATGGTGCGCGGCTCAATGATGTCGCAGCGCAGGTTGACCTGAGGCTCGTCAGTAAAGGGATCGATAACGGCAGTGGAGTCGTCAGGCATCAGGATCATGTCTGATTCGTTGATCCCTTTCCACCCGGCTACCGATGAGCCGTCGAACATGACACCTTCCATGACGCTTTCTGCAGCTGTGGCCGGGAAAGTCACGTGCTGTTCTTTACCGCGTGTGTCTGTAAAACGGAGGTCGATCCACTTTACATCGTTGTCTTTGATTAACGTTAACGTCTTGTCGGACATTCTTGATCCTCCGTGCGATCGAGAATTATGACTCCCCTGGAGTCACTGGTTGATTTTGGAACCGACCTGTTGATGGCAGATTCCGGTATCCGTTTGCTTCAATGCGGCGCCGCTCCCCGCGGTCCGCACTCTACAAGATGAGGCGCGGTCTTTATAATGAAACCCCTGTCGCATCCGTGTGTGCAGTAGGGAGCAAGATGCGTGCCATTTTTTGGGGCGCGCAACCCCCTGATTTTCCGTGACGACGGGCCTCAATGCCCTCAATACTGCGCCAAAGTGGTGCGCGAATGAGTAAAGTGCACTGTATGAGTGCAATTATCAATGATTTTGTCAGTTGGAATTCCGATCGGCACGGATCAAGAGAGTAAAATGGCGCCGCCTCCCTGTTTTGGTGCGTGCTGGCGTTCAACAACTTGCAGAGGTAGATACATGCAGTTCCTGGTCAGGTTCTTTCCTGAGATCACCATCAAAACGCGCCCGGTACGCAAGCGCTTCATCAAAATCCTGCGGCGTAACCTGCGCACGCTGCTGTCACGCCTGGATGAAGACGTGCAGGTGGTGGGGGACTGGGACATCCTGGAGATCACCACGCAGCGCAGTGGTGAACGGGCGGCGTCCGAATTCATGGAAGTGCTGACCTGCACTCCCGGCCTGTCTGTGGTGATGAAAGTGCAGAAACTGCCGCTGATGGATTTTGATCAGATGGTTGAGGCGCTGCTGCCCATTCATCAGAAACAGTTGCCGGGGCGGACTTTTGCGGTGCGCTGCAAGCGTCAGGGCAGCCACAATTTCAATTCTGTGGACGTCGAGCGCCATATTGGTGCATCACTGATTGCGCGCTGTCAGCCCGCTGGTGTGGACCTGAGCAATCCGCAGGTTACCGTGCGGCTGGAAATCCGTCACAACGACCTCTATGTGGTAGAGGATTTTCGGCGAGGCCTGGGCGGATATCCGCTGGGCACCCAGGAGGCGGTGCTGTCGCTGATTTCCGGCGGCTTTGATTCAGCAGTGTCCAGTTATCGCTGCATAAAAAGGGGGCTGTTGACCCATTACCTGTTTTTTAATCTTGGTGGCAAGGCGCACGAGCTGGCAGTAAAGGAGCTGGCTGTGTACCTGTGGCTGCGTTACGGCGCCTCCCAGCGTGTGAAGTTCATCACCGTGCCTTTCGAGCACGTGGTCCAGGAGATCCTGACCCGGGTTGATAATGCACAAATGGGGGTGGTGCTGAAGCGCATGATGATGCGCGCCGCTGACCGGGTGGCCGATTCACTGCAAGTGGAAGCGCTGGTCACCGGCGAGAGCGTGGCCCAGGTTTCCAGTCAGACGCTGCCGAACCTGGCACTGATCGACAGGGTCACCGACAAGCTGGTGCTCAGGCCGCTGATCACCAGTGACAAGCAGGAGATCATTGATATTGCACGGGCGATCGGCACCGAGGAGTTCTCGAAGAATGTGCCGGAATACTGTGGTGTGATTTCGGTCAAACCCACCACGCGCGCCCGTCTGGCACGTATCGAGGCGGAAGAGGCGCGCATGGACATGGCAGTGCTGGAAGCGGCGGTGACGAATATGGCGGTCCAGCGTATTGATCGGGTTGTGGAGGGGCTGGGGCACTTTGCCGTGGAGCCTGATGAGTACACCCAGGTGCCGGCGCAGGCGATTGTGCTCGATATCCGGCATCCAGACGAACAGGATCGCAGTCCGCTGCGCCTGCGTGGCGGCGATGCCACGGCCGATGTGGTCCACATGCCGTTCTATCAGCTGCGCTCGCAGTTCACCGCACTGGATCCCGAGCGGCAGTACCTGCTGTACTGCGACAAGGGCATCATGAGCCGGTTGCATGCCTCGCACCTGAAGGATGCCGGCCACCGCAACGTGGCGGTGTACCGGCCCTGAACTTTCAGTCGTCGTTCTGGCTGATGAAAAATGCCAGACGTTCGGCGTAGCCGGTGCCGGGCGTCATGGCATTCATGTGGTGGTAACCCGGGAGTATGAAATTGGTGAAATCATCCATTTCACGTGTCATGCGCACAGTCTTGGGATACGGCCTGTCGTCCGAGCCATTGATGGCCATGACCGGGATGCTGACAGCGCCCAGGTCGATGGGGAATTGTGTTGGCACGCGTTCAACGAGTGCTGTGTCCCAATCAAAATCCGCATCTGGCGCGATATTCTCCGGCAGATCACCGACGCCGGCACCACCCACACTGGCGGTGATCAGACGCTCCGGCGCCACCGCCAACACGGCCAGAGTGGTGTAACCACCCATCGAGTAACCGTGCATATGAGCGCGGTCTATCTGCAGATGATCCATCAGCTCCAGTACATCACGGACAATGCCGGGTTCACCTTCGTTGACGGTGTCACTGTCGCCATGGTTTCGCATATCAATGGCAATCACCTGATGATTGTCCACCAGATGTTGCACGATGCCCTGATTGAACCAGTTACCGCGCGCGCTGGAGGTGAAACCATGCACAAGAATGACTGGGCTGCCGCTTTCGCCCTGGGTGAGGTAGTGAATCTGTACACCGTCGGATGTGGTGAAGTGACTGGATACCGGCTCGGCCCAGGCCGTAGCGATGACCAGCAACAGGCCAAGCGTCAGCGACAAGCGCTTCAGAATACTGCCCATAAATAGCTCCTTGTGATGAATGTAAGTGCGCATTCAGTGTATTGCGTGCCAGGGGCGCCGACCAGTTCATGCACCACGAATATCTGTCAGTTCACCGGATTGTATTTTGGATCGATAGTGGCGCCACTTTTCTGGTATACTTCGGCGCCAATTTACCCAGCAGTCACCATCAGGAATCCCCCGTGATCGAGAATATCCGCAATATCGCTATTATTGCCCATGTTGACCATGGCAAAACCACTCTGGTCGACAAGCTTCTGCAGCAGTCCGGTACCCTGGATCAGCGCGGTGGCAATGTGGAACGGGTCATGGATTCCAATGATCAGGAGCGCGAGCGCGGTATCACCATCCTGGCCAAGAACACAGCCATCAACTGGGGTGACTACCGTATCAATATCGTGGACACACCCGGCCACGCCGACTTTGGTGGTGAGGTGGAGCGTGTCATGTCCATGGTGGACAGCGTGCTGCTGCTGGTGGATGCGGTTGATGGCCCCATGCCGCAGACCCGCTTTGTGACCCAGAAAGCCTTTGATCAGGGTCTGAAGCCGATTGTGGTGATCAACAAGGTGGATCGCCCCGGTGCGCGGCCCGACTGGGTGCTTGGTGAGGTGATGGACCTGTTTGACCGACTGGGTGCCACGGACGAGCAACTGGACTTTCCGGTAATCTACGCGTCCGCGCTCAACGGCGTGGCTGGCCCCGAGGCCGATGATCTGGCCGATGACATGACACCGCTGTTCCAGATGGTTGTTGATCAGGTGCCGCCGCCCACCGTTGTTGTGGATGCGCCGTTTCGCATGCAGATCAGCGCCCTGGACTATAGCAGCTACGTCGGCGTGATCGGCATCGGTCGCGTCACCGGCGGCAAGGCCCGCGTCAATATGCCGGTGGTCATCGTGGACCGTGATGGCAAGCAGCGCAAGGGCCGTATCCTGCAGGTCAAGGGTCATATGGGCCTGGAGCGCGTGGACGTTGACGAAGCGCTGGCTGGCGACATCATCTGTATCACCGGAATCGACAAGCTGAACATATCCGACACACTGTGTGATCCCGAGCATGTCGAGGCGTTGCCGCCACTGACCGTGGATGAACCCACCATCAGCATGACCTTTCAGGTCAATGACTCACCCTTTGCCGGGCAGGATGGTAAATTTGTCACCACGCGCAACATCAAGGAGCGGCTGGAGCGCGAATTGATCTATAACGTGGCACTGCGGGTTGAGCCGGGCGAGACGCCGGACAAGTACAAGGTGTCCGGTCGCGGTGAACTGCACCTGGCTGTGCTGATCGAGACCATGCGCCGGGAAGGCTTCGAACTGGCCGTTTCGCGCCCGGAAGTGATTGTGCAGGAAATTGATGGTCAGATGATGGAGCCCTACGAAATCCTGATCGTGGATTGTGACGATCAGCATCAGGGCGCGGTGATCGAGGAGTTGGGTAACCGGCGCGCGGACATGCAGGACATGATGCCCGATGGCAAAGGCCGGGTGCGCCTGACCTTCCTGATTCCAACCCGTGGCCTGATCGGTTTCCGTACCCTGTTCCTGAGCCTGACATCAGGTTCAGGTATGATGAACCACATTTTTGAAAAGTACGGCCCGATGAAGGCCGGTGACATTGGTGGGCGCCACAACGGGGTGCTGGTATCCATGGTCAAGGGCAAGGCGCTGGCCTATGCGCTGTTCACTCTGCAGGATCGCGGACGTCTGTTCATCGATCCGAACGTGGAAGTGTATGAAGGCATGATCATCGGTCTGCACAGTCGCGACAATGACCTGGTGGTCAATCCCACCAAGGCCAAGCAGTTGACCAATATCCGCGCTGCCGGCACAGACGAGAATCTGCTGTTGACGCCGCCAGTGAGGCACACACTGGAACAGGCCATGGAGTTTATTGCTGAGGACGAACTGGTGGAAATCACACCCAACCACATTCGTCTGCGCAAGAAACTGCTGACCGAGAACGAACGTAAGCGAGCCTCCCGCGGCGGTGTACCCCGCGGCTGAGCCTCCGGGCGGGACCTGACATGCCAGTTGAACAGATATGGCCGTTGATGGCCTTCATCATTGTCATGACCGGCACGCCCGGCCCCAACAATTTCATGCTGATGACCTCGGGCGCCAATTTCGGGTTCAGGCGCTCGGTGCCACACATTCTGGGCATCACCGTAGGTTGTCAGGTCCTGCTGGTGGCCATGGCGCTGGGCCTGGGCAGTCTGTTTGTGCTCTGGCCACCGGCCGAAATCGTGCTTCGCATACTGTGCGTGGTGATACTGGTCTATCTGGCCTGGTTGCTTGTCCGCCCGGGCGGTGGGAACTCGTCAGCAAGAAAGCGTGCACGCCCCCTGAAATTCATAGAGGCAGCACTGTTCCAGTGGGTAAACCCCAAAGCCTGGATGATGACCATTGCCGCGGTGGCAACCTATACCCAGCCTGGCAACATGGTGACAGGTGTCGCCATAATTGCTCTGTTGTTTGCCTTGCTTGGCATTCCGCTGATTGCCACCTGGAACCTGTTTGGTGTTTCCCTGCAGCGATGGCTGGACAACCCGGTACGTGCCCGCAACTTCAACTGGCTGATGGCCATCCTGCTGCTTGCCTCACTCTACCCCATCATCATTGACTTCTAGGGAAGCGCCTGAGCACCTCATGATTGCCTTGATTCAGCGTGTGACACACGCCAGTGTGAAAATTGAGAACGAGACGCACAGCAACATCGGGCCAGGGCTGGTGGTGCTGTTGGGTCTGGAACAGAATGATACGCAGGCGAAGGGCGAAAAACTGCTGCGCCGCGTGCTGGACTACCGGGTATTTCCCGACCAGGAACACCGCATGAACCGTAGCCTGCGCGACACAGGAGGCGAACTGTTGCTGGTGTCACAGTTTACCCTCGCCGCCGATACCACCAGCGGCCTGCGCCCCGGCTTCTCCACCGCCATGCCCCCCAAAGAAGCCGAAACCCTCTACAACAAACTGGTGGATTTCCTGCGCAATGAACACCCCCACATCGCCACCGGTGTGTTCGGCGCCAACATGAAAATCCTCCTGGAAAATGACGGCCCCGTCACCTTCACACTGAAAAGCTGACCAGGAAGCCGAACAAGGCTGAACTCAATGGTTGAATCTGGCACGCCCTTCCGGGGTGGGGTCATTCCAATTGAGGATCAATCAGACCATGCATTTCCATTAAAAAATGCCGGGGTAGTCGCGAGGACTGTCTGAGCGCGAGCGCCCGTTGGCGCACGCGCGAGTTCCGCAGCGCCGGTATTTTTTAAATGGTTATGGTCGATCAACAATTGGAATGACCCCACCCCGGAAGGACTGGTGGTCCAATCGGCAAGTTCAGCCTTGTTCGGCTTCCTGTTCGGCTTTTTTGCGCAGGAAGTACTTGCCCAGAAAAATCCCGATCTCAAACAACAACCACATCGGCAGGGCCAGCAGCGACTGTGTGAACGGATCCGGCGGGGTGAGCAGCATGGCGACCACAAAACAGCAGACAACAACGTAGGGGCGTTTGCCTTCCAGCGCCTCTGGTTCAACCAGGCCAGCCCAGATGAACAGGAACACGGCGATCGGAATCTCGAAGGCGAACCCGAAGGCGAAGAATATCTTCAGCACAAAGCTCAGGTAACTGTTGATATCCGGAGCCACTGCGATATCGGTCGGGGCCACAGAGACAAAAAAGTTGAAGATGATGCCAAAAAGCACAAAGTACGCAAACGCCATGCCGGCGTAGAACAGCAGGACGCTGGATACGAACAAGGGGATGGCGAGTTTTTTTTCATTGCGGTACAGACCCGGCGCAATAAAGGACCATAACTGGAACAGAATGAAAGGCGCGGTCACAAACAGCGCGGTGTAGAAGGTCAGTTTGAACGGCGCAAAAAACGGTGACGTGGGGTCAATTGCAATCATGCTGCTGTTATCGGGCAATGCCGCGATCAGCGGTCTGGCAACAAAGGTGTAGATGTCGTTGGCAAAATAGATCAATGACAGGAAAACGACCAGCAACACAATCACACACTTGAGAATACGGTTGCGCAGCTCGACCAGGTGATCGACTATGGTCAGCTCCTTGTCCGAGGCCTCATCGTATTGGTCAGTCATCTGACTTTTTCCCTTTATCAGCGGCGGGTTTTTCCGGCACGCTGAATGCACCGTCTTTAAGTGTCACGACCTTGGCGTCGGGATTGTTGTAGAAATCGGTAACCGGTCTGGTTTTTGTGCCACTCGCCGGTTCCGGAAGCTGTTCGTCACTGTCCCCCGGGGAGGGCTTTGCTGCAGACCCGGACGTGTCTTCCGCTACCCTGTCCGGCTTTGGCTTTGGTTCTGGCCCTGGTTCTGATTTCGGGTCGGAGTCAGGGCCTGTTCCGGGCTCGGCGCTGGAATCGGGCGGGGAAGTGGTTTTGGCGTCGTCAGCATCGTCAGCGCCCTCCGGCTCATTGCCTCTGGCAGTGACACCCTTGACGCTGCTGCTGACATCGTGCTCCAGCGCGGACAGTGAGTCGCTGGTCTCTTTTGCCAGTTGATTGGCTTTGTTCTTGGCTTCTTCCAGATCTTTCAGAATGGATTCGTTGTGCAGCTGTCGACGTATCTCGTCGGTATTGAGTTGTTGCTCAATTTCCGATTTGGCCTTGTTGAAGCTGCGACGGGCGCGCCCCAGCCAGAGCGCCGTGGTGCGGATGGCGTGCGGCAGTTTGTCCGGGCCGAGGACCAACAGGGCAACGATGCTGATCAGCAGCAGCTCCATAAACCCTATATCAAACATGATTCTGGTCCACGATACGGAGTGAGTTCAGGGCTTGCCGGTGCGCCCGGCGTTGGCCGGACACAGGCAGTGATGCATATGCAATGCCTACTTCTTTTCGGCATCCTTGTCAGTGTGTTCTTCGCGCGCGCTGGCCGTGCTGGCAGCGGCGTTTGTGTCGGTCAGCTGCTCGGGATCCTCTTCGGCATCCTTTGCTTTCTGTCCGGCATCGTCCTCATCGTCCTTCATGGCTTTCTTGAAGCCTTTAAGCGCACCGCCAAGGTCAGTGCCCATTGTGCGCAACTTTTTTGTACCAAACAGCAATACAATGATCAATGCAATGATCAAGAGTTGCCAGATGCTGATGCCACCTATTCCCATGATTTTTCTCCTCAGTCCTGCTGCCTGGCGGCTTTTTCCGCGAGGCCCGATATGTTAAAGCGCTTTTGCAGTTCTTCCAATACCTGCTCCGGCCCCAATTCAAGATGGCTGAGCATGACCAGTGAATGAAACCACAGATCCGCTGTTTCGTTGATCAGTTGCTGCGGGTCACCGCCTGCCTGCACTTCCTTGGCGGCAAGCACGGTCTCCACCGCTTCTTCACCAACCTTTTCCAGAATCCTGTTCAGACCCTTACGGTGCAGACTGGCAACATAGGAGTTGTCTGCTGTTGCCTGCTTGCGCTGCTCTAGCGTTGCCGCCAGCTGCATCAGCACCTGGTCCATGTTCAGTCCCCTGTATCCTGTTCGCTGCCCTGGCACTGGTGCCCTGTCAGTGTTGCTTGTCGGTTGTGTCACTTGTAGATCTCAGCCGGGTCGCGGATCACCGGATCCACGGTCAGCCACTGGTCATTTTCCAGGCGCTGGTAGAAGCAGCTCTCCCGGCCAGTGTGACAGGCTATGCCACCTTTCTGCTCGACCAGATAACACACAGTGTCCGCATCACAATCCAGATATATGGCATGTATCAACTGGACATGACCGGATTGTTCACCTTTTCGCCACAACCTGCCTCGCGAACGCGAAAAGTAAACCGCGCGGCCTTCCTCGGCGCTCAGTGCCAGAGCCTGCCGGTTGATCCATGCGTGAGTGAGTATACGCTTGCTGTGCACGTCCTGCGTGACAACCGGGACGAGTCCATCGTCATTCCACTTGACCTTGTCCAGCCAGGATGAATCCATAAACGCTAGTATCCTATGTCAACGACGTAAATACAAAAGATAAAGTCCGACTCCACCCAGTATCACGCTGGGCAGGGGTATGCTGCCCAACGCGGACTGCAGTACGGGGTGAGCCAGAACAATGGCGGCGATCAGTGTGACAATGCCTGCAGTACGGGTACGGCGTTGCCTCAGCGCTTCCAGGTACTTCTGTTGTTCGGCAATGCGCTGCATGTTCGAATTCAGCTCACTGATGCGTTGGTGCTGGTTCAGCGCATTGATGGCCAGTTGGGGCAGTTCGGGTATCTGTTCGATCCAGTCCGGTACGTTTTCCTTCAGGGAGCGGTAAAGGTAGGTTGGCTGCATGCGGCGCCGGTTCCAGGTTTCCAGAAAGGGCAGTGCGGTCTGCCACAGATCCAGGTCCGGATACAATTGACGCCCCAGGCCCTCCACATTGAGCAGCGTTTTCTGCAGCAGCACCAGCGAAGGTTGCACCTCCATGTCGAAGCGGCTGGCTGTGCGGAAAAGTTGCACCAGCAGGTGACCAAAGGAAATGTCCTTGAGTGGTTTTTCGAAGATCGGTTCGCACACTGTGCGCATGGCTGCCTCGAATTCGTGGATGCGGGTGTGTTTCGGCACCCAGCCGCATTCTACGTGCAGTTCGGCCACCTTTCGGTAATCGCGCTTGAAAATGGCGAGCAGGTTGCGCGCCAGGTACTGTTGGTCCTCCCTGCTCAGTGAACCGATGATGGCGCAGTCGATGGCAATATAGCGAGGATTACCGGCGCTGGCCGGGTCCACAAAGATATTGCCCGGATGCATGTCGGCGTGAAAGAAACTGTGCTCGAAAACCTGGGTGAAGAATATCTGCACACCGGTTTCAGCCAGCAACCTGAGATCAATATTGTGCTCGCGCAGTCGATTGATGTCTGATACCGGAATGCCGTGAATGCGCTCCATGACCAGCATGTTCTGCCGGCTCAGGTCCCAATACACTTTTGGCACATACAGTTGGGATGAGTCCTCGAAGTTGCGTCGCAACTGTGTGGTGTTGGCGCCTTCGGAAACCAGATTCAGTTCATCCAGGATGACTTTCTCGTAGTCGCTGACCACTTCACAGGGGCGAAGGCGGGTGCCACCTGGAACATGATTCTGGATGATCCGGGCAATCCAGTGAAGCAGCTTGATGTCGTCACGAATCACATGTTCGATACCGGGGCGCAGCACCTTGACCACCACCTGTTCGCCGTCGTGCAGTGTTGCGCTGTGTACCTGCGCTATTGAGGCTGATGCAAGCGGTTCGAGGTCCAGCGTGGCAAAGTGCTGGTTCCAGGGCGAAGACAGGGCTCGCTCGACCAGCGTATGGATGTCCGGTTTGGCGAAACCGGGCACCCGGTCCTGCAGACTTTGCAGCTCCTCGGTTATTGCGGTTGGCAGAAAGTCACGACGTGTTGACAGCAATTGCCCGAACTTGATGTAGATGGGGCCAAGGTCCTGCAGCGCCGCTTTCAGTCGGCTGGCAGCCGACAGCTTGCGTGTTGGATGAAACGTCCAGGGCAGTCCGCCGATGACAAAGAACGGGGTCAGCAGGCGTGCCACACCCCGCAGCCCCGCGACCTGATCCAGTCGGTACTTGGCAATGATGGTCAGGATCTTGATGAGTCGAGGTAGATGGGACACGGTGATGATTACAGTCGAGGGCTGGAGAACAGGCAGGCAAAGATAGCATCAATCGCCGGAATGCAGCAATTCCCAGTCGATTGCCTGCATCAGCAGAGCCAGGCTCATCTGTGGTATGTCCCTGTCCGGCCATTGTTCAGCCAACAGCTCGCACAGTGTGGCAAAGCACTCGCCACGGACAATGCCGCGTAACATCTGCGCCATGGCCGGGGTGATTTTCTGGAAATGCATGCGCTGATCCTGTCGTCGCACCAGGTATGTCGCGGCCTTATCCAGCGGTGCGACGCCGAAAGGCGCCGATCCGGGCTGCGCCGATTCGTCGGCAAACCATTCACCGAGCCGGCGGTAGTAGTCTTCCAGGTCGAAGTCACTGTCGATCAGCACCCAGTCATGTTTTGCGCGCCAGCTCAGCAATGGCCATTGACCGGCCGGCACCTGCCGTAGCTGTGCCAGTGAATAGGCAGGCTCATCTGCGCGATCAAAACAGTCAATGAACGCGGTTTCAAGTGCGATGATGTCCAGCAGGGCAGGCAACTTGCCATAGTGTGGGTGTTGACTGGCAAAATCATGCAGTTCGCGGCCCAGCTGATTGACGCTGCCGGGTCGTGGTGGGTGCGCCTGCATGTAGGCCAGCCACAGGGCCGCATAGGCCTGCTCTCCCAGGGTCCGGTAGACCATGGGATAGAGCTGGGAGGAAATGCTGATCATGCGCTGATGGTAGGCGTTGTTGTAGATGTTCAGCGCCTGGCTGCGGCTCAGCCCGGTGTGAGGGGCAAAAATGCCGTCTATGGCCTCACGCTGGTCCTCGGGAAATTCCGGCTGCGTGATCCAGCGCCAGAACTGCTCCTGCTCCTCGCGCCAGTTCATGCCCGCTGACCGACCGGTTCGGCCAGTGCCTCGGTCTGGGCCTGCCGGGCCAGGCCAAGCTCAGCCAGTAGCTCCGGGAACGGCGGGATGTGGTCATCGCGCTCCAGCAGTGTGGCAACCTTGCCAAAGCGCTGGCAGGCGCGGCGGTACAACGCCCAGACCTCGTCGCACACCGGATGATCGTGGGTGTCTACAATATGGGTCTGATTATTGGTATGGCCGGCAAGATGGATCTGTTGTACACAGTCAGACTTCAGGGTGTTGATATAGTCAAACGGATCAAAACCCAGATTGAAGCTGCTGACGTAGACGTTGTTGACATCCAGCAGCAGGCGGCAGCCGGTATTGGCGACCAGTGTATTGATGAATGCCGGTTCGCTGATCTCGCAGGAGCGGAACTGAAGATAGGTGGAAGGGTTCTCCAGAACCACGGTCTGTCCAAGGTAGTCCTGGATGCGGTTGACCTTGTCACTGACCAGGCGCAGCGTTTCCTGGTTGTAGGCAATGGGTAACAGATCGTGTGAGGTGCGCCCATGCAGGCCGGTCCAGCAAATGTGATCGGATACCCAGGCAGGTTCAGTTTCCCTGATCAGCGCCTTGAGCTGGTCCAGGTAGGTGGTATTCAGGGGTTCGTCGGTACCGATATTGAATGACAGGCCGTGCAGCACCACGGGGTAGTCCTCGCGGATGCGGCGCAGAATCGCCCGTGGCCGACCACCGGGGGCCAGATAGTTCTCGCTGATCAGCTCAAACCAGTCCACCGGTGGGCGATGTTGCAGGATATAGTCGTAGTGCGGTCGGCGCAGTCCCAGCCCGAAACCCAGACTGCGCGGGTAATCGTTCATGGCTGCGCCTCCGTCAGGCAGGGGATGCTCAGGGGATCCTCAGAGGGTGCTCAGGTGTTGACAGCCATCAGATGGCTGTCAGGACCGTGCCACCCAATTTCACGCACAATTCGTCAGACAGGCTCTTCTCCGGTGTGTAAACACCCACGAACCCGATGCCGTGACAGTCGTTCTGACCAGCACAGGCGGCATTGTCATTACCGGCACAGGCACTGAGTCCGGCGCAGGTGAATACGTCGTTGCAGTACGTCACTTGCATAACCTCACCACCCACATGTTCGCCGGGCTGAGTCGCCAGAGATCCGACGGCGCTGCCGCCCAGCACTGTACACATGGCACTTGAGAAGGCATCGTTGCCCGTGCTGATGCTGACGTGTCCATTGTCAATGACGCCTTCGCAATGGGCGACCTTGACCGGGCCTTCACCACCGGTCTGCATTTCCGCTGCCGCTGTGACATTGTCACTGCTGCAACCGGCCAGAAGCAGCGCTGCTGCTGACGCGAGTTTGATTCCATCGGAAGTCTTCATTTCTGAACCTGCTCCTGAAAAATACATTTTGTGTACGACAATCAGATGATTACGGATTATCTCAGGCTGGGAGGCGATTACAAGGGACAGAGGGGGTGCTGTGTCAATTTGTCGCAGATCGGGCAAGTCTCTGCCGGAGCTGGTGACTGCGTGCTTCCAGCCTGTCCATCTGGAGCCGAAGTGCCTCCAGATGGTCCTGGAACTGTGTGATTTCCTCAGGTGCAGGGAACCAGCCACTTTCCTCATGCAGGAACTCTTCGATGGTGTTGTGCACACGGTCCGCGCTGCGCCGCCACTGTGCTGCAGCGCGCTGCCCCTGGCGCTGAAGCTGCCATGTGGGCAGGTCACCGATCAGCGGTGCCAGGTGGTCCTGCCAGTCTACATCCAGATCACGCAGCAGACGCTGCAGATCCTGAGCCAGCGCGGTGTCCCCAGCCAGGCTAAGACGGCCGGACTGCAGGGCGCTGCGGCTGTCGCCGACAAGCAGCGTCAGCAATGCGCGCGCATCGCCGCTCAGTGTGCAGTCGGCGGCGTCTTCACTGGCAGACAGCAATCTGAGGCGACCCTCGCCCGTCTCCAGCCACACACGTACCGGCACCGGGCCGCTGCAATTGATCAGCAGCCGCTTTCCCGGGCCAATGCGGTGCAGTTTTGCGGCGCTGAGCGGATCCATATCCAGCGCCGTGTTGAACAGGCGTTCTGCAACCGGCAGGGTGGTACTGAGCAGAAAGTTCATGGTCAGCCTCAGTCGTCCGCGCGGTAGCCGATGTGAATGGCGCAGACGCCGTCCATGATGTTGTGGTACTTGCAGCGCACAAAACCGGCGCTTTCCATCATGCCCAGCAAGGTGTCCTGGTCCGGGTGCATACGGATGGATTCCACCAGGTAACGGTAGCTGTCACTGTCGCCGGTGACCAGTTTGCCGGCTGCCGGCCAGAGCGAGGACCAGGCGTTGTAGGCGCGTCCCAGCAGCGGGTTACGGGGTTTGGAGAATTCCAGCACCAGGGCGCGCCCGCCGGGTTTCAGGCTGTTGAGCATGGAGCGCAACGCCGCGTCCTTGTCGGTGACATTGCGCAGGCCGTAAGCAATACAGATGCAGTCGAAACTGCCTTCGGCAAACGGCAGTTTTTCGGCGTTGACCTGGGCAATGCTGATATTGTCACCGCTGCCCTGGTCTATTATGCGGTCGCGGCCAACACGCAGCATGGACGCATTGATGTCTGCCAGCACTACCGTGCCTTCGCGGCCCACCAGCGGCGAGAAGCGCAGGCTGAAGTCGCCGGTGCCACCTGCCAGGTCCAGCACCGACTGTCCCGGGCGCACACCGCTGAGCTCAATGGTGAAGCGTTTGATCAGGCGGTGGGTCCCCAGGGAGATCAGGTCGTTCATCATGTCGTAACGCCTGGCCACGGAATGGAAGACCTGACCCACGCGTTCGGCTTTTTCGGTCACCGGCACCTGCTGGTAACCAAAATGGGTTCGGGCTTCACCGTTGTCGGAGGAGGGATCCTGCTGGCTGTCGGGATGAGTTTCGGGCATGGGGAACGTGCGCTCCGGCCGGGTCAGGCGGACTTGTCGGATGAGTCCGCAATGTTAATGGCTTGCACACCATCTGGCAACGGATCGCGCCGGGCGCCAGCCTGCTTGAGCCGTTCCGTGTAGCGCTGCCACAGTTCGTCCTGACGCTCACCCAGCTCGTCCAGATAGTCCCAGCTGTAGATGCCGGACTCGTGGCCGTCGTCAAACACCAGGCGGATGGCATAGTTGCCCACAACTTCCACCTGATTGATCCTGACCTGGCGCTTGCCGGTCTGCAACACGGCCTGGGCGCTGCCGTGCCCGCGCACGTCCGCGGAGGGCGAGTGCACGCGCAGAAACTCTGCAGGCAGCTCATATCTGGTGCCGTCAGCGTACCGCAGCGTCAGCCTGGCCGACTGGCGGTGGAGCTGGATCTGCTGCGGTACGCGGCTCATCAGAGTATGAAACGACTCAGGTCTTCGTTCTGCGACAGGTCTTCAAGCTGCCCTTCGACATAGGCTGCGTCAATGACCATTTCCCTGCGCTCGGACAGGGCGTAGTCCGATGCACCAAAGGACAGGTCTTCCAGCAGCCGCTCCATCACGGTGTGCAGACGGCGTGCGCCGATGTTCTCTGTGCGCTCGTTCACCCGCCACGCTGTCTCGGCAATCTTTGATATGCCATCTTCGGTAAAACGCAGGGTGACACCTTCGGTGCCCAGCAGGGCAATGTACTGTTCGGTCAGGGAAGCGTTGGGTTCGGTGAGAATGCGCTCAAAGTCACCGGCATTGAGCGCATCGAGCTCTACCCGGATAGGCAGTCGCCCCTGCAGCTCAGGAATCAGATCCGAGGGTTTGGACAGATGGAAGGCGCCGGAGGCAATGAAAAGAATGTGATCGGTCTTCACACTACCGTACTTGGTGGTGACCGTGGAACCTTCGATCAGGGGCAGCAGGTCACGCTGCACACCTTCGCGAGACACACCGCTCTGGCCGGTGTCATTACGCACAGTCACCTTGTCGATTTCGTCGATGAAAACGATGCCGGTCTGTTCTGTGGCCTCGATGGCTCGGTTCTTGATTTCTTCCTCGTTGATCAGTTTTGCCGCTTCTTCATCTTTCAGGGCCTTGAAGGCTTCCCTGATCGGCATACGGCGGTTCTGTTTGCGGCCTGTGTTCATGTTGGAGAACATGTTCTTCAATTGACTGGTCATCTCCTCCAGCCCGGGTGGGGCCATGATCTCCACAGAACTGGCGGGGTCGCTGACACGAATCTCGATTTCACGCTCATCCAGCTCGCCTTCACGCAACTTCTTGCGAAACATCTGGCGCGTGGTGTTGTCAGCGTCTGTGCGGTGGGGTTCAGCGGCGGCCGCGCTGTTGCCATCCCGGCGCGCAGGGGGCAGCAGGGCATCCAGGATGCGCTCTTCGGCAGCGTCCGCGGCCCGGTGCTGCACTTTTGCCACTTCCTGCTCACGCAGCATCTTCACCGCCACATCGGCCAGATCCCGGACAATGGACTCCACGTCACGACCGACATAGCCGACTTCAGTGAACTTGGTGGCTTCCACCTTGATAAAGGGCGCATTGGCCAGACGCGCCAAACGTCGTGCGATTTCGGTCTTGCCGACACCGGTGGGGCCGATCATGAGGATGTTCTTGGGAGTGATCTCCTGACGGATGCTGTCGGTCAGTTGCATGCGACGCCAGCGATTGCGCAGTGCAATCGCCACGGCGCGCTTGGCCGATTTCTGCCCTATGATGTGCTTGTCCAGCTCCGAGGCAATCTCACGAGGGGTCATGTGTGACATAAATCATTTGTCCTGCAATTCTTCAATGACGTGATTATGGTTGGTGTAGACACAGATGTCGGCTGCGATGGAGAGACTGCTCTCGACAATGGTGCGTGCGTCCAGCTCGGTGTGTGTCAGCAGTGCCTTGGCGGCTGCCTGGGCATAACTGCCGCCGCTGCCGATGGCCATGATGTTGTCCTCCGGTTCGATCACGTCACCGTTGCCGGTGATGATCAGCGAGGACTCCCGATCGGCCACAACCAGCAGTGCCTCCAGGCGTCGCAGGGCGCGATCTGTGCGCCACAGTTTGGCCAACTCGACTGCGGCGCGCACCAGTTTGCCATGGTGCTTTTCCAGTTGCTCTTCGAAGCGCTCAAACAGCGTGAAAGCATCGGCGGTGCCTCCGGCAAATCCGGCCAGCACCTGATCCTTGTAGAGACGGCGCACCTTGCGTGCGTTGCCCTTGAGTATGGTATTGCCCTGTGAGACCTGTCCGTCGCCGCCTACAACAACGGTATTGCCGCGTCGGACAGAAACAATGGTGGTGCCGCGATATTGCTGCAAAACGGCTCTCCTTGAAATGAATGGGTCAGCGGAATGCGTGTGCAAGTCTCTGATATGGGGGTGAGAGGCTCGGTTTCAAGCCGCGATTCACCGATTGCCCAGGGTGACGCGCATATTGTCTATGTTGCTGCCGCGCAGAATACGCTCCACCTGCACTGCCTGTTCGCGTGTGTACGGGCCGCTCTGGACCAGGTACAGATTGCGTCCCAGCAGCGCCTCCTGCTTGACCTGCGCATTCAGGCCCAGCGCCAGCAGTCGCTCCCGCTGGGCAGTGGCCGCGTTCTGCTGCTGGAAAGCGCCCGCCTGAATCATGTAGGAACCGCTCGCCGTAGGTGCCGGCGTGGTTGTGGCCGCTGCCGCTGTCTGGCTGTCGGTTCCAGCGCCCGTTCCGCTGTCCTGGCCGACGGTTTCCGGCGCGGTTTCGGTTTGTGACTGTCGGCGCTGGGACGGCGGCAGATCCAGTGGCGTTGCATCCACGACCACTTCGTAGTTCGGCAGCTCCCGGTAGAACTCCAGTTGCAGGCGCGCGGCAGCTCGCTCAAGCTCTTCGGACAGCGCGTTGTCCTCCTCACCCGTGTCGTTGCTGACCGGCACACTGATCAGTCCCGATTGTTGCTGAGACGGCAATGCCGGCAATACACCGGAGATATAGGCCAGAAAACTGACGAACAAACCAAGTGCGAGGCCGGTGACCAGTCCCGTGATCAGCAGGCTCCAGGGCGCCGGCGAAGCAGGTGCGGCCGGTTCCGGCGCAAATTCAACAGGCGACTTGGGGGTTTTGGCAAAATCCTGGACCATCTCAGTGGCTGACTCCGGTTCCGTTCCGACATGGAAGCCGATGTATTATCCGGCGGGTGCAAACAAACTACAACATATCCAGCGGATCCACGTCCACTGACCAGCGTACCCGGCGACTGTCCGGCTCCGCTTCCAGGTGCTGGCACGCCCACGCCAGCAGTCGTTGCAGCGGTGCCCGTTCGCTGGCCTTGAGCAGCAACTGTGCTCGAAACCGGCCTGCGCGCTTTTCCATGGGTGCTGGCCAGGGGCCACTGAGCTGTATGCTGTGCAGCCCCGAAGTCTGTGCAATGACCGGTTCCAGCAGGGTGCGAAGGCGCTCAAGAAAATCGGCAGGCGCTGAGCTGCTGACCGCTTCGGCCCGGAACAGGGCCAGGTGACTGAAAGGCGGCATGTGGGTGGCATGTCGCTCGTCCAGCAGCATGGTGGCAAAGGCATGGTAGCCTTCGCTGGTCAGTGTGACCAGTGCCTGATGGGTGGCGTGGCGGGTCTGTACAACGACCTCGCCGGGGCTGTCGGCGCGGCCGGCCCTGCCGGCCACCTGAATCAGTAGCTGCGCCATCTGTTCCTGGCCACGAAAGTCAGCGCTGAAAAGACCGCTGTCCGCATCCAGCACCGCCACCAGGGTCACGGCAGGGAAGTGATGTCCCTTTGCCAGCATCTGGGTGCCCACCAGAATGCAGGGCTCGCCGGTCTGCACTTCATTCAGCAGATTATCCAGTTCATTCTTGCGCCGGGTCGAATCGCGGTCGATGCGTATCACACGAGTCTGTGGAAACAGTGATTGCAATGCGACTTCGGTGCGCTCGGTCCCCAAGCCAATGGCAGACAGCCGGTCGGACTGACAGTCCGGGCAGTGGCGACGCACCGGCTCGGGTCGGTCGCAATGGTGACAGCGCAGATGAGCAGGTGCCCGGTGCAGGGTAAGACGCGCATCACAGTGCGTACATTCGGCAATCCAGCCGCAGTCGTTGCACTGCAGCACGGGCGCAAAGCCTCTGCGATTGATGAACACCAGAACCTGGGTGCCACGTTGCAGATGGTCGCCTATGCGTTTGATCAGCGCCGTTGAGATGCCATCCGGGGGTGGCGGACCATTGATGTCCAGTAATTCAAACCGGGACGGTCGACTGTTACCGGGACGTCGGGTCAGGCGCAGATGGTGGTAGCGCCCCTGCAGGGCGTTGTGAAGGCTTTCCAGACAGGGTGTGGCAGAGCCCAGGACCACCGGGACCGATTCGCGCCTTGCGCGCATGACGGCCAGGTCGCGGGCTGAATAACGAAAACCATCCTGTTGTTTGAATGCACTGTCATGCTCTTCATCTATGATGATCATGCCCGGCGCTGCCATGGGCGTGAAGACCGCTGAACGGGTACCAATGACGATGCCTGCTTTACCGGATGCGGCCTGCAGCCAGGCGTTGAGCCGCTGGCGATCGGTAAGCCCTGAATGCAGCACGGCCAGCTCGCACTCAAAGCGTTCACGGAACCGGGCCAATGTCTGCGGTGTGAGGCTGATTTCGGGCACCAGCACCAACACCTGTCTGCCCTTTGCCAGTACGTCAGTCATGGCCTGCAGATAGACTTCGGTTTTCCCGCTGCCGGTGATGCCATCGAGCAGGAAGCAGTGATAGGTGCCGCTGGCGGCCACGATACTGGACACCGCATGCTCCTGCTCGGCGTTGAGCGTCAGTGCGTTGCCTGTGCCGCGCGCACTGTTATTGTCATTATCGCTACTGTGAGGGCGGGACTCAGCGGCCTTGCCCTGGCGCAGAGCGACCGGCATGAGGCTGTGCAGGACCTCACCGATGGGGTGCTGGTAGTATTCGGCAGCCCACTGGCACAGCGTCAGCAGGTGTGCCGGAATCAGGGGGTGTTCATCGATGATTTCCAGGGCCGGGCGCAGCTTGGACGAGGGTACATCGGACTGTGTGCTGTGTCCCAGCAGAATGCCGACCAGACGTCGCTTGCCAAACGGCACGCGCACCCGAAGGCCGGCGGGAAGCTGTTTTGCCTGCTGAGTGTCCATGCCCTCCGGCAGCAGATAATCGAAGCTGCGGCGCAGGGGCGAGGGCACGGCAATACGCAATAACAGGGGGGGCTGTGCCTGCGGCATGGGGCGACGCGTTCCTTCATAAAAAGAGCCGGACATGGTAGCAGACAGAGGCTGATACGTGGACATCTTCCGGGCTTGCTTTATACTGCCAGCCGGAATTGAAAAGAGGATCTGCTTGATGAGCAAGGCGTCCGTGCCCTCGGAATTACTGGAGTTGAGAGATCAGATTGATCGACTGGATCAGGCGCTGGTATTGCTGTTGGCAAACCGGTTTGCGCTCACGCGGCGCGTGGGCGAAATCAAGGCCAGGGAAAACCTGGAATCATTTGATGGCAGTCGGGAGCAGGACAAGCTGCTGCGGATTCGCGAATTGTGTGAAAAGCACGAACTGAACCCGGAGCTGGTCAGCGACATACTCTCGGGTATCATGCGGGAGGTGGTTCAGAACCACGAACGCATCAGAGCGCGGCAGAAACCCTGATCGGATTGGTGCCGCGCCTGCGCTGCTCAGGGGGAAACCCCGGCGCGCCGGGGTAGCTGGACCTGAGTGGCTGATCAGACGCTGCGCTTGGTGAAGCGGCGGTTGAAGCGGTCAACGCGCCCTGCGCTGTCCAGAATCTTCTGCTTGCCCGTATAGAACGGGTGGCAGTCCGAACACACTTCAATCAGGATGTCCTTGCCAATCGTGGATCGGGTCTCGATCACGTTGCCGCAACTGCAGGTCGCCTTGATGGCTTGATAGTTGGGGTGGATGTCGGCTTTCATTGTACTTCCTCGGTTCGGTCTCAATGTGCTCTCGGGCCGGATTGGTGGGTTGACCGCTCCATGCCTGCGCGCCGGTGAGAGTGATTGGCGGCAAAAAGGCTGCGCATTTTACCAGACTTGCTGTCGGAATCAATAGCCGTTGCCTGATAACGGCCGCTTCGTGGTGCTTTTCAGAACGCGGCCAGTCAGAACGGGGTCAGAACAGAATCTCTGTGGAAAGGCTGTCCTCGGCTTCGCGGCTGCCACGGGCTGGTTGCGCAGTGCTGTCGCCGGCAGCAGGGGCGTTTTCCGCCAGAAAGACTTCGAACACGGTGTTGGCCTGACCGGGTCGGGCGACCTCGCCCGTGGTGCGATCGACCAGGCGATCGACAAGACCGTCCGGGCGGGTCATGATGCGCTCCGGCCGCCCTTCCAGCGCCTGTTTCATATAGTCGATCCAGATAGGGACCGCCACGGTTGCACCCTGTTCGGATTCACCCAGTGGTTCGGGTTGATCCAATCCAATAAATACACTGGTTGCAATATCACGGTTGAAACCTGTGAACCACAGTTCGGCCGGTCCATTGGTGGTGCCTGTCTTGCCCATCAGGTCGCCTCTGGCAATTTCCCGGTTGATACGGCGACCACTGCCTTCCTCCACCACCGAGCGAAGCATGGTGTTCAGTACATAGGCAACGCGCGGGTCGGTGGCCTGTTCGGCGGCAATGAAACCGTTCTTGTCTTCAGGATTGCAGTTATTGCATACGGTAGGCTGTTGCGCCTCATAGATGACACCTTCCAGGGATTCGATACGTTTGATCAGTGTTGGCTCTATGCGGTAACCACCATTGGCAATCATGGCGTAGGCGGTCGCCATCTGCAGTGGTTGTACGTCCTGGCTGCCAAGCGCCACCGTCAGGTCACCCCGGGCGAAAGTGTCAGTGTTGAAACCAAAGCGGCGAGCAAAGTCGAGCACCCGGTCTGAACCCAGCTGATCGAACAGGCGCACAGCAGGCACGTTGCGTGAGTCCTTGACGGCGTTGCGCAGCGTGATGGGGCCGACAAAGTTGCGTTCGTAGTTCTGGGGACGATAACCGCCGCGCGAGAAGGGTGCGTCATTGATCGTGGAGGCCGCTGTGTAGCCGTTCTCCAGCGCAGCGCCGTACAGAAAGGGTTTGAAGCCCGAGCCGGGCTGTCGCACGGCCAGTGCCCGGTTGACCTGGCTGTAGCGGAAGTCGTATCCGCCGACAAGGGCCAGAATGTCGCCGTTATCCGGGGAAACCGAAACCAGGGCGCCCTGGATTTCCGGAGTCTGACCCAGCTCCCAGGCATCGTTGTTACTACTGCGGCGGATGCGCACCACGTCGCCTGCCGTGACAATGTCGCTGGCTTGTTGTGGTGGAGGCCAGGCGTTGCCCCGGCTGATGAACGGACGCGCCCATTGCAGGCCGGACCAGTTGATGGTCTGC
Source organism: Gammaproteobacteria bacterium (assembly GCA_050486205.1). Classification (GTDB taxonomy): domain Bacteria; phylum Pseudomonadota; class Gammaproteobacteria; order Pseudomonadales; family Pseudohongiellaceae; genus PWQG01. The sequence goes on along the minus strand of JBJHCW010000002.1, from coordinate 158,989 downwards.
TCGGAGCCGTCGCGCATGAGCACGCTGATGGATCGGTCAAAAACCTCGGTCACCACAGCCGGATGATGATTGCCGTAAACCGGCAGAGGTGATATTTCCTGCAGCCAGTGTTCGCGGGGATTATCGCCACGTGCGGGCACATGGAATTCGGGGCCGCGATAGCCGTGACGACGGTCATAGTAGTTTTCCAGGCCGTTCTGCAAAGCGCCGGTGGCAGCGCGCTGCAGATCGCTGTGAATGGCTGTCACGACCTCGAAACCACGGCGGTATATGTCTTCGCCGTACTCGGCGTACAGTTGCATGCGCACCATTTCCGCGACGTAGGGTGCGGGCACTTCGATGCGGCGCAGGTAACGCTGTGCGGTGTCAGGTTCTGCCACTGCGCTGAGGTAGTCCGCGCGGCTGATCATGCCCTGCTCGTGCATTTTCTGCAGTACCACGTTGCGGCGCTGCTCGGCACGGGCCCGGTTGGCCACCGGGTTGCAGACCGACGGGCATGGCAGCAGTGACGCCATCATGGCAAACTCGGGCAGCGTCATGTCCTGCACCGGTTTGTTGTAGTAAGCATTTGCTGCGGCGCTGATGCCGTCAGCGCCGCCGCCAAAGTACACCAGATTCAGATACAGCTCGAGGATTTCCTCGCGTGACAGTTCCTGCTGTATACGCAGGGCAAACGGTATTTCCTTGAGCTTGCGGGCGTAGACACTGTCGCTGTCAAAGGAGATGTTGTTGGCCAGCTGCATGGTGATGGTGCTGCCGCCGCCCAGATTGACGCCGCGAACAAAGCCGTAGAAGCCCCGCAGCAGACCGCGCAGATCGACGCCCGGATGGGAATAGAAGCGGGCATCCTCGCTGGCAATGACCGCGGCGATCATCAGGGGCGGAATGTCTTCATAGGCAATGGGATCGCGCCGGATGCCGATCTCGTCAATGAGTTTGCCGTCCACAGTCAGAATCCGCAGGGGCGTTTCCAGCTGGACATGGCGATAGGATTCGGCTGAGGGCAGCTGAGGCGACAGGTACAGATAGGCGGCAGAGGCCACCATCACAACGCCGCTGACGCAGAAAATGCCGAACCAGAACAGTGATTTGATTGCTTTCATCATGTTCGCATGGTGCTCGTTCACCGCGGTGTTGTCTGTGCCGATATTGCAGACAGAAGACCCCGGTTCGGGATCCGGAAGGGGCAGTATACCTTGCCTGCCCCGGAAATTCCCGATATCTGACCGGTAAAACGTCGATTTCTGACATCGACCGAATGAGGTGGGCGCCTTTTCCACAACGTGACGCGAGTCGCGGAACCGCCGGGCGTCATGAGTCAGAATGATACGTCAGGCAAATTCTGGAAAGTGTGCCATAATTGCTTGAAACAACATAGAATATTGCAATTACTGATCTGTAGGCATATGGTTTGCAGATGCGCATATGCCTGAGGCGCCCGGCGTGCTTAATATAATATCAAGAAAATCAAAAGGTTTGCTTGGTCTGGATATCGGTTCAACTGCGGTGAAGCTGGTTGAGCTGAGATCCGATGGCCGGTCCTGGCGATTGGACAACTATGCGGTAAGCCCATTGCCGCACAATGCTGTGCAGGAAAAAAACCTGCAGGATCCTGTCGCTGTGGCCGATAGTATCAACCAGGCAGTGAGCAGAATGAAACCCCGCCAGAAGGAAGTGGCCGTTGCCGTTGCCGGTTCCGCCGTCATTACCAAGACCATTGAAATGCCTGCAGCGCTGAGTGACGCCGAGATGGAGAATCAGATCATTGTCGAGGCCGACCAGTACATCCCATACCCACTGAGTGAGGTGGCGATTGATTTCGAACGACACAGTGAGACCGACCCGGAGGCTGACATGACATCCGTGCTGTTGGCGGCCTGTCGGCGAGAGGATGTCGACTCCCGGGTCAATGCGCTGGAGGATGCCGGCCTGATGGCCAATGTGGTCGATATTGAGGCTTTTGCCATGGAGCGGGCCTGTGGCCTGTTGCTGGATCAGTTCGACATCGCGCCATCTCTGATGGCCCTGGTGGACATCGGGGCCACTGCGACAACCCTGCATGTATTGCAGGAGGGGCGCACTGTGTACACCCGGGAGCAGCCTTTCGGGGGGCGGGAGCTGCTTGAGTCCGTGCAGTTACAGTTCTCACTCTCACCCCAGGAAGCCGAAGTGGGTGTGCGCAAAGGCACGTTGCCGCAGGAGTACGAGACAGAAACATTGCCGGCATTTCGTGAATCTGTCACCGAGCAGGTGAACCGGGCACTTCAATTCTTTTTCTCTTCCACGCATTTCAATGAGGTTGACCGGCTGATGCTGGCTGGTGGCGTCGCGTCGCTGCCTGGCCTGGCCGCCCGCGTGAAGGAAGAGACCGGCATTCCCACCAGTGTAGCGAATCCGTTCCGGGACATGCAGTTGGGCGACAAGGTGGATCAGATCCAGCTTGCCATCGACGCTCCGGCGTTGATGATTGCCTGCGGCCTGGCAATGCGGAAAAGGTACTGAAGCCATGGCGACCATCAATCTCCTACCCTGGCGGGAACGACTGCGCGAAGAGCGAAGACGCGAGTTCCTTGTCTCGTTGGTCGGTGTTGTGATCATCGCTGGTGGTCTTGTGTTCCTGGCCGACCGTTATGTTCGTGGTGAGCTGAGTGACCAGCGCGCTCGCAATGACCTGATCCAGCGGGAAATTGCAGTCATGGATGCACGCCTTGCCCAGATCAGCGAGCTGAGGCAGCAGCGTGAAGCCATTTATGAGCGTATGGAGGTGATCCAGGACCTGCAGGGCTCGCGTCCGGTTATTGTGCATGTGTTTGACGAACTGGTGCGTGCCTTGCCGCAGGGTGTGTATTTCGAGTCCCTGCGTCGTACCGAGGCCACGCTGAGGGTTGAAGGTTATGCCGAGAACAATAATCGCGTTTCCGAGCTGATGCGCAGGTTGGATGATTCAGCCTGGTTCACGGAACCGGCCTTGCAACGCATATCGGCTGCGCAGGTTGACTGGACCCAGGGCGGTGCAGCCAACGCGTTTGTGTTGCAGCTTGACGTTCGGGCAGCGTCCGGGCAGGAGGACTGAGCATGTCTTTTAACAGTACCCTGCGTGATCTGCGCAACTTCGACTGGAACAACCTGACCGACGTTGAAACCATTGGTGTCTGGCCGGGCCCTGTCAAGGCGTTGCTGGCCTTGCTGGTATTCGCCCTGTGTATGGGTCTGGGTTACTGGTTCCTGATCCAGGACCTGCAGTCCCAGCTGCAGCGTGCCGCGCAGCTGGAAGTCCAGTTGCTGGGCGAGTATGAACAAAAGGCAGGTCTGTCGGCCAACCTGGAAGCCTACCAGGCACAGACCGAGGAAATGGAGGCATCCTTTGCCCAGCTGTTGCGACAGTTGCCGGGGCAGACCGAGGTGCCGGATCTGGTCGATGATGTCACCGATACCGGGCTTGGCAGTGGGCTGGCATTTTCCCGGATCGAGCTCTCGCCCGAGGTCACGCACGAATTTTACATCGAGCAGCCGATCCAGATCGAAGTCACCGGCAACTATCATGAGCTGGGTGCCTTTGTCAGTGGTGTCAGCAGTCTGCCGAGAATCGTGACCCTGCATGATTTCAGTATCGTTCCGACGGGCCCGGGCAATGATCTGGTCATGGAGGTGACTGCGCGGACTTACCGTTACCGGGCACAGGATGCAATCGATGGTCTGTAATCGACTGACAATGTGTGTCTTCCGCCTGGTGCCTGCGGCGCTGATCGCGGTGCTGTTGGCCGGCTGCTCGCAACAAAGTGATACCCGGCAGTTGCGGGAGCAACTGGCCGAGATTGCTGCCCGGCCTGCCGGTGCGGTCGAGCCATTACCAACATTCGAGCCTTACGAGGCCTTCACCTACAGTGCAGCGTCCATGCGCAGCCCGTTTGACCCACCTCAGTTGCTGGTTGCTGCTGATCGGGAGCAGGGGCCTGATATGGTACAGCCCGATTTCAACCGGCGCAGTGAGCCTCTGGAGGCCTTCTCGCTGAATACACTGGAAATGGTGGGTACGTTCAGCCGTGGTTCAAGAGTGCTCGCCCTGATTCGGGATGAGGCGGGGCACGTGCATCGTGTGGGCCGCGGCAACTATGTGGGCAGAAATCACGGGCGAGTCGTCGCGGTGGCAGGTGACCGGGTAGATCTGATTGAAATTGTTCCATCGGGTGATGGCGGCTGGATCGAGCGGCCGCGAACCCTGGGTATGTCACAATGAGGGGGTGGGGGATGTACATCAATGCTTGGCTGGACAGCCGCAAGCGGTTACTTCTGTGGCTGTTGCTGGCGTTCCCGGCTGCGCTGCAGGCGCAACAGTCCGGTGTGACGCTGCAAAGCATGTCCTTTGCCGATCTGCCGGGTGACCGGCTGGAGGTGCGACTGGATTTTGATGGCGAACCGCCCGAATCCAGTGGTTTTGTACTTGAAGATCCAGCCAGGATTGCCATTGATCTGCCCGCCACTCGAAACGCTGTCGGTCAGCGACAGTTTCCGCTGGCCACCAGCAGCGCGGAAAGCCTGCTGATTCTGGAGACGGCGGACCGTACACGACTGGTTTTCAACCTGCGTGAACCGATGACCTATGAGACTGAGACCGACGGGCGCACACTGATTGTGCGTCTGGGTGCCGATGTGATGGGCTCCGATACCGCCGTTGCCCAGATGCCAGCACCGCAACCAGCCACCCAGCCAGCGGCTCAGCCCCCGGCCACACCAACAGCGGCCCCGGGCACAATGCCCGGCACCTCTCGCCTGGTGGATGTTGACTTCCGCCGGGGTGATGTTCGTGGCACCGGCCTGATCACGCTGGAGCTCTCCGATCGTCAACGCACGCCCCGCACTGACGCTACAGCACGGCGACTGGAGATCGAGATTGTCGACTACGAGGTGCCGGAGCAACTCAATCGGCGCTTCGATGTAACTGATTTTGGTACACCGGTTCGCACCGTGGATGTCATGCCGCGTCGCGGCAACGCGGCCGTGGTGGTGGAAATGGAAGAGGATTTTGAGTACCTGACCTGGCAGCAGGGACGGTTTTTCCATATCAGTGTCAGTCCGCCGGATACCTCGGCAGTGCTTGCCGATCCGGCTGCAGCCTATAGCGGTGATCGTGTGAACCTGAGCTTTCAGGACATTGATGTGAGAACCGTGTTGCAGATACTGGCCGACGAAAATGACTTCAATCTGGTAGCCAGTGATGCTGTTTCAGGCAATGTGACCCTGCAGCTTCAGAACGTACCCTGGGACCAGGCGCTGAATCTGGTGCTTCAGTCCCGCAATCTGGACAAGCGGCTGGTGGGGAATGTGTTGTATGTGGCGCCTGCTACAGAAATCGCGGCTCAGCAGCGATTGGCACTTGAGGCCACCCGACAGGCCGAGGCGCTGGAGCCACTTTATACCGAATATGTGCAGGTCAACTACGCAGATGCCTCCAATATCCTGCAACTGTTGACCGGATCTGCGGACGGGTCGCTGCCCGGTGCGGTTGGTGATGAATTTGCCGAAGAGCGTCGACGCGGCATATTGTCCAGTCGCGGCACGGCCACAGTTGATCCGCGCACCAACATCATCATCATACAGGACGTGGCAAGCAAACTGGAGGAGGTGCGTCAGCTGCTCAGTCGCTTGGACGTGCCGGTGCGACAGGTCCTGATCGAGGCCCGGATCGTCAATGTATCCACCGAGTCTGGCCGTGACCTTGGCATCCGCTGGGGCGGCGCCGGGCGCAGTCGGGGCAGCAGTGGTTTCCACTGGGGAGGTAGCCTGGATGCAGCGGCTGAGCAGTCGCAGCAGTTTGGTGAGCCCGGCGGCGTGGTCACTTTTCCGGATGCACTGGCCGTTGACCTGGGGGTGCAGCGCGAAGGCGCATCGACCTTTGCCATCGGTTTTGCCCGCAACAGCAGCCTGATCGAGCTGGAGTTGTCGGCGCTTGAAAGCAGCGGTAACGGTGAGGTGATCGCACGTCCCAAAGTCACCACCCAGGACAAGGTGACAGCCAATATCCAGTCAGGTGTGCGTATCCCTTACCAGTCGCAGGCCGGGGGTACAGCAGGAGGCTCCATTACCGAGTTTGTGGACGCGGTGCTGTCTCTGGAAGTGACGCCTCAGATAACCCCGGACGGACGCATCATCATGCAACTGAACATCAATCAGGATTCGGTTGCGCCGGGCGGCGGGCAGGTGCCTGCGATCAATACCAATTCGGTCAATACCAGTGTGTTGGTTGATAACGGCGATACGGTTGTGCTGGGCGGGATTTTCCGTGAGGAAACCACAACCACACGCAGCAAGACGCCGTTGCTCGGGGATGTACCCTACCTGGGACGCCTGTTCAGCCGGACCAGCTCGGAAAGCCGTCGCACCGAATTGCTCATTTTCATCACACCAAGGATTGTGGCCGAGTTGCCCCGTTGACACCGGCACAGACACAGACGCTTGTGCTTGAGTTTTTGTGTGGTTGCTGATCAGGGAACCGCTGAATAACTCTATGGCCATTCTGTGCGCGCCAGGCTCCACCTTTGCCCTTGGGTGCGAAGGGGTGTTCAGCCAATCCGGCTCTCTTCGTTGCACTTTCTTGACAGGCCCACGCATGCCGGCGAAACTGCGCCTCGATACCCGACTTGGCTGAATGCCTGAGCGGTCATGGAGTTATTCAGAGGTTCCCTAGATTGCGGCCTGTTTGATTGCCGTAAACACGGACAGGTCAATGACGCAGCGCGACAACATATTCCTCATAGGCCCGATGGGGGTGGGTAAAACCACCATCGGCCGTCAACTTGCCCAGGCGCTGGATCTGCCTTTCCTCGATTCCGATCGTGAGATTGAGCACGCAACCGGGGCCGATATTCCGTGGATATTTGACGTTGAAGGCGAGCAGGGTTTTCGTGTGCGCGAGGCAAAAATGATTGACACCCTGACGGCACGAAACGGCATCGTGCTTGCCACGGGTGGCGGTGCGATCCTGGCGCCGGAGAGTCGCAGGAATCTGCATGAACGTGGCACAGTGGTGTACCTGCGTGCGGGCATTTCCCAGCTTCACCAACGCACGGCCAAGGACAGGAATCGTCCACTTCTGCAGACGGATGACCCCAGAACGCGTATCGAGCAGCTGATGAAGGTAAGGGAGCCGCTATACCGCGAAACTGCCCACGTGGTCATAGACACCAGCCGGCGCAATCCGCGCAGCGTGATTGCCGACATTCTGGGCCGTGTCAATTCATACCGGGCGTCATTGTCGCCCGGCCAATCCAGGGAACAGAGCAGTAATGAAAACAGTTGATGTTGATCTTGGAGATCGCAGTTATCCGATTTTCATCGGCCCCGGCCTGATCAGTGAACCGGGGTTGTTGACCCCATTCATCCGAGGCAAACGTGCCCTGATCGTCAGCAATGATGTGGTGGCACCACTGTATCTGGCGCCGATGAAATCAGCACTCCAGGGTGTTCGTGTTGATGAAGTGGTGCTGCCTGACGGCGAGCATGGAAAGAATCTGGATACCGTGAATCTGATTTTTGATGCGTTGTTGCAACAGCGCCACGAGCGCAGTACCACATTGATTGCTCTTGGTGGTGGTGTGACGGGTGATATTACCGGTTTTGCTGCCGCCACCTATCAGCGTGGGGTGAATTTCATACAGGTGCCGACCACGCTGCTGGCCCAGGTTGATTCCTCGGTGGGCGGCAAGACAGGCGTCAACCATGCGCTGGGCAAGAATATGATCGGCGCGTTCTATCAGCCTCAGTGTGTGGTGGCCGATACCAATTCGCTGCGCACATTGCCGGATCGTGAGCTCAAGGCCGGCATAGCCGAAGTCATCAAGTACGGCATGCTGGGCAACGCAGGATTTTTCCGTTGGCTGGAAGACAACATGGATGCGCTGCTGCAGCAGGATCCTGATGTGACCTCCGAAGCCATCCGTATCTGTTGTCAGGAAAAGGCGCGCATTGTGGCCATGGATGAGCGTGAAGGTGGTGTGCGGGCCTTGCTGAACCTGGGGCACACGTTCGGTCATGCCATCGAGACCGCCATGGGTTACGGTACCTGGTTGCACGGTGAGGCCGTGGCCACCGGGATGGTGATGGCGGCGGATCTGTCCTTGCGCCTGGGTTGGCTGCCAGGGGATGAGGCGAGACGTTGCAAGGCGCTGATCGCCCGGGCTGGCCTGCCGGTGTGCCCACCGGCTGAGATCATGCCGCAACGTTTTGTCGAGCTGATGTCTGTGGATAAAAAGGTGCAGGACGGCAAGATTCGCCTGGTACTGATGCGAGCCATCGGTGACGCAGTGGTCGAGTCTGGCGTGGATGCCAGGTTGCTCAATGCCACATTGACAGCCGGCCCGGCACTTTGTGAATCGAATGTCTGATTCCTGCCTGATGGCCAGTACAGTCACGCTTGTGTAAAATGCGCGGCCTGTTCTTGATTCATGCCATCGGAGGAACTCACCTTGGCCACGCTGAAAAATGACCGATTCCTGCGCGCACTTGCCGGCCAGCCAGTGGACGTGACGCCGGTATGGATGATGCGCCAGGCTGGCCGTTATCTGCCTGAGTATCGTGAAGTACGCGGCCGTGCCGGTGATTTCATGAGCCTGTGTCAGTCGCCCGAGCTGGCCTGTGAAGTCACCATGCAGCCGCTGCGGCGGTATGCGATGGACGCTGCCATCCTGTTCTCGGACATTCTGACCATTCCCGATGCCATGGGCCTGGGCCTGTATTTCGAACAGGGCGAAGGTCCCCGTTTCCGCAAGACCATTGGCAGCGAAAAGGATGTGGAGGCGCTGCCGTCGCTGAATATTACCCAGGATCTTGGTTACGTGACCGACGCCGTGTCGGTGATACGCCGCGAACTCAATGGCAGCATCCCCCTGATAGGCTTCTCGGGCAGTCCGTGGACTCTGGCCACTTACATGATCGAAGGCAGCGGCAGCAAGGACTTCCGCCGCGCCAAGGCGTTCATGTACAACGAGCCGCAGGCCATGCATCTTCTGCTGGACAAACTGGCAGTTGCGGTTACCGATTATCTCAATGCCCAGATAGAGGCCGGTGCCCAGGCGGTGCAGATTTTTGATACATGGGGGGGCATTCTGTCCACACCCGCCTATCGGGAGTTTTCACTGGCGTATATGAAAAAGATTGTTGGCGGTCTGCACCGTCAGTCCGAGGGGCGTGACGTGCCGGTCATCCTGTTTACCAAGAACGGCGGGCTCTGGCTGGAGCAGATAGCCGACTCAGGCTGTCACGGGGTTGGTCTGGACTGGACTCTGGACATTGGTGGTGCCCGTGCCCGCATTGGCGACCGTGTGGCGCTGCAGGGCAATATGGATCCGGCCATCCTGTACGCTTCGCCCAAAAGCATCCGTGATGAGGTGTCCCGTATACTGGCTTCCTACGGCAGTGGCCCGGGGCATGTCTTCAATCTCGGGCACGGCATCACGCCGGAGGTGGACCCGGAAAACGTTTCTGTGTTTATAGACGCCGTTCATGAGCTGTCAGCGCAGTACCATAAATGATCATATCCGTCAGCGTGGCCAGGGCTCGCTGACGGATTATGCTTTTGTGGCACTTGGTGCCAATCTGCCGTCAGATCACGGTGATCCTGCTGCCACCGTGCAAGCGGCGTTTGTCAGGCTGGCAGCGTTTGCCGAAAGCGAGGTGGTGTGCTCGTCATTGTGGCGATCGGCACCAGTGGACTGCCCGCCCGGTTCACCGGATTTTGTCAACGCCGTTGCCGCTTTCATCCCGCGCCCCGGGCTCTCGGTGCATGCCCTGCTGGACGGTCTGCAAGACCTGGAGCACGCGTTTGGCCGAGCCGATCAGGCTGACCGGGCTGTTAATGCTCCGCGACCACTGGATCTGGACATCATTGAGTATTGTGGCCTGCAGGTGAGTGACAGCCGTCTGCAACTACCTCACCCGCGGGCAGCACACAGGCTTTTTGTGCTGGCGCCACTGACAGAGCTGGCACCCGAGCTGCAGCTGGCTGGCAGTGATGGTTCGGTTGCAGCGCTTGCAGCCGAAATTCCCGGGAATGGCGGCTTTACACGTCTTGAATGACTTTGGTACAGTGGGAAGAAGTCCCTTTGGTATCCGCGTGTTGCGCCAACCAGAATAATCACGGCGGTGTCCGGGGGTGGCAGGGGATGGGAGGATGGGAGAGTCAGAATCTGGGAAACAAAGCACCCAGGCAAAAAGACAATGAGTACGAGACCGACACCCGTAAACATACCAGTAGTTTGGTAGACAAGAGTTGATCCGGTGACTGCAATCAGACCCAGAACGCTGAAATCTCTGCTCGGCGCGGCCACCCTGGCCCTGTCTGTTGCTGCCTTTGCTGCACCAGCCCAGGCGAATCAGGCCGAACTGGACATCACGCTTCCCTTTGCCCAGGTCAGTACCGAATCACTTGGTGCCTACCCACAAGGCTTCAGTGCTACGCGAACCGGCGCACAGACACCCGAAACCACCTATACACTCAACCTCAGTGACGTCAGCCAGGATGCTCTGCTGAATGTCGCAGGCGCCCGCTCAACCCGTGGCGTTGACCTGAACGCTTCCTATGTCTGGGAGTCCTCGCGTTTTGGTCAGTTCATCCTCAGCACGCGAGCGACCTACGTGGCGCCGCAGCCTCGACAACTGGAAGGGGTTCGCGAATCGGGCACGGTTTCAAGCCTTGCCGACAACCCGGCCATGACCAATGTGCCTGACATGCAGAGCAGTCTGATGCTCACCTGGCAGATCGGTAATCACCAGGCCACCGCGACCACACATTATTCTTCCGATTCCATGGAAGACTTCGGGCAATTCAGTATGGACGAGCTGGATGAGCTGGTCGGTTACATCGCTGCACTGGATCTGAGTTATGGCTACAATATGCGCACCGGACGATCCGGTAACACACTGTTCTCCGTCGGTGTGCGCAACACCATCGATCGCCGACCGCCCACCATGCAGCTCAACAACACCGGCAGCGGACGCGTGCTGGACAGCAATGGTCGCGTCGCCTACGGCACCATCAAGTATCAATTCTGACCAGCCAAGTACCAGTACTTATCAGGCCATTCCCTTCACCACCGTGTATATGGCGCTGCAGAGCCGGCTCAGTTGTGCCGGTTCGATGATGTAAGGCGGCATGATATAGACCAGCTTGCCAAAGGGGCGGACCCAGACTCCCTGTTCCACAAACTGCGGCTGGACGCTGTGCATGTCAACTGGCCTGTGCAGCTCGACCACCCCGATGGCCCCCAGCACCCGCACGTCAGCCACAGCCGCGAGCGCTGCACATGGCGCCAGTTCCGCGCGCATCCGGGTTTCCAGAGCCTTTACCTGCATCTGCCAGTCATTTGCCAGCAGCAGATCAATGCTGGCAACGGACACCGCGCAGGCCAGCGGATTCCCCATGAAGGTTGGTCCGTGCATGAAGGGACGACCATTCGCCGAGATTCCTCTTGCAACGTCATGGGTGGTCAGGGTCGCTGCCAGAGTCATGTAGCCGCCGGTCAGCGCCTTGCCCAGACACATGATATCGGGACTGATGCCGGCATGTTCGCAGGCAAACAGCTTGCCGCTTCGCCCGAATCCTGTGGCAATTTCGTCTGCAATGAGCAGTACCTGGTACTCATCACACAGGCGACGCACTTCACGCAGATAGTCGGGTGAGTAGAAGAACATGCCGCCGGCGCCCTGCACTACCGGTTCGAGTATCACCGCTGCCAGGTCCCTGTGGTGAGCATGGAGTTTTGTCTGGAAGTCGCGGATGTCCTCAGGCTGCCACTCTGTGTCAAAGCGGCAGGTGGGGGCGTCAACAAAAACCTGCTTTGCCAGTGTGTTGCTGAACAGGCTGTGCATACCGGTTACCGGGTCGCAGACGGACATGGCGGCGAAGGTGTCGCCGTGGTACCCGCGGCGAAGGCTCATGATGCGGTGTTTCTCTGGCCGCCCCTGTGATTGCCAGTACTGAAGTGCCATCTTGATGGCTGCTTCCACGGCAACCGACCCGGAATCACTGAAAAAAACCTTTTCCAGCCCGGCAGGTGTCAATTCCACCAATCTTCGGCCCAGTGCCACGGCTGGCTCGTGTGTCAGACCACCGAACATGACGTGGCTCATGCGCCCCACTTGCTCTGTCACTGCCTGGTTCAGCGCCGGATGTCCGTAACCATGGATGGCCGCCCACCAGGAGCTCATGCCATCAACAAGGCGACGGCCGTCCGCCAGCGTCAGTTCGGCACCACTGGCCGAGCTGACCAGATAGTTGGGTAGCGGGTCGGTCATGGAGGTATAGGGGTGAACCAGGTGTTGGTGATCAAATGCCAGGATGTCGGTGTGCGCGTGGGGATTGCTCATGAGATATCATCATGCTCCGCGGGGATTACTCGGGCCACGCACCATACATCGATCCGCTGGACTCCGCAATCACGCAGCACCTGAGCCAGTGCATTGGCGGTGGCGCCGGTGGTGACCACATCGTCGACAATCGCCACGTGTCTCACATCGCCCAACCGTTGGCGACGGCTCGTGGTGAACATCTGTCGCATACTGTTGATTCGTTGCTCACGGCCCTGTCCTTTCTGGCTCTGTGCGGTCCGGCAGCGCACAATGCTGCGGGTGTCCAGGGGCAGTCCTGCGTGACGCGCGATATGCTGCGCCAGCATGATCGCCTGGTTGAAGCCACGGCGCCGCAGCCGCCAGTGATGCAGTGGTACCGGCACCAGGCAATCGGGCAGGGCCAGTTGGTTGTCATTGTAGTGGCGGGTGAAGGTGGCGGCCAGTAATCGGCCCAGCGCCTTCGCTTCGGCAAAGCGATGGCGGTATTTGAAGCTGGCGACAAGTGAGTTGATCGGCGCCCGGTACTCAAACGCCCCAAGACAGCGATCAAAAGCCGGTGGATTTTGCAGGCACTGTTCATGAATTGTTCTGCCCGGGCCGAGTGAGCCTGTTCTCAGTCCGCATCGTTCGCACCCGGGTGGCAACCAGGGGAGGTGTTCTTCGCAGTCACGACAGATGGTGTTTGGGCCGGTAAGTGAGCGGTCGCACAAGAGGCATAGATGAGCAAACATGACGGTATCCTTTCCGTTGCTGTGCCCTGCAAGGTCTGGTTAATAATTAATCAGTTGTACACTTTGGTTGGAGACGTAGTTGACAGACGGGTGGGGCCCACTAGAATGAACAACGTTTTGTTCCCATTATAGCTGCAGATACAGGAAGAGCTTATTTATGACAGGCGCCACAGCAATTCGCCATGACTGGACCCGCAAGGAAGTGGAGGCTTTGTTTGGCCTGCCATTCATGGACCTGGTCTTCCGTGCCCAGAGTGTCCATCGCCAGAACTTTGATCCCAACAGGGTGCAGATGAGTACCCTGTTGTCTATCAAGACCGGCGCCTGTCCCGAGGATTGCAAGTATTGCCCGCAAAGTGGCCACTACAATACAGGACTGCAAAAAGAAAAACTGCTGGAGATCGAGAAGGTTGTACGCGAAGCCACCGCCGCCCGTGACAGTGGTGCCACGCGCTTTTGTATGGGTGCGGCATGGAAGCATCCGTCTGAGAAGGATTTTCCGGCGGTGCTGGAGATGGTGCGGCAGGTTCGGTCCCTGGGTATGGAAACCTGTATGACACTCGGCGCATTGACGCCGGAGCAGTCCGGCGCCCTGGCCGAGGCTGGACTCGATTATTACAATCACAATCTGGATACCTCACCGGAGTATTACGGAGAAATCATCACCACGCGCAGCTTCCAGGAGCGCCTGGACACACTGGGTCACGTGCGCAAGGCCGGCATGAAAGTGTGCGCTGGCGGCATTGTGGGCATGGGAGAGGGCGAAAGCGACCGGGCCGGGCTGCTGCAGCAGTTGGCCAATATGCCCGAGCATCCCGAGAGTGTGCCGATCAACATGCTGGTCCGCGTCAGCGGTACGCCGCTGGAGAACGTCGAAGACCTGGAGCCTTTTGAGTTTGTACGAACTATTGCTGTGGCACGCATCATGATGCCTGCCTCCCATGTACGCCTTTCCGCCGGTCGCAACCAGATGAACGAACAGATGCAGGCCCTGTGTTTCCTTGCCGGAGCCAACTCCATTTTCTACGGTGAGAAACTGTTGACCACACCATTGCCTGAAGAAAGCGAGGACATGAAATTGTTCGCAAAGCTGGGCCTGAAAGCGGAAGAGCGACAGGAGTCGATAGCCGACGGGACCGCAGCGCCATTGTCAGACGGCAAGCCACAAAAAAGTGATCAGTTCTATTCGGCCATGTCAGCATGAGCATGGTGCTTCCCTGGTCTCATCTTTCGCAGCGTTATGCGCTGCGCTCGGAGCAGGGCCTGCTGAGAAGTCGCACTCAACGCAGCGGTCCGCAGGTGCCGATACAGCGCTTTATTGACGAATCTGCAGGTGGCACCGGGGACGGGCCCGGCGAAAAGCAGCTACTGTCTTTCTGCAGCAACGACTACCTTGGACTGGCTTCCCATCCGCAGGTGATCAGCGCGCTGCAACGCGGTGCGCGTCAATACGGTGTGGGCAGCGGCGGCTCCCATATGGTGACCGGTCACTGTCGTGTCCATGATCAGCTCGAGGAAGCGCTCGCCGGCTTTCTGCAACGGGATCGGGTGTTGTTGTTCTCCTGCGGTTACATGGCCAATACCGGTATCATCAATGCATTGATGGACGAAACAGGCGTTGTGTTCCAGGATGCATTGAATCACGCCTCGCTGCTTGATGGTGGCTGGCTCTGCCGCGCCAGCTCCGAACGCTATCCGCATGCTGACGCCGCTGCGCTGGAAACCATGCTGGCGCAAAGTGACGCCGACCATCGTCTGGTGGTTACTGACGGTCTGTTCAGTATGGATGGCGACGTCGCGCCTCTGGATGATCTGATCAGACTGTCACGTGCACGCAATACACTGTTGATGGTGGATGATGCCCATGGCATCGGCACGCTGGGTGTGGGTGGCAGGGGCGTGCTTGAATGCCCGGACAGCAGCGCAGCCCGGATAAATCTCATGTCTCAGCATGAGGTGCCTCTGCTGGTGGGTACCCTGGGTAAGGCGTTTGGCACTGCGGGCGCTTTTGTTGCCGGCGACGAAGCGCTGATCGAGTACCTGATGCAGTTCACCCGTTCCTACGTTTTCACCACCGCCTTGCCGCCAGCACTGGCCGAAGCCACGCTGACCAGTCTGTCCATCGTGCAGAATCAGGTCTGGCGTCGGCAGCGCCTTGTGCATCTGGTTGCCCGGTTCCGCGAAGCGGCTACCGCCTGTGGGCTGACATTGCTGCCATCGAATTCTCCAATCCAGGCCATCATGATCGGTGACGCAGGTGCAGCAGTGAAAGCCAGTCAATGGTTGGCCGAGCTTGGCCTGCATGTGCCGGCTATAAGGCCTCCGACTGTGCCGGCCAATTCCGCCCGTCTGCGTGTCACTTTCAGTGCTGGGCATTCCGATGCAGACATGGACCGCTTGATTGACGCTCTGGCCGTGGTGAGTGACAGATTGGCGCAGGAGCGGGACCGACAGGATTGCAAAGCGATGCAATCTGCATGAGCGGGGCGCAATTCGGGGGCGCCGTGTTTGTGACCGGCACTGACACCGGCGTTGGCAAGACACGGGTTGCCGCAGCGCTGCTTGCGCGGGCGCGCTTGTTGGGACTGAGTACTGCAGGGCTGAAGCCGGTGGCCTCTGGCTGTGAGGAAATTGATGGCGTCTTGCGCAACGAGGACGCTCTGGCGCTGCAGGCCCAGACCACGCTCGCGTTGTCTTATGAGCAGATCAATCCGGTTGCATTAAAAGAGGCGATAGCGCCTCACATCGCTGCCCAGCACCAGGGACGCAATCTGTCGGTATCCCGGCTCGAGGGTCTGTGCCGGGGTGTGTTGATGCAGCGCCCCGGTTTCTGTGTGGTGGAAGGCGCCGGGGGATGGCGGGTGCCGCTGAATCACCGTGAATTTTTCTCGGATCTGGCGCAGCGCCTGCAGTTGCCAGTGGTACTGGTGGTGGGCATTCGCCTGGGTTGTATCAATCACGCGGTATTGACAGCCGAGGCCATCCGTCATGATGGCCTGCCGCTTGTCGGGTGGGTAGCCAATCACCTTGCCGCCGATACGCCATCGGCCCAGGACAACGTGGCGAGTTTGCGTGAACTGATCGGATCACCCTGCCTGGGTGAGTTGCCGTTTGATCCGGATGCCGGTCCAGAGCAGGTCGCCCGTCTGCTCAATTTCCCTTCGGCAGATCCGCTCGGTTGACGTTGACGTAAACGTCAATCAGGGGTAGTTTACTCTCCGAACCCGAACCCGAATCCGATTGACCCCGATCGCCGGGGCTGCTGTTGAACCTTCTGGAGAAATCATGACCACGTACAAGGCACCCGTCCGGGACATGCAGTTTGTGCTGAACGAAGTCTGGCACGCCGAGCAGCTGCTTGCCGCCATGCCCGAGACCCGCGAAGTGAACGGTGAGCTGATCAATGCCATTCTGGAAGAGGCTGGCAAGGTCGCCGAAACCCTGCTGGCGCCGATCAATCGCAGCGGCGACGAGGAAGGTTGCCGGTTCAGCGATGGTGTGGTGACAACACCGGCCGGCTTCAGGGAAGCCTACAGGACGTTTTCCGAAGGTGGCTGGTTGGGCCTGTCCGGTGACGTGAAGTACGGTGGTCAGGGCATGCCCAAAATGTTGTCGGTGTGTTTTGAGGAAATGATCATGGCGGCCAACAGCTCGTTTGCGCTGTATGGTGTGCTGACAGCGGGCGCGAGTCTGGCCATGGCGCGTCATGCTACCGAGGAGCTGCGGGAGGCTTATCTGCCAAAGCTGTACGATGGACGCTGGTCGGCCACGATGTGCCTGACCGAGCCGCATGCGGGTACGGACCTGGGAATCATCAAGACCCGTGCCGAGCCACAGGACGATGGCAGCTACAAGGTCACCGGTACCAAAATCTTCATCACCGGCGGTGAGCACGACCTGACCGACAATATCATTCATATGGTGTTGGCCAAGCTGCCTGACGCGCCTCCCGGGCCCAAGGGCATTTCCCTGTTTCTGATTCCCAAGTTCCTGCCCGACGCCGATGGAGAGCCGGGTGAGCGCAACAGCCTCGCCTGCGGTTCAATCGAGCACAAGATGGGCATCAAGGGCTCGGCTACCTGTGTGATGAATTTTGATGGCGCGCGTGGCTACCTTGTGGGCGAGGCGCACAAGGGCCTGACCTACATGTTCACCATGATGAATTACGAGCGCCTGACCATTGGGTTGCAGGGCCTGGGGTTGGGTGATGCGTCTTACCAGATCGCCTCAGCGTATGCGCGTGAGCGAGTCCAGGGACGTTCACCCGATGGCGCAGTGCAACCGGAAAAACCGGCCGATCCGCTGCTTGTCCATCCCGATGTGCGGCGTATGTTGTTGACCATGCGTGCATGGACTGAGGCAGGTCGCGCATTGGCCGGATATGTCGCCATTCAGCTGGACACCGCCCATTTTCACCCCGATGCCGATGCACGGGCCAGGGCTGAAAAACTGGTTGCCCTGATGACGCCGGTGGCCAAGACCGCATTCACCGACAAGGGCTTTGACGTCTGTGTGCTGGGCCAGCAGGTGCTGGGCGGGCACGGTTACGTTCGGGAGTGGGGACTGGAGCAGAACGTTCGTGATGCGCGTATTGCCCAGATTTATGAAGGCGCCAACGGCATCCAGGCGCTGGACCTGATTGGGCGCAAGGTGGTATATGATCGCCAGGGACTGCTGGATGAACTGGTTGCTGACGTAAAAGCGTTTCTGTCAGAGACACATCCTGCGGAAGCGGATGACTACCGGAAAGTGCTGGCCGATGCGCTGGAGACCTTGCTGGATGTCAGTGCTCGTGTGCGCGAGGCCGCCGGCAGTCGGCCGGCTGAAGTTGGCGCGGCATCGGTAGAATACCTGCAGTTGATGACACTGGTGCTGTACTGCTTCATGTGGGCGCGCATGGTTGCTGTAGCGCAGACTGCACTGGATGATGGCTCGGCTGACGAGGCATTCTATCGGGCCAAGCTGCACACGGGTCGCTTCTTTCTGGCACGACTGATGCCATCCTACAAATCCCTGGCAGAATCCATTCTGGCAGGCAGCGAGCCACTCATGGCCATGGAAGCCGATCTGTTCTGAGGCCCGGGGCTTTCCTAGATTGACCACTCGAAGGACTGGGTCGCGAGGTTCTGCCAGCGATCCAGGCTTTCTTCCTTTTCGCCTGCTATGGCCAGGTTGCCGCCCTGCAGAGGAATGATGCGGCCGGCAAAACGCTCGTCCTGTATCTCCATGGCATCCTTTACCGGTCTGGTTTTCAGGAATATTACCGAGACCGGTCCGTGTTCGCCTTGTATGACCACATGCGCGCCGGTGACGGAGTTGCCAAAATTGCAGTCATTGGCGAATTTCAGGTGCTGGCTGCGAATGACCTGATTGTCATGGACACGGCCGCCGGTTTCGCGCACAAGCCGCTGCACTTCTTCCCAGCTCACCTGCTGATCGCCAGCGTAACGCGGCTCTTCGTGGTAAAGGTGTTCAACCAGGTTGTTGTGCAGTGCCCGATCCTCGGCGTTGGGACGGTCGGGCATGACGATTGACAGGCTGACGGCAACGGCAACGAACAGGCTTGCGGCGACCAGGCCATAACGACGCCAGGCCGGCGGTGTGGTGGCTGCATTGTTGTTCGTTGGTTGCTGCTTCAGGCGATCGGCCAGTCCGACAGGGACCTCAATGGCGTGAAGGGCGCTGTGCAGGTGCTCTTCCAGGGCGGTGATTTCGTCCAGCATCCGTTCGCGTGCGGCGTTGCCGCGCAGCGCGTTGACGAAGTCAGGATCAGTATCCCGGGGGTTTGAGAAGGCGCGTTGGCGAAACTCTAGGTCATCCATCCGGTCGGGCTCTTTTGCTGGTCTGCTGTGGGTCTTGTGTTGTGCTTGTTCTAGGTGTCTGTCTTCGTGTCGCTTGGCACGCTGTTATCGGCGCTGTCATCCACGCTTTCTTCATCCGAATCTGAATCGGTCCCGAACATTTCCTTCAGTTTGCTGCGGGCCCGGAACAGCCGGGTCATTACGGTATTGCTGTTTAGATCGAGCATCTCGGCAATTTCTTTCCCGCTGAAGCCACCAATGACCTGCAACAACAATGGATCCCTGTAATCGCTGTCCAGTTTGTTGATGGCAGCGTACAGCAGGTTTCGGTCCATGCGTGTGTCGGGCTCGTGCTCGTTGGACTCGGCAATGCTGACATCATCCACGTCCACCAGCTCCGGGCGATAACGCTCGTACAACCTGGCGTTTTCACGACGCAGTATGGTGAACAGCCAGGCTTTGGCGGCCTTGTCGCTCTGCAGGCTGTCTAGCGAACGCCACGCCCTCAGGAAAGCCTCCTGGACCAGATCCTGGGCCAGTGCCTGATTCTTGCAGAGCCAGAAAGCGTAACGATAGACGTCCTGATAGTACTGGTCCACCAGCGCTTCGTAGCGCGCCTTTCTGCTCTTATGGTCCTTGACCGGGGTATCACTCATTTTATTCGTGACTTTTCAACGAATTCACAGACTGAAATCCAAAGTTTAGCATCGACAGTGGTAAACTGTTACCGCTTTTACAGGGAAATGGATCAGGTCATCACTATGATACGTATAGCAATCGCCGGAGTGGCGGGACGAATGGGCAGGACACTGGTGGAGGCGGTGGTCACGGGAGCGGGTGATCTGACCGTTGGCGCCGCCACGGTCCAGCCCGGTCAGGCAGCGGCTGATAGCGACGTTGGATTGCTGGCCGGTATTGGTGCGATCGGCGTGCATCCCAGCACATCACTGGCGAGCGTGATGGACAACTTTGATGTGCTCATTGATTTCACCACGCCGGAGGCCAGTCTGGAACATCTGGCGCTGTGTGCCGAAGCCGGCAAGGCGGTGGTGTTGGGCACCACCGGTTTCACAGCCGGGCAGAAGGCAACCATTGCCGAGCAGGCAAGGCTGGTACCGGTGGTCTTTGCGCCCAATATGAGTGTGGGTGTGAATCTGGTGTGCAAGCTGCTGGCCCAGGCGGCCAGTGTGCTGGGTGATGATGTTGATATCGAGATCATCGAGGCGCACCACCGGCACAAGAGAGATGCGCCCTCCGGGACAGCGCTTCGCATGGGCGAAGTGGTGGCCGATGCGCTGGGGCGCAATCTGGACGAAGTGGCGGTTTACGGGCGTGAAGGTATTGAGGATGAGCGTGACCGGCGCACGATTGGTTTCGCCACCGTGCGCGCCGGCGACATAGTCGGTGAGCACACGGTGATGTTTGCAGCCCCCGGTGAGCGGGTGGAGATCACACACAAGGCCAGCAGTCGTATGACCTTTGCGCGCGGAGCCGTGCGTGCCGCCCGATGGTTGGCTGGCAGGCCGGCAGGGCTTTACGGCATGGATGACGTGCTGTCGTTATAGACAGCAGCGCGTCAATTCACGTAAAATGCCGCGTCAATATGGTTACCTCTGAACACAATACAGATATCTGAAAAGCGGAATGAAAGTTGAGCTTTCATTCCGCTTTTTTTCGATCCTCGATCAGGCAACCCGATCAGGCAATAGGGAGATCACATTGAACAGCACGGCAGTACTTGCCCTTGAGGATGGCAGCATATTTCGCGGCGTGGCAATCGGCGCCAGTGGGCTGTCCTCCGGCGAGGTGGTATTCAATACCGCCATGACCGGATATCAGGAAATCCTCACTGACCCATCCTACGCACGCCAGATAGTCACTCTTACCTACCCGCACATCGGCAATACCGGCACCACCAGTGAAGACAATGAGTCGGACCGGGTCTGGGCCGCCGGCCTGGTGATCCGCAACCTGCCGCTGATGGCCAGTAACTGGCGAAATGAACAATCGCTGGATGATTATCTGAAACAGAATAATGTGGTTGCCATTGCCGAAATTGATACCCGGCGCCTGACACGCCTGTTACGCGAAAAGGGTTCACTCAACGGCTGTGTGCTCAGCGGTGATGAGCTGCAGGCTCGCGGCGAGCAGTATGCCGTGGAGCAGGCGCGTGTATTCCCCGGCCTCAAGGGCATGGACCTGGCCCGGGAAGTCACCGTGAAGCAGCAGTATGAATGGCGTGAAGGTGTGTGGAAGCACGGTGAGGGTCATCGCGAGCGCCTGGACGACAAGTCCTGGCATGTCGTGGCATGGGACTATGGCGTCAAGCGCAATATCCTGCGCATGCTGGCCGAGCGCAATTGCCGCGTGACGGTGGTGCCGGCCCAGACTCCGGCGGCCGAAGTTCTGGCGATGAAACCCGACGGCATATTCCTGTCCAATGGTCCCGGCGACCCACAGCCCTGTGATTACGCCATTGAGGCAATTCGCGAAGTGCTCTCCTCAGGTATCCCGATCTTTGGCATCTGCCTTGGCTGTCAACTGCTCGCACTGGCCTGTGGCGCACGCACCATGAAAATGTCAGTAGGCCATCATGGCGCCAATCATCCGGTTCAGAACATTGATGACGGCAAGGTCATGATCACCAGCCAGAATCACGGCTTTGCCGTGGAGGAGAGTTCGTTGCCGGAGAACCTGCGCGCGACACATCGCAGCCTGTTCGATGGCACATTGCAGGGCATCGAGCGCACGGATATCCCGGCCTTTGCCTTCCAGGGGCATCCGGAGGCAAGCCCAGGACCCCACGACATAGCGCCGCTTTTCGATCGCTTCACGGACATGATGGCACAGCGCCGTTGACGCGGGCGACTGACTGAAACACAGAATGGTTTGCCGCCTGCCGCGGTGACACGACAGATTACGGTTCCGATATGCCCAAACGTACAGATATCAGCAGTATTCTCATCCTCGGCGCAGGCCCCATCGTCATTGGTCAGGCCTGTGAATTTGACTATTCCGGCGCCCAGGCCTGCCAGGCGCTGCGTGAAGAGGGGTACCGGGTCATCCTGGTCAACTCCAATCCGGCCACCATCATGACCGACCCGGCCATGGCCGATGCCACCTATATCGAACCGGTGACCTGGGAGATTGTCGAAAAGATCATTGAGCGCGAGCGCCCGGATGCCATTCTTCCTACCATGGGTGGGCAGACCGCATTGAACTGTGCGCTGGACCTGGATCGCCACGGTGTGCTGGAGAAGTACGGCGTGGAGATGATCGGCGCGCGCAGCGAGGCGATAGACAAGGCCGAGAATCGCGAGCTGTTCGACCGGGCCATGAAAAAGATCGGCCTGGAAACGCCGGCTCATGGCATGGCCCACAATATGGATGAAGCCTTCGCAGCGCTGGACGTCATCGGTTTTCCCTGTATTATCCGCCCGTCATTCACCCTGGGCGGCAGCGGTGGTGGCATCGC
This sequence comes from Gammaproteobacteria bacterium, assembly GCA_050486205.1. GTDB lineage: Bacteria > Pseudomonadota > Gammaproteobacteria > Pseudomonadales > Pseudohongiellaceae > PWQG01. The sequence continues at coordinate 136,640 of JBJHCW010000002.1, read as the reverse complement.
CTACAACAAGGAAGAGTTTGTCGAGATCTGTTCTCGCGGTCTTGAGTTGTCGCCCAACAGTGAGCTGTTGATTGACGAGTCCCTGATTGGCTGGAAAGAGTATGAGCTGGAAGTGGTGCGTGACCGCAATGACAACTGCATCATTGTCTGCACCATCGAGAATTTTGACGCCATGGGTGTTCATACCGGTGATTCCATCACTGTTGCGCCATCGCAGACGCTGACCGACAAGGAATACCAGATTCTGCGAAATGCCTCCATTGCCGTGTTGCGGGAAATCGGGGTGGAAACCGGCGGATCCAACGTGCAGTTCGGCATGTGCCCGGAAACGGGTCGGCTGGTGGTCATCGAAATGAACCCCCGTGTCTCGCGGTCGTCCGCCCTTGCGTCCAAGGCTACCGGTTTCCCGATCGCGCGCGTGGCAGCCAAGCTTGCAATCGGTTATACACTGGATGAATTGAGCAATGAGATAACCGGCGGCGCTACGCCGGCATCGTTCGAGCCGGCCATTGATTATGTGGTCACCAAGATTCCGCGCTTCACCTTTGAAAAATTCCCCGAGTCCAATGACCGCATCACTACCCAGATGAAATCGGTGGGTGAGGTCATGGCCATTGGCCGCACCTTCCAGGAGTCGTTGCAGAAGGCGCTTCGCGGCCTGGAGGTCGGCGCCAATGGTCTTGACCCGGCACTGGATACCGGGCTCAGTGATGCGCTGGACATTCTCAAGGGCGAGCTGATGGACGCTGGAGCCCGGCGCATGTGGTTCATTGGTGACGCTTTTCGTCAAGGCTGGAGCGTGCAGAAGGTCGCCTCACTCACGGGTATTGACCCATGGTTCCTGATCCAGATCGAGGATCTGATCCTGGAGGAGCAGCGTCTGGTTGATACCACTCTCTCCGATCTGGACCGCGACGCTCTTTACGCACTCAAGCGCAAGGGATTCTCTGATGCGCGACTGGCAGATCTGCTCAAGGTGACAGAAACAGCGGTGCGTGAATACCGTCATGAGCTGGGTATCCGACCGGTATACAAGCGTGTGGATACTTGCGCGGCGGAGTTTGAGTCAGCCACGGCTTACATGTATTCATGCTACGAGGAAGAGTGCGAGGCGGCACCCAGTGATCGCAAGAAAATCATGGTGCTGGGCGGTGGCCCGAACCGGATCGGACAGGGTATCGAGTTTGACTACTGCTGTGTGCACGCGGCACTGGCCATGCGCGAGGATGGTTATGAAACCATCATGGTCAACTGCAACCCGGAAACCGTCTCCACTGATTACAATATTTCCGACCGCCTGTTCTTCGAGCCTGTGACCTTCGAGGATGTGCTGGAAATTGTCGAGCTGGAAAAACCGGTTGGTGTAATCGTGCAGTTTGGTGGCCAGACGCCACTGAATCTGGTTACCCGACTGGAGCAAGCCGGCGTGCCCATCATTGGCACCCCTGCTGACGCCATCGACCGTGCCGAGGACCGTGAGCGCTTCCAGTTGATGATCGAAAAGCTTGGTCTGAAGCAGCCACCCAACTGCATCGTTCGCAGTGTGGCCGAATGTCTGGCCGCTGCTGAAAGAATCACCTATCCGCTGGTGGTGCGTCCGTCCTATGTGCTGGGTGGTCGTGCCATGGAAATTGTCTACAACAGTGAAGAACTCAATCGCTACATGACCCATGTGGTCAAGGTGGGCAACGAAAGCCCTGTGCTGCTTGACTCTTTTCTCAGTTCGGCCATCGAGATCGATGTGGATCTGGTCAGTGATGGCAAGGATGTTGTGGTCGGCGCCATCATGCAGCACATCGAGCAGGCTGGTGTGCACTCCGGTGACTCGGCCTGTTCCCTGCCGCCCTACAATCTCCCGACCACGGTACAGGACAAGATTCGCGAGCAGGTGACAGCGCTGGCGCGTGAATTGGGTGTGGTTGGCTTGATGAATACACAGCTGGCCTGGCAGGATGGAGAGCTTTACATCATAGAGGTCAATCCGCGTGCCTCGCGAACCGTGCCATTTGTCTCCAAATGTATCGGCACCTCGCTGGCCAAGGTGGCCGCGCGCTGTATGGCCGGCATCAGCCTCAGGGAGCAGGGCTTTACCCGGGAAATCATCCCGCGCACCTTTGCCGTGAAAGAGGCTGTTTTCCCGTTCAACAAGTTCCCCGGTGTGGACCCGATTCTTGGTCCGGAAATGAAATCAACCGGTGAAGTGATGGGTGTTGGTGTGACCTTCGCCGAGGCCTTTGCCAAATCCCAGCTGGGTGCAGGCGAAATCATCGCCACCAGCGGCACGGTGTTCATCAGTGTGCGTGATGCCGACAAGCCCGCAGTGGCGGAAATGGCGCGCAATTTTCATGAACTGGGCTTCACCATGGTCGCCACTCACGGCACAGCCGCCGTGATCGAGGCCGCAGGCCTGCCGGTGACGCATGTAAACAAGGTCAAGGAAGGACGTCCTCACATAGTGGACATGATCAAGAACGAGGAAGTCGACCTTATCGTGAACACCACGGAAGGCAAACAGGCCATTGCTGATTCTTCTACGATCCGGCGCACAGCGCTGCGTCACGACGTGTTCTGCACCACGACGGTTGCCAGTGCCCTGGCAGTTTGTGAAGCCCTCCGGTTTGGTGATAACCTGTCCGTGTACACGATACAGGAGCTTCATGCCCAACTTTAGGAAATTTCCGATGGCCGCAGTGTCCATTGTACTTCGCGGAAATTTCCTTGCCCCGGGCAAGAATCGCCAGGCAGTTGCCCGGGTTCTGACTTACGGGCAGCGCTGAGCGCAACTCATTCAGGTATCAATGATTTTTCAACCCGGAAGATGTCGGCCATGCCGGCTTCTTCAGGGTTTTGTGTGATTGAAGGGATGATTGGATCATTATGAGAAAGACACCCATGACCGTCGAGGGCGCAGAGCGCCTGCGCGCTGAGCTGAACGAACTGAAATCGATAAAGCGACCGAAAATCATCCAGGCGATTGCTGACGCGCGTGAGCACGGTGATCTGAAGGAAAACGCTGAATATCATGCCGCGCGGGAGCAACAGAGTTTCTGTGAAGGCCGGATTGCCGAGATCGAGGGAAAGCTCGCCGATGCGGAGATCATTGATATCACCCAGATACCGCAGGGGGACCGGGTCATTTTTGGTGCGACGGTCACCTTGCTGAACATCGATACGGACGAGTCTGTGCGTTACCAGATCGTTGGAGAAGATGAGGCGGATGTCAAGGCCGGCAAAATATCCCTGGGCTCGCCGATTGCCCGGGCGATTGTGGGCAAGGAGATTGGTGACGAGGTGGTGGTCAAGGCGCCTGCCGGTGATATTTCCTACGAAGTGGAGAACGTCGAACACCTGTGATGCCCGACTTATTTCGCCTTGTGGCGCAGCATGTTGGAAAGTCTGGGGTCGGGTTTTTCTGCGGCCCGGAACAGCACGGCAATATTGCCGATGCGCTGAACCAGCAGGGCATTGTGCTGTTCGCAGATGCTGTCAATCAACGCCTGTCGGGCGGTGCGGTCGGCCGCAAAGATCTTTACCTTGATCAGTTCGTGCTGGCGCAGCGCTCTGTCGATCTCTTCATTGACATTTTCGCTCAGCCCCTTCTCGGCTACGGTAACCACCGGCCTGAGCGTATGGGCAATGGTTCTGAGGGTTTTTCTGTCCGGGGTGTTGCGCATGGCGGGTCAACATCAATACTGTAGTGGAAAGGGGCGCCATTGTAGCCCATGTCGGTGAAGCATTAAATGGCAAGATCTTCGAGTAGCAAAGGTTGGCTGAAAGAGCACTTTGATGATCCCTGGGTGCGTGAGGCCAGGGCTCGCGGGTATCGCTCGCGTGCCAGTTTCAAGCTGTTGGAGATCCAGGAGCGCGACCATATCATCAGGCCGGGTATGTCGGTGGTGGATCTGGGGGCAGCGCCCGGTGGGTGGTCACAGGTAGTGGTCGAGCTGCTCAAGGGCCGCGGCATCATTCTGGCATCGGATATCCTGCCCATGGATCCTATAGAAGGCGTGCAGTTCATCCAGGGGGACTTCACTGAAGATGAGGTCTATCAGCAGCTGTTGGATGCGCTGCAAACCTTGGACAATGACAAGGCCGATCTTGTAATATCGGACATGGCCCCCAATATGAGTGGAATGCGTGAAATTGATCAGCCGCGCGCCATGCTGCTTGCAGAGTTGGCGCTGGATATGGCCAGATCCGTACTGGCCTGCAATGGAACTTTCCTTGTAAAGGTCTTTCATGGAGAAGGCTTGCCGGAATACCAGGCGGCGTTGAAGCAGAGTTTCGCCACGGTAAAGACACGCAAGCCCAGGGCCTCCCGGGCCCGCTCCAGTGAAACCTATCTGCTGGCCCAGGGATACCGGGGCTGAATCAAAAAAGCGGCTATTGGCCCGGTCAGTATGAAGCCCGATAAAGAGCCCGATAAAGAGCCCGATAAAGAGCCCAATAAAAAGTCAGAACAGAAGCCCGACAAGAACCTGATGACAGGCGCGGGAAATCAAGAGGGATGTGCATGTTGTCTCGCGGCCTTCGGGTCGGGCAGACAGCCCATTGAATTGAATTGCAACGAGAGAGGGGGATAAACCCTTGAACGATATGGCGAAAAATCTACTTTTATGGGTTGTCATCGCGGCAGTGCTGCTGACGGTGTTCAACAACATCAATCAGGAGACCACCACATCCCAGGTCTCCTATTCTGAATTCATCCGTGATGTGCGTGCCGGACAGATCCGTTCGGTTAACATTGCAGGTACGTCCGTCAGTGGTATCCGTACCGACAACAGCCGTTTCACCTCCACCATTCCCCAGGTCGGCGATCCGCACCTGATGGATGATCTGTTCAACTATAACGTTGAGATTGTGGCATCGGAGCCCGAGCGGCAGAGCCTGTGGACACAACTACTGGTGGCCAGTTTCCCCATATTGATCATTATTGCCCTGTTCCTGTTTTTCATGCGGCAGATGCAGGGCGGTGCCGGTGGCGGCAAGGGCGGCCCGATGTCCTTTGGCAAGAGCAAGGCCAAGCTGCTGGGTGAAGACCAGATCAAGGTCACTTTCTCCGATGTGGCCGGTTGTGATGAGGCCAAGGAAGACGTCAAGGAGCTGGTGGATTTCCTGCGCGAGCCGGACAAGTTCCAGCGTCTTGGCGGGCGTATTCCACGCGGTATCCTGATGGTGGGCCAGCCCGGTACGGGTAAGACACTGCTGGCCAAGGCGATTGCCGGCGAGGCCAAGGTACCGTTCTTCTCGATATCCGGCTCCGATTTTGTGGAGATGTTTGTGGGTGTTGGTGCCTCTCGCGTGCGTGATATGTTCGAGCAGGCCAAGAAACAGGCACCGTGCATCATCTTTATTGACGAGATTGACGCCGTAGGTCGCCATCGTGGTGCCGGCCTTGGTGGTGGTCATGATGAACGTGAGCAGACCCTGAACCAGTTGCTGGTGGAAATGGACGGCTTTGAAGTCAACGACGGTGTCATTGTGATTGCTGCCACCAACCGCCCGGACGTGCTGGATCCGGCATTACTGCGCCCAGGTCGCTTTGACCGTCAGGTCGTGGTGGGCCTGCCCGATATCCGCGGCCGTGAACAGATTCTGAAGGTTCACATGCGCAAGGTGCCGATTGCCGACAACGTGGATCCGTCCGTGATTGCACGTGGTACGCCTGGCTTCTCGGGTGCTGATCTGGCCAACCTGGTGAACGAGGCGTCGTTGTTTGCGGCGCGCTCCAGTCGCCGCCTGGTGGGCATGGAGGAGTTCGAGAAGGCAAAGGACAAGATCATGATGGGCGCCGAGCGCAAGACCATGGTCATGTCCGAGAAGGAAAAGGCCAATACTGCCTATCACGAAGCCGGCCACGCCATTGTGGGTCTGATCGTGCCCGAGCATGATCCGGTGTACAAGGTCAGTATCATTCCGCGGGGCCGGGCACTGGGTGTCACCATGTTCCTGCCGGAGGAAGACCGTTACAGTCTGAGCCGTCAGGGCATCCTGAGCCAGATCTGCAGTCTCTACGGTGGTCGAATTGCCGAGGAAATGACCCTGGGCAAGGACGGTGTGACCACCGGCGCCTCCAACGATATACAGCGTGCCACGGAAATGGCACGCAATATGGTGACCAAGTGGGGCCTGTCGGAGAGGCTTGGCCCGCTGATGTATGACGAGGACGATGGTGAAGTATTCCTCGGCCGCTCAGCCGGCTCGCAGTCCAGCAAGAAGCACTCCGGTGAAACGGCTCGCATGATTGACGAGGAAGTAAAACAGATCATCGACGAATGTTACGGGCGTGCGAAAGAGATCCTGGAAGAGAACTGGGGAAAGGTTGAATTGATGAAAGAGGCCTTGATGGAATATGAAACCATCGACGCTGAACAGATCAAGGACATTATGGACGGGCGCAAGGCCCGGCCGCCGGCAGACTGGCATGATGACGACGATGCCGGCGTGACGGGCAACATTGATGATGCGCCCGAAGCCTCGGCAGACGATGCCCCGTCGGACGGAGACAGCAATCGGGACAAACCCATTGGTGGTCCGGCCAGCGAGCACTGAGTCGACAGGCGACAGCGAGGAAGGTCCGGTTGATGACAACAATGGCAGGCGCCGGGAAAAAGGCGCTGGCATGCGGTGACAGGGTACTGGACCTGTCGCATCCAAAAATCATGGGTGTACTGAATGTGACCCCCGATTCGTTTTCTGATGGTGGTGCCCTGAAGGCACCCACATCAGACGGATCGGGGGTTTTTGTTGTGTCCATGGACAAGGCCCTGCGGCAGGGTGCGGCGATGGTGGAGAACGGCGCTGCCATACTCGATGTCGGTGGGGAGTCCACACGGCCAGGCGCCGCAAGTGTTTCCGTGAACGAAGAGCTGGATCGTGTTATGCCTGTTGTGGAAACACTGCGGCGCGAGCTTGATGTCATCATCTCCGTGGACACCAGCTCGCCGGAGGTCATGCGAGCTGCGGCCGCCGCGGGTGCGGGCATGCTTAACGACGTGCGGGCACTGCAGCGTGATGGCGCAATGGCCGCCGCCGCTGACACAGGGCTGCCGGTCTGCCTGATGCACATGCAGGGGGAGCCGGGCAGCATGCAGAACCGACCCGAGTATGAGGATGTGGTGGAGGATGTCCATCGATTCCTGCTTGCGCGTGTCGCCAGCTGTGAATTTGCCGGTATTGAGCGAAATCGCCTGCTTGTGGATCCAGGGTTTGGTTTTGGTAAAACACTGGGGCAGAATTACAGATTGCTGGCTGGCCTGAGACGCTTTGCAGACATGGGGTTGCCGCTGCTTGTCGGGTTGTCGCGCAAGTCCATGATCGGGCGACTGCTGGATCGCCCGGTAGAGCAGCGCCTGGCAGGCAGCCTGGCTGGCGCTGCAGCGGCCGTTCTGGCCGGTGCACAGATAGTGCGGGTGCATGACGTACAGCAGACGCGGGACGTATTGACGGTGTGTGCGGCCATTCTGGATCCGCAACTTGCCGAAGACATGGAAAGGGATCAATGATATGACAGATGCAGTCGTACGCGAGAAGCGCTACTTCGGTACCGACGGAATTCGGGGCCACGTGGGGGAATATCCCATCACACCGGACTTCATGCTCAAGCTTGGCTGGGCGGCTGGCAAGGTGTTTGCCGCCGAGGGGCCGGGTCGCAGCAAGATACTGATTGGCAAGGATACCCGTATTTCCGGCTATATGTTCGAGGCCGCACTTGAGGCGGGTCTGTCCGCCGCTGGTGTGGATATCGGTATGCTCGGCCCCATGCCGACGCCAGCCATTGCCTATCTCACTCGAACCTTTCAGGCCCAGGCGGGCATTGTCATCAGTGCATCGCACAATCATTTCCAGGATAACGGCATCAAATTCTTTTCCGCCAATGGCAGCAAGCTGCCGGATGAGATGGAATATGCCATCGAGGATTATCTGACCCAGGACATCACCACGGTCAGTTCCGATGCCATCGGCAAGGTCAGCCGGGTAAGTGACGCGGCCGGGCGTTATATTGAGTACTGCAAGGGCACCATTCCGCACTACATCAACCTGAAGGGCCTGAAGATCGTGGTGGATTGTGCTCATGGTTCGACCTATCACATTGCAGCGAATGTGTTTTCCGAGCTCGGTGCGCAGGTCAAGTCGATTGCTGTGTCACCCAATGGCCTGAATATCAATGAAAAATGTGGATCAACTTCGCCGCAGCAGCTGGTAAAGGAAGTGCTGGCAGAAGGTGCGGACATCGGTGTGGCCTTCGACGGCGACGGCGACCGCCTGATCATGGTGGACCATCTGGGCAATATCATTGATGGTGACCGGATTCTGTATCTGATCGCGCGTGATCGCCTTCAGGGCAATCGTGCCTTTGGTGGTGTGGTTGGCACGCTGATGAGTAATCTGGGGCTGGAGCGCAGTCTTGAGGCGCTGGGTATTCCGTTCTGCCGCACCGATGTTGGTGATCGTTATGTGATGGAGGAGCTGCGGCGACGCAAGTGGCTGCTTGGTGGCGAGTCGTCGGGGCACGTCGTGTGCCTGGATGTGACCACCACCGGAGACGGTATTGTGTCGGCATTGCAGACGCTGGCGGCGGTGATCAGTTCCGGAAAGTCGCTGAACGAACTGAGTTCGGATATGGCGGTCATGCCCCAGCATATGATCAATGTGCGAGTGACCAGCCGCAACCAGGCGCTGAACGATGTCAATGTCCAGCAGGCGGTCAGGGCGCTGGAATCGCGGCTTGGCACGCGGGGGCGTATTCTGCTGAGGGCATCGGGCACAGAGCCGCTGATTCGTGTCATGGTTGAAGGTGAGGATGCGGATGAGGTTCGGGCCTCGGCGGCCGAGCTCGCCGAGGTTGTGGCAAAGCACGTGGCCTGAAATCACGGTTGCAAGGCGGTGCCAAAATCGCTATATTGGCGCCCCGCTTGCGCAAGGGAATAGTCATGCGTCGTGCCCTGGTAGCAGGAAACTGGAAAATGCACGGATCGGTACAGCAGGTCTCGCGTCTGCTGGGCGAGCTGACTGATGCGCTGGGTTCCGGCATGAATGCTGTTGATGTGGTGATCTGCCCGCCTCTGGTGTATCTGTCCCAGGCCGAGCATCTGCTGCGTGGCAGCGAGTTGATCCTGGGTGCGCAGAACACGTACTTCGAACAGGAAGGCGCATTTACCGGTGAGGTTTCTCCAGCAATGTTGCGGGATTTCATGGTCCGGTATGTGCTGGTCGGCCATTCCGAGCGGCGACAGATATTCGGTGAAACTGATGCGCTGGTAGCGCAAAAATTTCATGCAGTGAAACAGGCAGGGCAGATTCCCGTTCTATGTGTGGGTGAAAGCCTTGAAGAGCGGGAGACCGGGCAGGCTGAAGCGGTTGTGGCGCGACAGCTTTCTGCTGTCATGACTGACGGCGTTGATGCCTTTGATCGGACGGTTATTGCTTATGAGCCTGTATGGGCCATAGGAACCGGCAAGACAGCGTCACCGGAGCAGGCACAACAGATGCATGCATTAATCCGTTCAGCGCTTGCAAAGCAGGATGCGTCGCTCGCCCAGCGTGTACAGATCCTGTACGGAGGCAGTGTGAAGCCGGATAATGCGGCTGAGCTGTTTGCCTGCGAAGATATAGACGGTGGCCTTGTTGGAGGAGCATCTCTGGATGCCGGGGCCTTCATAAAGATTTGTAACAGTGTGAGCTGAGTTATGGAAACTTTGGTAGTCGCAGTCCACGTCATTGTTGCGGTGGCGATTGTCGTGCTGGTCCTGCTGCAGCAGGGCAAGGGCGCTGACGCGGGCGCGGCCTTTGGCAGTGGTGCGTCCCAGACCATGTTCGGCAGTGCCGGTACCGGTAACTTCCTTACCCGGACAACCACAGTGGCGGCAGTCGTGTTTTTTGCAACCAGTCTGACCCTGGCTATCTACGCCAAGCAACAGAGTGTGCGTGGATTTGACGATGGTTTGCCGACATTTGGTACAGATTTGCTGCCCGTTCCCCAGGACTCTGACATCCCTCAGATCGTCGAGCCGCAGTCGGGTGAAGGTAGCGATATTCCGGAATTGCCCTGAGGCAACGGACAGTAGTAAAGCCGAAGTGGTGGAATTGGTAGACACGCTATCTTGAGGGGGTAGTGACCTACGGTCGTGCCGGTTCAAGTCCGGCCTTCGGCACCAATAAAGAGCGCATTGCACTTGACTTCAAGTGCGTTGCCTCACTATAATTCACACCCCCTGATAGTGAAGCCAGAAAGAAGTCAGGGGCGACAGGGATTGTGAGAAGCTTTGTTGCGGGGTGGAGCAGTCTGGCAGCTCGTCGGGCTCATAACCCGAAGGTCGTAGGTTCAAATCCTGCCCCCGCTACCAAATTGCGAAGTAGTCAGCGCGCAAGTTGAAGAGGCCCCGAGAGGGCCTTTTTCATAGGTGCAGCAAAAGGCTCCGACCGGCACGACCGGCGCGTCGTAAAGTGAACGAGTACAGTGATACAGTGACTGGATTCTGGAGTGGGCCTTGGGCCCATTTTTTGTTTGCGCGATCTGTATATGACGATATTGAACTGCAGGGGAAAATGAGCTTTGTCCGTAGTGCAGCGTGTACATGAGCTGGTTGAAACCACCGTGCAGGCACTGGGTGTCGAGCTGTGGGGTGTGGAATACGTTTCCCAGGGCAAGAACAGTGTTCTGCGTGTCTACATCGACAGCCCTGCTGGTATCGGTATAGAAGATTGTGAAAAGGTCAGCCGGCAGGTCAGTGCACTACTCGATGTCGAGGACCCGATCAGCGGCGAGTATTTGCTGGAAGTCTCGTCTCCGGGGCTGGACCGGCCGCTGTTTACGGCGGGGCACTATGAACTGTATATCGGCAGTGAAATTGCTGTGCGTATGCGTGGTCCGGTGAACGGACGAAGAAAATTCAAGGGTGTGATCAAGGCAGTGTCAACCGCAGAGGTGACGCTTGATTGCGAGGGCGAACTGGTTGAACTGCCGTTGGCACAGGTTGAGAAAGCAAGGCTTTCATTCTGACAGCGGTACTGGACTGACGAAACCGTGAGTTAAGGTGACACTATTATGATGAGCAAAGAAATCCTGATGGTTGCAGACGCCGTCTCGAATGAGAAGGGAGTGTCACGCGACGTAATCTTCGAGGCCATAGAGTCTGCTCTGGCAACGGCCTCTCGCAAGCGTTTCGAGGGCGAGGAGGCCATGTGCCGCGTCAGCGTTGATCGAAAGACTGGCAGTTACGAAACATTCCGTGTCTGGGATGTGGTTGCCGACGACGAGTTTGAAGAGCCCGGGCATCAGCTGACGCTCGAGCAGGCCAGGGAAAAGGACCCGACGCTGGAAATCGGCGGCGTGTGGGAAGAGAAAGTCGACAATATCGAGTTCGGCCGCATTGCTGCGCAGACAGCAAAGCAGGTCATCGTACAAAAGGTTCGCGAAGCCGAGCGAGACCTGGTCGTCAAAGAGTATGAAGGCAAGGTTGGTGAGCTGATTTCGGGCACTGTCAAGAAGGTGACACGCGACAGCATCATTGTTGATCTTGGTGGAAACGCCGAAGCCCTGCTGCCTCGCGACCAGATGATACCGCGTGAAGTGTTTCGTGTGGGTGACCGGTTGCGCGCCCTGTTGACCGATGTGCGCTCCGAAGTGCGTGGCCCGCAACTGTTTCTCAGTCGCACCGATCCGAAAATGCTCATTGAGTTGTTCAAGATTGAGGTGCCGGAGATCTCCGAGGAAGTCATCGAGATTCGTGCAGCAGCCCGTGATCCAGGCTCCCGCGCCAAGATAGTGGTAAGCACCAATGACGGCCGTATTGATCCGGTGGGTGCCTGCGTTGGTATGCGAGGTTCGCGGGTACAGGTTGTGTCCAACGAGCTGTCCAATGAGCGTATTGATATCATTCTCTGGGACGACAATCCGGCGCAACTGGTGATCAATTCCATGGCCCCTGCGGAAGTGGCGTCCATCGTCATGGATGAGGATAGCCACACCATGGACGTTGCTGTTGAGGAAGACAACCTCGCCCAGGCCATCGGCCGCAATGGTCAGAACGTTCGTCTTTCCGCTGAGCTGACCGGCTGGGCAATAAATGTCATGAGTGTCGAGGAAGCGGTCGAGAAGCAGCAGCAGGAAGCCAGCACCTTCATCCAGTTGTTTGAGGACAAGCTCGGTGTGGATGAGGATGTGGCCGAAGTGCTGGTTGCTGAAGGTTTCACGTCGCTTGAAGAGGTGGCCTACGTACCAATGGACGAGCTGCTGAGTATTGATGGTTTTGATGAAGATATCGCGACCGAGCTGCGTAACCGTGCCAAGGATGCGCTGCTCACGCAGGCCATCGCCTCCGAAGAAGACATTACCAACGCCAATATTGCTGCCGACCTGCTTAACATGGAAGGCATGGACGAGACATTGGCACTGCAACTGGCCGGCAAGCAGATTCTGACCATGGAAGATCTGGCCGAACAATCCATTGATGATCTGATGGATATAGAAAACATGGATGAAGAGCGCGCCGGTAAACTGATCATGACAGCCCGCGCACCGTGGTTCGAGGAAAGCGCGGACTGAGCGCTACGGAAAGACAAAGGGTTTTTTCGATAGCAGAAAGCAGACAGGAGTATTGTAGATGGCAGATGTAACAGTTGGTGAACTTGCCAAGGTTGTTGGTGTAACGGTCGAGCGGCTTCTTTCCCAGGTGAAAGAGGCAGGGCTGCCGCACACCCGCCCGGAAGATCCCATATCCAATGAGGACAAGAACACCTTGTTGCTGTTTCTGCGCCGCAGTCATGGAGCCAGCGACAAGCCGGACTCCGGGCCAAAGAAAATCACGCTCAAGCGCAAGACGGTAGCGACACTGAAAAGTCCGTCCGGCGCGAGCAAAGGCAAAACCGTCAGTGTTGAGGTGCGCAAGAAGCGGACCTACGTAAAACGCAGTGAGCTGATGGACAAGGACCGCGAGGCACAGATTGCTGCGGAAGAAGCAGAGCAGGCAGCGGCAGAACAGGCAGAGGCAGCGGCCGCAGAAGCGGCTGCAGAAAGCGCAGCTGCCGAAACGACTGAAACTTCCGGTGCGGCTGAAGCAGCAGAGGCTGCCGAGGCAACCGAGGAGCAGGCTCCCGCTGAGGAAAAACCCAAGGAAGACGCCGCGCCTGGCATGCCAATGCCCGAGCCACCCCCGGAAACTGACAAGACTGGCAAGGCCAAACCCAAGGCAGCAGCCAAGGACAAGGATGCAGCCCGTCACCATCGTAAGGATGACCTGGACGACAAGGGTGATGGCAAGAAGCCTCGCAACAAGAAAGACAAGTCCGTTGGGCGAAAGCAGGTCAAGGGTCGCCTGACCGAAGACTTTGTGCTGGAGGATGGTGACGTCGAGAGTCTGGCCGGTCGTGGTGGTCGTCGACGCAAGAAGCCATCCCGTATCAAGCAGCATGCCTTCGAGAAACCAACCGAGTTCATACAGCGCGAAATTGTTATCGGTGAAGCCAACCCGGTGACGGATCTGGCCCAGAAAATGTCCGTCAAGGCAGCGGAAGTGGTCAAGGTTCTGTTCAAGATGGGTGTGATGGCAACCATCAATCAGGTGCTGGATGAAGACACTGCGACCTTGCTGGTTGAGGAAATGGGGCACAAACCGAAATTTGTCTCCGCCGACGCAATCGAATTCGATCTGCACGAATCGCTGGTTTACGAAGGTGGTGACGAAGCAGTCACAAGGGCGCCTGTTGTCACAGTCATGGGTCACGTGGACCATGGCAAGACGTCCTTGCTTGATTACATCCGCAAGGCATCGGTTGCTGACGGCGAGGCCGGTGGTATCACACAGCACATTGGTGCCTACCACGTGGAGACCGGTCACGGCATGATCTGTTTCCTTGATACACCTGGCCATGCGGCATTCAGTGCCATGCGTTCGCGCGGTGCTAAGGCTACGGATGTGGTGGTACTTGTGGTGGCTGCCGATGACGGCGTCAAACCGCAGACTGAAGAGGCCATCCAGCATGCGCGAGCTGCCGGGGTGCCGATTGTTGTGGCCATTACCAAAGTGGACAAGGAAGATACGGATATTGATCGCGTGATCAGCGAGCTGGCTGGCAAGGATGTGATTCCGGAGAGCTGGGGTGGAGACACGCAGTTTGTCCAGGTCTCCGCCCACACTGGCCAGGGCATTGAAGACCTGCTGGAAGCCATTCTGCTGCAGTCCGAGCTGTTGGAGCTGAAAGCTTACGTGGACGCACCAGGCAAGGGCGTGGTTATTGAGTCACGTCTGGACAAGGGCCGCGGCGCAGTTGCCTCGGTGCTGGTCCAGAACGGAACCCTGAATGTGGGTGACGTGGTGCTTGCCGGCTACGAGTACGGCAAGGTTCGTGCGCTGATTGACGAAAACGGCAAGCCGGTTCAGTCGGCCGGCCCGTCCATTCCGGTAGAGGTGTTGGGACTCAATGGTGTGCCCGAAGCGGGCGATGAGTTTGTGGTTGTTGCCGACGACAAAAGAGCACGTGAAGTGGCCGAATTCCGTCGCAAGAAACACAAGGACAGCAAACTGGCCCTGCAGCAGAGTAACAAACTGGAAACCATGTTTGCCGGCATTGGCAAGGAAGGCAAGTCGGTCATGAATGTGGTGCTGAAGACTGATGTCCGCGGTTCCATGGAGGCAATTGTGGCCTCGCTGCAGAAGATTGGTACCGAGGAGGTGGAAGTCAATGTGGTGGCTTCCGGTGTTGGTGGTATTTCCGAAACCGACGCGCATCTGGCTGCCACATCGAAAGCCATGCTGATTGGTTTCAATGTGCGTGCTGACAAGTCAGCACGGGAAATTGTGGAAAACGAAGGCCTGGAGATGCGTTATTACAACGTCATCTATGATGTTATTGATGACGTCAAGGCCATTCTTGGCGGCATGCTGTCGCCGGAGTTGCGTGAGGAGATCCTTGGCGTGGCCGAGGTGAGGGACGTGTTCAACTCGCCGAAGTTCGGTCAGGTGGCCGGGTGCATGGTTGTGGAAGGCACTGTGTATCGCAGCAGGCCGATCCGCGTACTGCGTGACAACGTGGTGATCTACGAGGGTGAGCTGGAATCATTGCGTCGTTTCAAGGATGACGCCAATGAAGTGCGCAGCGGCATGGAGTGTGGCATCGGCGTGAAGAACTATAACGATGTGAAGGTTGGTGACAAGATCGAGGTCTACAAGACCACTGAAGTTGCCCGCTCACTGTAAGTCAACGCTGGGAACGGAGGAATGATGCGATGAGCAGTCCACGATTACAGCGTGTTGCCGATCAGGTGCAGCGCGAACTGGCGACTCTGATACAACGAGAAGTGAAGGACCCGCGACTGGGCATGGTCTCGGTCACCAGTGTGGAGATCAGTCGTGACCTGGCCTACGCCGATGTTTATGTAACGGCTCTGGTCGGACAGCAGGATGACCTGGAGAAGGAAAGTGCGGAGAAGCGTGCAGCTACCATTGAGGTGCTGAACAACGCAGCTGGTTTTCTGCGCAGCCTGCTGGCCAGGGAGATGAGTCTTCGCACCACGCCGCGATTGCGTTTTCATTACGATGAGAGCATTTCGCGTGGTCGTTACCTGTCCTCACTTATCGATGACGCCATCGATTCAGACAGGAGATAGGGGCACTTGGCAAAGCGGCGGAACCGTGGCCGGGACATTACCGGCATTGTGCTGTTGGACAAGGGGCCAGGCCTGACCTCCAACGCCTGTCTGCAGCAGGTCAAGCGCCTGTATGGCGCAGCCAAAGCCGGGCATACTGGCAGTCTGGACCCGCTTGCCACCGGTGTGTTGCCATTGTGTCTGGGTGAGGCGACCAAGATTTCGCAGTTTCTGCTGGACGCGGACAAGCGATACAGGGTGACCGGGAAACTGGGTGTAGTGACAGATACCGCTGACGCCGAGGGTAATATCGTCAGTGAATCGCCGGTCCCGTCGCTTGGTATGGCTGATTTCGCTGCCCTGCTACCGGCGTTCACTGGTGAAATCGACCAGGTGCCACCCATGTACTCGGCCCTCAAGCATCAGGGAACGCCGCTCTACAAGCTGGCCAGGCAGGGTAAGGAGGTAGAGCGCAAGGCGCGCAGGGTGCACATTTACAGCCTGGAGCTGGTCTCGCTGGAGGCGGATAGTTTCACGCTGGATGTACACTGCAGTAAAGGCACTTATGTGCGCACGCTGGTGGGTGACATCGGTGAGTGCATTGGTTGTGGCGCACATGTGACTGTGCTCCGGCGCACACAGTCAGGCAATTTTGACCAGAATGACTGTATTACCATGGACGCCTTGATTGAAACCAAGGAAAATGGCGGTCTTGAAGCACTGGATGCCTTGCTGGTGCCGGCCGACGCAGCGGTGGATTCGCTGCCCGAGGTACGACTGCCGTCGATGACGGCGCGATTTGTCAAACAGGGCCAACCGGTCATAGCGCGCCACCTGCCGACTGCCGGCCTGGTGCGACTGTACGACGAAGAAGAATTTTTTGGTATTGGTGCCATACTCGATGATGGTCGGGTGGCGCCCAGACGACTGATTCAAACCGATGGCTGACCGCGAGGTCGGCCGTTGTCATTGAAGGGAGGACACCAGGTGACTGCAGGTATGCGCGGTTACCCTGGCTTGACAGGATGGTCATCAACATTGAGCGCATACTGAATGAGGAGTATTAAAAATGGCACTTACAACCGCCGAGAAAGAAGCAATCATCAAGGACTACGCACAGGGTGAAGGTGACACGGGTTCACCGGAAGTCCAGGTAGCTTTGCTGACAGAGAATATCAACCGCCTGCAGGGGCACTTCAAGGAACATTCTCATGACCACCATTCACGTCGTGGTCTTATTCGTATGGTAAACAGCCGCAGGAAGTTGCTGGATTACCTCAAGCGCAAGAATGTTGAGCGCTACGCCACCCTGATCAAGCGCCTGGGTCTGCGTCGCTGATATCCTGCTGGCAGCTCCAGGAACCAGGAAGAGTAAGAAAGAGAAAGAAGAGAATAGATTCCCGGTCGACAGGGATGTCGTTGCAATGGTGCCCGGGTGTCGCAAATTACAGGAACAGGATATGTTTAATATAGTGAAGAAGAGCTTCCAGTTCGGTGATGACACTGTCACGCTGGAAACAGGCAGAATCGCAAGACAAGCCACCGGTTCGGTAGTGGTCAGTGTAGGTGAAACCCAGGTGCTGGCAACCGTGGTAGGCCGCAAGAAGGCCAATCCTGATGCGAGCTTTTTCCCCCTGACAGTCAATTATCAGGAGAAGACCTACGCGGCTGGAAAGATCCCCGGCGGGTTTTTCAAGCGCGAAGGTCGCCCGACCGAAAAGGAAACTCTGGTATCCCGCCTCATCGACCGCCCCATTCGACCGCTGTTTCCCAAGGGGTTCATGAATGAGGTGCAGGTTATCTGTACCGTGATTTCAGCAGACAAGGATCAGGACCCGGATATTGCAGCCCTTATCGGTGCTTCCGCTGCGCTGGCCATCTCCGGCATTCCCTTTGCCGGTCCGATTGGCGCCGCGCGCGTGGGATACGATCTGGAGCAGGGTTATATCCTGAATCCCGGCAAGTCGCGCCTTGAAACGTCGGCGCTGGACATGGTGGTTTCCGGCACCCGATCAGCCGTATTGATGGTTGAGTCCGAGGCGCAGCAACTCAGCGAAGACCAGATGCTCGGCGCTGTGCTGTTCGCACACGAGTCCATGCAGGTGGTCATTGACGCGATCGAGGAGCTCAAGGCAGAAGCTGGCAAGGACACCTGGGAGTGGGAGCCTGCGCCGTCCAACGACACGCTGGATCAGGCAGTGCGCGAAGCGTTCGCCGGCCCGCTGGACGAGGCTTACCAGATTTCAGACAAGATGCAGCGTTATGACGCGTTGGCAGTTTTGCAGGCCAAGGCTGTTGAGCAGTTTGTCAACGAAGACAGTGGTGTCACCGAGGACGAAGTGCGTGGTGTATTCGGCGCCCTGGAAAAGGCCACGGTACGCAACCGCGTGCTGGATGGCAAGCCGCGTATTGATGGCCGTGATACCCGCACCGTGCGCCCGATCGAAATTGAAACCGGTGTACTGCCCAAGGTTCATGGCTCGGCGTTGTTCACCCGAGGCGAAACCCAGGCGCTGGTTGTGGCCACATTGGGCGCAATCCGTGACTCTCAGTTGATCGAAGGGCTGGAAGGCTCCAAGAAAGAAGCCTTCATGTTCCACTACAACTTCCCGCCTTATTGTGTTGGTGAGACTGGCTTCATGTCCGGTCCCAAGCGTCGCGAAATCGGCCATGGCAAGCTCGCCAAGCGCGGTGTGCAGGCCGTCATGCCCGGCGAAGACGAATTCCCGTACGCCATTCGTGTTGTGTCCGAGATCACCGAGTCCAACGGTTCCAGTTCCATGGCGTCGGTGTGCGGCAGCTCACTGGCAATGATGGATGCCGGTATTCCGATAACGGCACCGGTGGCAGGTATTGCAATGGGCCTGATCAAGGACGGCGAGCGCTTTGCAGTGATCACCGACATCCTGGGTGATGAAGACCATCTCGGCGATATGGATTTCAAGGTAGCCGGCACTGCACAGGGTGTTACTGCCCTGCAGATGGACATCAAGATCCAGGGTATCAATGAAGAAATCATGGAAATGGCCTTGAACCAGGCGCACGAAGCGCGTCTGCATATCCTTGAGCAAATGAACGCAGTGTTGCCCAAGGCACGCGAATCGGTGTCCGAGAATGCACCGGCCATGGCCATGATGAAGGTTGATTCGGACAAGATCCGTGACGTTATTGGCAAGGGTGGTGCCACCATTCGCAGCATTACCGAGGAAAGTGGCGCTTCGGTTGATATCGACGATGATGGCAATATCCGCATCTACGGCGAAGATGCCGACTCCCGCGACAAGGCAATAGAGCTGATCCAGGCAATTACAGCCGAAGCTGAAATCGGCAAGCTGTACAAGGGCAAGGTTGCCCGTATTGTCGACTTTGGCGCCTTCATCACCATCCTGCCTGGCAAGGATGGCCTGGTGCACATTTCACAGATTTCTTCCGAGCGCGTGGAAGACATCTCCAAGTACCTTTCCGAAGGTGAAGAGGTACTGGTGAAAGTAACAGACCTGGATGCACGCGGCCGAATCAAGCTGAGCATCAAGGAAATCACCGACGAGGAGAGGCAGGAATACGAAGCGGCTGAAGAAGCCTGATTCCCCTGACCCCCGTTCCAGCGACATGTCCCGCCCTGACGTCTGTCAGGGCGGGGTCATGACGCACTCAACCCCGCAAGTGTCTCCCCTATATCCGTATCCAGTTTCATCGTGGCGATGTCGTCTGCCCGCGTACGGCCCCTGTTGAGCAGGGCGAGCGGTTTGTCCCACTGACGGGCCTGCCGACAGAAGCGGAAGCCTGAAAACACCATCAGCGATGAGCCGACCACCAGCAATGCGCCACTTCTGTCGAGTGTGTCCATGACGGACTCAACACGCCGCTTCGGCACGCTGTCGCCGAAGAAAACCACATCAGGCTTGAGTATGCCACTGCATTGAGGGCAATCGGGCACCTGGAAACGCGAAAAGTCCATTTCCAGATCTGCGTCACCGTCTGGCGCGGTAGTGGCAGTGTGATGGCGAAACAGGGGATTGTGTTCGGTGCAGCGGGCGTGCTGCTCTTCTCGTGAGGCAGTGTAGTTGCAGCTCATGCAGATCACCCGGTCTGCCCGACCGTGCAGGTCAATGGCGGCGTGGCTGCCCGCTTTCTGATGCAGGCGATCCACGTTCTGGGTGACGATGCGGGTGATCAGGCCGCTGGACTCCAGCTGAGCCAGAGCCAGGTGAGCGGCATTGGGTGTGGCATTCTGGATGACGGGCCAACCAACCATGCTCCGCGCCCAGTAACGCTGGCGAGCAGCCGGATCGTTCATGAAAACCTGATGTTGCACGGGTTGCTTGCGCTTCCACTCGCCGCTGTCGTTCCTGTAGTCCGGAATGCCCGATGCGGTGCTGATGCCAGCGCCGGTGAGCACGAGCACAGGTGCATATCTGTCAACAAATTCAGCCAGTCTGGTTGCCGGACTTGTCGCTGTGTTATTGTGGACGAATCGGTTCATTTGCTGACAATGCTGAAAAGCTGGAGGCTCCCTGATTGGAGGATACGGGCATGATAACAATAAAGTACTCGGTAGTGTTTTTGTTGAGCGCTGTTCTGTTTTACGGTTGTGGCCGAGGCCCGGATGAACCAGCGGCGCCGCCAGATGAACCACCTGCACTGGCGGATTTCAGTGGTCTGCACGAAGGCTGGAATACCATCGAGCCTGGTGGCAACACAGTCTGTTCCGATGGCAGCCCGTACCGGTTTTTTGTGCGCGCGGGAGATCCGGAAAAACTGCTGTTTTACCTTGAAGGCGGTGGCGCCTGCTGGATGGGACTGAATTGTGATCCCACATTGCAGCCCAGTTACCAGGTCAATCTGGCCAACACCGATCCTGCTCGTGCGCATGGCATATTTGCCTTTGATCATGCAGAGAATCCGTTTGCCGACTACACGGTAGTCATGGCGCCCTACTGTTCAGGCGATGTGCATCTCGGGGATCTGGAGCAGACCTATGAGGTACCCGCGGTGCAGGGCCGTGATGCCAGCGAGGTCCACGTGCAGCACCGTGGTTGGGTCAACGGACAGACTGCCATGCAATGGGCCTTTGATCATGTATACTCCCCGGGTCAGGTATTCGTCACAGGATCCAGCGCCGGCTCCATTCCAGCGCCATTCTATGCGATCAGAATGTCCGATCACTATGTAAACGCCAGAGTGATTGCGCTGGGTGACGGATCGGGTGGCTATCGTGGGTTTGGCAATTTCACGCCCTATGAAGCCTGGGCCACCGACACAGTGATTGCCGACCTGGCGTTCACGCGCGACATTCCGGCGCAAGCCTTCAGCTTCCATCAGCTCTATATCGCTGCCGCCCAGCACGATCCGGGACTGATGTTGTCATCCTTTGACACGGCGGAAGATGATGTCCAGAAGCAGTTTCTGGCGCTGGGCGGTGCACCGGCAGATTCGTTGCAACCGTTGCTGGAGGCCAATCTGGAGGAGATTACCGAGCGGGCGCCGCAGTTCCGGTACTTTGTTGCCGGGGGCGACATGCATACCATTCTGCTACGCCCTGAGACTTACAGTTACGTCACAAACGGCGTGCGTTTTGTTGACTGGTTGACCAGGCTCGCCAATGGCGAGCCGGTTGACAACGTCATGTGTGGTGACTGCAGCCAGCCTTGATACAGAGTGGCCCGTCAGCTGTCCACAGGTCTACTGTTCAGGGGATGTCGCGGCGGCTTCCCGGCCGCCGCTGACCTGATTCAGCGGCATCACGTGCGGACTGCGCCCGCTGCCGGATGCGTTGCTCACGATTGCTGCCGCCGGACTGCTGCGCCTGGCCAGCCTGCCTGACCTGGCGGCTCTGCTGGGTTTGCTGCGTCTGCCGGGCCTGGCGTGGCGCGGTTGCCTGAGTGGCACCCTGGGTTGAACGTTGTTGCGCTCGCCGCTGCTCGGTTCGATGTGCGCGGGTATTTACCGGTGATGACTCCTGTCTTCGCTGCCCCTGCCACTGTCCACTGGAATGTCTGGTGCTGCTGTTGGTGCTGCTGCGTTGACGTACGCGCTGAGGGACCGATTCTCGCTGCCGCTCGGCAAGGGCCGCTGCGCGATCCTGCCGCTGCCCTGCGGTGTAGCTCCGGGTTTGCTGGCTGCGTGACGGGTTTCTGTACTCGCGTTGTCGATCGCCACTGCTCGTGGCAGCGCTGTCACGACGCTGTGAGCTGTAGTGCTGTCTCGACTGCTGTCGAGGGGGGTTGTTTGCCTGGCGGGCAGTGACAACACGATTGTTGATGGTGCGTTGACGCGAAGTGGACACCTGCCGCGGTTGGTAACCCTGATGATATCCTACACCGCGCCGATGGTCGGGGCGGTGGTGCCAGCGTGTTGCATGGTGGTGATGCACAATGGTGCGGCTGCTGTAGAACACTGGTCGCGGGCCATAATGAATGTGGCTGACAGTGACAATATGCCGGCGTGGCCAGTGGAACGCGCTGACGTAGAATGCGGGTGTCACGTGTACAGCCGGCCCCCAGTAGACGCTGGTTCCCGGACCATAACTCACCGGATACCAGGGATCCCAGTATACCGGCGGATAACGGGCCCAGCGCCAGTTGCCGTAAACCACCCGGGTGTCGTAGTACGGTACGTAGACAACGCGCTCCACAGCCGGCTCAATGATGATTGTCTGCTGTTCACGCACCACCTGCACATGTTCATTGCTGCGCAGTTCGCCGTGCTGATAGGCCTGCTGTCGCAGTGCCTGTACACGGTCCATGACAGCCGCTTCCGAGATCAGAAAGGCATCGCCCAGATCGCGCGTCCATTGCAGGTCCTCGCTGAGGCGGGTCAGCAGGCGCGGAAAGGCCACCAGTGCTTTCACACTTTCGTCCCAGTCGCGGCTCTGCACGGCATCCAGGGCCGCCTCTGCATCCAGATGTGCGTTATTGCTACGCCAGCGCTCGGCTTCCACGATTTCCAGCGGGTAGGTGGCAGCTATCAGCACATGCGTGAGCACGGCATCAGGATACAGCGCCACCGGCGCCAGCATCTGATCCAGCTCTGCATCGAAAAACCACGTCTCGGCGTCACTCGGGACAGTACCTGGGGCACTGCCAGCGTCTGGCGCGTCAACCGCGCCCACGACTTCGTGTGTTGCGGCAGTCTGCGCCTCGGCACAGGCGAATGGCAGGGCCGCCAGCGTACTGATGACCACCAGTTGGCTCAGTCGATTCATGGCGCAGTTCCTCCGTAATTCTGGCTGTTACCGGTATCAATACCATTTGTCACCTGAACGGTGGCTGAACGGTGGTTGAGCTGTGGTTGAGCTGTGGTTGAGCAAGGACCCGCCACATCAATCGCGCGGAGTCACCTCGCCGGACAGCGGCACGTGCATGGATGCCCGGATCCGGGCGGCATCGCAGCCCCCAGCGATCAGGGAATACAGCTTGGTCACAGCCGCCTCTGTGGTCAGGTCCCGGCCACTGATCGCGCCAGCCCTGGCCAGTGCGCTTCCTGCCGCGTAACTGCGCATGCTGACCACACCATCAAGTGGTTGCGAAACCACCACCACAACAATTCCGCTGGCCACCGCTCTGGCCACAGCGTCAAGAAAAGTACTGTCCTGACTGGGACCGTTTCCGGCACCAAAGGCTTCCAGCACCACGGCGCGAAGGTTCTTGCCAGCGCAGATGAGATCGAGCAGTCCGGGGCTGAAACCCGGGAACAGCTTGAGCAAGGCAACGGAGTCATTGGCCGGCACGCACCATTGCTCAGGGAAGGGGGCGCCGATGTCAGGAACGGCATCATCCTGGCGGTACACAATTTCAATTCCGATATTGCCTAACGGCGGGAATCGGGGTGAATCAAACGCGTCATAGGCTCGTGCCGAGACTTTGGTGACGCGATTACCCTGTAGAATGCGCGAGCCGAATACCACACACACCTGTGCCAGGCCTGCGGGGAGCGTGGTGACCACCTCCAGCGCCGAGATCAGGTTGTTGCGGGCGTCGCTGCGGGGGAAGCCAAACGGCAATTGTGCGCCGGTCACCACCACCGGTTTGCCTCGGCGCCGGATAAAAAAACTCAGTGCGGAACTGGTGTATGCCAGCGTGTCGGTGCCGTGCAGCACCACAAAGCCATCGTACTGCTCGTAACGGGCTTCGATATCACTGGCGATCTTCATCCACACCGATGGGGTCATGTCCGAGCTGTCGAGCAGGGGGTCGTAGGTCAGGGTGTCAATATGGGGTGGTTTTTCATGGAATGCACTGCCCAGCTCGGGCATCTGCAGGATTTCCGCAGTCAGATCGGCACATGGCGCCAAGCCGTCGGGCTGTTGCTTCATACCGATGGTGCCGCCGGTGTAGATGATCAGTAACTGTTTGGGCATGAAGGGACCTTTAGCTGATGCAGCACTACCAGCAGCAGCCGTCAACGAAGTATCCCAGTACGTTAACGCGTTCGGTTCTGTCAGTACAGAGCCGGGGTATGAGTCATGATGCGCTGCGCCCTGGAAGGGAATCCCTCCAGGGCGCCTGAACGCTTTTTCAGGGGATATCTTTCTTGTTGATGATCCACGCTGAGCTGTTGCAAAGCCCGCAGTCCTCGCCATAGAACAGATCGCGAGCATTCTGGTCCTGCATCAGATGGTAGCGGAACCAGGCCGTGGACGGTCCACGGTACGATCCTGCGTTTCCAACGGGTACAAAATGCCCTGCGAATCGCAGATTTGCCCAGAATACCGGTACATTGGCCGCGTTGAAAACCGGGCCCTGGTTGAGGGTAGGACCGGCGATGAAATCGGAACTGCCTGACAACAGCAGCATGGGAGCGTGCTGAATTGACGCCGTGCCTGGCTCATATCCCAGACCCAGCACATAAGGCTGGAAAGGCACGGTGGCCCGGATACGCGAATCGCGACCCGCCATCAAGGTTCCACCGCCACCCTGGGAGTGCCCGGCAGCACCGACCTGGAAGGTGTTGAGTTTTCGGGCGTAGTCGCTTCCGGGTGTGCCGTTTTCCTGTTCCAGATAGTCGAGGCAGGCCAGCATTTCCACCCCGGTGCCCGGATTGGATGTTCTGGCGGCGGCCACAACAAACCCGTGGCTTGCCCAGTGAGCCAGCAACCCGGCATAGGTCTCGGGCACTGCCCCGGTGCCGTTACCCCAGAGGATCACCGGATGACGCAGCCCGCGTGTACCCAGTGTCTCCGGTCTGATGATTGTGCAATCGGGCCCTTCAGTACTTGACACAATGTCGAATGAACCCGGCTCACTGAAGTCCACAGCCGCTGGAAAACCTGAACCGATTGATCTGCTGAGTGCATTCAGGCAGGCCGCTTCCGGACTTCGCTCCAGGCACCGGTCGTAAGCAGCCGCGCGGGCCGAGTGCGCGGCGGACATGCCGCTCTGCCCTGTTACTACCGAGGGGGCACTGGCGTACAGTGTTGTACTCGCGGTCAATAGCGCTGCCGAGCTGAGCAGCCCCAGCGCACCGAATTTTAATCCCAAAGCTTTTCCAATGTTCATGATCGCTCCTGTAACAGGTTTATTATTTGAATTACCGGGTAAGTCCTGGGAGCCGCCAATGGCAGATCAACTTTTATCCTGGGCTGGTCCGCAATCGAATCCGGTACCTGAAAGCGTACATCACAATCCGACACAGACGTCAGGCATCTGTCGTTGCGAACAATCGTTCTATCGCAGCGAATCCAGGCACCTGCCGCGGGGCAGGTCGGGCGAGTCACGTTTTCAGTGCCAGGAACCGGCTAGCTCCCAAGCAGGTAGATACCCAGATACACCAGCACCGAGATGACGATATAGGCTCTCTCCACCATACGCCTGCGTGCAGGGTTGTCACGCGAGCCGGTGGCATCAATGGCGGCCTGACGCAGCAGAAAGGTATACATGATGTAATACAGGAACGGGATCACATGCACCGCCGGTGCATAACTGGTGATATCCGTGTCGAGCAGGGCCAGTATCCATCGCAGCTCCACGTAGATCCCGAAACTGCCCAGCGCGGCATTGATGAACATCCAGCGTACTTCGTCGCGTCCGAAAAGGGTGTGGTAGAACAGCAAGTAGATCATCAGTGCAAAGCCCCCGTGCGCGTAAAGCACCAGTACCGGGACATCTGTTTCCGCGTATGCCATGAAAAAACCGCTGGCACCAAATACACCCATGTGCAGCAGAAAGAACGGATAGATCTTCCAGGCGGAGATTTCGGTACCGGCCGGATACAATTTGCCGTTGATTGTGATGTCGTCGTGCAGTCTCATTCTACTGTCCTCCGCTTGCTACCCTCTCCCTGCCGGCACCGGCGCCCTGGAGTCTACCGCGATGACCGGGGTTTGCCACCAGGTAGTGGCAATACCGGTCAGGCTTGAGCTACACTGACTCATGATGCAGTGATCAAGAATTTCAACAATAAATGGTAAAAATGTATCGCGACCAGATAACGTTGTCAGGTCATTCAGTGTCCAGCAGTCGCTTTGGCACTGTCCTGTTGGCCGCCGTGCTGCTGATTGTCAGTGTCGGCGCCCGGGGCCATGGAAGTGTGGTTGATGAGGGTGATGCCTGTCTCATACGCTTTGGCTTCTACAGTGCCCATTTTTCGATTTTCCAGCCCCGGACC
The DNA here is from genome assembly GCA_050486205.1 of Gammaproteobacteria bacterium. GTDB lineage: Bacteria > Pseudomonadota > Gammaproteobacteria > Pseudomonadales > Pseudohongiellaceae > PWQG01. Next base: position 110,449 of record JBJHCW010000002.1, on the reverse strand, counting down.
CAGGGGCACCGCGCGTTCTGCGAAGACATCCCTGATGCCAGCGAAAGTGTGTTTGTGCTGGAGTACAGGCATCGTTCGCTCAACGAAGTGCCGGTGGATTTCCGTATCATGCGCAACGAAACCGGTCTGGGCCGTTTTGTCCGCTGGGACGACCTTGAGGCCCTGGGCGATCTGTCGCCCTATACGGTTTTTCATCAGGCGCTCCCGCCACAAAGTGACGGTGTGCTGACCGTACTGCATACCTTTGACTCGCCAGGTCATTACATCGGTGTGATGACTGTGCCGCACCCCACCGGGGACAATGTCTATCACGCGGTGTTCCCGTTTCGTGTGGGCCGCTCCCTGATATCCTGGTGGCCGTGGGGTATTGTTGCGCTTGCAGCCGTCTTGCTTCTGGTGCAGCACCAGCGCCGTCGCAATCCGGATGGCACGACAAACAGCAGTGAGAGGAGTACGGTATGAGAAGTCCACAATGGTTTTCCGGCAGCCTGGGAAAGTGGGCGAAAACGGCAGTCATGATGCTGGGTCTGTTACTGCTGTCGTCTTTGGCGACAGCCCAGCAGACCCTGTTTGTGGGTACCAGTCAGCCCGCCGGTCTCACGGTGAGCATGCAGAGTGAGCTGGAACCCCTGGCACTGAATGAAATGCATGCCTGGACAATTGATCTGTCGACCCGCGAAGGTGAGGCGGTCACCGGTTCATCGGTCACACTTGATGGTGGCATGCCCGAACATGATCATGGCCTGCCGACACGGCCACAGGTCGTTGAGACCGATCAGCCGGGGCGTTACCGTGCCGAAGGCGTCAGATTTCACATGGGAGGCGATTGGCGTCTGAATCTGGAGGTAATGCACGAAGGGCGGCGTTACCGGTTTTCTTTTGCATTGACCCTGTAGACGGACTGACCCGTCCAGTGAGGCCTGGCGCGAACGTGATATGCAATTTCTGAAATTGGCTTATATGCCGGCGGTGCCGGTACTCATATTTCTTTATGTGGTCTGGCATTACACGCCCTGGCCCTTGCCTGCCTCATGGAGTGAGCGTGAGCTGGTCCTGATCGAGTCCCTGTCACTGGCGCAATTGTCGGCGCCGCCACCTGATCCCGGTAATGCCTTCGGAGACAATCCTGCGGCAGCCGAGCTGGGGCATCGCCTGTTCTTCGATCAGCGCCTCAGCAGCGATGGCAGTGTTTCATGTGCCACCTGCCACCAACCTGAATTCGCCTTCACTGACCAATTGCGCACAGGCGTTGGTGTTGGCGAAGGAGACCGCAATACCATGGGGTTGCTGGGTGTTGCCTACAGTCCCTGGTTCTTCTGGGACGGGCGCAAGGACAGTCTGTGGGCGCAGGCGCTTGAGCCACTGGAGAACCCACTGGAGCATGCCACCAATCGTATGCAGGTTGTGCACGTGCTGGCCGCCGACCCGAACTACCGTACCCTGTATGAATCAGTTTTTGGTCCGCTACCGGATCTTGACGATGAAAAGCGGTTTCCCGCGCACGCCTCACCACTGGGTCATTACAAGGTGCAGCAGGCGTGGTTTGACATGGCTGAACCTGATCGACAGCAGGTGTCACATGTTTTTGTCAATATCGGAAAGGCTTTGGCAGCCTATCAACGCCTGCTGATGCCAGGACCTGCACCGTTTGATGTGTATGTGGAGCAGCTGTCCGGCAGTCGCGTTCGAAGCAGTGATGTGCTGACTGATGAACAGTTGGCCGGACTGAGGCTGTTCATAGGCAAGGCAACATGTGTGGACTGCCACAATGGCCCGCTGTTGACCAACAATGCGTTTCACAATACTGGCGTGCTTTCGGCACCGGGACACTTGCCATCGCTTGGGCGTACCGCTGGCTTGCGTATGGCGCAGGATGATCCGTTCAATTGTATGGGGGAATTCAGTGACAGTGAACCGATGGCCTGCGTGGAGTTGCGTTTTGCCCGCGGTGGCGAAGAGTTGCTGGGCGCCCAGCGCACACCTTCGTTGAGGAATCTGTCGCTGACTGCACCGTACATGCATGCCGGACAGCTGGACACACTGAGTGAGGTCATTGCGCATTACAACACGGCCGGTCTCGCCGTCATTGGTCACAATGAGGTGGAGCCGCTGCGATTGCGCGCAGTCGAGCGCCAGCAACTCGAGGCCTTCCTGCGCTCACTGGACGGGCCACCGGCCACCGATAGGCGCTGGTTGGTGTCGCCGTGGCCTGAGCAGTGAGTCCGATATGTCTTGCGGGATGGTAGCTCAGGACAGCAGTGACATCACTGCTCCGACAAGTGCACCTGTCGCCAGTACGACAGAGGGTAACAGAGTCAGCGCAAACCCCGGGCCGCGTGACTTTGGGTCCTTGACATAGGACAACAGGTACATGGTGCGACCGATGAGATATACCACTCCAAGGGCTGCAGCAGTGACAGCATGCACATACCAGGCGAACAGCAGTATGGCCGGCACAAACAACACCAGGCTTTCCAGCGTGTTCTGGTGGACCCGGTAATAGCGTTCGAATATCGGGTCGCCAGTGACAGCTGGTGCGTCGACACCGTATTTGCCACGTGCCTTGCCGACAAGGGCGCCAAAGTACAGATATTGAATCAGTGACAGGATGACGACGATTGTGACCAGTTCCATAGTTGTACCCTCTTGTTTTTGGCCAAGAGCATACCATGGCCGCAGGGAAATTGATCATCGGTTCCGGAAATCTTTACTGTGTGCTGGCACTTCCTGGCTCCTGCAGTCAGAATTGCTGATTTGTAGCTGGCTCGGGAGAAACGTTCCATGCAACTGATCGTGAAACTGGTGGCAGGTATTGTCCTTGGCATTCTGATTGGTCTGTTCGCGCCGCACGGGTTGACCCGGGCACTGATCACCTTCACCGCTCTGTTCGGCGAGTTGCTGTTCTTCATCATTCCGTTGCTGATCCTGTTCTTCATCACCAGCGGTATTGCCGCACTGCCGCGCAACTCCGGCCGATTGCTTGGCCGCTCGCTGGCGCTGGCCTACAGCTCGACAATACTGGCCGGCATCCTGGCATTTCTGCTTGCTGCATTACTGGTACCCCTGCTCACCGGATCCGATGCCAGTGCGCCGCAGGCGGAGGCGATTGTGTTGTTGCCTTTCATCCAGATAGATGTGCCCCCGGTATTTGGTATCATGACCGCGCTGACACTGGCCTTTGTATTTGGCCTGGGCATCGCCGCCACAGGTGCTGACCGGCTCAGGGATCTGTCTGATCAGGGCCGGGATGTGATCAAATGGTTGCTGATCACACTCATCATTCCGTTGCTGCCCTTCTATATTGCCGGGGTGTTTGCAGAGCTGGCGGCAGCCGGTACCGTGTTTGCCACGTTGCGCACTTTTGGTGTGGTGCTGCTGCTGGCGGTTGCCTTGCACTGGAGCTGGATCAGCGGGTTGTTTGTCATCGCCGGTCTGCGTGCCGGCCGCTCACCGCTGGTCCTGGTGAAGAACATGTTACCGGCCTACTTTACTGCACTGGGCACCATGTCCAGCGCTGCTACCATCCCCGTCTCCCTGCAGTGCAGTCGCAAGAACCAGGTCAGTGAACCGGTAGCCAATTTCACCGTGCCACTGTTTGCCACCACGCACCTGGCCGGCTCTACCATCACCATTGTCAGTTGCGCTGTGGCGGTAATGACGCTGCAGGGGGGGCTGGAAGTGCCGGGTCTCTGGACCATGCTGCCCTTCATCTTCATGCTGGGTCTGGTCATGCTGGCTGCGCCGGGCGTACCCGGTGGCGCTGTCATGTCGGCAGTTGGCTTGCTGGGCAGTATGCTGGGTTTTGGTGAGTCGGCCGTCGCATTGATGATTGCGCTGTACATGGCGCAGGACAGCCTTGGTACAGCCTGTAATGTCACTTGTGACGGCGCGCTGGCCCTGTTGGTTGATTCCTCACAGGATGCGGTCGACAGGCAATCCTGATCCGGATACGCTATGGTGTAATGTACCGGGATCTGATCATGGACCTATCATGGAGTAGTATGTCACGATGACAGCACCGCTGACTCTGGAGTCCGATGACTCCTGCGTGTGCCTGCACGGAAACTGGACCTTGTCTCATTTCGCAGCGTTGGTCCGATACCCCCATCCTCTGCCGGACGCCGTCACCCGGCTTGATGCCAGCGAACTTAAAGCTCTCGACACCGCGGGCGCATCGCAGCTGGTCAGACTGCTTGGTGCTGAGCGTCTGCAGCGTCTGGTGACTGTAGCTGAAGGGTTGGGTGAGGAAAAACGGGCCTTGCTGCTGGCCGTTGCCGAGTCGATGCAGCGCGAAGAAGCTGATGAACCGCCCCAGGGCAGGGTCTGGGGTGACGGTCTGGCAACGCTTGGCCGCCGCATGACTCACGCATCGGCCAATGTGCGCCTGCTGCTGGGCTTTACGGGACTTGCCGTCGCCACGCTGGCGGCGGATCTGTTCCGGCCCTGGCGCTGGCGGGTGACGGCGCTGGTGGCCCAGCTACATCAGACCGGCCTCAACGCTGTTCCGATTGTCCTGCTGTTGAACTTTCTTATCGGCGCGGTGGTGGCGTTTCTTGGTGCCACCGTGCTGAGCGAGTTCGGCGCCACCATCTATACCGTGGATCTGGTGGCCTACGCGTTCATGCGCGAGCTGGGTGTGCTGCTGGCGGCCATTCTGCTGGCCGGTCGAACTGCCAGCGCCTTTACGGCGCAGATCGGTTCCATGAAGGTCAACGAGGAGCTTGATGCCATCACGGTGCAGGGACTCAGTACCATGGAACTGCTGGTGATACCGCGCATACTGGCCTTGGTCATTGCACTGCCGCTGCTGGCCTTTGTTGCTGTAATGGCAGGGCTGGCCGGTGGGGCAGCTGTGTCAGTGTTGTCGCTGGACATTACCCTGACCCGGTACATCGCCATTGTCCAGGAGGTGCCGGTCAGGCATCTGTTGCTGGGTCTGGGCAAGGCGCCGGTGTTTGCCGTGGTCATTGCATTGATCGGTTGTCTGGAAGGCTTCAAGGTCAGTGGCAGCGCGCAGTCGGTCGGTGAACACACCACCTCCTCAGTGGTGCAATCCATTGTTGCCGTCATTGTGCTGAATGCCATTGCCGCACTGTTTTTTATGGAGATGGGGTGGTGAGTCGGGAAACAGCCATCAGGGTACGTGGCCTGTGCAATCGCTTCGGCAGCAATATTGTCCATGAGAACCTGGATCTGGATGTCTATCGCGGTGAGATCATCGGTGTGGTAGGTGGTTCCGGCTCGGGTAAGTCGGTGTTGCTGCGCAGCATTGTTGGCCTGCAGGTACCGGCGGCCGGCACAGTGGAGCTTGGCGCTCCGCGCATGGACGATGCGCATGCTGCCGGTATGGGAACGCCCGTCCATCGCATGGGGGTGTTATTCCAGAAAGGGGCGCTGTTCTCGTCACTGACCGTGCTGGAGAATGTTGCGCTGCCGCTGATCGAACATGCGGGGCTGACGCGCCGGGACGCCGAATACATTGCTTCGGTCAAGATTGCGCTGACGGGTCTGCCGGCCCGCGCCGGCGCCCTGTATCCGTCATATCTCTCCGGCGGCATGGTAAAACGGGCCTCACTGGCCCGGGCGCTGGCGCTGGATCCGGACATCCTGTTCCTGGATGAACCGACCGCCGGACTTGATCCGATCAGCGCGGGCGCATTTGATCAGTTACTGCTGACGCTGCGGGATGCGTTCAATCTGACTGTATTTCTGGTGACGCACGATCTTGATACCCTGTATACGGCCTGTGACCGCATTGCTGTGTTGTCGCAAAAAAAGGTACTGGTTGCTGGCACTCTGGATGTGGTGGCGGCAACCGATGACAGGTGGATACAGGATTATTTTCATGGCCCTCGGGGACGGGCGGCTGCCAAGGCAGCCGACATCGCTGCTGGCTGATACGCGGGAAACATTATGGAAACAAGAGCACATCATGTCCTGATAGGCGTATGCACACTGGTGGGCGGCGCTGCGGCGCTGCTGTTTGCGTTGTGGATGACTGCGGCGCTGGAGCGTGATTTTCAGCGTTACGATATCCTGTTCAGTGAAAGTGTCAGCGGTCTGACATCGGGCAGTCCTGTTCAATACAGCGGACTCCGTGTGGGTGAGGTCGAGAGCTTGATGCTGGATCGGGATGACCCTCGCCAGGTCTGGGTGCGGGTGCGGGTGTCCAGCGATGTGCCAGTGCGCACTGATACCCGTGCCACACTGACACTGCTCAATATCACAGGTGCCTCGGGAATCGCGCTGTCCCAGGGTGAGCCAGGCAGTCCACGCCTGGTGGATGTCAACGGCGGCATTCCCGTCATCGAGGCGGAGCCTTCTCCGTTGGCGCAGCTGCGGGTGAACACCGATGAATTGCTGCTCAATGTGACAACGCTGCTGGAAAATGCCAATGCTGTGTTGTCCGAGGACAATCTCGAAAAGTTGTCCAGCATACTGGGCAACATGGATGATCTGACAGCGTCGCTGTTGGGGCATCAGGATGATATTCGGGCAGGCCTGGAGTCACTGGTGGGGGCCGGTGCGAGTCTGAACGAGATGGTGGGGCGACTGGATGGCCAGCTGGACCGTTACGTGGAGCCGATTTTCAACAATGCCGCTGAAACCATGGACAATGTGAATGCATTGACCCGTGAACTCAACACCCTGGTTGTCGACAGTCGTCCGGCGCTGGAGCGTGGCCTGCAAGGGGTGGCGGAATTGCAGCCCGCAATGCAGGACCTGCGCACCTTACTGGACAGCATCAACACCATTACCAACCGAATCGAGGATGATCCCCGTGGTTTCCTGCTGGGTGATCAGATTATGGAGTTTCGCCCATGAGAATCTGCCTGACCCTGCTGTTGTTGCTGTCCGTCACGGCCTGTACGGTGTTGCCTGAACGCCCACCGGTCAATCTGTTCCAGCTGCCACCCTCATCACTGACCGGGACTGCTGCAGAAGGTCATGAGCTTGTCGGTCTGCGCCTGGCGCGTCCAGCCACCAGTGACGCTCTTGGAGGCACCCGTATGCTGGTGTTGACCGAAGACCAGGGCTACCAGGCCTATCCTGATGCGCGTTGGACCGCACCAGTGCCGGTATTGTGGCGGGACTGGCTGATGGATGCATTCTGGCGTGATGGCAGGGTGGAGCAGCTCAGCACGGACAGCGAGCGCCTGTCAGCGGCGCTGGAGCTGGGTGGCATGCTGCGTGCATTGCACACCGAAGTCGTAAACGGACAGTCCGAAGCGGTAATCCGATATGATGCGCGCCTGGTGAATATTGCCAATCGCGAGATTGTTGCCAGTCGGCGCTTTGAGTCACGGGAGCCGGTCGGTGGCAACGAGGCCAGTCATGCGGCGGCAGCCATGGGGCTGGCCGCAGACAGACTGGCTGCCGAGATCATCGAATGGGTACTGGCACACGACTGATCAGAACCCGACCACGCCGCCATCACCGGCGCGTGAATCGGCGGCGCCGTGGAACAGGCCGGTTTCACTGTCAAAATAAACCCCCATGGCCGAGCCCTGGGTACCTCGCGCATCAACCTCATGCCCAAGCGCTTCGTACAGGCGCAGTGTATCGGGCGAAAAGAGATTACCCTCGAAGCGCGTGACATTCGGCAGCCACTGGTGGTGCATGCGTCCGGCCTCCACCGACTGCGCGACGTTCATGCCGTGATCGATCACATTGAGAATGGTCTGCAATGTGGTGTTGATGATGGTGCGCCCGCCCGGGCTGCCAATGGCGAGGATTGGCACCCCGTTTTGCGCCACAATGGTCGGAGACATGCTGGAGAGCATGCGTTTCTCCGGTTCCACCAGATTCGGCGTTGTACCGATCTGCCCGCGTCGATTGGTGACACCGGGCACCGGATTGAAGTCGCCCATCTCGTTGTTGAGAAGATAACCGCCGCCGGCGGCTACAATACGTGAACCGTAACTGTTCTCCAGTGTGTAGGTCAGCGACACCATGTTGCCATCGCTGTCCACCACCGAGAAGTGCGTGGTTTCCTCACTGACATAGATACGACCGAACTCGTTCTCATCGCTGGGCGAGGCACGCTTCATGTCGATGGTGGCGCGCAGTGAGTCAGCGTGCTCCTTGCTGATCAGCCGCTCCACGGGCATGTCAGGGTTGAAATCCGGGTCACCGAGATAGGCGGCGCGATCGGCAAAGGCCCGACGCATTGCTTCGGTGAGCAGGTGCAGGTACTGTGCAGAGTTGTGGCCGATCTCAGCCAGGTCATAGGCTTCCAGGATGTTGAGCATCTGGACTATGCCAATGCCGCCTGAGCTGGGCGGGGCCATGCTGTAGATGTCGTAACCGCGGTAGGTGCCATGAATGGGCTGGCGCTCGACAGGTTCATACAGTGCCAGGTCTTCTTCAGTGATCAGGCCGCCATTGTCACGCATGAATTCGGCCAGCATGCGGGCGTTCTCGCCGTGATAGAATCCATCCCGGCCTTCGTGTTGAATGCGCTCCATGGTCCGGGCCAGATCCAGTTGTATCCAGGTGTCTCCCATTTGGTACAGTGAACCGTCCTCTCGCAGGAACACTTCAGCTGATGACGGGAATTCCTCCCAGAATGCAAGGTTGCGACGGAAGCCGTCATGCAGCGCCCAGGTCACCGGTATGCCGTCACGGGCCAGGGCGACTGAGGGCGCCACCAGGTCGGTCCAGGGGAGACTGCCGTATTTCCGGTGGGTTTCGTAAAGACCGGCCACGGTGCCTGGCACACCAACGGACAGAAAGCCGCGATGTTGCATGTTGTTGCTCAGGCCGTCCTCACCCATGAACATGCGCTCGGTGGACGCCAGTGGCGCCTTTTCCCTGAAGTCCATGGTGGTCACGAATCCGTCAGCTGTATGATAGACAAGAAATCCACCACCGCCGATATTGCCGGCAGATGGCCAGGTCACGGCCATGGCCAACGCTGTGGCTACAGCCGCATCAACGGCGTTACCTCCCTGTTGCAAGACATCCACGCCCACCTCCGAAGCAATGCGGGAGGCACTGGCAACAATGCCGTTTTCGGCGCGCAGCGGCGTACGTCCGGTCTGAGCGTACAGGGACAGCGGCAGCAGCAGGGTCAGCAGCAGGGTCAGGGTTTTTGTCAGCATGGAATGACGCATGGTTGTGTCTCCGGTCGTAGTGAATCGTGTTCAGCTCAGGCAGGTTCTCCGGTGGCTTCCTGCAGCAGCGCGGCCACATAAAGTGCGCGCAGCTTTGCCGTTACCGGGCCGGGCTTGCCGTTGCCGACCGGTTTGCCATCTATGGCAATCACAGGCAACACCAGCGAGGTGGCGTTGCTCAGAAATGCTTCATCGGCAGACAGTGCTTCGTCTGCTGTGAATGGGCGCTGTTCCAGCGCAAGGTTGTGACGATCGGCCATCTCCAGGATCACGCGTCGACGTATGCCCGGCAGAATGGCGTTGGACAGGGCGCGTGTCACAATACAATTGTCCTTCACTATGAACGCCGTGGATGAGGAACCTTCTGTAATGTGACCGTCTTCGTGCATCCAGGCCTCGTAGGCTCCCATTTCCGCGGCAGCCTGTTTCGCCATGCACTGCCCCAGCAGGTTCAGTGACTTGATGTCGCGGCGCTTCCAGCGGATGTCCGGTACCGTGATCACAGAAACACCCTGCGTGGCCAGCGGGTTGTTGATGAGCTGTCGCTCTGTGGTAAAGGCCATGATGGTGCTGGCAATGCCGGCTGGATAGGGGAAGTCGCGCTCGGCAATGCCGCGTGTGATCTGCACATAGACACTGCCTTCCTTCAGATTGTTGTCGCTGATCAGCCGGCGCAGCATGTCCAGGTATTCATCAGTGCTGCACGGCCACGGTATCCTGACTTCCGACAGGCTGCGGGCCAGACGCTCGACCGAATAGGCCGTATCCACCAGAGCGCCCCGGATCACCGGAATGACTTCATAGACACCGTCACCAAAAATGAATCCACGGTCAAATACTGATATCACTGCGTCCTGCTCGGCAACGTATTTGCCGTTCACATAGACTGTTCTGCTCATTCAGGCACATCCTTCGCACTGTTGAAAATTCACGTCAGTCACCGATCAGTCGGCCACCGACCCAGGTCTGTTCCACGCTGATTGTCCACAGTTCTGATGGATCCATGTTGAAGGGGTCATGGTCTACCAGAATGAAATCAGCCATCTTGCCCGGCTCCAGCGTGCCAAGAATTTCTTCCTGGTGCGCAGCGTAGGCGGCGTCCAGCGTGAAACTGAGCAGCGCTTCTTCCAGCGTCAGGCGCTCTTCGGGAAACCAGCCACCGGGTGGTTCGTTGTCATGGTCCTGACGGGTCACGGAGGCGTGAAGTCCGTAAAAAGGGTTGGCCGGCTCTACCGGGAAATCCGACCCGTTGGCTATGATGGCGCCGGCATCCAGCAATTTTCGCCAGGCGTAGGCACCGTGGATACGCACCTCACCCAGGCGGTCCTGGGCCATGTTCTTGTCACTGGTGGCGTGCATGGCCTGCATGGAAGGAATCACGTCAAGCTCGCCGAAACGCATGATGTCCTCAAAGGTCAGCACCTGGGCATGTTCTATGCGGTGGCGCTGATCCCGTGTTCCGGTCATGCCGATCAGGGCTTCATAGCTGTCCAGCACCAGCTGGTTGGCGTTGTCGCCAATGGCATGCACGTTGACCTGAAAGCCAGCGTTCATGGATGTTTCGATGATACGCGTCAGCTCTTCCACCGGCAGCTGCAACAGCCCCCTGTGGCCGGGCATGTCACTGTAGTCCTCGATCAGGTAGGCGCCCCGGCTGCCAAGCGCACCATCGGCGGAGACCTTTACGCTGCGGATGGAAAAGGTGTGATCGTCACTTGTGAAGTGCCCTTCGGCCAGTCTGTCCTCCAGTGCCTCGTCACGTCCGGCAAGCATGGCGTAGACCCGGATCGGCAGGGGGCCATCGGCCAGCAGTTCCTTGTAGGCCTGCACCGTGGTGCTGGAAATGCCGGCATCATGCACACTTGTCAGTCCTTCGGCTGCCAGCGCCTGCATGGCCTGTGTCAGCGCCATCTTCTGATCTTCTACCGAGGGCGAGGGTATGTGTTGGGTGATGTAACGCATGGCGTTGTTGACAAAGGTCCCGGTGGGCCGGCCTTCGGAGTCGCGGATGATCATGCCGCCGTCCGGGTCCGGTGTGCTGGCATCAACGCCGGCCAGTTCCATGGCGGCACGGTTGGCCCAGCCAGCGTGACCGTCAATACGGCTGAACCACATGGGTGTATCGGATTGGGCCTGTTCCAGCGTGTCGGCATCGGGGAATTCGTTACTGTCCCACAGCACCTGGTTCCAGCCGCGGCCCTGTATCCATTCCATACCCGGGTTGGCCTGCTGGAAGGCGATGACACGTTCCACCGCTTCCTGCTCGGATCGGGTGCCGGTCATGTCCACACGCAACAGGCTGAGCCCGTAGTTGAGAACATGACCGTGAGCATCAATCAGGCCAGGCAACATTGTGTGGCCATTGCCGTCAACCATGTTCAGATCAGTGTCGTCAGGCAGGGTCTGGCCCTCCGTGAAGATGCGGTCAATGCGATCACCGGTGAACTGCAGGGCGTGGAAGCGCACAATTTCCCGGTCGCTGTTGGCGGTGTAGCCGTTAATGTTGGTGATGAGGGTGGTCTGTGCTTGCGCCAGTGCTGGCGTGGTAAACAGCAGGCAGGCAAGCAGCGTCAGAATTCGGATGGACATGACAGGATTCTCTTTGATCAGCAACGGGTACGGGGACCCAGAAAAAAGATCGGCAGCCGCGGGCCTTTTCCGGGGTGGGGATCCCGAACCAGCCGGCGGCCTGTGATGCAGCGTTGTCAGTCTGCAGCCAACCTTCTGTTTTTAACATACCACCCCGGGCTACCGGCAACAAGTGTACTCAGCGTGTGCCCGGCATGATTTCAAACAGAGGATCAAACTCGCCCAGCACCGACGCAAGCTGCTGCAGCACCGCCACATCACCGTCCACTGTGCCGCGATCACTCATGAGCTGCTGCGCCAGGGTGACGTTGCCCATGATGACCGGGTCCAGATCGCTGCGCATGATGCTGATGGTGATATCAGCGTCCTCGACGTTATAACCTTCGATATGGGTCAGGGTGGCATTGCTCATTTCGATGACAAACTGCTCACCGGTATCGGGCGTATTGAAGTTCAATGTCCAGCGCATTCCCTCGGCCAGGCGGGAGTCAACGCGGATGGCAACGCCGTCCCACCACTGAGAGGTGCTCATGGCGCGGGCCAGGTCCGGACTCAGTTGCCGCACCGGGCCACCGCCAGCAATACCGTCACGCAGTTCCTGGGCCGCTGACAGAAAGACATTACGCATACTGGTGCTTTCGTACTGGTAACCCTGTTGCTCGAAGATATCGGCCAGCAGGTGCCTGCCCTGCTGATTGTCCGGTTCGGCGTAAACCAGCCGATTCACGATTTCCATGGCGAGCCGGTACTCGCCTTCATCGTAAAGTGCCTTGCCCCGGGTGATGATGTTGTCCGCACCGCCCATCATCTCGACATACAGGGGCGCCGAGTCGGACGGCGACACGGGTGCCAGGGTGGCTGGATTGCCATCCCAGTAACCCAGGTAACGGTTGATCACAGCACGGGAATTATGGAATTCCGAGCCGTGGTACTGGCGCACACTCCAGTCCTGCTGGAGGCTTTCCGGCACCCGGTATTCATTGTGGATCTCGTTGATGGTCACGCCGCTGTTGGCAAGAAACATGACCTGATTGTTCAGGTTGGCATAGGCGTCGCGCTGTGCCCGCATGATTTCCTGCACCCGGTCATTGCCCCAGCGCGGCCAGTTGTGAGAGGCGACAAGTATGTCCGCTTCGCGGCCGAAACGGTACAGCGCAATATTGATCTGCCGGGACCACTCCAGGGCATCGCGCACCAGGGCCCCGCGCAGGGTGTAGATGTTGTGCACGGTGGCTGAAATGTTTTCCGCGGCCCAGAATGTGTTCAGTTCGGGAAACCAGGCATTCATTTCCGACGGGGCCTCGGTGCCGGGTGTATTCTGGAACACCACGCGGATGCCGTCGATCACATGCTCTTCAAACTCCTCGGTGACCACCACGGTAGGCGGAATCAGACTGTTGGTGCCGGCTGATGTGGACTTGCCGATGGCGGAATCCACCTGACCAAAGGGGCTTGCCGGCATGACCACGCCATACTGGTAGGCGGCGCGGCGGCGCATTACATTGCCGGCATGGATGTTTTCGACCACCGCTTCCTCCATGAAACCAACGGGCGCGTAGATCGGCACTCGACCCTCGCGCACGTCCTCCTCGCTGACCACGCCGCGCACGCCACCGAAGTGATCGATATGGGAGTGGGAGTAGACCACGGCTGACACCGGCCGCTCGCCGAGTTGCTCATTGGCAAAGGCCAGCGCAGCAGCGGCAGTTTCGGTGCTCATCAGCACATCAAAGATGACCCAGCCGGTATCACCCTTGAGCAGTGTCATGTTGGCCAGGTCAAAGCCTCGCAGCTGATAGATGCGGCCGGGAAGCACCTCGTACAGACCGTAATTCATATTGAGTGCGGCCTGGCGCTGAAGGGAAGGGTGAATGCTGTCAAAGTCCTGGTCTTCGAGCAGAAAATCGTATCGGCCCATGCTCCAGACAATATTGCCGGCCTCGCCGTATATTTCGCGATAGTCCGGCGCCGCAATGAACCCGCGTTGTGATTCATCCATGTCGCGTTGATCATGAAACGGCAGGCTGCCACGTAGCGCCTGCTGCAGTGCGCGCGTGGTTTCGCTGGGTGGATTGCCAAGCTCGTTGAAGTGTTCGGGATCCGGATCCGGCTGCGCCTGGACGTGAGACACCGCCATTGAGACCAGGGAAACGACGGCGAGAAGGGCTGGGTGTATTGAAGAACAGGTAGTCATGATAGCCTCGCTGTGATATTCCGGGCTTTTGTTCCAGCCCAGAATATCACAGCGAGCTGCCGCATTACCCGTAAAGCTGCCGGTACACTTGCGTGAAGTAACGCATTTCTTCGGGTTTCTGCATGCTGACCCGGATCCAGTCGTTGAATGGCGGGAACGCGCGACCAATCAGGATGCCGGCATCACGCAGCGCGGTGCTGACATCAGCCACGTCCCGACCGGTGTGCATGAAGGTGAAGTTGGTGTGTGAGGGCACATGGGTGATACCCATGCTCCGGCACATGGACTCCACGATATCCAGTGATTCCCGATTCCTGTCCAGCGTGAAGCGCTGGAAGTCCTTGTCCAGATAGCTGGCGTAGGCGGCTTTCATGCCAACGATGTTGAGCTGGCCAGTCATCTTGTTGTTGATCTCTTCAATCAGGTCCGGGTGCGCATAGGCAAAACCCACCCGCAGTCCCGCCAGACCGTGAATCTTCGACGCTGTGCGTGACACAATGATATTGGGGTGCCCTTCGCGGATCAGGCTGAGCATGGACTCATAGGCCGGGTCGTCCACAAATTCGTGATAGGCCTCGTCAACAAACACCAATCTGTCCCGGGAGACGCTGAGAACAAAATCACGCAGCCTGTTTTTCTCGATGATGTCGGGAATGGGGTTGTTGGGGTTGCAGACATAAACCATACCGGTATCGGGACGGATGGCGTTGTACATGGCGTTAAGGTCGGTCTGCAGTTGTGCGTTCACCGGCACGCGGATCACTTCGGTGCCCATATTGTCCGCATAGCGGATCAGGCCTTCAAAGGTCGGGTCCGGACAGACCAGGGATTGGTGCCCCAGCGAGGCAATCAGGCCGCCGACCTTTAGGATTTCCCCGGAGCCTGAGCCAACGGCGATATTCGCTGGTGGCATGTTTTCCTGCTCGGCGAGCAGTGCCACCATTTCGTTGGTGATGCCAGTGTACTTGTTGGTGTCTTTCAGTGCTTCGGCAATGGCCTGCAGTGCCACGCGAGACGGACCGTAGGGGTTTTCATTGCTGCTGGCGCGAATCATGTGGTCCGGGCGCGGGATGTCGGCCAGCGCCGATGCAGAAAACCGTGTTGACGGCATGCCGGTGCGCGCCGCCATGGTGTTGAGCAGGCTGCCGCCAGCCAGGGCTGCGGCGCCGAACAGCAGCTTTCTTCGACTCATCTGGTGTGACATGAGAGTGTATTCCTCCACGCAGTGCGCCACTGTCGGGTAGTGGCGTAATCAGCAATCATTGTATCCAGCACGTTGTGTGCCAGTTCCCATGCCAACGCTGGTGGGGAGGGTGACAGCCTGCGCAGCAAGGGGCGCAGGCGCTTCGCAGCGAAAACAGGCGTCACCAGTATGGCATTGTTGTGGTGCGCAGGGAACCGGGAAATGCACCGGTCGGGTGCATACGCATCAGGCCATGTGACAGTTTGAGCAGGCTCTGCATTGTCTTACCCGCGAACACGTTGTAATCTTCCTGACTTCAAGACCTACTGATCCAATAGACCGAGTGGACAGACTCACTTGGCAGACAGATTCAGGAACCGGAGATTTCGATGACCAAGCAAGCTCACCCACTGCGCCGGGCCGTCAGGCTGTTGATGATGCCGGCTGCCCCTCTTGTGTTGTCCACAGTGTTGATTGCGGACGCCATGGCCCAGCCGCCGATCATTCAACCCGGGGCGCCAGGTCAGCCCAGTCGGCAAATCAGCGCCGAGCAGGCTTCGGAGCTGATCGGGCTGCGTTACACCGATGCCGATATCCGGTTCATGCAGGACATGATTGCCCATCACCAGCAGGCACTGGACATGACTGCCCTTGTTGACGGGAGAAGTCAGCGTGACAGCATCCAACAACTAGCCGAACGCATTTCGCTGGGCCAGGAGGATGAGATTGCCTTCATGCAGGAGTGGCTCGGGGAGCGCGGACAACCGCTGACCAATCCGATGGCACACCATGGCGACCATCATCATATGATGGCCGGCATGATTACCGACGAAGAAATGGAGCAACTTGCCGCGGCCTCCGGTGCCGAGTTCGACAATCTGTTCCTGCAGTTCATGATCACACACCATCAGGGCGCGGTGACCATGGTCGAGGAGTTGCTGGCTCAGCCCGGCTCGGCGCAGGATTCGGTGTTGTTCGAGTTTACTTCCGATGTCAGTTCCGAGCAGACAAACGAGATCGAGCGCATGACAGGCATGCTGGCCGGATTCAATCCGGATCCGCGTGTGGGCCTGGCAGCCGGTTTTGATGATGCCGGAGAGGCTTCATGGAATATGGATCTGCTGGCCTCCCTGCCAAAACCGGAAGGGTTCTATGATCCGGCCAACCCGCAGGGTCTGCCGATGCGCCGTGTCGGCCAACAGGGTGAAGAAGACCCGGATGACGAGCAGGCCGAGCCGCGTCCGAGCCTGCTCAATTTTGCCAACACCGACATTGCCTTTGACGGAAACAGGCTGGTGGCGGGCAATTATCACGGTTTCAATGTGTACGATATCAGCGAACCGTCCTATCCGCGACTGATGGCCTCGGTGGTGTGTCCGGGTGGTCAGGGTGATGTGTCTGTGTACGGCAATCTGATGATCATGTCGGTGGAGCAGAATCGTGGCCGCATGGACTGTGGCCCCCAGGGTGTTGCCCAACCGGTCAGTGAGGAACGTTTCCGCGGTATCCGTATCTTCGATGTCAGTGACTACACCATGCCGGTGCAGGTTGGCGCCGTGCAGACCTGCCGCGGCTCCCATACCCACACCGTTGTGCCGGATCCGCACAGTGATGATCGCATCCTGATCTACAACTCCGGCACAAGCTTTGTGCGCGACAGTGACGAGCTGGACGGATGCATCGATGAAAATCCTTACCAGGACCAGAATACGGCTCGTTTCCGTATCGATGTGATCGAGGTGCCCTTGGCCCGGCCCGAGGACTCTCGTATCATTCACAGCCCTACGGTGTTCTCTGATCCTCAAAGTGGTGTCATCGCCGGACTCTGGGACGGTGGTGATCATGGTCCTCGCACCCAGCGTTCGGCACAGACCAATCACTGCCACGACATCACCGTTTACCCGGAACTCGGCCTTGCCGCGGGTGCCTGTTCAGGCAACGGTATTCTTTTTGACATCTCTGATCCGGTGAATCCGACCCGTCTGCACGAAGTCATTGATGCCAATTTTGCCTACTGGCACTCGGCCACTTTCAACAATGAAGGCAACAAGGTCATCTTCACGGATGAATGGGGTGGTGGCTCACGTGCCAGATGTCGCTCTTTTGACCCCGTGAACTGGGGTGCCAATGCCATCTACGACATCGTTGATGGCCGGCTTGAGTTCCGAAGCCACTACAAGTTGCCGGCACCGCAGTCCGAGCAGGAAAACTGTGTCGCACACAACGGTTCACTGGTGCCGGTGCCCGGCCGCGATATTTTTGTTCAGGCGTGGTATCAGGGTGGCATTTCGGTGATGGACTTCACCGATTCCTCCAACCCCCTGGAGATCGCCTATTTTGATCGTGGCCCCATCGACGAGGAGCGACTTGTCATGGGCGGCTACTGGTCAGCCTATTGGCACGAAGGGCATGTCTATGGCACCGAAATTGCTCGTGGACTGGATGTGTTTGAACTGACCCCGAGCGATTATCTCTCAGCCAACGAGATTGCGGCGGCCACCGTGCGCTCGATTGATCCGGTATTCAATCCACAGACCCAGCAACGTCATGTCTGGCCGGCTGAGCCGGTAGTGGCGCTGGCCTATCTGGACCAGTTGCGCCGCAGCGACGCCATAGCCGAGGCGCACGACAGCGAGTTGTTGTCAGCGCTGGAACAGGCCGAAGGGTTGCTCAATGGCGGCGATTCAGGTGATGCCACTGGTGTTGCTGCCCGTCTGCAGGCGGTAGCGGGTGCGTTGACCAGCGAGGCGGCGGCTCACAGTGGTCGCACGCAGGCCCGATACACCGGACTGGCGTCTACGCTCAACGGAATCGCTGATCGATTGCGATAACCGGGCAGGGAGTCTGACAGATGCAGGCATTGCCCGGCCTGGCGATCCTCATTGCCATGGCGTGGCTGATCTCCGAGGATCGCCGCGCCTGGTCCTGGCGCATTGTGATCGTCGGGCTGGGCCTGCAGTTCCTGCTGGCCCTGATGGCGGTAAATCTGGGCTGGGTGCGTGGCGCCATCCAGCAGCTCAACGTGGTGGTTCAGGCTGTGGACCAGGCGGCCATGGCCGGCACTGCGTTTGTGTTTGGTTATCTGGGCGGTGGCGAAACGCCCTTTGAAATCAGCGACGGTGGTGCGTTGTTCATTCTGGCGTTCCGCGCCATCCCGCTTATCCTGTTGTTCAGTGTCCTGTCTGCACTGGGCTGGTACTGGCGCATTCTGCCCTGGTTGATCAGGGGCATTGGTGCGGTGTTGCAGCGCAGTCTTGGCGTAGGAGGTGGTGTCGGGCTGGGCGCTGCCGCCAGCATCTTCATTGGCATGGTGGAAGCGCCTCTTACGGTGCGCCCCCTGCTGGCTCGCTTTGATCGTGGTGAACTCTTCATTCTGATGACTTGCGGGATGGCCACCGTGGCCGGCACCGTCATGCTGCTGTATGCCAGTGTGTTGGAGCCGGCCCTGCCTGGCGCCCTGGGACACATTCTGACCGCCTCGCTGATCAGTGCGCCTGCGGCCATCATGCTGGGACACATCATGGTGCCGGTGAAAACGGTCACCAAAGGTGCGTCGCTGGAAGGTGTGCGGCGTTACCACTCGAGCATGGATGCGATCACCCAGGGAACTGGCGATGGTCTGAAGTTGGCTGTGCATGTTGTAGGCATGTTATTTGTTCTGGTTGCACTCGTAGCGCTTGCCAATATGATGCTCGGTGTATTGCCCGATGTGGCCGGAGAGGCACTGACGTTCCAGCGCATGCTTGGCTGGTTGTTTGCCCCGTTTGCCTGGCTGATTGGTATACCCTGGTCAGAAGCCATGGCGGCCGGGTCCCTGCTTGGCAGTAAGTTGGTGCTCAATGAACTAATTGCCTACATTGAACTTGTGGCCATCGGAGATGCACTGAGTGAACACAGTCGCCTGATTCTGGTCTATGCACTGTGCGGTTTTGCCAACCTTGGTTCATTGGGTATCATGCTCGGCGGGCTCATTGCCATGTGCCCGGAGCGTCGGCAGGACATACTGTCGCTGGCGCCCCGCACGCTGATCTCCGGTACGCTTGCCACCATGATGACCGGCGCCGTCATTGGTCTGGTGGCCTGATTCATGTCATAAATCCAGACTGCTCGTTTTTTTGAGTCCTCTTTCTGATCCACTCCGTCACCTGCACACGTAACTCTACTCGCAAAACATGATATTTCGTTTTTAATCGAATGGTTTTTCAGGAGTAGTGATTAATGTTCATTGACAGAAAGAAGTTATCCTCCCTGCTGTTGGCTGTGGCCATGGTGTTTGGGGTGGCCAGTGCCAAAGCGGGTGATATTGTCGACACCGCCGTGGAAGCGGGTCAGTTCACAACGCTGGTAGCAGCAGTGCAGGCCGCAGGCCTGGTCGATACGCTCAAGGGTGAGGGCCCGTTTACTGTGTTTGCCCCCAATGATGACGCGTTTGCTGCGTTGCCCTACGGCACTGTAGACGAACTGCTCAAGCCGGAGAACCGCGACATGCTGGTTTCCATCCTGACCTACCACGTGGTGGCTGGAAGAATCATGTCTGGTGACATCGCGGGCACGTCCACTCGTGTGGCCTCTGTCCAGGGCGGATATCTGGAAGTGGAGGCGGGTTACAGTGTAAAGATCAATGACGCGACAGTTGTAGCCGCTGACATTGAGGCAGATAATGGTGTTATTCACGTTATTGATTCAGTGATGATGCCGTAACACGGAAGCCGGGCGAAGTGATCAGGACGTGATTCTGGTGACTTCTCCCGGCGCTTTGCCGAGTGACTTTCGGCATCATGTTGAGGATGCCATGAATAACATGCGTTCCAGAGCAAAGAGCCAGATGCCCATGGTGCTGCTCACCTTGCTCAGCATCATTCAGGCCCTTGCGCTGGAGCTTTTGTGGGTGCATGTTACAGAAAGCCCTGATCTGATGCGTTGGAGCTGGTTCACATTGCTGCACTGGATTCAGATCATCGTGACACTTCTTGGTATCATTCTGGTCTGGCTGCTCTACAGTAGCATGACCATGCGTTTCAGCTGGGTGCCTGCATCGGGAGATTCGGTCATCCCTTTCGGTATCGGCATTCTCGAATTCACGCTGATCGCCGTGCTGGGAGTAGCTCATCTGGGTACCTGGTTTGCCACATTGGCGGTCCTCTTTGTTGTCAGCCACTGGGCCATGCAGTCCATTCTGAGGCGCGCCCGCAGCGACGGTGACAACGATCACTACTTTTCCGGCATTCCACCGGCCAGGTTCCGTGACTTTTTGCCTGCCCTGTTTGTTGTGTCAACGTTGCTGACAGTAGGCCTGGCGTTGGAGCTGACCGGCCACACTGGCGTTTTTGCGCTCGCGGCGCTGCTGTTGGCTGGTGGCGCAGTTGCGCACCAAATCCATCTGTGCGCGCAACGATGGCGAAAAGCCATGCGTCATTGAGCCTGGTGGTCGCGTCAAAGGCCACTCACGGGCTTTACCACAGTCGTCATATATGACATAAATTGCGCATGACAATAAAAAGTATCATACCCGCCCTGATGATTGTGCTGTTGTTGCCAGCCGGATCAGTCAGGGCTGACTGCACGCTCTGCTGGACGGCTCATCAAGGCAATCTGGAGGGTGTCAGGGCGATGATCCACGATGGCGCCGATGTCAACGGCGGCGACGAAATCAATACCACTGCCCTGCATTTCGCTGCCTCCAGTGGGCATCTGGAAGTGGCCAGGTTGCTGCTGAATGAGGGTGCGGTGGCGGATGCTTTGTATGAACATGGCTATTCACCGCTGATCAATGCGGCTTTTGGTGGCCACCTTGATGTCGCCAACCTGCTCATAGAGGCAGGTGCCAATATCAATCACCCGACGTCGCTCGGACTTACTGCGTTGCACTATGCTGCGCTGGGTGGCCATGCATCTGTGGTCGGCGCACTGCTGGATGCGGGCGCCGAAATTTCATTGCAACCGCGCGACGGATTCAGCGCATTGCACCGGGCAGCGAACAACGGGCATACGGAAGTGGCAGCCTTGCTGATTGCCGCAGGCTCGGATGTCAATGCGCGTGATCGCTTTGGTGCCACGCCTTTGCATTTTGCCGCTGAACGGGGCCGCACGGACATGATTGTCCTGTTGCTGGAGTCCGGTGCGGATGCCCACGCCATGACACGCGATCTGCAGACGCCGCTGGACCTGGCTGCTGAGCTGGTACACAGCAGCGCGGCAGGCGAGGCGTTGCGCGCCGCGAGCCAACAATGAAGTACCGTGAGTCGGGAAGACCCGTTGATAGAACTTTCAGGGACCGCCCAGGACAAAACTTGCCATCAATTCTCAGACTGCAGTGGTTACGATCATGACAAGAACAATTTCAGTGCACTTGCTAGCCTTGCTTTTTTCAGCACTTACTCACGTCGCCCTCGCGGGTAACCCGGCCCACGCCCGGGCCAGCATGGATTATTATCTCCCGCAGGGTGTGAGTTACAATCCTGCCATTCCCACGCCCGAGCAGGTGCTGGGTATGGAGATCGGAGAATGGCATGTGCGCCATGACCAGCTTGTCAGGTACCTGAGGGCGGTTGCCGAGGCTTCCGACCGGGTCAGCATCGAACAGTTTGCCCGTTCGCACGAACGCCGGGAAATGGTGGTTCTGACCATCACGTCTCCCCAGAATCATGGCCGCCTGGAGCAGATCCGCGAGCAGCATCTCGCTCTGGTTGACACGTCACGTGCAGCTGATCTGGATCTTGAGCAGATGCCTGTGGTGCTCTATCAGGGTTACAGTGTGCACGGCAACGAGCCCAGTGGCGCCAACGCGGCGCTGCTGTACGTCTATCATCTGGCTGCCGCGCAAGGCGAGGAAATCCAGTATCAACTGGACAATGCCATCATCCTTGTGGACCCGGTAATGAACCCGGACGGGCTGGACCGCTTTGCCAATTGGGTTAACAGTCGACGCGCAATGAACCTGAGCACGGACCCCGACAATTGGGAGCATAATGAGCCATGGCCGGGCGGTCGCACCAACCACTACTGGTTTGATCTGAATCGGGACTGGTTGCCGGTTCAGCATCCGGAAAGCATTGGTCGTATTGAGAACTTCTACCACTGGCGCCCCAATGTGCTGACCGATCATCACGAAATGGGGTCGGATAACACCTTTTTCTTTCAGCCGGGAATACCGTCACGCACACATCCGCTGACACCGGAGCGGAACCAGACGCTCACCGATGACATCGCGCAGTTCCATGCGCGCGCTCTGGACGCCGGTCAGCGCCTGTATTACACACGCGAGAGCTTCGATGATTATTATTATGGCAAAGGTTCCACCTATCCGGACATCAATGGCAGTGTCGGCATCCTGTTTGAGCAGGCCAGCTCCCGTGGGCACGCCCGCGAAACCCAGCATGGCGTCCTGCGTTTTCCGTTCACCATCCACAATCAGTTTCTGACCTCGCTCTCGACGCTGGAAGGCGCGCTGGCGCACCGGGTTGATCTGCTGGACTTCAAGCGTGAGTTCTATCGTGATGCCAGGAACATGGCCGAGCAGGCTGCCACAAAGGCCTGGGTATTCGGCGCGTCAAGCGATCGTGGCAGTGCCTATGCCATGGCGGAAATTCTGAGGCGCCATCAGATCGAGGTTCATGAGCTGACTTCTGATATCGAGGTGTCGGGGCAGCGCTTTGAAGCTGGCAAAGCCTATGTGGTGCCGGCGGAGCAGACGCAATACCGACTGATCGAATCCATTTTCGAGCGGCGAACAGAGGTTCCCGACACGCTGTTTTACGATGTCTCCACATGGACATTCCCACTGGCGTTCAACACACCGGTTGCCGAACTGGACCGGCGACAATTCAACAGTAACCAGCTGGGCGAGCTGGTCGCCATCGAGTCGCGACCCGCCGGTGAGCTGATTGGCGGGGGCGATGCCTACGCCTACCTGTTTGAGTGGACCGAGTTCTACGCCTCCCGAACCCTGTACCGACTGCTCGATGCGGGTGTGCGGCCCAAGGTGGCGACCTCACCGTTCACCACAGGTACGCGGGACGGCAGCCGTGAGTTTGGCTATGGCACCATTCTGGTGCCGGTTGGCCCACAGGATGTGTCCGCCACCGATATTCACGCCATGATGCGCCAGGCGGTCGAGGAAGATGGACTCACCGTTTATGCTCTGGAGACCGGCCGTACCACAGAGGGCATTGACATCGGCAGCCCGAGTTTCCGCGAACTGCGCAAGCCGGAAATTGCCATCGTCACCGGCGAAGGCATGCGTGTATCCGAAGTCGGTGAAGCCTGGCATACGTTCGATCAGAAATTCGACATGCCAGTAACACTGCTGACCCAGCAGCGAATGCGTCAGGCAGACCTGAGTCGTTACAATGTGCTGGTCATGCCAAGCGGTAACTTCAATGATGTTGAGTCAGATGCCATCCGGCAGTGGGTTGAGGCTGGTGGTACTTTGATAGTTTACAAAACGGCGCTGAACTGGGCCTCGCGGGAGGACCTGATCAAGCTGCGGTTTGTCAACGACAACGATGAGGAAACCTCACCCCGTCCCTATGCGGCGCTGGCGCGTGACCGGGGTGAACAGCTGATCAGTGGCAGTATCTTCAGCGCCCGGCTTGATCTGAGTCACCCGCTTGGTTATGGCTACACCGACGAAATACTACCGTTGTTCCGGGACAGTGCCCAGTTTCTGCGTCTGCCCCGGAATCGATACGCTTCACCACTGATCTATACCAGCGAGCCGCTGCTCAGTGGCTATGTGTCCGATCAGAACCTGCGAAGAATCGCCAACACTGCGGCCATTGTGGTTGGCCGGCAAGGTAACGGCCGCGTGATAGCCATGACCGACAACCCGAACTTCCGGGCTTACTGGTTTGGTACCACGCGCCTGTTCATGAACGCGGTGTTCTTCGGGCATACCATCAACGCACAGACCACCGAGTGATCTGTTGGGTCGATGTCAGTCGCGGTCTGGTCGGAACCCTTCCAGGCCGCGAACATAGCGGTTGATCCATTCGGACTGCTCCCACAACATGTGCAGCACGGATTCCCGCGCATTGTAGCCGTGGCTTTCCTCCGGCAGCATGACCAGTCTGGCCGTACCACCCAGTCCGCTCACTGCTGCATACATGCGCTCACTCTGCATGGGGAAGGTACCGGAGTTATTGTCCTCGGCGCCATGGATGAAGAGTATCGGATCGGTGATTTTGTCGGCATGCATGAAGGGTGACATG
This sequence comes from Gammaproteobacteria bacterium, assembly GCA_050486205.1. Lineage (GTDB taxonomy): Bacteria > Pseudomonadota > Gammaproteobacteria > Pseudomonadales > Pseudohongiellaceae > PWQG01. The sequence goes on along the minus strand of JBJHCW010000002.1, from coordinate 86,158 downwards.
CTGAAGTAGATCTCCGAGGCTTCCCAGAAGTTGCGCGGTTCGGCCTGAAACCCGAACGGCGTCAGTGTCCGGTTAAAGGCGCCGCTGCGCGCGATGCCGGCCCTGAACAGATCCGAGTGAGCCAGCAGATTGGCGGTCATGAACGCGCCGTAGCTGTGCCCACCGATGGCAACACGGTCCGGGTCACCCACGCCACGTTCGGCCAACTCATCAATCACCGCCTGTGCACTGAGTACCAGTTGTTCCACAAAAGTGTCATTGGGCTCCTCGTCGCCTTCACCCACAACCGGCATGGTGGCATTCTCCACCACCGCAAAACCCTGGGTCAGCGCAAAATGTGGCCCCCAATAACTCATGGCTGCAAAACGGTAGGGTGAATCGGCGACCTGTCCGGCAGCATCGGCGCTTCTGAATTCTCTGGGGTATGCCCACACCAGTACCGGTAGTGGGCCGTTGTTCTCTGGCTCATACCCGGGCGGCAGGTAGAGTGTGGCAGAAAGCTGCACCCCGTCGGCGCGCTGGTACTGGATGAACTCCTTGTGAACATCGCGCAGTTGTGGGGTCGGGTGTTCAAAGTGTGTCAGTTGTTGTACTTGTCCATTGTGCAGGTCGCGCCGGAAATAATTCGGCTGTGAGTCTACCGCCTCCCGGAGTGTCAGCAGCTGTGTGCCCTCATCATTGAGCAGTGCTGAAATACGCTCATAGTGTGGTGACTGAGAGCGCCAGAGCTCGGTTGTTTCGCCGGTGCGGATATCAAAGCGCGACAGGAAGGGGCGGTTGCCTTCCGGTGTGGCGCCAATTCCGCGCATCAGCAGCACATCGCCGTTTTCCTGAGTGTTCAGCACCCAGGTGCCAAAGTCCGAGCGTCGCATTTCCGGTGATCCGGGATCGTTGTATCTGTCTTCAGTCGACAGATCGAACACAATGTCGATCTCCGCCGCAGGATCGTCCGGATTGAACCTCCAGGTCCGGCTGTGGCGTGTGTCGCGCCAGAATTCGCTGACCAGTGCATAACCGGCTTCACTCCATTGCAGGCCGGAGAATCGGTAAGCCAGTTCCAGATTGGCAATTGGCTCGCCGGTGAACGGCGCGGGCAGGGAATAGATCCGGTCACGCATGGGTACATCGACTGCGGGATCTCCGCCATCCAGCGCATCCACCCAGAACAGTGTGGCGGGGGCGTCATTACGCCAGGTCAATGAGCGCGGGCCTTCCGTGGTGGCTGAAAATGCGATCGGCACCCGGTCAGCCAGCGGCAGATCGGCTATGGTGCGCACTGCGTTTCCTGATGTGTCCCAGATCTGTATCAGTTCGGGAAAGCGGAAGCCGGGCACACTGTAGGAATACGGGCGCTGTGTCAGACTGACCAGCAGGTAGTTGCCATCGGGTGACAGGATGATGGTACGGAAAACGGAAGGCTCGCCAATATTACGCTCATTGCCATCCAATGAAATTTCCATGAGCTGGGCCGTGAAGTAATAGTCAAACAGCGACTCGTCATGGCTGTCAGACAGCAGGTCCTGATAGGTGCGTGCCGGTCTGGCCGCGCCAATGTTCTCCTGGATGGTTGGGCCAGTGGGCACCGTGCTGCGTGTGGGTGCCTGACCCCGGTCCAAAGGTACGACCTTGACCAGCAGGGACTGACTGTCCCGGGACCAGGTATAGGCGCTGCTGTAATAGGTGTTGTTGACACGGTGATCGCTGAGTTTGCGAGCCGAGGCCGAGTCGGTATTGACAACCCACAGCTCCAGCGCATCATTGGTGTTCAGCAGGAACGCAAAGTGCCGGCTGTCAGGCGACCAGTTGATGGTGGTGATACGCGCATCGTCGGGCAATCCGCTGATCGGCCTGTCTTCGCCGGTGTCCAGGTCGCGCAGGGTGAGTCCGGCGATGGTGCCCGGTCGGCTCGGGCCATTGGTGTTGGGGTTTATGCGCATGCCGGCAAGTCGAAGTTCCGGTTGCGCCAGTTCAGCAATCGACGGTAATGCCGGAAGCTCCATCAGCAGCAGAGTCGCACGGTCCGGTGACAGGCTCACAGAGGGTGTGCGTGCGCCGTCAACCAGTGCCACCAGCTCCGGGCCGGGGACCTGGTAGGTGTCCTGTGCAAAAAGTGGTGCCGGTACCTGCAACAGAGCCAGAAAGAATACTGCGAGCGTGATGTAACGTGCCATGTTTGTCACCATCTGATCAATTACCGGTTGTCAGGAGGATGTTGAAGAACAACCATATCAGATCTTCCGGCGTTTGTGTTGTCAGGAAAGGTGACGCTGCTCTTCCTCTGTCCAGTGATCTGTACTCACCCCGAGCACATGCTGTGAGATGAACTTGCCGCCACAGGTGGCACGGTAGTGGGCCAGTGCCTTGTAAACCAGCGGCGCACCCAGCAGCAGAATCGGAATGTTCAGGTAAACCATGATGATGTTGCTGAGATCAGTGATGGCCCACAGGTTACCAAGCTCCAGTCCGGCCAGTACGGTCAGTGCGCCAAAGGGGACAAACACCAGTGAACCGGCAATACGGATGCCCATGATGAAGTGGTGGGAGCGGGAGATGAAGTTGGCCGAGATTTCGGCAAAGGAAATCATGCCCAGCAATGTGGTGAAGGCAAACAGGCTATAGCAGGCCGCCAGTATGATGACGACCGTATTGGCTATGGCCACCGGAATCAGAACACGCACCGAATCCAGATAGGTGCCAATACGTGACGCGCTTGCTGCAGCCCAGTCAGCACTGTCCACCGACCCTGCCCACAGATGCGCCAGCACCACAATAAAACCGGTGAGTGTACAGATCACAATGGTGTCAAAGAACACCCCCATGCTTTGCACAAAACCCTGCTCGCAGGGATGGTTGTTGTCAGCCGCCGCTGCTGCCATGGTGATGGTGCCCTGCCCCGCCTCATTGGACATGAGCCCGCGTCGTACACCTTCGGCAATGGCCACACCAATGGCACCGCCAAACAGCGCGTCCGGAGAAATCGCACCAACAATCACCATGTGGAAGAAGGTTGGAATCAAGGGCGCATTGATCAGGATGATGATCAGTGAAATACCACAGAAAATGACTGCCTTTATAGGTACCAACACGTTGGTGTAGGCCGTCACCCGTCTGATACCACCAAGAATCAGCCAGGCACAGGCCGCCACCAGTGTCACAGCAATGCCGTAGTACAGCGGCGACTGCCGGTCAGTCTCCGCACCGGTGGCGGTGTCGGCAATCATGCCGATAGCGGTGAACACATTGAACGTCTGCGCCGGTACGTTGAACAGTGCGTAGGTGATGAAAGCCACGGTGAGGAAAATTCCCACCACTCGGCTGTTGCCAACGATGCGCCGTCCGTAGAACGGCAGGCCGCCAACAAATTCGGTGTCCTTGCGTTCCTTGAACAGTTGGGCCAGAACAGACTCCATAAAGGCTGTAGCCATACCAAACGCCGCTGCCACCCACATCCAGAACAGGGCACCAGGCCCGCCCACGGTGATGGCGCCGGTCACACCGACAATATTGCCCGGCCCCGCCCGCATGGCCAGACCCAGCAGAAACGAGGCCATGGAACTGATGCCAGTACTGTCACTGCGCCTGCGCAGCATGATGGGAATGGCATGACGGAAACTCAGTCTTTGCACGAAGCCGGTACGCCAGGTGAACCAGATACCCATGCCCATCAGGAACACGACGGGAAAGGCCAGTTGTCCGAGTACCGGTATGTTGCTGTAAACAGCGAATTGGGTTGGGAAGGCCCAGACAGCGTCTGAAATCGGCTCGATGAAGGCAAAAAAATTGTTGATGGTGTCGAAGATGTCCTGCACGGTCGTGGCCCCTTCTTCGTTTTACCGCGCTCCGGCACGGGCTGTTTGTTGTTTTTCTGCTACTGTATCACGAGTTTGTGCCTGTCACGGGTCTGCGTGTTCGCGACCGGCGAGGCTATCCGCAAAGCCATGGTTGACATCCCGGTGCCCGGCTTCGTCCTGCCGCACGGCAAGTACCACATCGCGCAGTCGGGCATCCTGCGGGAGTTCCCAGTAGTCGATGGCGATCCGGGGCGCCGGTGGGTTCTCCAGCGCACCGGAGTCGATCTCCGCCAGGTATTCGCTGTAGCTGTACACGGCCTCCTCTTCGAAGTAACCCACCAGGCGATGGGCGGTGCGCGACGAGATCACGTAGAGGATAAGGAAGCCAGCGAAGAACACACCCTGGGCAACCAGAATCAGCAGGCGTTCGAACAGGGTAGGCTGTGCGATCTGGATGAAGGTCATCAGGTGCATGCGTTCGTTTTCAGCCTCCTCGAGCAGGGTATGAATCCAGCCACCGTCGTCTTCCAGCCGACGCAGACTTCGCATATGGCGCAGCATGCCGCCGACCATGCCCGGGACCGCCGCCACAGTCTCAAGCACCACGGCGCGGTGACCATAACGACGGGCGAAAAAAGTATCTGCCAGAAAGCGCAGCATCCGGGTGATCCGCAACGCAACCCGGTCGGAAAAGTCCACCGGCGTATGATGAATGACGAGAGGATCCGGTACTTCTGATCTGGACGGCTCGTTCATTGTGAGATTCCTTGAAGGTGTCGGTACAGGAATTGGGTTCCTGCACGAATGGCACTGCCACGGAAAATGAAACTGGTATAGTGGCCGCGCAGGTGCTGGCGGTACAGCTCTGTTGTGATGTCTGACGCCTGCAGGGCGTCGCGGAAGTCAGTGGCATGATGGTCCGGCACCAGGGTGTCCCATGTGCCGTGAAACAGGAAGAATGGGGGCGCGCCAGCATGAACATGCACCACGGGTGACGCCAGTGCATAGGCATCGGGCATCTGCGCCTGGGTGCCACCGATGAATGATTCCACCAGCAGGCCTTCCTGCCATTTCCGCAGATCGGTTGGTGTGCCGCCTGCCACCACCGCCGCAGGCCGGGTGCGAGCCCCGCCGTAGCGCTCATCCAGTTCGCCTCCCTGACCTGCCACCAGTGCCATCAGGCTCAACAGATGGGCACCGGCGGAAAACCCCAAAGCGCCGATACGGTCCGGGTCAATTGCCAGGCGCTGGGCATTGTCGTGAATCCAGTGCATGGCCTGCTGCACGTCGTGCAATTGTGCGGGGAAGTGATACCCGGGCGCGAAGCGATGCTCAACATTGACTACCACGAAACCTCGCCTGGCGAGATACCTGGCGGTGCCTGAAATCGTGTCGGGAGAAAAGTTGCGCCAGCCTCCGCCATGGGACATCAGAACTGCTGGATGAGGTCCGATGCTGTCGGGTTGGTAAACGGTGGCGTATAGCGACTCGGGCCAGCCGGGTGGCGTAAATTGCTGAGGCTCGAGAACGGTGTACGCTGTATCCGGCAGGTCAAGCCTGGCTTCGGGCCCGCCCAGATGCGTGGAGCAGCCTGCCAGCAGCCAGCTTGACAACATCAGGGTAATGACTCTGATAATGGCTCGCCCATCACTCAGGGATTCCCGCAAATTGATCACCTCGGTGGACGGCACCAGTGGGATGAGCTGTTACGTTAGCAATATGCCTGTTCGGGATCAACAGGGGAGCGGTGTACTGGCAATGCGAGGGCACCGAAGACTATCATGGTGTTTCGTTTTCAGGAATCGGACTACGTTTGCCATGACTATCAGCTGGGACAGGGCTTCACCATACCCCGTGGCTATTCAGGTTCAGCGTGGGGACATTGATGAACTCGGTCATGCCAACAACACGGCCTACGTGCGCTGGATGGAGCGCTGTGCCTGGCAGCATTCACAATCGCTGGGACTCGATCTGGCCAGCTACCGCGCCCTGGACCGGGCGATGGTGGTGCTGCGCCACGAAATCGACTACCTGGCATCGGCCTATCTGGACGATGAGCTGCTCATCGGTACCTGGATCGTGGAGACCGATGGCAAGCTGCGTCTGATCCGTCATTTTCAGTTGCTGCGAAAATCCGACGGGGTTACGCTGATGCGTGCGCGCAGCACCTTTGTCTGTATTGCGCTGAGCAGCGGCAGACCCAAGCGTATGCCAGCGGCCTTTGTATCGGGTTATGGCGGCGCACTGGCGCAGGAGGGAACATGATGCGCGGATTTCTGGTGCGCTGCTGCGGCAACGCTGCCGGACTGTTGCAAATGGCAGCCCTGGTGCTGGCGTGCGGGATGGTACCCGGCAGCGTATCTGCTGATGTTCACGAGGGTGCGCTGGCGCCGGCGTCCCTGCTGTCTCTGGCCGGCAATGGCAGTATCATGTTGCGTTCACCCGACGGCGAGGACCTGGTGCGCATCAACCCGGACAGGCCACTGTTGCCGGCTTCGCTGGTCAAGATCCCTATGGCACACGTGGCGCTGACCACGCTGGGTGACGAGTTCCGGTTCCGGACCCGTTTCTACCAGAACGATGCCGGGGATCTGCTGATCCGGGGATACGGGGATCCGTTTCTGGTTTCCGAAGAGGTGGCTGGGATTGCCAGTCGTCTGGCTGGACTGGGGCTGCAGAACATCCGCCGGCTGGTGCTGGATGACTCGGCTTTTGCACCGGATTTTGCAGTGCCTGGCCAGCCGGCAACGCTCCAGCCCTACGGTGCCATCAACGGCGCCCTGGTAGTCAATTTCAATACGGTGAACCTGGCCTGGACAGGGGATGGTGAATTGATATCCGGCGAACCGCAGACACCGCTGACACCACTGGCCAGGCAGCTGGCTGCCGGTTTGTCACCGGGGCAGCCCCGGCGTATCAATCTGGGCGATGATCCGCTCAATGGCCTGCAACAGGTCCAGCAACTGTTCCAGCTGATGCTCGCCACGCAAGGGATCAACGTTGCCGACACGTCGTTCCATCGGGAAAGTGTGTCTTCGGACTGGTCACTGCTGTACAGCCATGAAAGCTCCCGCTCCTTGCACGATAATCTGGAGGGTTTGCTGCATTACTCCAACAATTTTATCGCCAATCAGTTGTTCCTGACCCTTGGTGCACAGGTACATGGATATCCAGCGAGCATGGCGGCGAGCAGGGATGTGCTGGTCACTCGCCTGCAGGCCCTGTATGGAGAGGGGTTTGGTGAACAGGCTGACACCTTGCTGATGACTGAAGGCTCTGGGCTTGATCGCGCACAGCGCAGTACCGGTCGTGGCATGATGCAAATCCTGGAAGCCTTTCTGCCTTATGCTGATCTGCTGGCCGAGGTGGATGGCATCTACCGCAAAAGTGGCACCCTGACCGGTGTCTACAATTTTGCGGGTTATATTCCAGGCCCCGAAGGCCTGTATCCCTTTGTTATCATCACCAATCAGAACAGCAATCAACGCGCCGCCATTCTGGATGCCTTGAAGGTCAGATTGTACAGCGAAGCCGGTAATTGATAGATTAATGGCCAGGCTTTGAAGTTTCTGTTTCTATCGCCCACAAGCATTGGTTCCTCAGGAGTACCCGCCATGCGCAGCAACAGTCAACTCATCAGTATTCTCACCAGTTCATTTGTGCTGTGGCTTGCCGTTGCCCTGCCGTCACAGGCGGCAGACACCGGCACAAATGCGCAAAGTGGCGTCGCACCACTGCCACCGATCACCATCTATCATCTGGAGGCTCGCCGCTCAGAGCGGATAGTCTGGTTGATGGAGGAGCTGGGTTTTCCGTATGAGCTTGAATTTGTGCGCGGCAACCTTGGCGCTTCACTGGCGCTGATCCGGCAGGTCAATCCGGATATGCCGGTTGCGCCCACGGTGATTTATGGTGATCAGATTCTTGTGGAGTCAGGTGCCATTATCGATATCATACTGGACCGCCATGCACCTGATCAGTTGCGCCCGCCTCTGCACAGTACGGATTACACCTGGTACCGCACATGGATGCACTACGCCGAAGGTTCACTGGCCGCCCGTATGGGCATTGACTACAGGGTGTGGCAACTGCAACCGCCCACCCGGCCCTCTACGCTGCGCGATATCAGTGACACTATCCAGTTTGCCGAGGACTTTCTGGCCAGCAATTCGTATTTTGGCGGTAGCGAATTTTCTGCAGCGGACATCATGATGCATTTTCCGCTGGGTTACAGTTTTCTGATCAATGTGGTGGATCAAAGCCTGTACCCGAATATTAACGACTGGATGGCGAGGGTAGAGGCGCGTCCGGCCTACCAGCGCATGGCCGAGGTTTCAAAACCCGATGGCATGCCCGGTCCGCCGGAGCCCTTGCCGGACAGTTCGCGGCCACCGAGGAGGTGAAAGACAGTATGGTCTGACGACCAGTCGGTGACAGCGGGAAATGATAATTCAGGCCGCCTGCGCCCTCTTGGTCAATTGGTACGAAGCCACGAGGTTAGCCCTGGCACCTCTGGGCGCCTCTTCAACAAAGGAGCTCCCGTCGTATGAACAAAGAACGCGCAGTATTGCGCAATACACTGATTCTTGGCGGCACGCTGGCCGGTGTGCTTGTTGTTCTGATTCTGATCATTATAAATCTGACAGCATAAGGGAGGACAAATGAAGCGTATAGCCTTTCTTTCACCTGACATCCCACATGCCAGAAGTGTGGTGGATGAATTGCTGCAACAGGGTATCGACCGTCAGCACATCTATACCATCACACCCAAAGGCATAGACCGCGAAGACCTGCCTGGACCTGGAACCGAAGCAGACGATTTCCTGCCCGGTTATATCCGCGGGCTCGTAATCGGAGGCGTGGCAGGTCTGGTGGCCGGTGTGATCCTGTACTTTCTGCAGACTCCGACGCTGGAAGTGGGTGCCTACATGGTATTTCTGGTCACACTGCTTGGCGCCGGAATTGGTGGCTTCGGAACGGGAATTTCTGCCGCTGCTTTCAGTAACACCCGGCTGGATGAATTCAGACAGGAGCTTACCAAAGGAAAGATCCTCGTCATGGCTGACGTAAAGCCTGATGATGAAGAAGAGATTGAAACTGCAGTAAAAGCCTCTGATCCTGCATCCAGGATTGCCGGTACTGAACCGCCACCCAAGATAATTCCCTGATCGCGCCAGTTGTATTGACAGCCCGTGCGCCTGGGTTAATATGCCGGGCATGGATGCAGGGTCATCAAGTCGTCAATTGTTTTCAGCCATTGCGGCTGACGGTGTACTTGTTCTTCACACACTTTTTGTGGTTTTTGCGTTGTTTGGCGCACTGTTGTACCCGGTGGATGCACGCATTTTGCTGCTGCATCTTCCCGTTGTGTTGTGGTCATCGGTGGTCAATCTTGCAAGCTGGACCTGCCCACTGACACCGCTGGAGCAATCACTCCGGCTGCGTGCCGGGCAGCGTTCATTCCAGGGGGGGTGGATGCAGCACTATCTTGAACCAGTGATACGCCCTCACGGTATGCCGCGTCGCCTGGAACTTGTGGCTGGAGTATCAGTAGTGGCGTGGAATGCTCTGTTGTATGCCGTCATGCTGTGGTGGTTGTCCGTGCGCTGATCTACCAGGTATCCACGCACGGTCGTTTCCGACCCGACATCGGTGCCCGCAGTGTCACCGAGCGCAGCCCGGATACAATCCAGTGCCTGGTTTTCATCGGATCAATCACCGCATCGACCTCGAACGTGGAAGCCACCGCGATGGCCTTGCCCTGCTCATACGACTCGGCCAGCAGTTTTTCATACAGTGCCTGTTTCTCGGCCGGATGATCCAGGGCATCCAGTTCGCGTCTGTAACCCAATTTCACTGCGCCCTCCAGCCCCATCGGACCGAACTCACCGGTAGGCCAGCCAATGGTAAAGAAATTGTCGTGTGCACCGCCACCGAGCATGGCCTGGGCGCCCAGCCCGTAACACTTGCGTACAACCACGCCGAACACCGGAACCGTTATCGAACGGGCATTTACAAACATTCGGCTGGCATGGCGCACCAGCGCCGTTTTTTCCGCTTCCGGGCCAACCATGAAGCCCGGCGTGTCACACAGGGAGACCAGCGGGATGTCAAAGGCATCACAGAGCTGGATGAAGCGGGACGCCTTGTCGGCCGCATCGGAATCGATTGCTCCGCCGAGGTGTTTCGGGTTGTTGGCGATCAGACCGAGTGGTCTGCCTTCGACCCGGATCAGGGCGGTGACCATGCCAGCCCCGAATCCACCGCGCAGTTCCAGCACTGAATCTTCATCCGCCAGGCACTGGATGACCTTGTGGATGTCATACACTCGCAGGCGGTTTTCGGGAATCAGGTGTCGCAGCTGTCGCTGGTCAGGTGCCTGCCACCTGTCAACCGGCCCCTGGAAGTAGGACAGGTACTTGCGCACGACACTGCAGGCTTCTGCCTCATCGCGCACGCGAATATCAACAACACCGTTGCGCCACTGTTCATCAATCGGGCCTATGGCTTCAGGGGGATAGACCCCAAGACCGCCGCCTTCAATCATGGCCGGGCCAGCCATGCCGACATTGCTGCTTTCATCGGCAATGATCACATCACAACAGCCAAGCAGTGCGGCGTTGCCGGCAAAACAGCGACCGGACACCACACCTACCAATGGTACCTGACCGCTCAGATTGGCAAACTGCGTGAAGGTTCCGTTGGAAATGCCGGCGTAGGTAGCGCGCTCAGTGTCTCCGGGGCGTCCACCACCACCTTCGGCGAACAGCACAAGGGGCAGGTGCCACTCGCTGGCTGCCTTCAGCAGGCGATCCAGTTTACGGTGATGACGTTGCCCCTGGGTGCCAGCCAGCACCATATAATCACCGATGGCAAAGGCGCAGCGTGCCAGTGCCTCTTCGAACAGCGCGCCGTTTACCTGACCGACACCGGTGAGTATGCCGTCACCGGTGGTATTTTCGATCAGGTCTTCCAGGGAGCGACGCTGACGCTGGGCAGCAATGGCAAGTTCGCCGTACTCGATGAAGGTGTCCGGGTCACATATCTGTGCAAGATTCTCCCGCGCCGTCTGCTGGCCGCGCCCACGACGTTTGGCAACCGCTTCCGGGCGGTTTTCATCCTGACCGAAGCCACGGCGATTGATCAGTTCCTGCAGGTCATTTCGGACGTGTTCCAGATCCAGGTCTTCGTCCTGATCAAACGCCACCTCTTCGGTAGCCGACGGCTCAATCACGCACAGGGCATCGCCCTCCATCAGTGTTTCGCCTACCGTGGTGAGCCACTCCAGAATGATGCCGGTCGAGGGAGCGCTTATCACATGTTCCATCTTCATGGCTTCAAGCAAAGCAATCTGTTGACCAGACCTTACGGTATCACCGGCAGCCACATCCATGCTGGCTACCGTCGCCTGCATCGGCGCAGTCACTGCCCGTTGATTGCCGGTCAGGGCAGGCGGCTCGCGACTGGTGGACGCCGTCACATCGGTTGATAATTCCACAGTGGTGAAATCCCGCGCCTGTGAGGCCAGCGCTTCGGCGTGCTGCCCGATATAGCAGGTACTGACATCATTGGCCAGTACTGCAGGCTGCGCCAGCAATGCGCGCAGGAAGGGCAGGTTGGTGTCCATGCCGTTGATCCGGAATTCGCCCAGTGCCTGACTGGCCTTGCGCACCACGGTGGCGAATTCGGCAGACCGGGAAGACACAATCAACTTGGCAAGCAGGCTGTCGTAAGCGGTGCTGGTGGAGTAGCCGGCATAGCCACAGCCATCCACACGGATGCCGTGACCGGTGGGTGGCTCGTAGAGCGTGATGGTGCCTGCGGTGGGTGTGACATTGCCGCCAGCGTCCATGCGCTCCCTGTTGATACGACACTGCAGGGCATAACCGCGCGCGGCGCGGGCGGCGACGGGCCTGTCGGATTCGTTCAGTGTGCGTGCGTTCGCGATCTCCAGCTGCCACTGCACAAGGTCCACGTCATAGACTTCTTCGGTCACTGTGTGTTCAACCTGGATACGCGGGTTGGCTTCGATAAAGAACAGGCCTTCGCTCTCCGCAGTGTCAGTGGCCAGCAGGAATTCAAACGTGCCCAGTGAACGGTATTTGGTGTTCTGCGCCAGCGTCATGGCATGGGCGATAAGCGCCTGACGTGTCGTGTCGGAAATCGAAGGGCTGGGCGCAATCTCGATCAGTTTCTGGTGACGACGCTGCAGTGTGCACTCGCGTTCACCAAAGTGAACGCAGGCACCGGTACCGTCGCCCAGAATCTGTAACTCGAGATGCCTTGCGGACGGCAGGAATTGCTCGATATACACATCAGGATTGCCGAACGCGGATTTGGCTTCGGCGCGGCAACGTTGCCAGGCGGACTCGATATCATCACCAGCGCACACAACACGCATGCCACGACCACCGCCACCGGCCACAGCCTTGATCATAATGGCTGCGCCGTCGGGTAACTGGCGCAGAAACGCCTTTGCCTGCGCCAGTGAACTCGCCGATGTGGTGCCGGGCAATACCGGCACACCCAGCGACTGCGCCCGTTCGCGCGCCTTGATCTTGTTGCCCAGCAGCGCCAGCGTTCTGGATGTCGGGCCGACAAAAACCAGGTCGGCCTGTTCAACCCGACGAGCAAATTCCGCGTTCTCGGCCAGAAAACCGTAACCGGGATGAATGGCCTGTGCGCCACTGTCGCGGGCTGTGGCAATGATTGCGTCCATGTCCAGGTACGCTGAAACGCCGCGGCCGGGAAGCGCGTGGCTTTCGTCGGCGCGCTGTACATGCAGGCTGTTGTGGTCATCGGCAGGGTAAACAGCAACGGTGCTGATACCCAGCTCGTTGGCTGTGCGGGCGATACGCAGCGCAATCTCGCCGCGGTTGGCTATCAGCAGTTTCCTGACGTCTGGTCTGTGCGGCATGAGGTGGGTCCCTGTCCAGGCGGGTTTCCGGTGGGCGAGTGCTTTTGGGTCAAGTCTATCATCACTCTGCGCCGGGCAGTCCCCATGGAAACCTATCGGGACCGATGGTGGCGCTGATGCTCTGCGGTTCTCTCGGGTGTCACAAGCGGCTGAAGCAGCATGCGATCAAGTCGCAGATCCCGCGTCTCCCGGAATGACTCAATGCCGATTGTCATGCCAGGGTGGCCGGCAGCGGGCTGATCCCGGTAGGTGCGGAACAGTCGGTCCCACCAGGGCAGGCTGAAGCCGAAATTGCTGTCGGTTTCACGGCGAATGATTGAATGGTGCACGCGGTGCATATCCGGTGTCACCACCAGCAGACGCAACCAGCGATCAAGCCTGACTGGCAGGCGGATGTTGCCGTGGTTGAACATGGAGGTGGCGTTGAGAAGCACTTCGAAGATGAGCACCGCCACGGCCGGAGCCCCCAGCAGTATGACAGCGGCGAATTTTATGCACATGGAGAGCAGGATCTCCACGGGATGAAAGCGAAGTCCTGTGGTGACATCAAATTCCAGATCCGTATGGTGCATGCGGTGCAGCCGCCACAGCCAGGGAACGGCATGGAAAAGCCGGTGCTGAAAATAGATGGCCATGTCCAGCAGGACCACGGAGACGATCACTGCCAGCCACATCGGTACTGCAAACAGGTTGAAGAGGCCCCAGCCCTGTTCGGCGGCAATCAGGGCAGCACCCACGGCGGCCAGCGGGAAGATCAGACGCAGCGCCAATGTGTTCAGGGCCACAACCGACAGGTTGGCCGGCCAGCGCTGGCGACGGGGTATCTGCTGCGTGCGCCTGGCGGCAAGCACTTCCCACAGAATCATCAGCAGCAGGATAAGCGCGAAGGCGCCGCCGCGGATCAGTGGTTCATTGGCCCAGACAGACTCTGACATGATGGTGTCTCTTCTCACATTACCGGCAGGCCGGCGGCTTTCCACTGGGGGTAGCCTTCCTCGAAGCGCCGGACGCGGTAGCCGAGTTGCCGCAGGCGCTGCACAGCTTCATGCGACAGGACACAGTAGGGTCCGCGGCAGTAGGCAACAATCTCTCTGCCCACAGGCAATCTGTCCAGCATTTCCTCAAGTTGTGGCAGGGGAATATTGATGGCGTCGGGCAGGTGGCCGGCCCGGAATTCTTCCGCCGGTCGCACATCCAGCAAAGCCACCCTGCCGCTGGACAGCCCGTCAAGCAGCTCGTCCCGGGTGACCGGCTCCAGGGCGCCCCCGGCATCATCATCGGCGAACAGTTGGCTGACCAGGCGCTCCATCCCGGCAAGATTGGTCTCGGCCACCTGTCTGAGCAGACTCACCAGGTTGATGATGCGCTCATCGGTCAGGCGGTAGATCATCTGCTTGCCGGAGCGCCGGGCGGTGACAAGACCGGCCCGTCGCAGTTGCTGGAGGTGTTGGGAGGCATTGCCGACAGTAAGGTCGGTTGTATTGGCCAGGGTTTCAACCGGGCTCTCGGATTGCGCCAGACGTTCCAGCAATGCCAGTCGATGACCACTGCCCAGCGCACGGGCGACCTGAGCCAGGGTGTCAAGCAGTTCCTGTTGTGAGGTCATTGGGATCTCTCCGGGGCGCCTCAGCACTGCGGGGCCTGAGGCGTGATGGCATATTGCTGTTAATCATTCTATCGAATAATAGAATGATTGCAAGATAAATGAAAGCCGTGCAAAAGCATGCGGGCAGGCTCGCGGTGCTGGCGTGAAGAGCCGGCCGGCAACGGTCGTGGTTCTGTCACAATCTGCCGCTATCATGCGGCTGCGATGGCAACTGGAAGCAGTCACGGACCGCGAGGAGTCAGACCATGAGCCGGATTGTCTACGGGGTTTCCGGCGAGGGTTCGGGCCATACCACCCGTGCCCGGGAAATGTTGCAACATCTGACCCAGCAGGGCCACGAGATCCGGGTGGTTTCCTATGGCCGGGGTTACGCAGCGCTACGCGGTCAGTACCGGTGCATTGAGATTGAAGGCCTGCACATTGTCAGTGTGGATAACCGGGTCAGCGTCTGGCGTACAGTGCTGCACAATCTGCGCCGCGCCCGGCGGGCCATTGTCAGCAATCGCTCGGTCACCCGCCTGTTTGATGACTTCCAGCCCGACTGTGTGATCACCGATTTCGAGCCAGTGACTGCGTGGATGGCCAAACTGCGCGGCCTGCCGTTGATCAGTCTGGACAACCAGCACCGGATACGCTTCATGGCGCATCCAGTTCCTAAAAAGATGTTGCCCGATCTGTGGCTGACACAAATGATCATTGCGTTGATGATTCCGCGGCCCGATGTGTCGTTGGCCACAACGCTTGTCATGGGGCCTGCAACAAACGATCGTACCTTTCTGTTTCCGCCGATACTGCGTCGTGACGTTCTGGATAAACCGGTTACCGACGCCGGATTCCATCTTGTGTATCTCACCAGTGGATACGACTCCCTGATGGGTATTCTGCACCAGTTTCCCGACAAGCGCTTCAGGGTATACGGACAGCGCAGCGCCGGGTTCGACGGCAACATCACTTTCTGTGACCCGGACCCTGAGGGTTTCATGGATGATCTGGCGGCCTGCAGTTCGGTAATTTCGACGGCAGGTTTCAATCTCATCAGTGAGTCCATGTATCTTGGTAAACCCCAGCTGGTATTGCCCATCAGGGGGCAGTTCGAGCAGGAACTCAATGCCATCTGCCTTGCTGAGTCGGGTTATGGTATGTGTGCGGACAGGGCCAGCGCAGACGTGCTGGGCGCGTTTTTCAGCCGTCTGGCACAGATCAGCAGCGTCATCCAGGGCTGCCGGAACGGCCAGGCGGAGCGCAGCACTCAGGCAGCCAATGTCGAAATCACCCGTAAACTCGATGAGGTGCTGGCGGAGTTGACGATGCCGGTTGCCTGCAAGCAGAATTGACAGTCCGAGAGCTGTCTCTTTCGCGATCAGAGCGCCCACCCAGACCGGGCCTACTCGCGCATCTCCGCGATAAAACGATCTGACTCGGCTATTGCC
The DNA here is from genome assembly GCA_050486205.1 of Gammaproteobacteria bacterium. Taxonomy (GTDB): domain Bacteria; phylum Pseudomonadota; class Gammaproteobacteria; order Pseudomonadales; family Pseudohongiellaceae; genus PWQG01. The sequence continues at coordinate 70,414 of JBJHCW010000002.1, read as the reverse complement.
TGCTGCATGGCTTCGATCAGCTGTTCAACGTCGGTGTTGATGTTGTCCAGCTCGCCTCGCAATGATGCAACCGCACGCGCGTTGAGGTTGTGTTTCAGATACAACACATTGTCACGCAGGCTATCGAGCACTGGATCAAGTGTGGCTTCGGCGCGGTGCATGGCGGCAATCAGGCGCGTATAACGACGCTGGGTTTCACGCAGTTGTTGTTCGCTGCTCTGGCGCAGGCTCTGGTTGGTGTACAACTCCAGCTCCTCCTCCCACTCATCAAACAGCGCCGCCGCAACCGATTCCACGGCGCGGATGCGATCACGAATACGGGTGGCTGCGCGCTCACTGTTCTCGAATTCGCTATTCAGGCGGTCATACAGTTGTTGTAGCCGGCCGCCGTCGAACTCCACCACGCTGCGAAACTGCTCCAGTGCGTTGCTGAATTGTTCCTGACCGTCCTGTTGGGCCTGCTGCGCATCACCAATGCGATCCACAAGGATGTCGCGCTTGTGCACGCCCAGGCGCTCCATTGTGCTGTAGTAGGCGGAGTCGAGCGCCGACTGACAACCAAGCAGCGCAAGGCATAGCGAGAAAGTCAGCAGGCTGTTCACGATCATGCGAGTGTGCATTTCGGGCTCCCGTTGTTGTGTCCCGGAGAGACGCTTGACTATGACTATACCGCAAAGCGCCGGTAGCAACCCCCTGGTATGCGACATGTTACATGGTAGCTGGGGTGCGCTTTGACTGACGGCCAGGCACTGAATCAGGACAGGAGGGTTTTTGCGGTGCGTCGGGTCAGCGGATAGCTGAGCGGCAGTTCTTCCAGTGGGGCGGCCGGGCCGAAGTAGTTGCCCTGCACGATGTTGCAGCCCAGGGAACGCAGATAGTCGAGCTGGGATTCGTGCTCCACACCCTCGGCCACAATGTTGATCTTGAGGCCGCGCGCCATGGAGACAATGGCATTGATGATGCAGGCATCTTCGGTATTGCTGTGCAGGCGTTGCACAAAACTGCGATCTATTTTCAGTGTGTCGACCGGGAACTTCTGCAGATAGCTCAGGGACGAAAAGCCGGTGCCAAAGTCATCAATGGCCAGGGACACACCCGTACCAGTGAGTGTGACCAGTTTCTCCACAGTATCAAGATGATCGTTCAGCAGTATGCCTTCGGTAATTTCGAGCTCCAGGCAATGTGCTGGAAAGCCGGTTGTGCGCAGGGTTTCGCTGACGTGTTCTATAAAATCGGCCTGCTCGACCACCAGCGCTGACAGGTTTACCGACAGCTTCAGGTCGGGATGTGCGCCCTTTCGCAGCGCAACCACGTGCTCACAGGCTTTTCGCAGGGTCTGGCGATCGATGTCGATGATCAGCCGGCTGTCCTCGGCGATGGGAATGAACTCTGTGGGAGAGAGTTGTCCGAATTCGGGATGATCCCAGCGGATCAACGCTTCCACTGCGTGCAGTTTGCCGCTACGGATATCCACCAGCGGCTGGTAGTGAATGCAGATTTCATCGTTCTGCAAAGCCCTGCGCAGGTCCTGTTCCAGGGCATGCCGTCTGGATATGTCGCCACTGACGTCCTTGTTGAAAACAAAAGAGCCGTTCTTTCCTGTGTTCTTGACACGGTACATGGCGATGTCAGCGTGTTTGATGAGGGTTTCCAGGTTGTCCCCGGCATCCGGATACAGAGCAATGCCGATGCTGGCGCCAATATGGATTTCGTGACCGGTAAGCTCAAAGGGATCCTTCAGGGCGTCAAGAATCTTGGTCGCCACACGAGTGGCGGCGCCTTCATCCTGGATATCCGGCAGCAGCAGGGTGAATTCGTCGCCACCAAAGCGAGAAAGTGTGTCGACTTTACGGATGCTGGATTTCAGCCGACGGCTGACGGCCTGCAACAGGCGGTCACCCAGCGTGTGGCCCAGCGAGTCATTGATGACCTTGAAGCGATCCAGGTCGATGAACATGATGGCCAGTTTCTGGTTCTGACGCTGTGCCTGGTTGATTGCCATGTTGACGCGGTCGCGGAACAGTGAGCGGTTGGGCAGGCGGGTCAGGATGTCATGATAGGCCTGGAAGCTGATAAAGGCTTCGGCCTCGACCTGTTCGGTGATGTCGCGCGCGGTACCGTAGATGTCAAAACGATGACGAATATCCTTTTTCAGGCGGGCCTCCTGGCCGACCCGGGACAAGGTGATCTCGAAGTGTCGACGGTTGGCATTGGCCTGGCGACTGATCAGGTCGAGATTGATGCAGGGCTGGATGTCATCAATCTTGTGCGCATTGTCCAGGAAATAGTGGGCTTTTTCCTGGTCGGCCTGATCCACTATGGAAAGGAATGGCTCGCCGATCAGTTCGCCCCGGGAGTAATGCAGCAACGTTTCAATTTTGTGATTCACAAAGCTGAAGCGGCCGTGCTCATCAAGAATGAAAATGATGTCGGGAGAGTGGTCAACCAGAAACCGGTGCAGCTTTTCAGAGACCGACAGTCGTTGCTGAATCCGGTCGTGGCTCTGCTCCAGGCGCTGCTTCCCCAGTGCGTTGCTGACCGTGGTCATCAGCTCTTCATTGGCATAGGGTTTTTTCAGATAGTCGTGCGCACCGTGACGCAGTGCCGTGCTGACGTCGTTGAACGAGGTCTCGCCACTGATCACGATAGGAAGGGTGCGCATGCCCGCTTTCTGAATGATGCGAAGCACTTCGTGGCCATTCAGAACCGGCATGGCCAGATCCAGCAGCACCAGATCGTAATCGCCCTGTTGCAGCATTCTCACCGCAGTCTGCCCGTCGTAGGCGACATCGACGCGGTAGCCATGCATTCGCAGCAGTCCCTGAACACTGCCCGCCAGGCGCTGGTCATCGTCAACGACCAATATATGGCCGACTGTCTGTGCGATTTCCCTGTTCACTGCACTCATGGCTTGTCCCGTGGCTCACCGGACCGGACCGGCAACAGTATACTGAAGCGGGTTCCTGCACTGTCGGTGCTACACTGGATCTGACCGTCCATTTTGTCAACCAGCTGTTTCACTATTTTCAGACCGAGACCACTATGTGACTGCCCCTTGTTGCTGTGCGCAGACCTGAACAGGGTGTCCAGAGTGGCATCGGGGATACCAGGGCCATTGTCCTGTATGCTGATCTCCCGGTAGTTGCGGCCGTTACTGTTGATGCGCGCACGGGAGCCGACCCGCAACTCGCCGCCTTCCGGAAGGGCCTCAATGGCGTTCTTCAGGAGATTGGTCAATATCTGTTTCAATGCTGCAGCATCCAGTTGCTGTGCCGGCATGGTCGGATCAAGCGTCAGTTCCACTTTGATGCCACGGGCCTGACACATGGAGCGATCGATTACGGTAGTCAGGTCCCTTATCAGGTTGTTGATATCCGTGTCCTGCTCACTACCCTTTTCTGTCGGGTACCGCAGACGCATCAACAGGTTTCCGACCCGGTCGATTTCCTCACGCAACACAGTGATATCGTCCTGTGCCTCGTTGTCGTCCTGCAGTTTCAGTCGCAGCATATCGAGATAGTTGTTGATGATGCTCAACGGATTGCTCACCTCGTGAAGCGTTTCCCGAATTTGTGATGTCGTATACCCGGAGGTGGTAACGTCGGGAGCGCCCGATGCATCCTGGCGTAGCAGTGATGCGAGCAATGGTGCCATGTCATCAACAAGCGCCTGAAAGAAGGTTTGCTTGCGCTCGTGTTGCGCCAGCAAGGCCTCGCTGGCGCCGGTCACCAGAACGCCCCGGCCCTTTTCATCCTGCCCACCCTCACTCTGGAAAGGCAGGCAGAGCAGGGTAGCTTCGCGACAATATCGCAGCAGTTGCCGATCGGCCAGCGACAGGGTGTCCGCGTCCGCAGCCCCGGCCGCGCTGCTTAGCAGCTTCTGTTGCTGCAGGCATTGCACAACCACACTTTCTTTCAGGTCCAGACTGATATTGAACTCGGATCGCAGTTGGCCGCCCGTGAGGGTGAAACCTTCGAGTGTGCCTTGTGCCCTGTTTTCCAGGAATACAATGGGGCGGTCGATGCCCAGGCCAATCAGCAGTGTCTTGCTGATGGCGGCCAGCAATGCATCGACGCCTTTCCCTGCGGATGCAGACAGCTGGGTGCGAAAGCTGTCGAGCTGCGTGATCTGCTCCAGCGTTTCGCCAAGACGTTCCCGTGCCTGATCCGGCGCAGCCGACTCCTCGTCGGCATTGATCCGGATGCCCATCTGCTCGGCAATGCCGCGGACATCCCTGCCAATACGCGCGCGCATTTCCAGTGTCAATGACTCGTTCAGGCCAAACAGTTGATAGGCTTTTTCCAGCGTGTGCTCGGAGGGCTTGCAGAGCTGGCTCAGATCGCTGCTCAGGTTGATGATCTTGACCAGGTGGTGTCCATCGCGGATCTTTTCCGTTGGCTCATGATGAAAGCGAACCGCTTCGCTCATGAAATTGTCCATTTGCCACTGTTCCAGTACAGCGGCGCCAACCTCGCAGTGGGTGGTGCTGAGTGTCTTTTTCTCGGCGTCGAGCAGTTGCTGATCGTCCAGACCATATTGTGTCAACAGCGCAGCATAGGACTCATGGTTCTCGCTCAGCAGGTAAAGCTGTCCGGCATCGGTCAGCAAGCCCGTCAGATAGGCTTCCGGAGGCGAGTGGTACCGCGTCAGCGACCCCAGCGCGTGTGCGATATGCGCCCCAATCAGCGACCGCAGCCAGAATCGTTGCACCAGGCGGTCGTAGCCGATATCGAATTGACTGAAGTATTGTCGGATGGCAGCAGTGACAACCAGAGTCTTGACCGTATCCATGCCCAGCAGTTTCAGGGCATCTTCGACTGAGCTGCAACCATGGCTGCGTGGGTAGTATCCGCTGTTGGCAATAGACAGGAGTCGTGTGGTGGTGGCAGTGTCCCGGCGAATGGTCTCGGCCAGATCCCGAAGTCCGATACGACTGTCAGTGACCGCGCCAAGGAGACTGACCAGAACCTGGGGCGGACTGGGCAGTTTTTCCAGGGTCCGGCTACTGGTCCGAACGTGTTTTTCCAACGTGGAGCACCCCTTCTTATAGTGTGGGCTGCGTTTGGTTATTTATCGGAGTATACTGCATGCTGTGCGGGCTGACTACCACATCACCAACGGTATTGACATGGACAAAGCCAGGCCATCAACTCAGACGCCAGAGCGGGTAGCTGGTGCCGTTCCTCATGTCATTGCTGTAACCAGTGGCAAGGGCGGGGTAGGCAAGACCAGTCTGTCGGTTAACCTGGCCCTGGCCCTGGCCAGGCTGGGACGAAAGGTCTGTATTCTGGATGCTGATACCGGATTTGCCAACGTCAACATCCTGTTGGGGCTGACACCCGAATTCAGCCTGGAGCATGTTATCTATGCCGACAAGTCGGTGGCTGACATCATGCTCGACGGCCCGCATTCACTGAAGGTGATTCCCGGCGCACGCAGTCTGGCCGATGGCGTGGATCTGGAGCCGCGCCAGCAGCTGCACCTGTGCCGCGAGCTGGCGAAGATAGAGCGCGGTTTTGATTACCTGTTCGTGGACACAGCGGCCGGCTTCAATGAAACGGCCATGAACTTCATCCATGCCTCACATCAGACCCTGATCGTTCTGACCCCCGAACCAACATCCCTCACCGATGCCTTTTCCCTGGTGCGTATGCTGCACCGTCGCGGGCGACGCAGGAACCTGCATATTGTGGTCAACATGTGCAAAAGCGCGCGTCAGGCAAGGGAAGTCTTCTATCGTTTTGCCGGGGCCGTAGACAAGTACATAGGGGTCCGGTTGAACTATCTTGGTTTTGTGCTTCGTGACGAGAGCCTGCAGCACGCCGTCACCATGCAGTCACCGGTGGCCCTGTTTGATCGGGATGATCCCTCCAGCCAGAGTTTTTTCCGCCTTGCCGAAGCCCTGGGCGACACGCTGTCCACAGAGCAGCCAAAAATCGGGTTCAGCGCCTGGTGGCACGCCCTGTATCGGCGGCAGCATGATGGCGCCCTGCCGGAGAAGCAGGATGCCAACAGGAAAGTTTCCGACAAAGACAGTTCAGCAGAGGGCTCCAGTAAAGGGCAACAGCCGGCGCCCGCGCCAGCGCTGTCGAAGCACTCCGCCATAACCAGGAAAGACAGGCAGGAGACGGAAGGTCAGGCAATGGCCAATGCAGTGGCTGGCGATACAAACGGTGAGGAACTGCGGCGACGAGACCTGTATAACCTGCAGACCCGCTTGCTGACCCTGCTCGCCGGGCGCGAATTGCCTGCCACGGATGTGCTTCGCCTGCGCACGAGCCTCATGGCTGCCATTCAGGAGTACTATCCCGAGGCACGCGCGCCGGCTGAAGTCGGGGGTGTTCCCGCTGCCCGCAACGAGCCGGTCACCGATTCGCAGGACTGCCAGGATCAGACAACTGTTGCGGCCATTTGCCAGCACCGCTATGACGAGGCGCGATTCGGCAGCCAGTCAGTTCTTGTCGAGAAGATGCGCGCCAACAATGACATGCCGGTTGTTGACCTGCTGGACTCCATGGGCGCAAGGCGCTGAACACCAAACAATTCACCGCCACCGCAAAGGCGCGCGCTCACAGGCAGCGGTCACATGCCGCCTGCCTCACTGAAGAGACGCGGGCGCTCGGTCTGCATGGATGAGGCGAAACTTGCGACGATAGTCGCTGGGGCTTAAGCGGGTGATCTTGCGAAATACGCGCCGGAATGCAGCGGGCTCATCGTAGCCCACTTGCCATCCGATTTCCTCGATCGCCTGGCCACTCTCTTCCAGAAGAACCTTGGCCTTTTCAACGCGCAGCCGCTGAAGATAGTGCACTGGAGAATAACCCGTCGCGCGTGCGAAGCGCCGATTGAACGTTGCCCTTGCCATGCCGGCCCTGTCGGCAAGTTCCTCCACCGTCAGGTCGAACCGTCCCTTGCCCAGCAGATGATCCTGCACCGCACGGATTGCACCATCCCCGTGATCCATTTCGGGGCTGAAGGGCATAAAGGGTACCTGGCCCGGTGTGTTCCATTGATAGAGCAGGAACTTTCCCACCGCCTGTGCCGCCCGCGGGCTGACATGGCGTGCGATCATGTAAAGAACAAGGTCCTGCCAGGAATTGGCCGCACCGCTCATGACAAGTTCGCCACGTGGTCCGTCAATCACCAACAGTTCGTCCAGCTTCAGGTGCACCTGCGGAAAATTGTGCTTGAACGTTTCCGCGAAAGCCCAATGCGTGGTGGTTGCACGTCCGTCCAGCAAGCCGCTTTCGGCCAACAGCAGCGCGCCCGCACAGGCGGAGCACAGATCGGCGCCCGCCTCGTGCTGCCGGCGCAGCCAGGCAATGATCTCCGGATGTCGCCCCTGCACCCAGGTCTGCTCAGGCAGGAACATCGACGGCGCAATAACAATGTCGGTATTCACAACATCCTCCACTGCGCGGTGTATCTGCATCGGCAGACCGCAGACATCGGTAAACAGGCCGGGTTCGAGCCCTACGATCTCGGTTTCGAAAGTGGCGGCGCCACCGGAATCGCTGCCATTGAACATCGAGTTTCCAATGGCCAGCGTCTCGAAGAGGCCATGGATCGGGGTTCCCGCCGTCATATCCGGCAGTGCGAGTATGCTCACGTGCAGTGACTTGACCGTGGATGACATCGACGTCTCCAGTGATCAGGATGGACCGTTTCTGCGAAGAACGGCTCTGGTTGGTCATCTGACGGCCCTCTACACTGAAAACTGCCAAACACTACCGGAAGGCCATCGCGCAGCATGAAGTCTGCGTGCAAAGGGTACCGCAAAAGCCCTTTCAGCGGCAAACCGGCCCCACACATCTGTCCGGACAGGAGGAGCACATGGCGGTACGTACAGAGTTTGAAACAGGGTTTGAAACCGGATTCGAAACAGAATACGTCGCGTTCTGGAACGAAATCCTGGCAACAAAATTCGAACGCTTTCGCGACATTCTGATGAACGGGCTCAGTCATCACAGTGAAGTCTGGCTGAACGGCCTGGCGATCACCCCGGGCGCACGCATCGTTGATGTTGGCTGTGGCTGGGGCGACACGGCGCTGGAGCTGGCACGAAAGTCGGGCCCTGATGGCCAGGTGCTGGGGCTCGACTGCGTGGAGCGCTTCCTGCTCAAGGGGCGGGCCGATGCCGCAGCAGCCGGATTAAAAAACGTCAGGTTTGTCGCCGCAGATGTGCAGACATACCCCTTTGATGCCAGTTTCGATCTGTGTTTCTCACGCTTTGGAATGATGTTTTTCGAGAACCCTGTGGCGGCAATGCGCAGCATCCATAGCGCTCTGAAGCCTGGCGGTGACCTGGTCTTTATTGTGTGGCGCGATCTGTCCGAAAACCCATGGGTTGGCTTGCCCAGGACCGTCGTACAGAACTATCTTCCGCCACCCGGGAATGATGCACGTACCTGCGGCCCGGGACCGTTCTCGATGGCAGATCCCGGAGTTGTCAGCAAACAACTTCAGGCCGCAGGGTTTGAGGATATTGACTTCACCGCCACCGATGGCCCGGTGACAGTAGGTGACTCACTGCGTAATGCGATCGACTTCCAGTTGGCGATCGGCCCGGCAGGCGAGGTGTTTCGTGAGGCAGGCGCGCTGGCCGAGGAGCGCCGTGATGAGATCGAGGCGGCGCTGCGCAAGGCGCTGTCCCCCTACCAGCAGCAGGACGGCAGTATCGTTATGCCATCGGGCTCGTGGCGGGTATCGGCGCGCAAGCCCTTGGGCAACAGGCAACACCATTGAAAGGAGGCTGACATGAACGAGAACGCTATCGCAACCATCGCCCAACAACTGCGCGGCGAGGTGATTGGCCCTGACGATGAGAGTTATGCAGAAGCGTGCAAGTTATACAATGGCATGATTGAAAAGCGGCCTGCCATAATTGCTCGTTGTGCCAATGTGGCCGACGTCATGACGGCGGTGAACTTTGGTCGCGACAACAAATTACCCCTGGCCATCCGCGGCGGCGGGCACAGTGGTCCGGGTCTGGGCAGTGTCGACGACGGGTTGGTGATCGATCTGTCGCTGATGCGAGACGTCCGCGTTGATCCGAAGGCACGCACCGTGCGGGTGGGGCCAGGCTGCACGTCGGGCGATGTTGATCACGCTACCCATGCCTTCGGCCTGGCCGTGCCCTTCGGTATCATTGCCAGCACCGGCGTTGCCGGCTTGACGCTGGGTGGTGGCTCAGGCTATCTGACTCGCCGGCACGGGCTTACCATCGACAATCTGATCGAGGCGGATGTGGTTCTGGCCGATGGCACTTTTGTTGTCGCCAGTGCGGAGGAGAACGCTGATCTGTTCTGGGCACTGCGTGGAGGCGGCGGCAATTTTGGTGTGGTCACGAGCTTTCTGTTCCGCGCGCATCCGGTTGATACCGTGTTCGCCGGACCGGTATTCTGGGGCATTGAGGATGCGAGGGCGGTGATGCAGGCGTTTCGCGACTTCCAGTCTACCGCGCCACACGCTTTCGGCGGTTTCGTCGGCCTCAAGACAGTGCCTGCGGTCGAACCGTTTCCGGCTGAGCACCACGGCAAGCGCGCCTGTGCCATCATCGCCTGTTACGATGGCGACGCGCAATCTGGCGCCGCTGCCATGGAGCCATTGATGGATCAACTGCCCGAGCCACTGTTTGACTGGCGTGGCGAGATGCCGTTCCCGGCGCTGCAGGCCATGTTCGACCCGTTTTTCCCATCAGGCCTGCAATGGTACTGGAAAGGGGCTTATGTCAACGAGTTGCCTGACGCTGCAATTGATGTTCACATCGACCAGATCAAGGCAGCGCCAAGTGATCTGTCGCTGATGCATCTCTATCCGGTGGATGGCGCTGCGGCGGCGGTCGATGCGGACGCCACCGCGTGGTCGGCAAGGGGAGCGCGGTGGTCAATGGTCATTGCCGGGATTGACCCCGATCCTGCCAATGCCAACAAATTGGCAGCATGGGCCAGGGCTTACTGGGAAGCGGTGAGCCCCTATACACGTGAAGGTGGATATGTGAATTTCATGATGGGCGAGGAGGACGCGGGCCGCATAACCGCGACTTATGGTCCGAACCATACACGGCTGGCGCAGATCAAGGCGGCATACGATCCCGCCAATCTGTTTCGGGTCAATCAGAATATTGTTCCGGCAGCTATGGAATCTTGACCTGGAGTACAAAAATGACACAAAGCACATTCTATCATCAGGGTAGCCGTCGTCTGCAGGCCGAGTTTGGCAGCCGCCCGTTGGCTGACCGGCTGGAGGCTGTGACGCTGCACCGCGAGTTCACGGAGGAAGATCGTGCTTTCATGGAGGGGGCGCCGTTCTTTCTGTTGGCAACAGCCGACGCCCGGGGGCGACCTGACTGCTCCTTCAAAGGTGGTATGCCCGGGTTTGTTCGGGTCACCGGGCCTGATGAGCTGATCTTCCCTGACTATGATGGAAACGGCATGTTCAGAAGTCTGGGCAATATTGCGATAAATCCCTCGGTGGGGCTTCTGTTCATGGCGTTTGACGGGCAATCCAGGCGACTGCGGATCAACGGCGAAGCGCGCTTGGTGAGGGATGATCCGGAGATGGGTGATCTGGAACTGGATGATCTGGAAATGGACACCATGCCCGGTGCCCAGCTGCTGGTTCGGGTACGGGCACGTGAGATTTTTCCCAACTGTCCTCGTTATATTCCCGAGCAGGATGGCACTTCGCGCTACTGGCCGCGGCCGGGGATTACGCCACCCGAGCCAGCGTGGAAAGCTTACGAGGCATTCAGCGACGTCGTGCCGCCGCGACGCTAGGACGACAAGAACAACAGCGGCACAAGTATGATCATAAGTCCGATGAACCCCAGAATTGCAAAGACCGCGCGGGCAGCAAAGGCCGTGGCCCTCAGGCCAAGCACCAAAGCCGCTATCAGAATGATCAGGCCAATGACTGTTGGCATGGTTGTCTCCTTGGGTTTTGCTACAGGCGTCACAACCGCTGCGGCCACCAACAGACCGCAGCGGGGCATGTTTGGATCACGCAGGCAGTCTACCTGAGTGCATTCTGAATGGCACGCATTTGATCATGCTGTCGCTGAAGATCGGGCAAGTGTTTGGCAGCGATTGCTCGAACCTCCAGGCTGTCCGCATCCCTGGCCTGCTCCTTGAACTCGGCAAGAATTCTGTCTTCGAACTCCTCGAGCTGTTCAACATATTGCGCGCTCTCATCGGAGGACAGGGCAACACGCACACGTGCGTACGCCTGTCTGACACTACCAGCGAAAGACCCTTCAGCTGGTTCCCCGCCTTTGAAACGCACGATGGCTTTCAGTTCGGCGGCTATCAATTTCTTGGCCGCACCCATCTGCTTGAAAAGGGTACTCAAGCCCGGCGCTGAAACATTTGTGCTGGCTTCGGTATAGAACTCACACCCGTCTTCCAGAACACTGATCAGTTCGTTAATACTATCTGCTTTATCGGTCATGACGTTGGCCTCTGATTTGAATGGGACGTCATGATGACGTCATTCTGGCAGCAGCACCTTAACTTCAGTTAATTGACAGGAAAAAAATTAAACGTTCGCGGTCGCCCACTTTGTGTCTGCCTGATTGCGACCGATTTGATTGATAATGGGCCACTCCATTTGTTTCGAAAACGAAAAATTATCTGACTTTTAAGTCACTGATTGTCAAGAGGAAGAGCCGGCACTTGTGTGACTGCATAAAATTGTTTGGAACAAAATCCGTTGCTTAGGCGTATGTTGGGTGAAAGGAAGGAAAGCTCCTTTGAAACCAATTCGAGAGCCTCAATTGGCTCATTGATCCAAAGCAGTAACAACGGAGATTGATTATGAAGAATATATTTGCAGTCATTATGTGCGCATTGTTTGCATCCGGAGCTGCCGCAGCCGCTGGCAACAACCAGGAGAACCCCATTCCTGACCGGGCCACTGGTGCACCGCACCAGGCGCCTGAAATGTTTCTCGGATCAGCGCCGGCTAACGGCCTGTCTGCCGAAAAACTTCTGGGTAAATCGGTAAAGAACCGTGCCAATGACGAAGAAGTCGGTTCTGTTGAAGACCTGATCCTGGACCACGACGGCAAACTGGTCGCCGTTGTCGTTTCGGTAGGCGGATTCCTGGGCATTGGCGACAAAGACGTGGCCCTGTCATGGGACAGCATTACCGTTACCAATGATCGTTTTGAAGACGAAATCGTATTGCATGTCGATGCAAGTGAAGAAGCGCTTGAAAATGCACCTGAGTACGAGCGCAGCTGATAGCGCTCCGGGAACGCCAATTACGGCTTCCCTATAGGCCAAGGACAGGTGGCAGAGCATTGCACTGCCACCTGTCCCTGTTTGTGCAGTTGTTCATGCCCGCTCAAGTCCGGACCCGCCGCTCCGGTTCCCTCCGTCAGGGAACCACAAAGGCCGTGGCCTACTTGTGTCTGTGTCACCTGCGCCATATACTTCCTGAGGTGACCTGGAATAGCCGGAATGAAAGCGACCCTGAACTTGCGCGAGCAAATCGGTGCGGAAGTACCTCATCTTAGGCGTTACGCCCGGGCGTTGGTTTTTTGCCCATCGGCGGCAGATGACCTGGTGCAATCCAGTCTCGAACGTGCCCTGAGCCGGGAGAGTCAATGGGATCCCACCCAGGGACTGAGGTCCTGGCTCTTCAGGATTCTGCACAACCTGCATATCTCCAGCGTGCGGGGCCAACAGCGCGAAGCACGTTTGAACCGCATGGAGGTTGGCGACGAAAGTTGCTCCGGGGACCACGAGAGCTCCAGCGAGCTGGTAAAGGTAGGCAATGCAATGGATCAGCTTGCCGAAGAACAGCGTGAAGTCCTGGTGTTGGTTGCCGTCGAGGGATTCTCCTACGAGGAGGCAGCCTCAATCCTTGGTGTTCCTCGTGGAACGGTCCAGTCGCGCCTTTCCAGGGCGCGACACAGTCTCCGGGCATTGATGGAGCCGCAAAAAAATCCACCCCTGACCGCTTCGGGGGAAGCCTTATGAACGCCACAAACGGTACTTTTGATCTCGACACGCTGAGCGCTTATCTGGATGGGGAGCTCGACGAGGCTACAGCCCGGGAGGTCGAGCACTATCTGGATCAGAATCCCGAGGCTCATCTTACGCTGGCCGATTACCGACGCCAAGACAGCGCGCTGCGTGTAGCGCTGGCGGCCACGCTGGAAGAGCCAGTCCCCAACCGATTCAGTCAGCTGCTCCATTCATCGCCTGCAGAATCCGATGCTGTGTCGACCGCAACACCGCATCCGAGATCGTTCTGGCCCGGACGATTTTCACTCGCAGCTGCTACCGGAGTGTTTGCCCTGTGCATTGGTGCGTTTTCAGGCTGGCAGGTTCGCAGCAATATGTACCAGATGGAAGCCGAGCAATTGGCCATCAACATGTTTCTTCAGCAGGCGACCAATTCCTACTCGATGTTTGCCGGTGGCGAACGAAGCTGGGGTAGCGATGGTCTGAGGACGGACCGTGATGCATTCACTGAATGGTTCGAAAGTGCACTGGATGTCAGTATTTCGACACCGGATTTTGAGGAACCAGGTTTTCAGTTTGTCGGTGGCAGGGCACTACCGGTTTCCTCTCGTGGCGCTGCAGGTCAGATCCTGTATGAAAACGAAGCCGGGCAGGTCGTGGCCATCTACTTCCAGGTTGATCAGTCAGATGACTCTCCGACTGGTCAGCGCGCGCGGCTTAACGGCAGTGCTCAGACCAATGGGGCGGGCCAGAATAATGACCTGCCGGCAACGTTTGTCCAAAGAAACGACCTTCCAGTCTACTATTGGCGCTCCCAATCCAGCAGTATCAGTTACGCGATCATGGGTGATATTGATCGGGATATTCTGACCTCCCTTGCACGCGCCATTCTTGATCAGTTTGGCGACTAGACAGGGCTGCTCCGCGTGGCCTCTGAAGGTGGCCTGGCATCAGCATTCACCGCATTATGCTTCCGGGTAGACTCGTCACACGCATCGCATACGCCCAGTGCCGGTTCTACCACCAGGCCCCGTGTGGGCAGAACAATCTCGAAAGGAGGCATGGCGTCTGTCACAGTTTTGGCCTTGTCCAGGTCTGCGAGGGTTGCCTCGAAGTTGACACCCGAAAGCGAAAGCCATTGCAGGTCCAGGACGCGGAACGCGGCACGTGCTCCCACGAAACCACTGATCCGGGGTTCCACGGCCTGGGGCGGAATCTGGTAACGCGCAAGGAGTTCGCGAATCCGGTCTTCTCCCATCCCGGCGGCCACTACCTGGGCGAAGTAAAGCTGGTTGCGCTGCAGGTAGCAGACGAGCCGGTCAAGTTCCACGGAGGCTTCAGCCAGATCCCTTTGTTCGCGTTTGCGCTCTTCCAGTTCCCGGTAGTAGGCGGCGATGACTTCCGGGCTTGCTCCTTCCTGGGGTGGTGCGGGCAGGTTCATGGCATGTCCGAATTGCTGGAACAGGCCGTAAAGACCCTGAATGGCCGATTTTAGGCCGCGATCATCCGGCGCAATGTCAACGGCGCCAGTCTGATCCGCCAGCACAGCCGTGATCGACGCGCCGAGTGCTGTCAGCCCGCCGATGGCCCCGGCGCCCAAGGCGGTGACCACGGTGGCAAGGAGTGCGATACCACCGCCTGCTGCTGCAAGCGGTGCAGCCAGAACAGCGATCAGGCCGGCGCCGGCCATACCCGCAAGTGCAGTGCCCGCCATCAGGAAGTAAAGCGCCTGGTCCACCTTCCTGAACGCAGCATCCACATCCCCGATGGACGCAAAGAACGCCTTTTGTGCCTCAAAAAGCGCACGTGTTCTTGCAGGACCCGCAGGCATCGAGCGGACATGGTTGTATGCAGCAGCGAGCCCGGCCAGTGCTGAGTCGATCTCCGGTGCCGCGATCTTCAGCACCTGCCAGTAAATGTAGCTGCCGATACCGGCGGGCCCGGATAGTTGGGCCTGGAAAAAGCCAGGCGCGCCCATCGGCAGCTGGGCTTGCATACGGGCCTGACCAAAGAAACCACCAACGATGCCACCAACGAAGTCTGTCGTTGCGCCGATGGCATCGCCCACCGCGTCACCAACGTTTTTTGCACCTTCGACAAGCGCGTCGACCACCTCTTCACCTTTGCCGGTCACATATCCTGCAGGGTCCTCCATGAACTCGTTCCACTCCTGCTCCAGCTCGCCCCAGGCATTGGAAAAATGATTGTTTCCCTCGGTCTCGGCGGCGCCACCGATCCCGAGACCAGCAGTGGAAAGCGCGAAGTAGATAGACAACAGTTTGCCCAGCTCCTCCAGTACCTGACCGGAGAAGGCATCAAACTCCTCGCCGCCGAGTGAGCCCATGAACTCACCGAGCTGCTCGTTGATGAGCAGGCGCTTCGCAGCCTCGAAACCCCGGAGATGGGTGTCGCAGGCAATGTGTTTGCGCAGCAGGCATTCATGACACAGGAGGAATGATTTGGTGAATGTCGGGAGAGGAAGCGGGAGCAGGATGTGTGCGTCAATGGCGGACACGCGAGTGCTCACCTGCCAGCGCTCGGCGACCTCGAAGAAATGGTAATTCAGTGTGTGGCATTCGTTGGGATTTTCGATGGTTTCTGTCACCGTTGATTCAATGCCTGCTTCCTCGCTGGTTTCCACGGTGGAGGATAGTGCTTTCTGAAATCGGCTGGCGGCTTTGACGGTCGTCTGGCTGATCCGTTCTTTTGTTTCTGTCACAGAATGGCTGATCGTTGAGCTGGCATTAGCCCCACCCCCGCCGTCAACTCCGGCCTTGACGGGAACTTTCTTGACCGGGATGGTTACCCCCAGATTTGCCGAGAGTTTGGCGTTTACGCCGCTGTTCAGTGTTGCACTGGTTTGTTTGGCAACCGTGAGCGAGGCCTTCTCATCGCCCACGAACTCGGTTGACACATCTTCCTGAACTGACTGGTTCTGTTGACGTCGTTCCTTGTGAATGGTCCAGGATTTGACGACGATCTGCTGCTTGCCGCCTGCGGTCAGCGGGATGCTGCGTACCAGGCGCCCCCGTGTATACCCCTGGCTGCACCAGTCCTGTTCGTAAGTGATACGTACTCCCACCGTCGGTTCAAGTGCGCGGGGCACTGCGATCTGTACGGCCTCCAGTACCTCCTTCGCGATATCAGCCAGGGAGTGACCCGGAAAGTCGATCCCCGTGAGGATTCTCATTTCCACCCCCTGTGCGAAGCTGGACACCTGTTGCCCGCAGATTGTGGGTGCTGGTGTCTCGCGGTCAGGCAGGCGAAGGGGCACCCAGGATGTTGGCGCGGTCCCGCCTCCCTTGGCAGAGCGCTGACTCTTGCCCGATTTCCCCTTTTTTGCATCTTTGTCAGACCCCGCTTTTTCCCCCAGCGCTGCGCGGGTTTTTGCATTGTGCCGGGTGTTCACTTCAATGAGCGTGCGGTAGGGCAAGTTGGCGAGTTTCTCTTCCCGATTTTCCAGGACGGCCTCAAGAAGCTGATACTTCGCCAGAAGCTCGTCTCGTGTGTCCCTGAGGCGGCAAAGCCGTTCCAGAATGCCGGCGGGGTGGAGCACGGGCTCCGCGGTGCATGACCCGCGCCGGGTTCGCATCAATTCAAGGAATTCCACAAACTCCACCTGTTCGCAGTCAGCAACGGCTTGAAGGCGTTCGCAGTTGATCAGGTGGTTAGGGGCTGCATCTATTTCCGGGCGTGACTCGGGCATGATAGATTCCTCGTGCCAGGACGGCCTTTGGCCCACGGAGACACCGCTTCCGTCATGAGCGGTGTACGGGCCCTGGGTTATGTTGCCTGAGGAATGGCTTGAAACGGTTTGAAGGAAACGGTGTGCTCTTCAGGCATCTGGTTCCGGAGTCGACGATTGGTATCGTGTGATTATTGTATATATCACCATGCTGTATAAAAAGGAAAGAAAAATGTTGTACAACAACGTGGTTCCGATCCAGGGAATGGAAGGAGGATTCAGAAAAGTACGACAATGGGATCATTGTCCACTGACAACGACAGGAATCAAGCCATGAAGCCAGATCACGTTCTGAGAACAGAAGACGCACGTTTCCTGAATCTGCCCGGTTACGAATTTGCGCCGCATTATGTGGACAGCCTGCCCGGCCTGAAATCGCTGCGGGTGCATTATCTGGATCAGGGTCCGCCGGATGCGCAGCACACCGTGCTTTGTCTGCACGGTCAACCGACCTGGAGTTACCTGTATCGCAAGATGATTCCTGTGTTTGTGGCGGAGGGGCAACGTGTGGTGGCGCCGGACCTTATTGGTTTCGGGCGCTCGGACAAGCCAGTGGATGAGGGCTTCTACACGTTCTCCCGGCACCGGGACATGCTATTGGCCTTTGTGCAGGCCTTGCAATTGCGTAATGTCACCTTGGTGGTGCAGGACTGGGGCGGCCTGCTGGGGCTGACCCTGCCGATGGAGATGCCCGATGTGTTCCGGCGCCTGGTGGTCATGAATACCGCGCTTGGTACCGGTGATGTACCACTGGGGCAGGGGTTTCTGGACTGGCGAGCCTATAATGCTCGGAATCCCGATCTGGACATTGCCGCATTGATGCGCCGCGCCGAACCCGGGCTTACCGCTGAAGAAGCGGCAGCCTATGCAGCACCGTTCCCCGATGTACGCTACAAGGCGGGTGTGCGACGTTTTCCCTTGCTGGTGCCGGACAACCCGGATGCCGATGGCGCAGCCATCTCGCGGCAGGCCCGCGACTGGTGGCGCACTCAGTGGGCTGGTCAGAGTTTTATGGCCATTGGCATGCTCGACCCGGTTCTGGGTGCGCCCACCATGCAAAATCTGCGCAAGATCGTTTCGGGCTGTCCGGAACCCCTGCTGCTCGGTGAGGCGGGGCATTTTGTGCAGGAGCGTGGTGAGGCCGTGGCCCGCGCCGCGCTTGCCAGCTTCAGAGCAGCTTGATGGCCCACAAGCCTCAGTCGATAACGCCATTGTGCCTCAGCAGTTCCAGCAGCCGAGGTACCGGTATTGATGGGTGCTGTGTGCCGTTGACACCAACCACATCACTGGCTTTGAACAGGGCATTGTAGATGGCCTCCTCGGTTGCCTCGGCGACTGCTTCAAACAAAGGCGACATCAGGTCATTGGGCAGGTATTCCACTGTATGCAGATTGTTGCGCCTCATGGCGTCGCGTCTCACAGTTTCTGCGGTGGAAAAAGCCAGGGCGTAATCCCCCGAGCCGTTTGACATGAAAGATCCTGTCCGTGCCAGACCCATGAACGAGCGTGAAGCCAGGCGTTCCAGGTTTCGGTCCGATAGCGGCGCATCCGTGGCAATGATGATCATCACCGAGCCATCGGGGCTGGTTTGTGAATCCACACCATCACCCTGCAGGTTTTCCGGGCTGACCGGGACGCCCATGATCGCCAGATTGCCGCCATAATTGGTCTGTACCAATACCCCGACAGTATATCCGCCATCGGACTGAGGCAGCACGCGCGAACTGGTACCGATACCACCTTTCCAGCCGAACATGACGGTGCCCATGCCTGCGCCGACACTGCCTTCATCCACCGGGCCGGGACTCGCCGATTCGATGGCGGCAATGGCGTGTGCTGGAGTCACTGCTCTTGCCCGGATATCGTTGATACGACCATCATTGGTTTCGCCGACCACCGCATTGACTGAGCGCACATTTTCATTGCCGGGTTGATCCAGGGTCCATTCGATGATGCCAGCGGCCGCTTCCGGTACCGACAGCGTATTGGTCAGCAAAACAGGTGTTTCAATTTCTCCCAGTTCGATGATCTGAGTAGTGCCCATCATCTTGCCGAAGCCATTGCCCTGCGAAAAGCCGGCAGGCACCTTGTCCTGAAACAGATTGCCGGCATGGGGCAAAATTGCGGTAACCCCGGTGCGCACCGCCTGGTCCGCCACGATTGACACTTGCCCTACCTTGACACCAGCCACATCGGTGATGGCGTTGTAGGGGCCGGGCGCATGGACGCCGGGGGCAATTCCCGCCTCGCGCGCGCGCGGATCACTGTCAGTTGCGTGCAGTGGCGACGCTGCCACGACACCAAGAACCATGCTGCAAAACAATCCAAGCCTAATCATCAAGCTACCTCCCCCGGATATGGTCCAGGCCATTGCGATTGAGTATAGAGTCCTGTTTGGGTGGTTGGTAGTGCCGGAGCACGCTGCAGTAAGAAGTGCGCTTGTTTGGTCTGGCCGGTGGGCAAGTCAGCAATCGGGAGTGGGGAAGCTCCGGGGGTTCAGGCCCTGACATCCAGCAGGCTGCCGATCATGGTGTCAGAGGTAACAAGCACTTTGGCGGAGGCCTTGAACAGCAGGACATTGTATTTGAGCTCAACCAGGGATTCCGTCACATCGTGTGTCACAAGGGGATTGGCGGTGCCGTGCTGACCGGTGTCACCAGCTTCGCGTACGTTGATGCTGCCCTGCGCGATGTGCTGAGCGGCACGGGTCATGTTCTGCAAGCTGCTCTGCATGCCATTAACGCCGGACTGCATCACTGAGGAGAGCATGGTTTCTGAACCTGATAGCCGAGTGAGGTGTCAGGCTACTGAGTAGATGGCTCCGGGTCAAGTCACACCGCGTCAAGGTGTGACGTACCACAAACCTGTAGCCCGATTCTCGTCACGGCTGACCAGTGTTGTTGTCGGAGTGCAGGCGGCGCCAGGGCCGGAAGCATCAGAATACTTTAGTGGTACAAAAAATGCGGCGTTTATAACGTTTATCAACCACGCGTATAAAACACGGCAATATCAAGATGGGGTAAACCGATAGGGCGAGGAGCTGTTTGTGGACAATATTACGTTGTTTTTGTTACAGGTACGGGCTAGGGGTTTTGCCCTACAGCGCTTCATTCCTGCCACGTTTGCGCTATTCGCTCTGGGTATTGCCCGGCCTTGGTTGGTCGAGGTGGGCAACAATCACCAGGTCAGCAGTTCGGCCAATGGTGCGCCAAAATTGCGGGCACTGATACGATCAGGCTCCAGATTCAGCTCGACCACGACAGGTTCGGTTGGCCCGATCGCCAGATCCAGACCCACAAACGTCGCACGTGGGAAAACCCGCAGGCAGTCCTTTGCCACCTTTTTGCACGCGTCCCAGTGCGGTAGCTGCACGTGCTCAATAACTGCGCCTGAATCCGGATGATGACTGAAGTAGGTGGGAAATACTTCGGCATTCTTGGCTTTGTCCAATATGCCGGTATCAAGATCCACTTTTGCCAATATGCCGCCCTGGGACGCATTGTCCACGAGTTGGCCGGCCCGGCCGATACGCAGCACAGCGCCGATCAGCCTGACTTCGGCATCTTTTTGCAGTAACCAGACACGCAGTGTATTCAGACTGGAGGCATTGAGCTTACTTAACTCATCGTGCTGCTCGATATAGCGTTCCAAGACAAGCCCCTGGGCAGTGTTTGCCGCCAGGTAACGGTTGTAGAATTCGATTACGTCCAGTGCTGAAGCGTCATTGTACACATGCTGTAATGCTATCCTGTTTCCGGTTTGCGAGACCCGGGCCGCAATAAAGTCCCTCCCACCCCAGCCTTCACTCGGCTTGAAGCAGATGCGATCGCCCGAATGACGCAGCAGTAGCTGCTCCAACTGCGTCGCATTTGTCAGTGGATTGAGCTGCGAATCCGAACCTTCGGCCGGATGCAGATAGCCAATGAATTCCGCAACAGGAACACCGAGCAGTCGCAGAATCGATTTTTCGACCAGTTTATGCTGTGAAAACTTCTGGTACTGGGGCGGATTCAGCGCTTTTACTTTTTCCAGGTACTGCGCTTGATTAAGGTAGTGCTGTTTCTGACGCAAATTCAGGCGAGGTTGCCACAAAGCCTGTTCGTAATACAGCAGCGGGCCCAGACGGCGTGTGAAATAGAGATAGGCCATTTCTGCAAATTGTCGGAGTACACTGACATTCTCTCGCGCTGCGACGGTACGCGCCAGATGGCTGACATAGGTGAGCTTGGCCATCCGACCGGAAAGATGGTTGATGCCATCCCCGGCGGAGCCGTGGCTATCGGGTTTCTTCATCTTGCCCCATAAAGCAGAGCCAGGACTTCTGTGCTGCCAGTGAAAGTGTTATTGTTGCTCGCTGGCTTTGTCGACCATGCGCAGCTTCTGACCCTGTAGCTCGATGATATCGTTGCCAAAAACCTGCTTTCGCTTGCGGGTTTCGACGACGCCGTTGAGCAGCACCCGTCCCTCGGCAATCACTGCCTTGGCTTCAGCGCCGCTGTCCGCCAGCCCCTCGAACTTCAACACCTTGTAAAGCTCGATCGGCACCCTGGTCAACTCGACATCGCGCATTATACTGCCTCGCCTCCTGATCATTTGTGTTATGCAAACGCATTGGCCACTTTAACTGGCCGGCAGCCCGATGACAAACATAGCCGCTTAAAGCATTGGCTCGACGTTGCCGCGAATGACAAGCAGCACCATTGATTCAGGGTTTGATATTGAACTAGTATACAAATAAAGTGGCCAACAGCGGTGCTGTCATGAGTGTGTCAAAAGTAGACGTTATAAACCAAATGGATGTCCCTGTCTGGGTTGTGATTGCGGAAAACCAAAAGCATGTAATCAGCACAAAAACGCATTCGGTTTCAGACACTGAGTTTGAACAGTATTACCGGTTTATGATTGGCGGCAATGTCAAAAGCCCAATACCGGAAGTGCCCATTGATGCTGCTTATAAAGCGGAGTCAGAATACAAGTCCCGCTTGCGGGAGTATTACGAAAAACATCAGGAAACGACCTATGAGTGGAGTGGTTTCATTGAGGCTGGAGAACTTGAGATCGCCCCAAAAAGCCACAACACGTTTGCCCGAAAAGGCAATGAATCCATTTACTACATTTCCATTCGGACGAACAAAGTCAGATCAATCGCTGATGCTGTTCCTCGCAGTGAGCCAACAATCACGATTGATGCATCAGGCTATATCAGTGAACCTGCTCCCAAGCCCAAACCCGGGCCTGAGGTTATCAGTAACCACTCGGCGGTGTATTTCAAGAACGGCAAACGCGTGATAGGTGACCCGCAAACGCACAAGAACTGGCCTTGTGGCACGATAGGCAATGCAGGGGGCTCACCGCACACTATTGTTGAGTGGACGGGAAGAGTGCTGAAGAACAATTCCCTGGTGAGGATCCTCACAACTGATCGAACCGTTGCCAAAGGTGGCTACCACCACATGTACAGTTCGGATAAAGGCAATGTCTATTACGACACGAAAAGCGGCAACATACCGCAGCAATGGAAAATCATGAAGACCAATGATGCCAGCAACAGTGAGGGCGATTTTTTGTGTTATGGCGATACAGTCAGGATTGCCAATGGCAATTGGACGAATTCAAACCTGGGCATCAATGGTAAATGGCTACAATGCACAAAAGACGATGGAACCACCTGGGTGCTTTCGAAGAAGCCCTGAGGCTTTCTTGCGAGCAGTTCGGTACTCCCGTAGAATGAAACACTGTCCGGAGTCAGCCGGATCAGCAAGTTCCCGCCCGATCACTCATTCAATGCCAGGTCAGCCATGATATCCGTCAGATCCGGCCTTGCCCCGATTGTTACCATGATGGCTGCCACGCTCCTGCAGCCGAATCCCGGTCTGGCTGCGGACGACTGTGGCGTTCCCCTTTCCCAGTGGCAGCTCAGAGTGCATGACAGTGAAGGCGGCCTGCCGCTGGACTCACTGCATGCGCTGACCCAGGACGAAGCCGGTTTTTTGTGGATCGGTACCGAAGACGGATTGACCCGTTTCGATGGCCGCTCCTTCGAGCGTATCGACCTGAGCCAGGTGCTGGATTACGCCGGTGAGTACATCGAGGCGCTCGCAATGGATCGCCACGGCCGCCTGCTGGTCGGTACGACAGCCGCCGGCATCGTCCGATTGCAGCTCGATGCCCCCTCTGGCAAGGAACGTCTGCTCGAAGGCGAAGTACGGGTCCACGCCCTGGAAGTCAGCCAAGACACCGTGATGGCGGCTACCCTCGGCCAGGGCTTGCTGTTGCTTGATCCCGACCAGGGTGACTGGTTCGAACCACTGGACAATCGTGCCGGCAGCACGATCCTGGCCATCAGCGAATACCAGCCCGGCCACTGGTGGGTTGGTTATGCCGGCCAGGGCGTTCAACGCTTCGATGGCAGTCGCTTTCATGACCTGCTCGGGCTCGAACCGCTGGCCGGGGCCCATGTCAGCGCGCTGCACCAGGACACAGAAGGCACGCTGTGGATTGGGACGCGCAGCGGTCTTTTCAGCCTGGAAAACGGACAGCTTCAATCAATCGGGCCGGCGGAAAATCTGCCGGAGGATGTGTATGTTCGCGCCCTGAGCGAGGACGAGGCAGGACGGCTCTGGATTGGTCTGGACGGCGGTGGGGCGGCCAGGCGCTGCGGTGGTCGCTTCGAGTGGGTCAGCGGTCTTGAAGGAGAGGCGCAAGCCTATGTGACCGCGATCCATCATGACGCGGACGGTAATGTCTGGCTGGCCACCGGGGGTGGCGGCCTGATCCAGTTGCACCGCGGCCTGGCGCTGCCGATGACCGCCCGTCACGGTTTGCCCGATCACCCGATTCTGCCCATTGCCCAGGACGATGCCGGACGCATGTGGATCGGCAGCTTCGGTGGCGGCCTGGTGCGGCTGGAGGGTGATGACATCAGGCGCTTTGGAGCGGATGAGGGGCTTCGATCCGAGCAGGTGCTTTCGCTTTTCCCCGACGGCGACTCGGTCTGGGTTGGCACACGTGATGGACTGCACCGCATTCAGGAGGATCGGGTCGTCGAATACTGGGGTCGGGAAGAAGGCTTGCCTCACCCTACGGTGGGTTCGATTACCCGTGGCGGTGACAGCCTGTGGCTGGGTACGGTTGATGGACTGGGCGAGCTTCGTGATGGCCGGATGAGAAGCTGGCAGGTGGAGGGCGGTTTCAATGCACCGATCGGGGCACTGGCCTTCGACGACAATGAACGGTTGTGGATTGCGACCGATGGCAATGGGCTGTTCTGGCACCGGGACGGGCAGATCGAACGCACGCCCCTGGAGGCGGAATTGCCCAGCCAGACGGTCCTCTCCATGCATTTCAGCCAGGGCGGGCCGGCCTGGCTCACAACGGCCAACGGCCTGGTCTACTGGGACGGCCAGGATGTCTACAGCATAGGCGCACAGCGTGGCTTGCCCGACAGTGTCCTGATGTCGGTCATCGAGGATGACCGGAATGGTCTCTGGCTCAGCTCGAATCGGGGGGTCTTTCGCCTTGACCGGGCGCAGATGATCGCGGCCATGCTGGAAGGCGGCCAGGCGCCAGAAAGCATCCACATTACTCGCAGCGACGGCATGCCCCGATCCGAAGCCAACGGCGGCTTCCAGCCTGCCGTCTGGCGCGATCAGGAAGGCCGCCTATGGTACCCGACCACCAGCGGCGCGGCGATCATTGACCCGGGCACAGTTGCTGGCCTGAGGCCGCCACGTCCGCCGGCAATCCTGGGCATTGCCAGTGCCGATGGAGTGATCGAGACCCCTGGCCGTGTCGAACTGCCGCCCCTGTCTGAATGGGTTGAATTCAGTTTTTCCAGCCCCGACTTTCGCCAGCCCGAGCGTCTGGTCTATGAATACCGGCTGAGTGGTTATGACGCAGGCTGGTTTAGCACCGAAGACCGCCGCGCGATCTACCGGAGGCTGCCAGCCGGAACTTACCAGTTCGAAGCCCGGGCACGTCATCCCGGCTCGGGTTGGTCTGAGATTACAACGACAACACTCCATGTCGAGCGTCATATCCTGCACCAGCCTTTGCTCTGGCTTGTGACGGTAGTCTCTCTCATTGCAGCCATGTTTTTGGTTGTACAGGGGGTATTCAGGCGCCGCGAGCAACTCAGGATCCGGCAGATGGAAGCCCAGAAACTCGAAGCTATCGGATTGCTGGCCGGTGGCGTTGCGCATGACTTCAATAACATACTCACTACCATCATGGGGGGTACCGAGCTGGTTGCCGAGGGCTTGCCACCGGGCTCTCCGCTGCAGCGTGAAACCGACCGCGTGCTGGATGCCGCCGAGCGTGCAGCGGGATTGACACGTCAGCTCCTGACCTTTGCCCGACGTCAGCCGATTTCACCGCGCTGGATCGATCTGGCAACAGTTGTCGAGGGTATGCGCGATTTCATTCAGCGCCTGCTCCCGGGCGGTATTGTTGTCGAATGGCACTGCGAACCCAGCGGCGAATGCCTCGTCGACCCGGTTCAGCTGCAGCAGGTCATCATCAACCTGGTAATCAATGCAAGCGATGCGCTGGGCGGCCAGGGGCATATTGGCCTGCTTCTGGCACCCGCTGCCGGGCGAGGCGAGCAGATGGCCTGTCTGAGCGTCAGCGATAACGGGCCTGGCATTGATCCTGCAATTGGTGACCGGATCTTCGAGCCTTTTTTCACCTCCAGAAAATCTGAAGGCGGCACTGGCTTGGGCCTGGCGGTCAGCGAAGGCATTGTGCGCCAGGCTGGCGGCAGGATCAGCCATCGAAGCAAGCCGGGTGGCGGCACCATCTTCGAAGTCCTGTTGCCTGTCCGGTTTGTTGAAAGCAATGGCTGACCGGGTCCAGCCCGGACAAAGGACTTCAGAACCGGAACGTGTAATTCACCTTCACCGTACCGCCGCTCGACAATGTGGTAAAACGGTTGCGGCTCAGTGGATCGTCATCATCAACATCGTCATACAGCCAGTTATTGCTCCAGACCAGGAAGACGTCATTTCCCGGTTGGATTATCCATCGCAGCCGCGCGTACAGACCAACAACATTCGACAGGTCATCGTACTGCACATTGCCGGTGATCGCGGTCCAGGGGCTCAGATTCCAGGCCCACGACAGGCGCAGCAGGTTGGTCTCAAAGTCCCCTTGCGGCAGTGTCACATTGTTGTGCTGATAATCGGCGGACAGTGAAACCCCAATGCGGGGGCGGATGGTGCCGGAAAGGTCGAGCCTGTCACGACGCCCGCCCCAGAAGTCAGAGCGCTCGAAATCCATACTGCCGGACAGCATCCGGCGGCCGGCCGTGTTGACATTGACTGACCATTTATCCGAGTGGTAGTTGCCGGGCTGGATACGAATGGCGTCGTCACCACTGCCGTAGATCGTGAAAACCCGGTCAAGATGTTCGAAGTTTCGACCCACTGTCACAGACGCGCGGTCCCCGCTTTCAAAGTTCAGTTGCAGCGGAGTGATATTGGTATTGCGCGTCAGCAGGCGATTGTCCAGATCAGTCAGGTACTCGAAAAAAATCTGGTGCTCGGTCTGACGCACAGCATCCCAGCGTTGGGGGCGTGGCGCAATCGTCAGTGTGGGTTGGTGGCGGCGGAATCCGCGACGATCCGCAAAGCCCACGGCCGGATCCCACTGCTCCCCGAATTCACGGTACGATGAATGCAGTCGGATCAGGTCATTCGGGAAAGCCCAGCGTACGCCACGGGCCCGCCGTTCGCGCGAAGTCAGATCACCACCGTTGACCGGATCGGTATGATAAAGCATGAAGCCTTCGATCTGCGCATTGTACTGACCGAGGAATTGCGACGTGTAGAAGTCAAAGTCGGCACCCACCGTGTGGCGGTCAGACAAAGCCTCTTCACCCGTGACACCGTCAGAGGCTCTCCGGGTATAGATCAAGCCAACGTGGGACTGTTGAAACAGGCGGCGCTTCGCCCGAGCGACAGTAAAATCCTCAGCAGCCCAGGGGCGAAACGACCCATCACCGTTTTCGAGCGTGGTATCCCCGGTACGCACCTGGTACAGACCAATCTCGTAGTCACCTACCTGGCCGCCCAGGCGTGCGCCGAAGTCGATCGGTACTTCCTGGCCCTCAACAAGGCCAATGCGGCGACTGAAAAAGGGATCAGCCCACCTGAATGAGAAAACACCGGAGCCCTCAAGAAAGAATTCACGCTGCTCCGGGAAACGCAGCGGGAAACGGGTGAGGTTTACCTGGCGGCTATCAACTTCCACTTCCGCAAAGTCGGTGTTGAAAGTCAGGGCACCACGCAAGGACGGGGTCAATGAATACGTGATATCAATGCCCGCCTTGGCGTCAGAGCCGCGGGCAGAACCGGCGGCGGGGCCCCTGTTTGTTGATGCATTGATAAAGGGCTTGAGCTCGATGCCGCGGCCCTGGTTGATGCCGCTCAGGCCGACCAGACGCCCTGAATGGATCGGGCGGAACAGCCCTTCGCCACGACGCCAGCCATTCCAGAGAATCTCTTCGTTGTGACGTCGTATGGTGCGCTGGAAATTGATCCCCCAGGCTTCCAGGGAGGGATCGAAGTTCAGCGTTGAAAAGGGAATACGTATTTCTGCTGACCAGCCATCGGCGTGGATTGCGGTCCTGATGTTCCAGATGCCGTCCCAGCGTTTGTTGAAGCCACCCCCTCCCTCGATAAGGCCGTCACCGAGCAGGCCGGCAGGGTTGGTCTCAAAGAAATAACCGGTGCGGTTGTCATCGAAAGTACTGATAATCCACATGAAGCGGTCATCGGTGCCCAGTCCGGCATTTCGCTGTAACTGGTAGGCGAGAATGCCATCGGGATTGGAGTCGTACATCATTGCGCCGATGTACAGGGCCTGGTCATCATAAAGAATCCGGATTTCGGTGCGCTCACTCGGCTCGCCACCCTCGACGGGCTCCTGCTGGCGGAATTCCGTGATGGGCTGGGCCAGTGCCCAGACTGCTTCGTCAAGGAAGCCATCAAGCTCTATACTCATGTCCGCCGGTATCCGGGCTGCCTGTACGCTGGGTCGGACTTCGCTGCTGGTGAGGCTGTTCTGGGCGAGGCTGGATTGTGGTGCAAGTGCCAGTACACAGATCAGAGTCAGTAGCAGGAGCACAACAGGCAGTTGCAGCACGCTATGGGAAAGACACTCGAATTGCTTGCCGGATTGACCCTTGTGCATGAGTTCTCCAAATGGGTATCACTTTGTTTTTTTTTTGTCATGTCCAGTGAGGTCATGCTTTTTCAGGGTGTGAAGGTTAATCGAAATGACAAAGTGGTGTCCAGCGGGGAGGACTCGATTGTCACTGATCCCCTGCCGATGCCAGGAACCGAGTGATTTCCTCATACAGCTCCTCCTGAGCGGGGCTTTCAAGCGGCAGGTGAGAGCCGTTGGTCAGCTCCCTGAATTGCTTGTTGCCCTGTATCTTATCGAATGTCGGACGGCTCATGGCAGTTGGTGTCCACGCATCTGCACCAGGATGTACCAGCAAGATCGGGCAGTCTGTCACAATGGAATCCAGCTTGACGGCGTGCAGTGTTCTGAAAAACCGCGAGGGTACGCGCATGCCTCCCAGCAGCGGGTCGCTGGCAAAGTATTGGCTCATGGCATCATCACTGCTCATCCTGTTCATGGGGGCAGCCAGTCGCAGCGGTAGCGCAATCCGATCGGTAAACCAGGGTAAAAGGCGAAAACCCAGCAGTGAAGCCGCGCCAAGCCATCGCCAGCGGGCTGCGCGCATGAATACTGATGGTTTGCCCATGTCCAGCAGTGTGGTCACGATCACCCCGGCTACTTTGCTGGAAGCCTGATGAGCTGCCAGCGCCGCTGTGAGCCCGCCAACAGACAGGCCGATCAGCACCACGGGGCCGTTTGACCTGCCAACCAGCTCAGCTACAACAGCCGGCCATTCCGCGTAGTCCCAGTGGAAGTTGGTGGCCGGTTTTGTCAAACCATACCCGGGTAAGTCCGGCGCCAGCGCCCGCCACCCCAGGCTGGCGGCAAGGTCGCCCAGTGGTGCCAGGATACGGCCGTGACCACCACCGCCATGGACCAGGATGACTGTGCCCTTGACACGACCGTCCGGCTGCCAGTCGTCGATATGGACTTCGTGCCCGCGTACAGTACTCCAGGTCTCAATGGGCTGATGAGTTAACGTGAGATTGAAACTGTCTTGCAGAATATCGCGGTAACGGTGCCAGGAAGGGCTGTCATCATAGTTGTTCATATCGGTTGCTCATGCTCGCAGAGCCGGTTTAACGAAACTGAAAGTCAACAACCTCACAATGGCGCCGGCAGAGGCCGCCAGCCTGGGCAATGGCGTCAAAGCGGCGTGAATTTTTGTTTACTTCCAGGCCACGGCGGCACTGGTCGGACCGGTCAGCGGGAACTGGGCAAAACGTCGGAATCCCGCCTCGCTGCACCACTGCCGGAAATCCGCGCCGGTATAATCGAAGGCGTCCCCAAGTTCAATCAACATATTCAAGGACATCAGCAGACCGAACGCATTTTCGCGTCGGGCATCATCGATCAGGTTCTCGATAACGATGAACGCGCCTCCTTCCGGCAGGGCCTCCCAGGCCTTGGCGATCAACAGCTTCTTGGTCTCCAGATTCCAGTCATGCAGGATATTGCCCATGGTGATGACATCAGCCCCTGGCAGCTCTTCCAGCAGAAAGTCCCCGCTGAGCACCTCAACCCGATCCGCCAGCCCCTGTTTTTGAATGTGCGCCACCGCGTGGGGTGCCACCACAGGCAGATCATAGCTGCCAAGTTGCAGATGCGGATGGTGGCTGGCAAGAATACAGGCACACTGCCCCAGCGCACCACCGACATCGACCACCCGGGTGTAAGCTGAAAAATCGAAATGCTGCGCCAGGGCATGGAAATTTCCGGTCTGAATGGCTGACATCGCTTCCAGAAAACCCTTCAGGCGCGTCTCGTCGCGAGCCAGGGCCGCAAACAGGGGTTCACCAAGGTGCTTCGTCTCACTCTGAGGCTTGCCCGTGCGAAGCGCTTCCTCCAGGTCTCCCCAATAACCATACAGCCGCTCGTTCATCATCGCGGGCAGTCCTCCGATCCAGGCAGGACTGTTTCGATCCAGATACAGGGCGGTTTCGTCAGTATTGTGATACCGGGCCGAATCGTGGTCCCCTTCGCGCGCCAGGAACCGCAAGGCCACCAGGGCATCGAGAAAGTCCCGTGTTGCGCGCGGGTGCAGAGCCAGTGCCGTCTCGATTTCCGCCGCCGACATTCGCTTTTTGCCCAGTACCGTAAAAAGATCCAGGCTGACGGCGGCGAGCAGGGTCTTTGACGCCCAGAAACCGGTGGCAGTCTCAAGAATACGACCCGGGTCCGGAACGGGCTCGCTGGTGGATACAACGCTGTCTACAGCCTGCGCTGTCTGTGTCATAAGCCTTCCTCCTGCCATTTTTCTGTATTGTCCACTGTAGTCTTTCGGCGTAGTATCAAGGGCTCGGAAGTTCGCGACACGGACTCTCGCGAAGCGGCATATGAACACAGCCGAAAGGCTGTGCCGGCGGCAAAAAACCGGGACGGGAGGGACACAGTATGCTGGATTCACCACAGGTGACTCGTTTCCGCTCAGAGCTGATTCCGGCTGCCGAGCGCGAAGCACTCGTGCGGGAAGAGTTGTGGCGCAACATCTACCGGATGGATATGCAGCCCCGGGATAGCGAGCGGTTGCGTTTCGACTTCCATCTGCGCAGCCTGCCGGATGTCTACTGTCAATACAGCCGGATGACTTCGGCGCGTCTGGTGCGCGATCGACATCTGGCCGGACTCGCCGACAACCGGCTTGCGCTGGTGTGCTATCTTGATGGCCCCGTGAGTATCCGTTCGGAAGGACAGCAGTGGCAATTCAGGCCAGGGGAGGCCTTTCTGGTTTTCATGAACACGGCGGCGGAATTCGAGGTGCCGGATTCACGCTTTCTTTGCCTCGATTTCGATCACGATCAGCTTGCCTGTCTCTTCCAGGGGTTATCCCTGCCCGCACTTACGCGGCTTCCACACTCGATCGAACTACGTATGTTGATGGGTTATGCGGCTGAGTTGATGCAGCAGCCGGAACCCCAAATGTCGCCGGAACTGAGCGCCCTGGCGGTACGGCAACTGCAGGAGCTGGCGGCGCTGGCCATTCGCAGCTCCCGGGATGAACCATGGCAGGATTGCAGCAAGCTGCACAGCACCAGACTACGAGAGGCCAAGGCCATCATCGCACGACAGATGCAGGATCCGACCTTCACCCAAGTCAAACTCGCCCGTGCCCTGGCCGTGTCCACTCGGTCAGTACAAAGCCTGTTCGCAAGAATTGATACCACCTTTTCCAGCTATTTGCTGGAACAGCGACTGAATCTGGCCTGGCAGAAACTGCGCAATCCGCTCTATCGTCACCTTTCCATCACCCATATTGCTCTGGATGCCGGGTTCGGTGATCTATCCTATTTCAACCGCTGTTTTCGCAAACATTACGGACTGACGCCCTCGGCACTACGCGCCGAATCCCTGCCCGGCAAATTACAGCGCTGACACCAAGCTCCCTGGCGACGGGGGCATTGGTGTTGCCTGGTAGCCCTGCTACAAATCGGTGGCCCACTCAAGTACCAAGAAGATGCCGCAAGGTGTCCCGGAGAGGGCCGTGCGCTTCATTGGTGTAGCCTGGGGCGTCGTCCCAGTCATAGAACCATACTGGAAGTTTCACCTTGTCCTCCGGCTCGTCCGAAAATCTTGGGAAGATGTGTGCATGGAGCTCTGGTTCAACGTTCCCAAGAATCTCGTAATTGATCCGTTTGGCGCCGGTCGCCTGAAGCACGGCGTCGCCGATACGAACCATGTCCAGAAGAAATCGGGATCGTTCCTCTACGGTGAGATCGTTCAGACTTGTCACGACAGGGTCTGGAAGCAGCAAACAATAACCCTGCAAGAATTGCACATCACCCATCACCGCCCATCCTGACGGCATTCGACAGATGACTTTCTCGTATTGTCCTGCGCGTGCCTGTGCGACTCGCTCGGTGATCACTGCCATTGTACAAATCCTCCAACAAAGTCGAGTTGTCACGCAGGGCTTTATCGGGATTGTCCGGTTCTGTGTTACGGGTTTACTCCGGGGCGCGGCAGCGGGGATCGCCCTGCTGTATGCCCATGATCATATCACGGGTAAAGGGCAGGGGATCGCAGCCATGACCGGTTTCGCAGATCATGTCCCACTGCGGCTCTGCCTTGATGTGGCAGTCCAGGCAGTTGCCGCCAAACCGGTTAACGACATCGGTGAACCCGCGGGCAACAATCTGTGAGCCTTCAGCACTCACTTCCAGCTCAAAGAACTCCCAATCGTTGGTTGCCGGGCTGGTACCTGCGGGTTGTTTGACCATCACTTCGGCGGGGATCAGCTGCACCAGTGATCCTGCAGGCCAGGTGCCACCTGTGTCCGAGTTGGCAACAGCCAGTGTTGCCTCCAGATCGCCCAGCAGGTTGTCGACAAAAAAGCCGCGCACCGCTGTCATGTCAGTGATGCAATCAAAGGTGTTGTCATCAATCTCGATCAGTTGGCTGGTCATTTCGTCGGACTGGGCATTGAGCTGACTGATACCTAGGCCTGCCGCCAGCATCATGGTTGCAACACCTGAGCTGATACCGGCGCGTGAATTGAAGAAGCGGGAAATGGTCTGCGGCATGATGGTTTCCTGGTTGTGGTGATGGTGGGTGTGGAGCGATAATATCGCGCGCGATATAAAATCACAAGATGTTCAATCCAATCATCAATCATCAACCAGCTGTCTGGCCAGAAAACTGCTGTGGGTCACTCATCGAGGGTTTGCAGGTGGGCGAGCAATCTGTCCAGCTGTTGTTTGAGTTCCCTGCCGCTCTCCAGCGGATAACCCACACGGGCAAGCAGTTGCTCGGGTATACAGGCGCATTCGCTTTGCAGATGCCGACCCTTGCGAGTCAGCTTGATGGTGACCACCCGTTCGTCGTTGTCATCGCGCTCGCGGGTCAACAAACCCAGGATCTCAAGCCTCTTCAACAAAGGCGTCAGGGTGTTGGTGGCCAGTTGTGCTCGCCCACCGATATGGGAAATGCTGCATGGTGCATCCTCCCACAGGATCATCAGCACAATGTATTGGGTGTAGGTGATGCCATGTGGCTCCAGCATTGGCTGATACAGGCGGGTGATCAGGCGTGACGCTGCGTACAGGGGAAAACACAGCTGGTTCTTCAGTAGCAGGTGGTCAGGTGGTTGGGCCATGGGTCGGAGGTCTGCCGGGGCTTGGAGGTTGATAGTTCAGAGTTCAGAGTTCAGGTGAGAGTAGCAGGAACAATAACCGGGTACAAAAAAAGGGGACAGATTTATTTTTTGCTGCCGGCCAGACCGGGCTTGCACGGGTACTCACCTTCCCGCCCCGGTGCTCAGCATCAACATGGAAATCGGTGAGAAGTGCCGGAGACTGGCAGGTATCATCACCTGCGTGGTAGGCGTGGCGGCAATACGGCAGGTTCTGGAACAACCGAAGGAGAAGGCATCCGAAGGGTCTGATTGATTGTTGACGTGTCTGTCTAAATTTCTTGCGCGCTGTCAATATCCGCGCGTAAAACGTTACTGTATTCAAGTGGTTGAGGTGTTGGCGCTATTCTTGCCTCATATCATTATTGAAAAAATATTGAATAATGAACTGTCATGAAACAATGTATCATTCGCATCACCGCCACTCTCCTTTTCACACATGCCCCTTGGGCCTTGGCCTCGCCAATCAACCTGTTTGTTGATTCCGGTTCGAATGTTTAACCATGATCAGGATGAAATTTCCAGGGATGTCATCTGCCGGGAATATTCTACCTATGACCGCTCCGAGTTTCCGGGGGATTACACATGGCCTTGCACATGACGCATTGACCCACTCACTGTTGGCCGCGCTTGCGCGGCCAACATCTATCTCCCCAAAGCGACCCACAACTCCTGCCTACAATCGCTACAGGATGTGAAACATGCTGGGCGTGCCTGAGTAGTGCACTTCATACGGATCGCTCTCCAGAGACCTGGCCGCATTGCTGGCAGACCACCACCGCGCACATGGCACGGCAGATGGCCATTTATTCGACACCTGCTATTCAGCGTTCCGCCATGCTGTCATGCGCTATGCCCACCTGTCACCGGATCACCTGGATGACGCGGTAAGACTCAATCCGATTGGACACTTTCTGGACACTAAAGAGCCCGGCGCCGAATATTCACTCGCCAGAGAAAGTGCAAGCGATTGATTTTGTGTGCTTTTATGGTGGGCCCAGCAGGACTCGAACCTGCGACCAAGGGATTATGAGTCCCCTGCTCTAACCAACTGAGCTATAGGCCCGTACAGCGCCAAACGGTAGAAGGCCGGGATTATAAGGCCCCGGCCTTGATCTTGCCAGTGTTGCCGGTAATCGAGCGTCGAGGCCGGTCTGCCCGGCGGCGCCGGCCTCAGCTGCGAGGAATGGCCAGCCCGCGGTGATTGCTGATGTGCGGATTCGGCCGTGCCAGTGAACCGCCGATCATGCCCAGCAGGCTGAAGCCCAGACCAACAAACTGGGGCTCGAAGGGGATCTGCGGGAAGGCAATCTCCAGCAGCAGCCAGCTTCCCAGGCCCAGTGCAATGGACAGGGTGCAGCCGAAGTTGCTGGCCCGGCGCCAGAACAGTCCTGCAGTCAGTGGCACAAACACACCGGCCAGCGTCACGCGATAGGCGTTTTCCACCATGTGGTGGATGTTACCGTCGGAGGCGGCGGCATTGATCAGTACCAGGATGGTGAATACCAGCACCGTCCAGCGCGTGTAACGCAGCAACTGGCGATCGTCCATGCCCGGCATGAAATTGCGCAGGATGTTCTCTGTGAAAGTCACAGAAGGGGCCAGCAGGGTACCGGAGGCCGTGCTCATGATCACCGACAGCAGGGCGCCAAAAAAGACCACCTGCAACCAGAACGGCATGTGGAAGAACACAAAGCTGGGCAGCACCAGTTGGGTATCATCTTCCATCAGGCGCTCGGTCATGGCGGGGTCCACCATGCTGGCGCTGTAGGCCAGAATCAGCGGTACGGCGGCAAAAAAGAAATAACCAACACCGCCAATGGTGGTGCCCCAGACGGCCACGCGCTCGTTTTTGGAGGTGTTGACGCGCTGGAACACGTCCTGCTGGGGAATGGAGCCCAGTGCCAGGGTGAACAGCGCGGCAGTCCAGGCCAGCATGTCGATCAGGTCCAGCTGTGGCAACCACTGGAACTTGCCTTCTGCAGCCGCAGCGGCAACAACTTCGCCCAGGCCGCCTGCCATACTGGTGGCCGAGTTGGTGACCAGCAGCAGGCCGATGATGATGACAACCATCTGAACGCAGGTGGTCACCGCCACCGACCACATGCCACCAAGCAGGGTGTAGGTCATTACCACAGCGGCACCGATGATCATGCCGGCCATGACACTGATGGTGCCTTCAGAGAGCACATTGAACACCAGGCCCAGCGCGGTTATCTGTGCCGACACCCAGCCCAGATAGGAAATCATGATGCAGCCGGAGAGCACCATCTCGGTCTTTCGGTTGTAGCGGATATGGAAGAAGTCGCCCAGTGTGAGCAGGCGCATGCGATACAGCGGCAGCGCAAACAACAGGCCGAACAACACCAGACACAGGGCGGCGCCAAGCGGATCGGAGATCAGCCCGCGAAAGCCTTCATCGAGAAACGTGGCGGAGATGCCCAGCACGGTTTCGGCACCGAACCAGGTGGCAAAGACCATGGCAATGACCATGAACATCGGCAGGCTGCGTCCTGCTGTGATGTAGTCACTGGCCGAATGCACCTTGCGCGCGGCTGCCACGCCAATGGCTATGGAAACAAGCAGATAAACAACAACCAGTCCAAGCAACATAAGCAACTCCGGGAAACAGAGCGTGGTCGGGAAGAGTGGTCGGTGGCCGCCTGACAGCGTGGGTCATGCGGGTACTAAATGTTGCGTTCAGCCATTCCACAAGCATCTTGGCCAAGGCGCGCGAGCGCTGGACTGGCGGTGGCCAATTCAAGTGAGCGCA
Organism: Gammaproteobacteria bacterium; assembly: GCA_050486205.1. Classification (GTDB taxonomy): domain Bacteria; phylum Pseudomonadota; class Gammaproteobacteria; order Pseudomonadales; family Pseudohongiellaceae; genus PWQG01. The sequence goes on along the minus strand of JBJHCW010000002.1, from coordinate 34,613 downwards.
ACGCCGACCACGATGCTTGTGGAGTGGCCCTTCGGGCGCGTTTGTACGAGCCCGATTCGTCGTTGCGTCCCTTGTCAAGGGAGCCACCCTTGACTACGGAACGCGCCTTGACTCGTGTTCGTAAAAACGCGCTGAACGTAACATTAGTACCCGCATGACCCACCACAGGCTCTGTTTCCGTCAAGCGCGCATGATATAGAAAAATTCAATAAAGAAAAGTGGTAATTCCACTGTATGGGTCGGTGTGAGCCAGTGCCGGTCAGACTGTGACATAATGTCAGGCACTACAGGGAGACGACATCAGGAACGTCTCATTCTTCGCCGAGGTGCCCGCCATGACGTTGCTCAGCCGATATGCCATGAAGTTGCTGTTACCCGCTTTTGTTTCGCTGCTTACCCTGCCTGCCTTTGCCGATGTCTGGGACGAGGCCGAATTTGGTTTTGCTGACAGTGACGGGGTCAATATCCACTACGCCACGGTTGGCGAGGGGCCGCTGGTGGTGATGATCCACGGCTTTCCGGATTTCTGGTACAGCTGGCGGCATCAGATGGCCGGGCTGCAGGGTGACTTCCAGGTGGTGGCCATCGACCAGCGCGGCTACAACCGGAGTGACAAACCCGCCGGCACCGAAAATTACGACATGCAGCTGCTCACAGCCGATGTGGCAGCTGTAATCCGGCACCTGGGCCACGACACGGCAACGGTGGTCGGGCATGACTGGGGTGGCATGGTGGCCTGGTATTTTGCCTTTGCCTTCCCACAGATGGTGGATCAGTTGGTCATTCTGAATTTGCCACACCCACATGGTATGGCGCGTGAACTGGCCATCAATCCGACCCAGCGAGACAACAGCGGTTACGCATTCCGCTTCCAGCAGGGTTCCCCTTCCGACCCGGATATTTTCTTTGGCATGCCCATGACGCCGCAGACCCTGTCTGGCTGGGTGCAGGACCCGGCGGCCCGGCAGCGTTATGTGCAGGCGTTCGAGAATTCCGACTTTGATGCCATGCTGGCCTATTACAAACGCAACTTTCCGCCGCTGCCGCCGCTGCAGGAAACGGCGCCACCGCTGTCCCCGGATATTCCGCAACTGAATGTACCGCTGCTGGTCTTCCACGGTCTGGACGACACGGCGCTGCTCTCCGATGGCCTGAACAACACCTGGGACTGGAATGATGCCGAGACGACCATTGTCGCCATACCCGGTGCCGGGCACTTTGTGCAGCAGGACGCTGCCGGACGGGTGACCGATACCCTGCGCCGCTGGTTGTTGTCACACCAGTAAGTCACAAGCGATAGACTGCACCACAAATAACAACACAGTCGAGGTGGCCATGCTCATGCGAACCCTTACAACCCTGACGGCGCTGTGCCTGTTGCTGCCGGCCTGTGACATACAGGCGCCGCGTACCATTGATCTTGCCGGTGTTGATCCGGACCGGGCGGATCAATGTGATGAACTGGTCGCGTCACACTGCCTGTACCCTTTCCCCAACAATCATTTCACCGTGCCGGACCCGGTATCTGCCACCGGCTTGCGCATTCAATTGCAGGAGCAGGTGATGCCGGTGGCCAACCCGGTGTCGGTTCCCGCCAGTTCGCTGGCGCCTGCGGGTGTCGAGACGCTCGGACAACGTGCAGTGGATCCGGCTGAGTGGAATCGCAATGACGGTTTTTCGCCCGGCGCCATGCTGCTGGCACACCTGCCGGGCATTGATCTGGCAGAGAGTCGGGCGCCACGCCTGTCTGATCTGTCCACTGCGCTGGATGAGCACGCGGGCATGGTGGTGATCAATGCCGACACCGGCGAGCGCCACCTGATCTGGGCGGAACTGGATGCCAATGCCAGCACCGTTGACGGGCAGGCGCTGATCATCCGGCCGGCCAGAAATTTCGAGGAAGGTCAGCGTTACATTGCGGCCATTCGCGGCGCGCGTGATGGCTTCGGGCAATTGCTGCCGGTCAATCCCTTGTTTGCTGCCTACCGGGATGGTACCAACACAGGCATCGAGGTGCTGGAATTGCGCCGACCGGCCATGGAGGACATTTTTGATCGATTGGGGCGGGCAGGCATTGAGCGTGACGAACTGACCCTGGCCTGGGATTTCACCATTGCCAGCCAGCAATCCCTGACCGGACGCCTGCTGGCCATTCGTGATGACGCCTTTGCCCGGCTTGACGGTGGTGCGCCGCGTTTCACCGTGGATCAGCTTGGTATCGAGATTGATGGCGCACCACGGGAAGGCCTGAGCCGCGGGATAAGTGGCACGTTTGAAGTGCCCAACTATCTGGATCAACCGGGCGGTGTGCCCGGTTCGCGTTTTCATTACGACAGTGACGCAGCGGACGCCGTGCCAACGGTGCGTGATGGCAATGATGTGTTTACCGCCCGTTTTCGTTGCCAGGTGCCGGAAAGCACAGTCGCGGATTTTGATGACCCGGACAGCACAGTGACACCGGCGCGCGCTGCACTCTACGGCCATGGCCTTTTCGGCGAAGGGCCGGGCGGTGAGTTCCGGGCTGGTAATGTGCGCGCCATGCAGAACGAGCACAATATTCTGTTCTGTGCCACCGACTGGTACGGCATGGCCACGGAAGATTTCATGGCCGGTGTCATGCACAATATCCTGGCCGACATCGGGCAGTTCCCGCGTCAGGTGGATCGCAGCCAGCAGGGCCTGCTGGCGCAGATGTTCCTGGCTGAACTGCTGCGGCATCCCGAAGGGTTTGCCTCGCATCCGGCGTTCCGGCACGGGCCCGATGATTCCCTGCTCTTTGATCCCAGCGAGGTGTTCTACGATGGCAACAGCCAGGGCGGCATTCTTGGTGGTGCACTGGTGGCTACAGCGCCCAATATCCACCGGGGCGTGCTTGGCGTGCCGGGCAGCAATTACAGTCTGTTGCTGCGGCGTTACGGACCGTTCGCCGAACGCTTTGGTTTTATCCTGTATGAGGCCTATCGGGATGAACTGGATCGATCGCTGGTGTTTGCCCTGATGCAGATGTTGTGGGATCGGGCCGAAAACAACGGCTATCTCAGTCATCTTGCCGGCCGTCACCTGCCCGACACACCCACAGAAAAGGCAGTACTGTTACACGTGGCGCTTGGGGACTATCAGGTCACACACTGGAGTGCCGAGATCATGGCGCGCACCATTGGTGCTGCCATCCATGAGCCGACGGTTCGACTGGGTGAACATACGGATACCAACCCCTATTACGACATACCACTGATCGACTATCCGCATGACGGTCATGCCATCATGATCTGGGATTCCGGTGACGTGGACCCCGAGACCGGTCGTGGCAATCCACTGCCACCGACCAACAATACGGGTCCTGATCCGGCCTATGGTAACGATCCTCACTCATCACCACGCAGCACGGTGGCCGCGCGGCTGCAGAAATCGGAATTCATGCGCAGCAATGGGCAAGTGATTGATGTTTGTGGTGGCAACCCCTGTTTCAGTGATGACTACACTGGTATAGGTCGTGCCACGGGCGGGCGTGATCTCTATAGCCGTCTGGGCCTGGAGGAGATCACCATTGATGACCTGCAGCGGGGGTATGAGCAGGGCGACTTTACAACACGACAGGTGGTTGAGGCGTACCTGGCACGTATACAGGCCATTGATGTGGAAGGGCCGGCGTTGAATGCAGTGCGCGCCATCAACCCCGATGCGCTGGCCGATGCTGAGGCGCTGGACAGCGAACGGGCGGCCGGACAGCTGCGTGGTCCACTTCATGGTGTGCCAGTGCTGCTCAAGGACAATATCGACGTGGCCGGCATGCCAACCACCGCCGGGTCGCGTTTCATGGCCAATGCCATGCCGCTGCAGGACGCTTTCATCGTTGAGCGTCTGCGCGAGCAGGGTGCAGTGATTCTGGGCAAGACCAACCTCAGTGAATGGGCCAATTTTCACAGCAACATGTCATCCAGCGGCTGGAGTGGGCTGGGGGGCCAGGTACAGAATCCCTATGATGTGACACGTAACCCCTGCGGTTCCAGCTCGGGGTCCGGTGTGGCGGCATCGGCCAATCTGTCAGCCCTGACCATTGGTACCGAGACCAACGGATCCATTGTCTGTCCCGCCAATGCAAACGGTGTGGTGGGGCTCAAGCCGACGGTGGGGCTGTGGAGTCGCAGTGGCATCATCCCGATTTCCCATACCACAGACAGTGCCGGCCCCATGGTGCGTACGGTGCGCGATGCCGCCGTTCTGCTGGGCGCCCTGGCTGGTGAAGATGCGCGTGACACCATGACGGATGGCAGTTCACAACACAGCCATGCGGATTACACGGTGTTTCTGGGTGGTGGCGACCTGCAGGGCAGACGACTGGGTCTGTTGACAACGTCCCTGAGCGCAAATTTCCGCGTCACGGCATTGGTCAGGGAAACTGTTGCGTTGCTGGAGTCCCTGGGCGCCACTGTTGTCGAGATTGACCGGATCAGTGAGACCAATATCAACCAGGAAGCTTTCCAGGTCCTGATGTACGAGTTTCGTGATGGGCTGAATCGGTATTTTGCCTCACTGGGCCCGGATGCGCCTGTTCGCAGCGTAGAGCATCTTGCCGAACTCACCCGCGAAGACCCGGAGGAAACCGCCGTCTGGGACAGAAATCTGCTGTTCAACGCCGCCGATACCGGTGATCTGGACAGTGATGAATACCGTAGCGCTTTGGAAAGAATGCTGCGATACAGCCGGGAGCAGGGCATTGATCGGGTCATTGCCGAGCATGAATTGGATGCTATCATTGCGCCTACCGGATCACCGGCCTGGAAAACCGATCTTGTACTGGGTGACAATTTCAGTATTTCGTCCAGCAGTCCATCAGCACGAGCCGGGTACCCCGTGATCAGTCTGCCGGTAGGCACCATAGATGGTCTGCCGGTGGGTCTGTCGATATTTGCCGGTGCCTGGAGCGAACCGGTGTTGCTGGAACTGGCCCATGCGCTGGAGCAGGCCTTGCCACCACGAGCGGTGCCGCAGCTGATTGAATGAAGCATCCGGGCGTGATATCACCGGCATCGAAGGCATCATGACTATACAAGGAGAGATTATGAGGAAGTTCAGAACATTGTACCTGTCCACGCTGGCGTCGGGACTGGCGCTGGCAATGTCCGTATCACATGCCGATGAGCGTGAGCCAGGTTACGATGCATCCGCATCATTGGGGTATGTTGGCACCACTGGCAACACCGACACCCAGACCTTTGACACCCAGTTGCGTTACACACTGCGCACCGCCGGTGGCTGGATTCACAACGCACGGTTCCAGGCGCTGGTCGCCGAGCAGGATTCGTTGACCAGTGGTGAGCGGTACGTTCTGGACGGCAAATCCGACTATCGCATTGGTGAACGCGGCTACATGTTTGGCAAGGCGAACTACACCGATGACCGGTTTACCGGATATGACTACCAGGCTTCATTGGCCGCGGGTTATGGCCACTATTTTTCCAACACCGATGAGCTGTTCCTGGAGGCTTTTGGTGGCCTGGGTTACCGGCACAACGCACTGGCAGTGGGGCCGGACGACGGCGAAGCCATCATTTCGCTGGGCCAGAACCTGGAATGGGCATTTACAGACAGTACCAGTCTCAACCAGAGTCTGACCAGTGAGATCGGGGACGATCTGACCGTGTCACGCTTCGAGATCAGCCTGGTGTCCAACCTCATCGGACAACTGGCTACCAAGATTGCCTTCCAGGTGCGTCATATCTCGGAGGTGCCAGTGGGACGTGAAAAGACTGACACCCAGACGAGCGTCAGTCTTGTTTATACGTTCTGAAGTGAGCTGATCGGGGGCACCACCCGGTCAATTCTCGTCCAGAAAGCTCCGCAGGTGATCCGAACGGGTCGGATGCCGCAGTTTACGCAGTGCCTTGGCTTCGATCTGGCGGATGCGCTCGCGGGTGACATCAAACTGCTTGCCGACCTCTTCCAGCGTGTGATCGGTGTTCATGTCGATACCAAAACGCATGCGTAATACCTTGGCTTCGCGGGCGGTGAGGCTGCCCAGCACTTCGCGGGTGGCTTCGCGCAGGCCTTCCTCGATGGAGGAGTCCACCGGGGATTCCACCGTGGAGTCTTCAATAAAGTCCCCCAGATGTGAATCTTCGTCGTCGCCGATGGGCGTCTCCATGGAGATCGGTTCCTTGGCGATTTTCAGCACCCGGCGCACCTTGTCCTCGGTCATGTCCATGCGCTCGCCCAGCTCTTCCGGGGTCGGCTCGCGGCCTTTTTCGTGCACCATCTGGCGGCTGATACGGTTGAGCTTGTTGATGGTCTCGATCATGTGCACCGGAATACGGATGGTGCGGGCCTGATCCGCAATGGAGCGGGTGATGGCCTGACGGATCCACCAGGTGGCGTATGTCGAGAACTTGTAGCCGCGGCGGTACTCAAATTTGTCCACGGCCTTCATCAGACCGATGTTGCCTTCCTGGATCAGGTCCAGGAACTGCAGGCCGCGGTTGGTGTACTTCTTGGCAATGGAGATCACCAGACGCAGGTTGGCCTCGACCATCTCCTTCTTGGCACGCCGGCTTTTGGCCTCACCAATGGACATGCCACGGTTGATTTCCTTGATCTCGGCCACGGTCAGGCCGGTTTCTTCCGCCATGGCCTGGAGTTTGCGCTGGGCGCGCTGGATTTCTTCCTTGACGCCATCAAGCTTTTTCGCCCATGGCTCGCCGGACTTGGCCATCTGATCGACCCAGGCGTCATTGACTTCGTTGCCGGGAAAGCTGGTCACAAATGTGCGGCGCGGCATGCCAGCGTGGCGCACACAGTTCACCATGATTGTTCGTTCGTGGCGGCGCACCCGGTGCAGCGAAGTGCGAGCCTGTGCCACCAGAACGTCAAACAGTTTGGGCGTGAGCTTGAAGGCCTTGAACTGCTCGCCAAGTGTTTCCAGCTCGGCCTGGGCCTTCTTGCTGGTGCGACCGTGCTTCTTGATGGCGTTTTCGGTGCGTTTGAGCTGTTTGGTCAGCGCCTCGAAACGCAGACGGGCTTCCTCCGGATCCGGGCCGGTGCTGGTTTCGTCATCGTCGTTGTCATCACTGTTGATAACCGAGTCATCGTCGTCATCAGTACTGTCACTGCTGTCATCGTCATTGCTGGCGCTGGCAGATGGCGCTTCGTCCTCTTCCACTTCCAGATAACCACTGATGATATCGGTCAGGCGGCGCTCTTCGGCCGCCACCAGGGCATATTCGTCCAGTACGTGCTGGACGGTGCCGGGGTAGGCTGCCATGGACTTCATCAGCTCGCGCAGGCCTTCCTCGATGCGTTTGGCAATGACAATTTCGCCTTCGCGGGTCAGCAGCTCAACCGTGCCCATCTCGCGCATGTACATGCGCACGGGGTCGGTGGTGCGACCGGCTTCGTTTTCGACTGCAGCCAGCGCGGCGGCGGCTTCGGCAGCGGCCAGTTCGTCCGGGCTGCTGTCACCGTCGGTCATCATCAGGGTATCGGCGTCCGGGGCGCTTTCAAACACCTGGATGCCCATATCGTTGATCATCTGGATGATGTCTTCAACCTGGTCCGGATCGGATATGGTATCCGGCAGGTGGTCGTTGACTTCTGCGTAGGTGAGGTAGCCCTGCTCCTTGCCTTTGGCGATCAGAGCTTTGAGACCGGACTGGGTGGTGCTTCGGCGAATGTCAGACATGGTTTCCCGTCATTGTGATGACTAAAAGACAGCCGGGCATTATAACGTCATAAATGCCGCGGCACCAGCGGCGGATCCTTGTTGGGGGCCCGCTGCTATTTCCTGGAACTTTCGTTCGAACTGCTGTTCTGAGACCGGAGTTTCGGCCGCAGTTGTTCCATCAATTGTTGCCTCAACTTGCGTTTTTCCGCCACTTTCAGCATGGCGTCGACGATATAGTGGAATTCGCCGTCTACGCCAACGGCCGGTGTGATGGTTTCATTGTTGAGTAATTGCGTCAATTGTTTGCCCATGGGAGTGCCATAACAGTGGCCCAGCATGGTGTATGTCGTAGTAGTGGGGTTGTTTTTTGCCAATTCAATGAGTTCGAGGAACATATTGGTGTTGGCATCGTCCAGTGCCTTCAACGGTGACAGGTCCCGATCCAGTGAGCGGGCCAGCTCGGGTTTGTATAACAGCAGCTCAATGGCAATGACGCTGGCGGGTTTGTTGACCCGGGCGCCGGCGCGTTGGGGGCGGGCATCAGGCCTGGGCCCGGAGCCGGGTGGTGGCGGCACCTGGTCCAGGTAAGGTGGTGGTTCGCTGGTGTCTGCGCCCGCTGCGGCTGACCCTGTTGTCGGGCCAGATCCAGTCGCCGGTGCTGCTGGCGGGGCAGCGGTCTTGTCCAGCATGTGGTCAATGGTGCTGCGTTGTGTCCCCGTGAGCTGCGAAAGGCGATCGAGCATGAGTTCGCGATAGACGTTGTCAGGCAGCTGGCGCAGCAGCGGCAACGCGTCGCTGGCCAGTCTGGCGCGATCATCAATGCTGTCCAGATCCAGGGATTCGGACAGTTTGTCGAACAGGAAGTCAGACAGCGTGCGGGCGCCGGCCAGACGCGTCTCAAAGCCCTGCTGGCCCTCCTTGCGCACCAATGTATCCGGATCTTCGCCCTGCGGCAGGAACAGGAACCGGATATGGCGGCCGTCTTCCATCATCGGCAGCGCCGTCTGCAGGGCGCGCCAGGCGGCGCTTCGACCCGCATCATCGCCATCGAAACAGAAAACCACTTCAGGTACCAGACGGAACAGTCGCTGGAGGTGGGTGCTGCTGGCCGAGGTGCCCAGCGTGGCCACGGCGTAGGATATGCCGTGCTGGGCCAGCGCAATCACATCCATATAACCTTCCACCATCACCACCCGGCTCAGGCGGCGCTGCTGTTTTCGTGCCTCGTACAGGCCATAGAGTTCACGCCCTTTGTGGTAGACCGGTGTTTCCGGGGAATTCAGGTACTTGGGCTTGTCATCCCCAAGCACGCGGCCACCAAAGCCGATCACCCGGCCACGGGAATCGCGGATAGGGAACATGATGCGATCACGAAAGCGGTCGTAGTGTGTGTCCTGGCCTTCGCGCATGCGCTCTTCGTCGCGCCGGATGATCAGTCCCGCGGTTTCCTGGATCTGCCGGTCTACACTTTTGCCCAGCAGGTGCTTCAGAAGATTGTCCCAGCCCGGTGGAGCCAGGCCAATGCCGTAAAGCAGCGCAATTTCCCCGGTCAGTCCGCGGGACTTGAGGTAGGTCACGGCCCGCTCGCGCTCGCTGTGCTGGCGCAGCTGCATCTGGTAGTAACGACTGGCTTCGCTGAGCGTGTCCAGCACAGTCTGGTGCTGCTCGCGGCGCTGCTGCCCGGCCTTGTCTTCCTGCTCGCGCGGCACCTGCAGCCCGCAATCGGCGGCCAGTGATTCGACGGCCTGCGGAAAGTCCTTGTTGTCGAACTCCATGACAAAACCCAGTGCATTGCCGCCGGCACCGCAGCCAAAGCAGTAATAGAACTGTTTGTCGGGCTCGACACTGAATGAGGGGCTTTTTTCCTGGTGGAAGGGGCACAGCGCGGAATAGTTCTTGCCGGTTTTTCGCAGTTTCACCCGCTTGTCGATGACATCAACAATATCAACCCGGCCCAGCAGCTCGTCGATGAAGGATTGCGGTATCAGACCTGCCATGATGGGCGATTCCGGGTGTGGTCGGTGGGTTGCAGGGCATTATAGCAGCAAGCTGGGTGTCGACCGCGGATGCTCAGGGCGGATTTGCCTCAGGCCAGGCGTTGCTTGACCTGTTGGCTGATGACGGCCATATCGGCGCGTCCGGCCACTTGCGGGCGAACGGCGTTCATCACCTTGCCCATGTCCTGCATGCCACTGGCGCCGCTGTCGGTGATGGCCTGGCGGATGATTGAATCGATTTCCGCATCGCTGAGCGGGCTTGGCATGAAAGACTCGAGCACGTCAATCTCGGCACGTTCGGTGGATGCCAGATCATCACGACCGGCATCATCAAACTGCCTGGCGGCGTCTCGGCGCTGTTTGATCATTTTCTCGAGGATGGACAGCACGCGCGCGTCATCGGGATCGATACGCTCGTCCACTTCCACGCGCTTGACCTCGGACAGGGCCATGCGAATAGTGCCAAGGCGTGCCTTGTCTTTGGCGCGCATGGCATCTTTCATGGCGGCGGTAAGTTGCTGCTTGAGAGGGCTGTCAGCCATAAGCCGTATTAGTACAGACGCTTGGTTTTCTTGTTTTCGCGAGACAGCTTCTTCAGGTGACGCTTTACTGCGGCAGCGGCCTTGCGCTTGCGGGCAGCTGTTGGCTTCTCGTAAAACTCCTTGCGGCGCACTTCGGCCAGCACACCGGCTTTTTCGCAGGAGCGCTTGAAGCGTCGCAGGGCAACGTCAAACGGCTCGTTTTCCTTCAGTTTCACACTTGGCATGTCTGTGGTCACCTTCCAACGGTTTTTGAATTCAAAGGGGCGCGTATTTTAATTCGCAATTTGCTGAAATGCAAAATTAATTGCTATTACTGGCAATACAGTCTGGCACTGCCGTATCATTGCACGACTTTTTTGAGGGTGATCATGCGCATACTGGGTATAGAAACCTCGTGCGACGAAACGGGTGTTGCCATCTACGACAGCGAACGCGGCCTGCTGGCCGATGCCCTGCACAGCCAGGTGGACATGCATGCTGTGTACGGGGGTGTGATACCCGAGCTCGCCTCACGAGATCATATCCGCAGGGCCTTGCCCATGATCAGGGCGCTGCTGGAAGAGGCAGGCATGGGGCCGCTTGCTGGAGGTCGCAATCCCGGCGTGGATGGCATTGCCTATACTGCCGGGCCCGGTCTGATGGGCGCGCTGCTGGTCGGGGCATCCCTGGGCCGGTCCCTGGCCATGGCCTGGGACATACCGGCCATAGGTGTGCATCATATGGAAGGGCACCTGCTTGCCCCGATGCTTGAGCCGGATCCGCCGGCCTTTCCCTTTGTGGCGCTTCTTGTCTCCGGTGGCCATACCCAGCTTGTTGCGGTGCACGGTATCGGTCGATACAGGCTGCTGGGTGAATCACTGGACGACGCCGCAGGTGAAGCCTTTGACAAAGTGGCCAAGATGCTCGGTCTGTCCTACCCCGGCGGCCCACGCGTGGCGGCGCTGGCCGAGCATGGTGAAGCCGGCCGTTTTGTCTTTCCCCGACCGATGACCAACAGGCCCGGGCTGGACTTCAGCTTCAGCGGCCTGAAAACCTTTGTCCGCAACACCCTGCAGGAGCAGTCCGGTGACAACCAGCGGCCCGATGAGCAGACCTGCGCCGATATTGCGCTGGCCTTTGAGGTCGCGGTGGTGCAGACCCTGACCATCAAGTGCCGACGGGCGCTGCAGCACACCGGTCTGAAATCGCTGGTCATTGCCGGTGGTGTAAGCGCCAATACGCGGTTGCGTCAGGTGCTGGGTGATATGGTGGAGAAGGAAGGCGCACGACTGTTCTATGCCCAGCCCCGTTTCTGCACCGACAACGGTGCGATGATTGCCTATGCCGGCTGTCAGCGACTGCTGGCTGGCCAGCACGATGATCTGCAGATTGTGACGCGGCCGCGCTGGTCGCTGGAATCCCTGCCGCCGATTGATGGCGGTGAACTCAACAAGCAACCACAGGTAAGCTCAAGCTGATGGATATTGTCTATATTCGGGATCTGGAAATTGACACGGTGATTGGCATCTATGACTGGGAGCGGGAAATTCGCCAGAAGGTCAGCCTGGATCTGGACATGGCCACGGATATCCGCCCGGCTGCTGCGAGCGAGGATATCAACAAGGCGCTGGACTACAAGGCGGTGGCCAAACGTCTCATTGCCTATGTCGAAAACAGTGAATTCCAGCTGATTGAAACGCTGGCTGAGAACCTGGCAAGCATTGTCATTGAAGAGTTCGATGTGCCCTGGCTGCGTTTGCGTCTGGGCAAACCCGGAGCCGTCACAGGTTCGCGTGATGTCGGCGTTGTCATCGAGCGTGGCGATCGCCCGGGCACGGCATGAGCGAAGCAGGCTTGACCGAGATAGCCGGCCTGACCGAGATAACCCTCAGTATTGGCAGCAATGTGCAGGCGCAGCGGCACATTACGGCCGCGTTGGATGCACTGGACGCGCATCTGGGCCCATTGACCCTGTCGCGGGTGTTCGAGAGTGAGGCAGTGGGTTTTGACGGCGAGAATTTTCTCAATATGGTGGTCAAGGCAACAACACAGCAAAGCCTGGCAGCGCTGTCATTCTGGCTCAAGGCGCTGGAGGACCGTCACGGCCGCGATCGGGGGCAGAAGCGGTTCAGTGCACGAACGCTTGACGTGGATGTGCTGACCTGGGGTGATGCTGTTGGCACCATCGACGGTATTCGTCTGCCGCGACCGGAAATCACCCGCAACGCTTTTGTGCTCTGGCCACTCGCCGAGGTGCATGGGAACGCCTGCGATCCGGCCAGCGGCAAGACCTACGATCAGTTATGGCGGGAGTACGGGCGCAACCAGCAGCGCCTGTGGCCGGTGCACTTCATCTGGCGCGACCGCGTCATATCACAGCCTGAAAGCTGAAAACAGATCCGGATTGAAGCTCTGGCAACAAAAACGCCGGTGAGACCTGCGTCCCACCGGCGTTTCTGTCTGGCTCATCCGCGAACTCAGGTGTTCCTTGTCTCCTCGGCTGTGGCACCCACAACGGCAGGGTCGGCTGCCGGAATCGGCTCTTTTTTCGGCTTGAAGGCGCCCGGGCCGACCACGATCATGATGGTGACAATGCCGGCGGCCAGACCCAGCCACGGATCAAACAGGGCAAAGGCCATGGCGGTCAGTGTCATCGCGCCGCGCTCGGTGGTATCGGTGACCTGGGTCAACGCCAGCGTGGCACAGGCAAAACCGGTCAACAACAGGGTGACCGCCAGCGCAATTGGCAACAGTGGCTGCAGCAGCGTGACAATTGGCAGGACAATGAACAGCACTGGCAGGCCGTAGACGTAGTAACCCGCAATGCCGTCGAAGATGGAGTCCATCTTTTCACGCCCGGTAACCCAGCGTTTCAGCACGATCACCTGGATACCTGTCCAGAGTACGCCCTGGGTGCCGAAGAATGGCGCGATCACACCCATGACTGCGTTCCGGATACCGGTGGACATGTGGGCGCGGTTGCTGTTCACGTCCAGCTTTTCGTCCGGGCGCATGGAGTCGGCATTCTTGATCATGGCGTCACCGGTGACCAGGTCACCGAAGAACAGGATATAAGTGATGAAGGCCAGTGGCGCCGAGGCAATGAACATCTCCACACTGGGCCAGCCGATATATACCGGCGAGGCTTTCTCCCACAGGGAAGCGGCGTGTGTGGGCACATCCAGCAAACCCCAGCGGATGTTCCATTGCAACTCACCGGTCAGCCAGCCCACTATGCCGGCTACGACAAAGGCGGGCAGCAGGCCCAGACCGGCAATCTTGGCCAGCATCGGGGCGTCTGCCGCCATACGCTGGAAGGGTTTGGAGAAGGCAAAGAACACACAAAGTGCCAGCGCCGCAGTCGCAGCAATAGGCGCGACGGCCAGTGCTTCGGTGGAGCCCTCACTGAGATCAAAAATTCGAAGGAAGGCAGCGATGGCAGCGCCCAGAATGATGCCGCCCTTGAGCACATTGGGCACCACCTGCACCAGCTTGGCCCCCATGCCGGTGACCCCGAGTATGATCAGTAGCGCCGCAAAGTTCAGAGACAGCGCCGTCATCAGCTGGAATTGCTGTTCGGGTGTGTTGCCACCGCCGAGCACAAAGGCAAAGATGAAGGGCAGTGCCGGTGTCAGCCAGCCCGGTGCCAGTGGGTCGCCAAAGCAGATCCAGGCTGCAGAGATCAGCATGGTGTGGATCATCGCCATGGTGACGGCTTCATCGAAGCTCAGGCCAAAGGAGGCGACCATGACCGGCACCAGTGCCAGACCGGTGGCGCCTGCCACACAGATACCCTGAAGCAGTTCTGGCAGAACGAATTTGGTGTGAATGAAGGGGATACGAAGAACAAACGGCCCCCACTTGATGCCGGGTTGAACCTCCCCGTGCTGGCGGTTGCTTAACATAGTATCGGTCTCTTTTGTCGCTATTATTGGTTTCAGAGCTTCCCGGGCATCTTAACCAACAACCCGGTGGCGGGCAAAGACATTCATCGAATTATTCGGACATTGATCGTTGTCATCCGCACAACCATCAACACAGGGCACGACCACCATCCACGCGCACTGTCTGCCCGGTCATGTAGCTGGCATCGAGCAGAAGGTAGGCAACGGCGTGGGCGATATCCAGCGGATCACCCAGGCGGGCAGCGGGTATGCCGCTGATGATGGCCTGGTGTTCACTGGCATGTTGCTGCGGATCGCTCATGGCTTCGGGCCAGAGGATGGCCCCGGGCGCCACAGCGTTGACCCGTACATCAGGGGCCAGATCGCGCGCCAGGGAGCGGGTCATGCTCTTGAGTGCGGATTTGGCCATGGTGTAGATGCAGTGTTCGCGCATGCCGCGATCGGCATTCATGTCAGTGATATTGACTATGCTGCCGTGTGTTGACGTCAGCGCAGGGGCCAGTTGTTGACTCAGGAAAAAGGCGCCTTTGCAGTTGCTGTCCATCAGCGCATTCCAGTCCGACTCTGTGGCGCTCTGCAGCGGCGTCGGGTAGAACGCACTGGCATTATTGACCAATCCATCAAGCTGTCCGTAGCAGTCAATCGCCTCGTGGGCCAATCGGATGACGGCCTTGTGATCCCCCAGATCGGCCTGCAGCAACCGGATTGAGTCAGGCCGGATGCCGTTGAGCTCACCCTGCAGTACCAGTGCATGCTTTGCCGAGCGTCGGTAGTGAACAATCAGGCGACAGCCGCGCTGGTGCAGCAGACGCACGGTAGCGGCGCCCAGGCGCCGGGCGCTACCTGTGATCAGGATGACGGGGCTTGTTGCTGTGTCAGTCACGAGGTTCGGTGGCTCCCTGGGTGTTCGCTGGCGATTCAAGTGCCTCGCGGATTGCCACCAGGCGATGCTGTTCCATCTGGCGACGAATTTTTTCGCCGTTGCTTCGATGGCTTTCAGGCATCCCGGCAATGACATGTTTAGCCTGAATCGCCTGAGCGGCTGCCATGGCGGTGCGCAGGATGTCGGCCTGGGGATAGGGTGTCTGCTCAAAGCCGGTTCGCCCGCGTGAATCGGCTTCGCAGACGGTCAGGAAATGTTCAACGCGCTCCGGGCGCCGGAAGGCATCCAGTGCCGACAGCAGTTTCAGCACAGTGGACGGGCGCAGCTCCCGTATCCTGTGACATTGTGTGTGGTAAAGCGAGCCCAGTCGCGCCAGATCCCGGAACCCGTTTGGCGTGCGCAGCCTGTCGCAGAGTTTTTCGATGGCATCGGCGCCAAGTTTTTCGTGGCCATGGTGACTGGGCCAGTTCTGCGGTGGTGTCAGGCCCTTGCCAATATCGTGCAGCAGGGTGGCAAAGCGGACATCGGCGCGCTCACTCATGCCTGAAGCCTGAGCAAGACACATCAGGGTGTGAATGCCGGTATCCACCTCGGGGTGCCACTGTGGTGGTTGAGGCACGCCGAACAGTCTGTCGACTTCCGGCAGCACAGCGGCCAGCGCGCCACAGTCACGCAGTGTGGTGACAAAAACCACCGGATCATTGTCAGAAAGTGCCGTGTGCATTTCATACCAGATACGCTCGCCTGCCAGGTGAGCCAACTCTCCGCTGCTCACGATGGTCTGCATCAGCTCACGTGTTTCATCTGCAATGGTGAATCCGCGCTCGGCAAAGCGGGCAGCAAATCGCGCCACGCGCAGCACACGCAGGGGGTCTTCCACAAACGCAGGTGATACGTGGCGCAGTGTGCGCGAGTCAATGTCGCGGCTGCCGCCGAAAGGGTCGATGAGTTGGCCAGCACTGTCGCGGGCCATGGCGTTGATGGTCAGGTCGCGGCGCTGAAGGTCCTCCTCCAGCGTCACCGATGGGTCGGCGTTGACAACAAAACCCTTGTAACCGCGGCCGGACTTTCGCTCGGTACGGGCCAGCGCATACTCCTCGCCGCTTTCGGGGTGCAGGAAAACCGGGAAATCCTGCCCCACCAGGCGATAGCCATTTTCCAGCATCTGTTCCACGCTTGCGCCAACCACAACCCAGTCCCGGTCATTGACCGGCAGGCCCAGCAGTTCGTCGCGGACTGCGCCGCCTACAAGATAGGTTTCCATGAGCACCTGATTGTGTCGTGATAACTCAGTGTACCATCGGCGTGGTCAAACGCTGAACAGCTGATGGTCCTCCAGCCGCATCATCGTCAGCTCCCGACCCCAGACACAACCGGTGTCCAGCGCGTAGACACCGGGCCGGTTGGTCTGACCTTCCAGGGCCGCCCAGTGTCCGAACAGAATGAAGGTTTTTGGTGTCAGGCGCTCGAACAGATACCAGGGGTAATAACCTTCGGGCGCGGTTTCCAGGCCGGCCTTGGCGCTGAGTTCCAGTTTGCCCTCAGGGGTGCAGAAGCGCATCCGGGTCAGGTAGTTTGTGATCAGTCGCAGGCGTTTGTATCCGGTCAGGTTATCGTCCCAGCAGTCAGGTTTGTTGCCATACATGTTCGAGAGAAACTTGCGGAAGTGTTTACCCTGAAGTGCACTTTCCACTTCGGCAGCAAGCTTCAGGGTTTTCTTGCGACTCCACTGGGGAGGTACGCCGGCGTGCACCATGAGATAGTGCTGCTCACCCTGCTCGTGGTTCAGCACCTTGTCGTACACCAGGGGCTTGAAGCGCAGCCATTCGGCCAGGTCGCCGCAGTCGGGAGCGGCCAGCAGTTTGTCCAGGGTATGGCGACCATTGATGCCGGCGCAATCGTGATAGAGCGCAAGAAAGTGCAGGTCATGATTACCCAGCACCACGGTGACCGACTCGTCCATGTCGCTGAGAAAGCGCAAGGTATCAAGTGACCTGGGGCCGCGGTTGATCAGGTCTCCCACGCACCACAACTCATCCCTGCCGGGCTTGAAGTTCACAGAATCGAGCAGTTTGCGAAGTGGTTTGTAGCAGCCCTGGATGTCGCCGATGACGTAGGTGGACATGCCAACCGCTCAGTGCACGCTGAGCGGTCGGGACAGCAGGAATGCCGGTATGGCGGCGGCAAATTTTTCACCGTCTTCGGTGGACATTTCATAACTGCCCTGCATGGTGCCGAACTCGGTCGACAATACAGCGCCGCTGGTGTAGACAAATTTCTGGCCGGGATTGATCAAAGGCTGCAAGCCAACCACGCCGGTTCCCCGGACCTCTTCCACACGTTGTTTGTCATCGGTGATGATCCAGTGTCGCGACAGCAATTTCACAGCCTGCTCACCCCGGTTCTCGATGCCGATGGTGTAGGCAAACGCGTAGCGATCACTGTCAGGGTCTGATTGCTCCTGCAGGTACTTTGTGCTTACCGAAATATCAATACCGCGAAAGTCATCTTCAGATTGCAGCATATCCGGTTCCTCCTGTGTCACCAGTGTCGAAGTGACTGCTGTACTTTTGACTGCATGAAAGCGACTACATTACAGCGACTGTTTCGTCGTCATTGCATCATTGTGACTGTTCTTGCGCGGCAGCGTCCAGTGCGTCGCTGATGGCCACGTAGTCGCCAATGTCGAGCAGATCCGGTCGAAGTGATGCATCCACAGGCAATTGTGTCAGTCCAGTCTGTTTAATGAGGTTGCCAAGGCTGTTTTTCAAGGTCTTGCGCCGCTGCGAAAAGGCATCACGCACCACGTGTGCAAATGTGTCTTCATTCAGTGCCTGGACCGGCAAGCTTGGCCAGGGCGTGAGTCGGACAATGGCAGAGGTGACTTTTGGTGGTGGTTTGAAGGCGCCCGGCGGCACCTCGAACAGGGATTGCACGTCACAATGATACTGCAACATGACGCTGAGCCTGCCGTAGTCAGCATCACCGGGGCGTGCCGCCATGCGCTGGACGACTTCGCGTTGCAACATGAACAGCATGTCGCGGACCAGTGGCTTGAATTTCAGTAAATGGAACAGACAGGGCGTGGAAATATTGTAGGGCAGGTTGCCGACCACGCGCAGTGCCTGGGGGTTTTTGGTCAGCGTACTGAAGTCGAACTTGAGCACATCACCCTGATGCAGGGTGAAGCGGGGGTTGTCAGCAAACTGCCGGGTCAGCCAGGCCGCAAGATCGCGGTCCAGCTCTATGGCGTCCAGCGTGGCACCGCTTTCCAGCAGGGGCGCAGTGATGGCGCCCTGGCCGGGACCAATCTCCACCAGCCGGTCCTCAGGCCTTGGCGCCAATGCGTCCACAATACGCTGAATGACATGGCGGTCATGCAGGAAATTCTGGCCAAAGCGTTTGCGAGCCCTGTGTTTCAGCGTGTTCACGATGCAGTTGCCATGGCTGCCATCTGTTGGGCTGTCAAAACAGCATAGTGCAGGCTGCCCACATTGGCCTGACCCGTGCCGGCCAGGTCCAGTGCCGTGCCGTGATCCACCGAAGTGCGGATGATCGGCAGGCCCAGCGTGATGTTCACGGCCTGGCCGAATCCCTTGTATTTGAGCACCGGCAGCCCCTGGTCATGATACATGGCCAGTACCGCGTCGGTGTCGCGCAGAATCCGGTCGGTGAACAGGGTGTCTGCCGGCAGCGGGCCGCGCAGATCCATGCCCTGCTTACGTTTTTGTTCGAGCAGGGGGCTGATGATATCCAGTTCCTCGCGACCCAGGTGGCCGTTTTCGCCGGCATGAGGGTTCAGGCCGCAGACTGTGATGCGTGGAGCCTTCATGCCAAAGCGTTGCTGAAGCGCGTGATGCAGAATGTTGATGGTCTCCTCCAGTCGCTCGCGGGTGATTGCTGCTGCGACGTCTTTCAGTGGCAGGTGTGTGGTCACCAGGGCAACACGAAGCCCTTCTGTTGCCAGCATCATGACCGTGCGCGCCGTGTTGCAGCGCTGTGCCAGATATTCGGTGTGACCGGTGAACGGGATGTTGGCCTCATTGATGATGGATTTCTGCACCGGACCGGTGACCATGGCTGCGGCCGCGCCACGTTGGCACAGCTGCACCGCAGCATCCAGGGTGCGCAGAATGTAGGGAGCGTTGGCGGTGTCCGGTGTGCCCGCAATTGCTGGCCGTTGCAGGGATTCGGGAACAATGGAGAGTTCGCCGCGGGCGGTCGCGCGCGGCGCGGCGTCGGTCCGGCACTGACGCAAGGTCAGTGGCAGACCGATCTGATGGGCCCTTTGCTGCATCAACGTCGGGTCTGCAACCACGGTCAGCTCAAAGTCGCCGGCTGAAGTCATGGTATCAATGGCGTGGGCGAGTTGTACGCACAGCTCGGGGCCAACCCCCGCTGGTTCGCCGGGGGTAATCAGAATGCGTTGGATCATGGGGAACCTCTGAGCAACTCTATGGTCACTCTGGCTTTCAGCCAATCCGGCTATGGAGGCGCAGTTTCGCCGGCATGCGTCGGCCTGTCAAGAAACTGCAACGAAGAGAGCTGGGTTGGCTGAAAGCCTCTCTGTACCCCGAAGGGGCATAAAGGACAGGGCCCGACTCCCGCAGAGTGGCCATAGCGTTATTCAGAGGTTCCCTGGTTTCCGGTGTTATTGAAGAATCCTGACGTAGGCCTCATCGCGAAGCTCGATCAGCCAGTTCTCCAGCTCAAGATCGAATTTGCGCTCACGCAGGGCGTTCTCTGCCAGTTGTCGACGGTATTGCCGGCTCAGGTCACGTTCACGTCGATCCAGTACCTCGGCTACGTGCCAGCCACCTGCGGTGCGGAACGGCTCGCTCAGTTCACCGATGTCCAGCGAGGCAATGACGGTTTCGAAATCGCCAGGCAGACTGCCTTCGGACACCCAGCCCATGTCACCACCGGCGACCACACTCATATTGTCGTCGGAGTACTGGCGCCCCAGCGCGGTGAAACTTTCGCCGTTGCGGATGCGCTCGTGGATGTCTTCGATCAGGCGACGGGCCTGGTCTTCGGTACGGATTTCGCTGGGGGTAACCATGATGTGGCGTGCATGCACCTGGTTGACCAGCCGGTTGGAGTCGCCGCGCACATCGCGCAGGTAAATGACATGGAACCCGTTGGCACTGCGGATAGGGTCATTGACCTCGCCGCGACGCATGGAGGGCACCACATCGGCAAAAAGGCTTGGCAGGTCGCTTGCCTTGCGCCAGCCCAGCTCCCCGCCGCTGGTGGGGAAGGCGCCGGCGCCGGGTTGTTGCAGTTGCAGTCGCAGTTGCGCAAAATCATCGCCGTCACGAACCCGGCTGGCCAGTTCGCGGGCAAAGGCCTCTTTGGCCTGCAGCTGTGCTGGCGAGTCGTTATCTGATACCGGTACCAGGATCTGGTCCACCAGATAGTCCGGTGCCATGGTGACGCGGCCCATTTCAGAATTCAGGTAATTCTCGATTTCCTGGTCAGTGATGTTGATGCGTCGGTTCACCATGCCGCGCTGCACTTCGTTGATGGCCAGTTCCCTTCGGATCTGTTCACGTGTGGTGATGTACGCGCCGGCTTCCTCCAGCGCACTGACATATTCATCAAAGCTCATGTTGCTGGAGCGCGCCAGTTCGCCGAGGATGCTGTTCAGTGTGTCGTCGTCAAAGCGAATGCCAACCCGCTCCGCCATTTGCAGCTGCAGGTTCTCGACAATCAGGGCTTCCATCAGCTGTTCACGCAGCTCATTGGCCGGCGGCAGGGCGCGTCCCTGCTGCTGGGCCCGGCTGCGGATTTCGGCCAGACGCTCGTCCAGTTCGCTCTGCAGGATCACGCCCTCATCCACAATGGCGATGACCCGGTCCAGCACCTGGCGCTCGGCCTGTGCCGCAGCCGGCAGGACAAGTGCCGCCAGCAGCAGGCCCGCTGACAGCAGGGCGTACAGTGAGAAACGGGCGGTGTAACGTGTGGCTGTACTCTGTGCGGTACTATGTGGGGTGATACGTGCAGTACTATTCATTGAACAGATGCTCCTTGAAGCCGGGTATGCCATCGCTCAGCAGGTTGCTGATGCCAGCCCCGGTAATGTTGCCCAGGCCATGTAACGACAGCTGGAAATAGACGCCGCGATTCTGCCTCGCCTGTTGATTGAGAAATTCGTAATCGTTGACCCAGTCCCTGAGCAGCACGCGCATGGTTGTGCAGCAATTACTGTATTCGACACCGGCGAAGGTTTCAAGGTTGCGGCTGTTACTGTGATCGTAGTTCCAACGACCGAACAATCGCCAGTTATCGTTCAGTGGCACGATGCCGGAGACGTCCGTCTGCCGGATTCTGCGGCTGAGCCCCCCGGGCGATTGCGGGAAGACATCGCCCAGCTCGCGGTAACGGAAACCGGCATTGAACAGACGCTGGTCATCCATCTGCCAGGCCACGCTCACTGCGCCTTCTTCAAGTTTGCCGCGACGCTCGTTCCAGTGCAGGTTGGAGCGCAATTGCCAGTGTGGAAGCCCGTTGCCAGGCACAAGGCCGTTTTCCGGATTGTTGAAGCTGTAGTGCGCTTCGGCCACGATCGGTGAGCGAGGTGCGTCCACCGGTTGCAGTTGCAGCCAGGTCTGAAGTGGGCTGTCCGGGGTCACACGCCGATCCCGGAAATGGTAGATCTGGCCCAGGCTCAGGGCTGCGCGTTCAAGGCCATCGTCGTCCAGCAGGCGTGTGGTCACCGCGGCGGTTATCTGGTTGGCATCACCAAAGCGGTCGCCGCCGCTGAAGCGATTGTCCCTGAACAACTGATCAAAGCTCAGGCGGCGCTGGGAAGTGTCGAACAGCGGCAGGTCTGCCTGCGCCTGATAAGCGCTGTACAGGTAATACAGGCGTGGCTCCAGCGTCTGGTTGAACGTGTTGTTCCCAAGTGTCAGTTCACGGTCAAGAATCAGGCCACTGTCCACACTGAATACCGGTACGCCAATTGACGGAGTTGCGTCCGTGCCTCCCGCCTGGCGATTCAGTTGCCACGCGGTATGGCGGTATCTGGCCGAGGGCACCACAAACATGCCGGGTGTGCGCCATGGCAGGCTGATTTCCGGCTCCAGGCTCAGCCTTTGTCCGGTCACCAGGGCACCGTTTTCGATTTGCTCCTGTGACAGCATGCCTGGACTGATGCTCCGGTCAAAGCGTGTCCATGCGCCGGAGATGCCGTACTGCAGGCCGTTGTCGGCAAGCTGTCGGGTGCCCAGGCGCAGTTCTGGCAGTCGATCGTAGGGGCGGTTGATGGCGTCGTTGGCCAGAAACGGGTCAATCACGTCGATGCGATGGATCAGCGCCTCGGCTCGCCAGTCCTGGCGACGGAAGGCAATCTGTGCCAGGCGGTCCAGATGTGTTCGATTGTCCACGCTCAGTCCGCGTGTGCCAAGATCCCGGAAATAGTCCACGTCACTGACCGCACCGAAGTCCACCAGGGTTGACCAGTGCTCTCCGATAATACCTTCGTGCTCGTAGCCCAGGAACCAGCGGTTGCGTGTGGGCGGGGAGTCCGATCCGGGGATTTCGGCCAGCATCGGATCAAAGGTACGATCTGCCGGCAGGATACCGGCATTGACGGTGTTCATTGACCAGCTCGCCAGGTAGCGGAACTCGCCACTTGCCATGGCGCCGCGTTTCTCGATCAGGCGGGGTGTGACAGTGGCATCGTAGTGCGGGGCCAGATTGAAATAGTAGGGCACGGCAATATCAAGTCCGCCGCGCCGGCTGTTGCTAAGCGATGGGGCCAGGATGCCGCTCATGCGATCGTCTGTGATCGGGAACTGCAGGGTCCATGGGTAGTGGAATACCGGTACGTCGCGCACCCGCAGCGTCAGTTCGCTGGCCCGTCCCATGCCGCGAGCCGGATCAAGCTCAAGCCGGGTCGCCTGCAGCACCCAGAAAGGTGCGCCCGGTTCGCAGCGGCTGAACTCGCCATTGTTGATGGTGATGAAACCCGTTTCTCCATAGTAGTCCAGGGAATCGGCATAACCGTGCATCTGGGTGGGATACAACACATAACCGGCGTTTTCCAGACGGCTGTGGTTGTTGCGCTGGTCGATGACGGCGGATTCGCCTGCCATCATCACGCCGGGTTCCCGAAACACCACATCGCCACGCAGGTTCAATGTCTCCTCGCTCTGGTCCAGCTCACTGCGCTCGTTGGCCGTTATGGAGCGCGAACCCTGCAGTATCTCCACGGGGCCGGGAATCAGCAGCATGTCCCGCTGCGGCTGACGCATACCGCTGGGAGATTCAATGAGCATGGGTGCCAGCTCCGGATTGGTAGTCGCCCACTCATCCTCGCGCTGGGGCGGCAGGAACATACCACAGCAAGCAGGATGCAGTTGTT
Organism: Gammaproteobacteria bacterium; assembly: GCA_050486205.1. Classification (GTDB taxonomy): domain Bacteria; phylum Pseudomonadota; class Gammaproteobacteria; order Pseudomonadales; family Pseudohongiellaceae; genus PWQG01. Next base: position 11,282 of record JBJHCW010000002.1, on the reverse strand, counting down.
GCTGCTGCGCCTCGCTCAGGCCGCTGCGAGGCACCCAGTCGGTCATCAGTGGGTGATCGTTGTTGTCGCCGCTTGTACCCGCGCTGAACACAAATAGTGGCAGCAAGAACAGTGTGTGGCATTTCCGGGGTCCGGGGAACTGCATTGTTGCAGGTAATCCAATAGAATAAGGGCAGCGGGTGAGGGCGGCTGCAGGGCCGTTCCGGCATGATAATGGATTGCGGTCATATTGCAACCAGTGGCCCGGGCAGATTGGCTTACCGGTTGATCGCAGGGCAGACACACGGCGGAGGACGTCAATGGCAGGGCAGGAAAATGACGGTGGTAGTGGTGCAGATCGGCGCCGGGCACAGCTGACTGATTGGGCGCGTTCGGTGCTGGTGGGAAAAGGCCATGCCTGTGCCGCCGATGCTGTAGTGACTCCTCTGTCAGGTGATGCCAGCTTCCGCCGTTACTTCCGTATTCACCTGCCTGAACAACGCTTCCTGCTGGTGGACGCACCACCACCACAGGAGGATTGCCGTCCCTTTGTGCATGTGGCGCGCCGGCTGCAGGACGGCGGTCTGCCCAGTCCCGAGGTACTGGCTGTGGATTTTGATCTGGGTATGATGTTGATTGAGGACCTGGGTGACACACTTTACCTGGAGCGATTGCGCAAGGCCCGTGGTACCGGTGAGCCTGGACGGGTGGAGCAGTTGTACCAGCAGGCTTTTGACGCGCTGGCAGGCATGCAGCAGTTGCCGGCCGATGATCTTCCGCCTTACAGCAACGAACTTCTGCAGGCCGAAATGGCGCTGTTCGACAACTGGTTTTGTGAGCAGTATCTGCAGTTGAAACTGTCGGACAGTGAGCGCGCCCTGTTGGCCGGGGTTCGTGACTTTCTTGCCTCAGCGGCGCTGTCACAGCCGCAGGTATTTGTTCACCGTGACTACCATTCGCGCAATCTCATGGTGAGGCAGGGCAATGAGCGTCTGGCGCCAGGCATCATCGACTTCCAGGATGCGGTGCGGGGCCCCTACACCTACGATCTGGTGTCGCTGCTGCGCGACTGTTACATCGTCTGGCCGGCAGCGGACGTGCACCGATGGGCTGCGGCAACAGGGGAACAACTGCGCGAGGCCGGGGTGCACAACAGGCATACACCTGAATTTATGCGCGATTTTGACCTGATGGGTTTGCAGCGTCACCTCAAGGTGATTGGCATTTTTGCCCGCCTGAATCTGCGTGATGGCAAGTCCGGGTACCTGGCCGATATTCCAACGGCCATCCGTTATGTGTTGCAGGTGGCGCCTGCCCATGCCGAGCTGGCGGACTTCGATCGGTGGTTCCGTCAAACCGTTCTGCCTGCAGCCAGGCAGCGATTGCCGGGATTCAGCCAATGAAGGTGATGTTGCTGGCTGCTGGTCACGGCAAGCGCATGATGCCATTGACTGCGCAGCGACCCAAACCACTGCTGGAGGTTGGTGGCCATGCCCTCATCGAGTGGCACCTGGCGCGCCTGGCCAGTGACGGTTTCCGGGATGTGATCATCAATATCCACCACCTGGGTGATCAGATCCGCTCACGTCTCGGTGACGGGGCGCGCTTCGGGCTCAGTATTCGTTATTCGGAAGAGTCACAGCTACTGGAGACTGCCGGTGGCATTGTGCAGGCTTTGCCGATGCTGGGTGACCAGGCATTCATGGTGGTGAACGCGGACATCTGGACTGATTATCGATTCTCTGCGCTGCGTGCAGGCCGGCACGACGCCTCGCTGGCTCACCTGGTGCTGGTGCCCAACGCCGCGCATCACCCGCAAGGCGATTTCTGTCTGGACGACTCCGGTCGGGTCTGCCTCAGTGGTGCGCCCTCCACACGGCATACCTTCAGTGGTATCAGTCTGCTGCACCCTTCACTGTTCGCCAAGCTGCCCGTTCAGCCGCTGGCGCTGGCGCCACTGCTGCGTGAGGCCATTGAAGCCGGGCGCGTCACCGGTGAGTTGCACGCGGGATCATGGCACGATATTGGCACGCCGCAGCGCCTGCAGGCGCTGGATCATGCGCTGCGGAAAGCGGAAGAAAAGCCGGAAAAATCCCGGTAGAATGGCGCCCATCCGGGTACAGACCTTCAGATGACAGAGGCTGATATGAAAGACTTTCTGATTGCACCGTCCATTTTGTCCGCCGATTTTGCCCGCCTGGGCGAAGAAGTGGAGGATGTCCTGAACGCCGGCGCCGATGTGGTGCACTTTGATGTCATGGACAATCATTATGTGCCCAACCTCACCATCGGACCCATGGTCTGCAAGGCGCTGCGGGAGTATGGGGTCACGGCGCCCATTGATGTGCATCTGATGGTCTCACCGGTGGACCGGCTCATTGGCGACTTCGCCAAAGCCGGTGCCAGCTTCATCACTTTCCACCCGGAAGCCAGCAACCATGTGGACCGGTCGCTGCAGCTTATCCGTGATCAGGGCTGCAAGGCCGGTCTGGTGCTGAACCCGGCCACGCCACTGGACTGCCTGACATACGTCATGGACAGGCTGGACATGATACTGGTGATGTCGGTCAACCCGGGATTCGGGGGGCAGAAGTTCATTCCCTCGGCCTTGCAGAAATTGCGAGAGCTGCGCCGACTGATAGACAACAGTGGTTACGACATCCGTCTGGAAGTGGATGGCGGAGTCACAGTGGACAATATCGGTGAGATTGCCGGCGCCGGCGCCGACATGTTTGTGGCCGGCTCGGCCATTTTCAACAGCAGCGACTACGCCAGCACCATCAAGGCCATGCGTGGCCAACTCGAACAGTCACGGGTGGCCTGAACCATGGCCACAATGACCGAGAAACGATTTGCCGAGCTGTCGGCCGCTGACGGCATCAACCGGGTACCGGTAGTGCGGGAAGTGCTGGCCGATTTTGAAACGCCCCTGAGCACCTATCTGAAGCTGGCCAGCGGAAAATCCAGTGGCCAGTCCAGTGGCCAGTCCAGTGGCCAGTCCAGTGGAAAGTACAGTTATTTTTTTGAATCGGTGCAGGGCGGGGAGAAATGGGGGCGTTATTCCATTATCGGATTGCCCTGCCGCACAGTGCTGCGGGTCCAGGGAAACAGCGTTACAGTTGAAACCGATGACCAGGTGGTCGACAAAACTGAAACAAGTGACCCGTTTGTTTTCATCGAGCAATTCCGCAGCAAGTACAATGTGGCCACGGCGGATGACATGCCACGATTTTGTGGTGGTCTGGTCGGCTATTTTTCCTATGATTCTGTGCGCTACGTGGAGACCACGCTCGGTCCGGCCCCGGCGCCGGACCAGATTGGCACGCCTGAAATACTGTTGATGGTGTCCGAGGAAGTGGTGGTGTTTGACAATCTGCGTGGCACCATTTCGCTGGTCTGCAACATCGATCCGGCCCTGCCCGATGCCTGGCAGCAGGCAACGGCGAGACTGGATGCGCTGGAGCAGTCGCTGCGCGCGCCATTGAGTTTACCGCAGACACCGGTCTCGACGGTCAGTGAAGAAACCGATTTCCAGTCCAGTTTTGATCAGCAACCCTTCCAGCAGGCGGTGGAGCGTATCAAGGAATACATTCTGGCCGGTGACGTAATGCAGGTCGTGTTGGCCCAACGTATGTCAGTGCCCTTCTCGGGTGATCCGCTCAACGTCTACCGGGCTCTGCGTTATCTGAACCCCTCGCCGTATATGGTGTTCTTCAATCTTGGCGATCATTACGTGGTCAGTGCTTCGCCGGAGATCCTGGCGCGCGTGGAGGATGGCAAGATTACCGTCCGGCCCCTGGCAGGCACCCGCCGGCGTGGCCGCACTGAGGAGGAAGACCTGGCGCTGGAGCAGGAGCTGCTGGCTGACCAGAAGGAGATCGCCGAGCATCTGATGCTGATTGACCTCAGTCGCAATGATTCAGGTCGCGTCTCGGAAACCGGCAGTGTCACGGTGCCGCGAAAAATGTTCGTCGAGCGGTACTCCCACGTCATGCACATTGCCTCGATTGTGGAGAGTCGTATACACCCCGATCGCACAGCGCTGGATGTACTGAAGGCAACCTTGCCTGTGGGCACACTCAGCGGGGCGCCCAAAGTGCGTGCCATGGAAATCATTGATGAACTGGAACCGGTAAAGCGGGGTATTTACGGCGGTGCCATGGGTTATCTGGGCTGGAGCGGCAATATGGACATGGCCATTGCCATTCGCACAGCGGTGATTCGTGACGATACCCTTTACGTGCAGGCCGGTGCCGGCGTGGTGGCCGATTCGGTGCCGGAACTGGAGTGGAAGGAAACCATGAACAAGGCGCGAGCCATATTTCGTGCGGTGGCGATGGCGCAGCAAGGTCTTGAGTTGTGAGTGACGCTCCTCTCAACCCCGGTCTTGACCCTGGCCCTCATGCCAGCCCTCATGCCAGTGCCTTGAAGGCCTGAAGCGCTGCCTCGCGCGTGCTCTTCAGATCCGCAACAGGGCGAGGGTAGTCCTTATCCAGACGCACGCCAGCCCTGGCAAGCACCTCGGCTGGTGCAGAGCCCGGATCATGCAGATGCCTGTCTGGCAGTCCGGCCAGCTCCGGCACAAAGCGTCGGATGTATTCACCCTGGGGATCAAACTTCTGGCTCTGGGTGACGGGATTGAATATGCGGAAATACGGCGCAGCGTCGGCGCCACAACCCGCTACCCACTGCCAGCTTGCGCTGTTGTTGGCCAGATCGGCATCCACCAGTGTGTCCCAGAACCACGACTGTCCGTGGCGCCAGTCCTGCATCAGGTTCTTGATCAGAAACGAGGCAACCACCATGCGTACACGGTTGTGCATGTAGCCGGTTTGCCAGAGCTCGCGCATGCCGGCATCCACCAGTGGGTAACCGGTTCGCCCCTGCTGCCAGGCGCGAAGATGTTCGGGTTTGTTCTGCCATGGAAAGCTGTCGAATTTCTGCTGGTAGTTTTTTTCCGGCAGATCCGGGTTGTGATAAAGCAGGTAGTGCGAGAATTCACGCCACCCCAGCTCTGACAGGAAATGGTCCAGGTCTTTTTCGTCACCGGCGGCAGTCCCTGCGGCCTGGGCCTGATGCCAGACTTCCCTGGGCGATAGTTCGCCAAAATGCAGATGTGGTGACAGGCGCGATACTTTGTTGTCAGCCGGAAAGTCGCGACCCTTTTGATACCCTGTTAGGCCCTGATCGAGAAAATCCCGCAGACGCTCGCGCGCGGCTGTTTCGCCAATGTGCCAGTGCGCCTCCAGTGATCTGTACCAGTCAATATCCGGCATCAGTTCCAGCCTGCCAATGTCCTGGTCGAAATCGGTATCGGGCATCGTGAACAGCCGCAGCTGCTTTGGCGCTGCCACAGGCTGGGCTGGTGAGGCCGCCTGCAGGCAACCCTTGCGGTAAAACGGAGTGAAGACCTTGTACGGTGTGCCATCGGCCTTGCTGATCTGCCAGGGCTCCCACAGCAGCGAGGCATTGAAGCTTCTGGCCTCGATGCCCAGTTTGCCCAGTTCCTGCTTCAGGCCTCGGTCGCGAATCACGCGCCAGGGCTCATAACAGCGGTTCCAGTGCACGGCGCACGCGCCACAGTCCTGCACCAGTGTTGGAATCAATACCGATGGGTCGCCGCGCAGCACCAGCAGCTTGCCACGCAGTGAGCGGTTCAGCGCAATCAGCGACTGCTGCAGCCACCAGCGACTGGCCCCACCCATACACCATGGGCCGCTGTTGCAATCATCCAGAATATAGACAGGCAGGACAGGGCCGCGCTCGGCGCCCGTATACAGTGCCGGATTATCATGAAGCCTCAGATCCTGGCGGAACCAGACAATGACGGGTTTGATGAGAGTTGCTCCTGTTTGGTGTCTGTCCGGGTTACGCACGCTGGCATGTTCGGGATCATAACGTGAATCACCAGTGCCTGAATTAAAGATGATACCGGGTTTGCCGATAGTCTCGGGCACAGGTGCAGCAGCCTCATTCACCGGAACTGATAATGGATTCAATGACAGATGTAACCTCGCCCACCGCCTGGACGGTGACTGGTGAGGGCTTGTTCGTTGTGTTGTTGGTGCTGACGGTTCTGGTGTTGACCGCCCTGGTGTTGCTCGGATATCAACGCCTGCAACAGGCGCAGGCCGGCCGTGAGCAGTTGCAGACCATTGTGGATCTGGCGCCGCTTGCCATGCTGGTGGTGGATGAACGTAACCGTGTCTGCGAATGGAACCGCCAGGCCGAGCGCACCTTCCTGTGGCAGGCAGATGAGATGATCGGGCGTACGGTTTTTGACCTCGTTTGCAGCTCCCGTGACCACGGCACGCTACTTGGATTGATGGATGAGCTGCGCGCGGGCAGGCGCATTGCCTACACTGAACTCAACAACCGGCGCAAAGATGGCAGCACCGTGCTGTGTGAGTGGGTGACGGCGCCCTTTGTTGACCACAGCCGCCTTCGTGGTTATCTCATTGCCATGGCCCGGGACATCACCGAACAACGACTGCTGGAACGTCAACTGGAGCAGGCGGCACATTATGACAGTCTGACTGGCCTGCCCAACCGCACACTGATCCTGGAACTGCTCAAACAGTCCATGGCCATTGCCCGGCGGCAGCGCTACCAGCTGGCTGTGCTGTTTCTTGACCTGGATGACTTCAAGGCAGTCAACGATACGTATGGTCATCAGGCAGGCGATCAGTTGCTGGACAAGGTGGCGGCGCGCCTGCAGTCCGGAATTCGCCAGGGCGATCACGTTGGACGACTTGCAGGTGATGAGTTCCTGGTCATTCTGCAGAACGTGGTCGACCGTGCCAGTGCCAGAATGGTATCGGAAAAACTGCGCCAGTGTCTGGTTGAGCCCTGCGTGATGGATGACGGTCAGGCTGTGGCCATTACAGGCAGTTTTGGTGTCAGCATGTTTCCGCAGGACGGCGACCGTCTGGAGTCGCTCGTTCACCAGGCGGATCAGGCCATGTATCGGGAGAAACAGGGCAAGTGTTGATTGCCCGGTGGTTCCGTTCAGTGACGAAAGTAATGTAGGCTTGCAAGTGTCTTTATGCCTGTACCACTTTATGCCTGTACCACTTTTCCACTGAAGGGTTATTGGGGAGAACACAGTTGTCCGAACGCAATCCCGCTGCGCGCATTCCCTTACATCACCTGGTGTCGCCACGCAATGCCGACAGCTGGCAGTTCACGCGTGATGGCAACCCGCGTGGATTCATTGATACGCAGCAGCTGCGTGAACTCTGGATTCATACCGGTACCGCCTGCAATCTTGCCTGCCCGTTCTGCCTTGAAGGTTCCAGCCCCGGAGACAGGCGTCTTGAAGGCATGAAACTGGCAGACCTGGAACCCTTTATTCGCGAGGCAGTGGAGCTGGGAGTCGAGCAGTTTTCCTTCACCGGTGGTGAGCCGTTTGTCATCCGTGACTTTGTCAATATTCTGGATCACGCAAGCCGCTACAGGCCCTGCTTTGTGTTGACCAATGGCACTGATGCCCTGCTCGGACGTGCACACCAGCTGCTGCCCCTGCGGGAAAACCCGTATCCGATCCGCTTTCGTGTCAGCCTGGACTACCCGGATGCTGCCCGCCATGACGCGGGACGCGGTGAGGGCAGTTTCGAGCAGTCGCTGGCAGGAATCCGCTGGCTGGTAGATCATGGGTTCGATGTGTCCATTGCACGCCAGATGTCACTGAACGAGGATGAGCAGGCAGTGGAGGCGGCTTTTGCGGGTGTATTTTCAGAGCACGGAATTGACAAAAAATTTGCTTTCACAGCATTTCCTGATTTTGGTACACCTGGCACAGATGACGGCAGTCCGGAAGTGACTGAAACCTGCATGGAAAAGTATCCTACCGTCGAGAGCCGGTCGCACTTCATGTGTTCCTATACACGCATGCTGGTCAAGCAGAACGATCAGGTACGTGTTTATGCCTGTACCCTGGTGGATGATGATCCTGACTACGATCTGGGTGCAACCCTGAGAGAAAGCCTGTCTACGCGTGTGATGTTGCGTCATCACCGCTGCTTCAGCTGTTATCGCTTCGGAGCCAGTTGCAGCGCGCCGTGAACCGTCACTGACTGCGTGGCAATACGTAGCGTCGGTAGCACAACATGGACAGTATGGCCGACACCAGCATCAGTATCAGCAGTGGATAGACGGTGCCGTTGTAGATCAGGGCGACAAGCTGGGCACCAATGGCGGCAAAACCCATCTGCAGAAACCCGGTCAATCCCGAGGCACTGCCAGCGAGCTCGGGAAATTCATTGATGGCACCTGCCTGGGCATTGGGCATGGACAGCCCATTGCCAAACGTGGTGAGCGCAATCGGCAGGAACAGCGCCAGCGGGTGGTGCAGTCCAACAAATTGCAGCAGCAAGGCCAGTGTCACACCGACTACCGCCAGCTGAGTGCCCACGTTCATCATCCGGATCACCCCGATACGTCGGCTGATCTTCCGGGCCACATTGTTGCCAAGAATGAAGCTGGCCGGAATCATGATGAAATAATAACCGTACTCTGTGGGTGGTCGGCCCAGCACGCTGACCATGATCTCCGGCGCTGCCGAGATGAAGCTGAAAAACATCACAGAGATGAATGCCAGGCTCAGGGCATATCCGCGGAACACCCGTGATTGCAGCAGGCGTGCAAATGTGCGCAGCATGTCGCCGACGCCGGTGAAATACACCGGCTTTTTCAGGGTTTCCGGCAATCGCGCAGCCAGCGCAACAAACAGGATCATGCTCATGATACCGACCAGCCAGAACACGGCATGCCAGTTGAAACGTACCATCAGTTCGCCGCCAACCGCCGGGGACAACATGGGCATCACCACCATGAACATCACCAGGGTGGCGATGATGCTGCCGGCCTGGTCTGCCGGGTAGACATCACGCACGATGGCGCGCGCCACGACCAGGCCTACCGCGCCACCGGCGGCCTGTACAATACGGGCAGCAATCAGCAGCTCGATGGTCGGTGCCAGAATGCACAGTATGGAGCCGATGATGGTCAGCACGACGCCGCACAGAACGACCGGTTTGCGGCCATAACGATCGGACAGAGGGCCGTAGACCAGTGTGGCCAGCGCAATGGCCAGCATCGACAGGCTCAGCGTGAGTTGTGCGGTGGCGGTGGGGACGGCAAAACTTTCGCGCAGGATCGGAATGGCCGGCAGCAGAATCTGCATGGCCACCGGGCCCAGCGCCGAGGCAGCCGCCAGCAGCAGGATCATGCCTCGCGGCAATGCTGCCGGGGCTGAGGTCTGCGGCTTTTCTGCGCCAGTAGGCATGAGACTCCGTTGGGGTGCATGGGGCAAGCCGGCATTGTACTAGCCAGACCCGCCAACCGGAAGCGGCGCTTTAAGTTCCGCGCGTTTTGGGGGAAAATGCGGGGTTCACCAGACAGAGAGTTCCTGCGGCATGATACTGATGATCGACAACTACGATTAGCATCCATCAAGCTCCACCGTGTTCCATGGATAAAGTGTAAGTTGTTGATTTGTATTGATGTGACTTCCTTGATGGTCTGGTGAAGGCTAGACCAATCTGCTGCAAGTGTGTATATTTCTGTGTATATGGGGCCTCAAGAGAGGTGATATACACACATGGCCATGAACCTGCTCTCGGCCAGGAAGGTCGAGACCATTCCTTCCCAAAAAGAACCGTACTGGCTCAAGGACGGGGGCAGTCTATTTCTGTACGTCACGCCTAGCGGAAGCAAGTTGTGGCGCTACCGCTATCGGCTTGGCGGAAAGCCTGCCATCTACGCGATCGGCAAGTACCCCCAGGTCTCACTGGAGGCGGCGCGGACCGAGCGGGATCGCGCGCGGGAACTCGTCAAGAAGGGCGTACACCCCGTGGTGGAGAAGAGAGTCAACATCTCCACTCAGCTTGAAAAGAACGAGAACACCTTTGAGCCAGTGGCTCGCAGATGGATGGCGAGCAACGTGCAGTGGAGCGAGGGTTACGCCGATCAAGTCAAGCGCACTTTGGAGAACGATGTTTTTCCCAAAGTGGGCAAGCTGCCGGTCAGCTCAATCCGGACTGCTCACCTGCGCCCCGTCATTAAGGATGTTGCGGAGCGCGGCGCTCCCACCGTTGCGATCCTGATCAGGCAATTGTGCAGCCAAATCTTCGCATACGCGGCGGGTGAAGAGCTTTGCGACAGTGATCCGACGGCGCTGCTGAAACGGTCGGTCAAGCGCCCCCGAGTTCGACACCATCCACCGCTACCGTGGCAAGAGATCCCGAAGTTCTTGAGCCGTGTGGATGATGCAGGTTACCGGGTCACTGTCATTGCACTGCGATTGATGGCCCTCACTTATGTCCGCACGGCCGAACTGCGCAAGGCGCACTGGTCCGAGTTCGATCTGGACAGTGCGATGTGGACGGTTCCTGCGGGGCGTATGAAGATGCGCGACCCTCACATCGTTCCGCTCTCGAAGCAGGCCATCGTGCTGTTGAAAGAACTGCACACGCTGACAGGCGGAGGGAAGGTGCTGTTTCCCGGCTTCAGGAAGCCGGGAACGGTGATGTCGGCTACGACACTCAACAAGGTGTTGGAGCGCATGGGCTACGGTGGACAGTTTTCTTCGCACGGCTTCCGCTCAACAGCGACCACGCTGCTCGGCTTGTTGAGCTACCCCGAGAACCGGGTTGATCTGCAACTGGCCCACTCGAAGCGGAAGAAAGATTCGTCGCGCGCACCCTACGATCACACCAAGTACATCGCATCGCGGAAGATCATCATGCAGGATTGGGCGGACATCCTCGATGCGATGGCTCGTGGCGATTCGATGAACGAGGTCATGGCAACCTTCGGGCCGCTGTCGAAACGGCGCAGGGCCTTGCTGCGGGTCATCGAGCGGGAGTGAGGCGCGTGCCGGGCTGAGAGGCTGCTCAGGACATTGAGCGGGCGCGTCGAAGAAAGCCCTCTTGAGGCTCCGTCAGGGCAACGTCGGGTCTAATCAGGTAGGCGGTCACGATCATCGGTGCGCTCGCCAGCGGCCGCAGGGCGATGCCCTGGCATCGATACCCGGCAAGTCTCGTGGATGGGGCCACGGCGATTCCGTACCCCGCTGCGACCAGCGTCATGGCGACCTCGAACGTACTGACGGCTGCTTCGCGGTCCCGCAATTCGTTCTCGAATGCGCTCTGCGCGAGCGTGCGCCACGACTCTTCGGCCGTTGATCGCGCGTAGATCAGCGGCTGTTTGAGCGCTTCCTGGCAGGGTACTTCCCGGTAGGCCAGCAAGTGGGATCGCTTTGCCACAGCGACGGCCAGGGTGTCGTGCCACAGCGGTTCGCA
>JBJHCW010000001.1:0-517353 GCA_050486205.1 Gammaproteobacteria bacterium | reverse complement strand
TGAACCTCGGTCTGCCATGACCCGTACCGCTTCGATCAACGTTGCTCAGTGGTGGCGCTTCCAGTAGGAAGCGGCACGTCGTTGCGGCCTCGACCCGCACCTTGCCGCCGTACCGGCAGCAAGGTTCAGCAGATGGCTCTCCGGCACGGCGGCTCCAAAACTCAGGAGATTGCCCGATGCCATTAAATCCCCCCGTCATAGGTAGTGCCTCGCGCACCACGTCCTCGTGGTGCTCGGTTGCGCACGTCGCTCACCGGCATTCAGGCCGGCAGTCTCGCAAGGAGTCCCATCGAGGCGTCTTGCAGAGACGCACCGTGATGCCGGCCGCCATGCTTGCTGCCACCCCACAAGGGCATTCTCCGACGCTTGTGCTGCCGAAATCCGGTGCGCATGTGTATATATCTGTGTATATAGATCGAAGCATCGGCATAAAAAATATAGAAAAAACAAGAGGTTGTTATGACTAAATTGCTGATGATCGACAACTACGATTCCTTTACCTGGAACATCGTCCAGTATCTGGGCGAGCTGGGGGCCAGTGTGCAGGTGCATCGAAACGATGCCATCACGGTCGCGCAGATCGAGGCACTGATGCCGGATAAGATTGTCATCTCACCCGGGCCCTGCACGCCGAACGAGGCAGGCGTGTCCATGGACGTGATCCGTCATTTTGCCGGCAAGCTGCCACTGCTGGGGATCTGTCTGGGGCATCAGGCCATAGGGCAGGTTTTTGGTGGTGATATTGTTCGTGCCGGGCAGGTCATGCACGGCAAACTTTCCGATATTCATCATACCGGGGCGGGCGTTTTTTCGCAGTTGCCCACGCCATTTACAGCCACCCGTTACCACTCCCTTGTCATTGACGCCCATACACTGCCGGATGTGCTGGAGGTGACTGCCTGGACTGAGAACGAGGACGGCAGCCGCGAGGAAATCATGGGCGTGCGACATCGCAGCCTGGCCGTTGAAGGTGTGCAGTTTCATCCGGAATCCATTCTGAGTGAACACGGCCACCGCTTGTTGAAGAACTTTCTGGACCTTTCTGGATAATGGGTGAATGCATGGATATAAAAGCTGCAATTCGTCATCTGGTCAATCGTAACGATCTGGACGCCGACACGATGACCGACATGATGCATGAGCTGATGACTGGTCAGTGCACTGACGCGCAGATTGGTGCCTTTCTTGTAGCCCTGCAGCTCAAGGGAGTGACTGTGCCTGAGTTGCTTGGCGCCGCACGTACCATGCGCGCGCTGGCAGCCAGCGTGACATTGACCGACACCGGGCATCTGGTGGACACCTGTGGCACCGGAGGTACCGGCGCGGACACGTTCAATATTTCCACGGCATCGGCCATGGTGGCGGCTGCTGCCGGGGCGCGGGTGGCCAAGCACGGCAACCGGGGTGCAACCAGCAAGAGTGGCAGCGCCGATGTGCTGGAGGCAGCCGGTGTCAGGCTGGCCATTACGCCGGAGCAGGTGGCGCAGTGCGTTGACCGGCTGGGTGTGGGTTTCATGTTTGCGCCCGGGCATCACAGTGCCATGAAACACGTTATTGGTCCGCGGCGTGAGATAGGTGTCAGAACGGTGTTCAATCTGCTTGGGCCGTTGACCAATCCGGCAGGGGCACCGAACCAGGTGTTGGGCGTGTTTGACTCGATATGGATAGACCCGATGCTGGCGGTTCTCAAGGCGCTGGGCAGCGAACATGTCATGGTGGTGGCAGCCGAGGACGGGCTTGACGAAATCAGCCTGTTCGCGCCAACGCGTGTGGGCGAACTGCGTGATGGTGAGATCCGGCACTATTCCCTGTCACCCGCCGATCTGGGCATCGAGCAGCGTGAGGATGTGAGTGTGCTGCAAGTGACTTCGCCGCAGCAAAGCCTGGCTCTGCTGCAGGACGCGATCCAGTACCATAATGTTGTCGCGGCCGATATTGTGGCAATGAACGCCGGAGCGGCCATTTATGTTGCCGGCCTGGCGCCGGATCTGGCGGCAGGCGTGCGAAAGGCTCAGGACACCATGAAAAGTGGTGCGGCACTTGAAAAACTGCAAGCGCTGGCGGCATTGACCAGCGCCATGAACTGAATCTGACTATCGGGGCACAGGCTGTGACGCAAGGCACTAATCAGGGTACCATTCTTGACCGCATCATCGAGAGAAAGCATCAGGAAATCCGTGAACGGTCGGTACAACGCAGCCTGGAGTCGCTGGAGCAGGAAGCCAGGGATCGGGATGACCAGCGTGGCTTTCTGGCGGCATTGCGCCAGCGCATCGATCGACAGGAGCCGGCGGTGATTGCCGAGATCAAGCGTGCATCACCCAGCAAGGGGATGATTCGCGAGGACTTTGATCCGGCCTGGATTGCCGGGCAGTATGCCAGTGCAGGTGCCGCTTGCCTGTCTGTGCTCACTGACGAGGACTTCTTCCAGGGTCACAGCCGCTACCTGCAACAGGCGCGCGCTGCATGTTCACTGCCCGTCATCCGCAAGGACTTCATTGTTGATCCGTACCAGGTAGCCGAAGCCGGCGCCATGGGAGCGGATTGCCTGCTGTTGATAGTGGCTGCGCTCAGCCCTCTGCAGTTGCAGGAGCTGCTGGCCTATTCCGCCCGTCTGCAACTGGATGTGCTGGTCGAGGTTCACGATGAAGCCGAGCTGGACGTGGCACTGAATGCCGGCGTCGACCTGGTGGGTATCAACAATCGCAATCTGCGTACCTTTGCCACAGACCTGGAAACCACGCGTCGGTTGGCCAGGCGCATCCCCGAGCAGGTTGCCATTGTCACCGAGAGCGGCATACACAGCCGTGAGGATGTGTTGGCCATGATGGCGGCCGGCATCTACGGGTTCCTCGTTGGCGAAAGCCTGATGCGGGCCTCTGAACCCGCGCAGAAGTATGCTGAGCTGTTTGCTTGACAGCAAAAAGCCCGTTCTGTACTCAACACTGAATCAAATTCGCCGATAACCCGATATACCTCTATCCGGGCGTAGCATAACGGTGAATTACCTGTTGTTGAGCATTTTTCTGTTTCTGCTGATGTTGGCATCACTGATGCTGGCCGGTTTCGCCGTGCGCCGTCAGCAGCAGAATGTGCGCAGTCTGCGCCAGCTGACCCTGCTGGAACGACGCACAGAGGGGGTCACCGATACCCTGGATGTGTTGTCGTCCATGGGTGCTGGTCCCAGTGTTCTGGGGCCAGGCTATCAGAGCCTGCTGGATGATCTGCACCGCATTCGCGAGCTGGATCCGCGGCGGGAGGATCTGGACCGGACTGTGACAGCGGCCGAAGCCAATGCAAAGAAAAAAGCTGACACCTCGCGCCGGGAACAGGCGGCGGTGGCCAGTGAACGGGAGCTGTTGGTTGTACGCAACCACCTGAGCAGGGCGCAAACCCTGTTGCAGCGTTTCCACCGTGCCCGGCGACTGAGTGCCTCGGAGTTCCAGCAGGCCAGGGAGGATCTTCGGGCCGTGGCGTTGGCGGTGGGTGTCAACTCGTTTCTGCTGATGGCCACGCGGGCGCTGGAAGCGGGCAATACCATCAAGGCATTCAGCTGCTACCGCAAGGCCGAATCCATGCTGCGTGCGTCCCATCTGTCCGAGAGCGAGAAGCAGCAGCGATTGCAGGCCATTGAATCGGACAAGTCCCGACTCATTCAGGGTCACGAGCAGGAAAAAGGCGTATTGATGATGGCAGTCGGAGACTGATGCTTTCAGCGTGTGCCGAAGACCACAATCGTTTTGCCATGCACCGAAATCAGTTCCTGTTCTTCCAGTGTTTTGAGCACGCGCCCGGCCATCTCCCGGGAGCAATTAACCAGTCGGCCCAACTCCTGGCGGGTGATCTTGATCTGCATGCCGTCCGGATGGGTCATGGCATCGGGTTGCTTGCTGAGATCGATCAGGGTGCGGGCGATACGGCCGGTGACATCGTAGAACGACAGATCACCAACCTTGCGCGTAGTGTTCCTCAGCCGATTGGCCATCTGACGGCCGATGGTGAAAACCAGTTCGGGATGTTGACGCACATACTGGTTGAACTTGTCGTAGCTGATTTCCGCAATCTCGCAGGCGGTGCGCGCCCGGCACCAGGCGCTGCGTGACGTGGATTTGTCAAACAGTCCCATCTCGCCGAAAAAATCGCCAGGGTTCAGATAGGCAACAACTACCTCCTTGCCTTCATCATCTTCCAGAATCACTGACACGGAACCTTCGATGATGTAGTAGAGTGTGGTGCACTGATCGCCTTCATAGATGATTGTGCGTTGCTTTGGGTACTGTCGACGATGACACTGACTCAGGAAGACGTCCAGGTCCTCTATATGGGGGGTTATGGCCATGAGCGCCATGGTACGTTTCTCCGTGATGGCTTACAAGCAAGCCCGCAGGCAGACAAGGCCGTGGGGCAAATTGTTATAATAACAGGCTGCGGAGCCTCTCGAGGCTGCCATAACCATACCACATTTGATTGGAGTATAGATGAAAGCCACAGTCCGTTGGATAGATAATGCCATGTTTCTGGGGGAGTCCGGAAGTGGACATACCGTTGTCATGGATGGACCCGAAAGCAGCGGTGGGCGCAATATTGGTATCCGGCCCATGGAGATGCTACTGATAGGTGTTGGTGGTTGCTCATCATTCGATGTGGTGAGCATTCTGAGAAAATCACGCCAGGCGGTCACTGACTGCGAAGCGGTGGTGACGGCCACGCGCGCCGATGCAGTGCCGGCAGTGTTCGAGAAACTGCATATTCACTTCAGGGTTACCGGCAGGGGTCTGAGCAGGAAAAATGTGGAACGGGCGGTTGCGCTGTCTGCGGGAAAGTACTGCTCGGCCACCATCATGCTGCAGCAGGGCGGCGTCGAGGTAAGTCACGATTTTGAGATAATCGAAGCTGGCGAGGGCTGAGGTACGCCGGCATCACGTAGCGGAGCCTGGTGGCTGCGCCGGGCTACACGCGGTAGGTCAGGGTTTTCATTACCCGTGACATCAGCTGCATGCCCTGTTGTACCGGCAGCGGAAGCGCTGCACCACCAGCCTCACGCGCGGCATCGCCGTGCGCCTGTTCATCAACAATCATCTGTGACACCACTGCGCGGCTCTTGTGATCCGATGCCGGTAACTCGTCCAGATGCTCACGCAGGTGATCGCAGACCTGGGATTCGGTTTCAGCAACAAAGCCCAGGCTCCAGCGGTCGCCAGCCAGCCCGGCCGCGGCGCCCAGCCCGAAGGACAGGGCGTACCAGGCCGGATTCAGCAGGCTGGGGCGACTGTCCAGTTCCCGAAGGCGTTGCTCACACCAGGCCAGGTGATCTGTTTCCTCAGCGGCTGCGTGATCCATGGCATCACGCACATCGGGCAGTTTTGCTGTCAGTGCCTGGCCCTGATAAAGCGCCTGGGCGCAGACCTCGCCCGTATGATTGATTCGCATCAACCCCGCGGCGTGTTTGCGTTCCTGCTCCTCCAGCGAGGCATCAGCTGCATCTTGAGCCGGTGTCGGACGCTGGGCTGTGACACTGCCTGGCACAAGTGTACGCAGCGCCTGATCCAGTTGCAGGATCAGGCGGTCAGCGACACTGTGGTTCTCCCGCTTTCGGTCCATATTCACTGCTCGCGGTTGATGGCGCGGTATGCGATGTCGGTTCGATAGTATACCTTGTCCCATTGGATTTTTTCGACCAGCGCATAGGCGCGTTGTTGTGCCTCGGTGACCGTATCACCCAGCGATGTGGCGCACAGCACCCTTCCGCCACTGGTGACCACCTTGCCGTCTTTCAGCTGGGTACCGGCGTGGAAAACCTTTCCGTGTGCGGCCACTGCCTGGTCCAGACCATGGATCTCGGCGCCTTTGTCATACGCGTCGGGATAACCGCCACTGGCCAACACCACACCAACGGCGGCGCGTGGATCCCAGTCTGCGCTGGTGGTGTCCAGTTTCCGGTCCAGAGCCGCATTACACAGCTCCAGCAGATCAGACTGCAGCCGCATCATGACCGGCTGCGCTTCCGGGTCACCGAATCGACAGTTGTATTCGATGACATTGATTGAACCGTCGGGTGAAATCATCAGCCCGGCGTAAAGAAACCCGGTATAGGGATGGCCATCGGCGGCCATGCCCCGGACCGTCGGCAGAATGACCTCGTTCATGATGCGCTGGTGCACGCTGTCAGTGACAACGGGCGCGGGAGAGTAGGCGCCCATGCCACCGGTGTTCGGGCCGCGGTCGCCATTATCGCGTGCCTTGTGATCCTGCGAAGTGGCCAGGGGCAGCACGTTCTCCCCATCTGCCATCACAATGAAGCTGGCTTCCTCGCCACTCAGGAACTGTTCGATAACCACCCGGCTGCCGGCGTCACCGAAGCGGTTGCCCGAAAGCATGTCGCGAATGGTGGCTTCGGCTTCCTGTTGATTCTGTGCAATGATCACACCTTTGCCTGCAGCCAGGCCATCGGCCTTGATCACAATGGGTGTACCCTGTTGCTGCACATAGGCAAGGGCCTCATCGATGTCGGTAAAGTTCCGGTAGGCCGCGGTGGGAATGCCGTGTCGGCTCAGAAAGTCCTTGGTGAAGGCCTTGGAGCCTTCCAGTTGTGCTGCAGCCTGCGACGGCCCGAAGCAGCGCAGGCCCTCGTTCCGGAAATGATCAACAACACCGGCAACCAGCGGTGCCTCAGGGCCAACAACAGTCAGCGCCACGTCGTGTTCGCGTGCGAAGCTGATCAGCGCCGCAAAGTCCATGGTATCAATGTCGACGTTGCTCACGCCCGGCTCGCTGGCGGTACCGGCATTTCCCGGTGCCACGAATACCTGATCAACCTGTGGTGAGGCCGCCAGTTTCCAGGCCAGTGCATGCTCGCGGCCGCCGCTGCCCAAAACAAGAACATTCATTCCCTATCTCCCATCGTGTCAAATCAGTGGCGGAAATGACGTACACCGGTAAATACCATGGCCATGCCGGCTTCGTCTGCAGCATCAATCACTTCCTGGTCGCGCATGGAGCCACCGGGTTGAATCACGGCAGTGATGCCGGCGGCGGCCGCCGCGTCAATGCCGTCGCGGAACGGGAAAAAGGCATCAGAGGCCATCACGGAACCGCGAACTTCCAGATTCTCGTCAGCGGCCTTGATGCCGGCAATCCTGGCGCTGTAGACGCGGCTCATCTGACCGGCACCCACACCGATGGTGCGATTGTCACGACCGTAGACAATCGCGTTGGATTTGACGTACTGCGCTACCCGCCAGCTGAACAGCAGGTCACGTATCTCTGCCTCTGTCGGTGTGCGTTTGCTGACAATTTTCAGATCATCCCTGCTGATCTGGTGAATGTCCCTGTCCTGCACCAGCAGGCCACCGTTGACCCGCTTGTAGTCCAGTGCCGGCAGGGCTTGTTGTGGCCACTGGCCGCAGCTGAGCACTCGCACATTCTGTTTGCTGGCCAATGCTTCCAGTGCGTCGGCCGCAATGCCCGGGGCAATGATGACTTCACTGAACTGGCGCGACACAATTTCCTTTGCCGTGGCTGCGTCCAGCTCATGGTTGAAGGCAATGATGCCACCAAAGGCGGATGTCGGATCAGTCCGGAATGCCAGGTCATAGGCGGCCAGCAGATTGTCAGCAACGGCAACACCGCAGGGATTGGCGTGCTTGACGATGACACAGGCCGGCGCATCAAAGCACTTCACACACTCCAGGGCGGCATCGGTGTCTGCGATATTGTTGTAGGACAATTCCTTGCCCTGGTGCTGGACGGCAGTGCTGATGCTGGCTTCTGCCGGTTGCTTTTCAACATAGAAGGCAGCCTGTTGATGCGGGTTCTCACCGTAGCGCAGATCCTGCTTCTTCACCATCTGGCTGTTGAAGGTGCGGGCAAACCGGCGGTTGCTGTCGCGCTGCTGCTCCAGTATGGTGCCCAGGTGATTGGCAATGGCGGCATCGTAGCCGGCCGTATGTTCGAAGGTTTTCACTGCCAGATCAAAACGTGTTTCCTGGCTCAGAGCGCCGTTGCTGCGCTGCATTTCATCCAGAACCCGTTGATAGTCCTGCGGGTCGACCACCACGGCCACCCAGCGGTTGTTCTTGGCGGCAGATCGCAGCATTGTCGGGCCACCGATATCGATGTTTTCAATGGCCTCGGGCAGGGTGCAGTCCGGATTCGCCACAGTGGCCTCGAACGGGTAGAGATTCACCACCACCAGGTCGATAGGCGGGATATTGTGTTCCCGCATGACCGCTTCATCCACGTCGCGCCGGGCCAGTATGCCGCCGTGCACTTTCGGATGCAGTGTTTTCACGCGCCCGTCCATCATTTCCGGAAAACCGGTGTGGTCGGCAATTTCCACGGCGGGAATGTCTTCGTTTTTCAGTAGCCTGAAAGTGCCGCCGGTGGACAGTATTTCCACGCCTGCCAGATGCAGGGCGCGAGCGAAGTCGGCAATGCCGGTTTTGTCCGAAACGCTGATCAAAGCGCGACGGATGACAGCAGTAGTTTCTGGTGACATATCGGAATGGTTTTATCGAGTTGATTGGGTAGGTGCGGCAGGTTTTCACTGCCGGTGCATCAACGGATCACAGTAACCCGTGCTGCTTCATTTTCTTGCGTAGGGTACCACGATTGAGCCCCAGCATGATAGAGGCGCGGCTCTGGTTGCTGCCTGTGTAGTCGAGCACGGCTTCCAGCAATGGCGCCTCGACTTCACTCAATACCAGCTGATAAAGGTCGGTAACACTGTTGTCGTTGCCCAGTTGGGACAGGTAGCGCTCCATGCAGCGCTCCACTGCTGCTCGCAGGTTGTCCCTGGACTCATCCTCAACGGTTTCTGCTGGTGTGGACGATTTTACCGGAGATGGTGCCGAATCCAGGCCAGCAGTCCCACGGTCATTGATTGGGGTGTTGTTGAAATCCTGGGTTGTGGTCATGCTGCGATGCCCTCGCTGGCTTGATCCGCTGCTGATGTTGTTGTTTGTGTTGACTGAGCGGCAGTGGCCACATCCTGGTTGCCGTGACTGCCAAGTGTTTCCCGATACCGATGCAGGGTATCAATCTGCTCAGCCATCGATTCTAGACGATTGAATTGAGTTTTCAAGTCATGTCCACCAGGAAGGAACGACTGGTACCAGCTCATGTGCTTGCGGGCAAACACCAGGGCTTTCTGTGGGTCATAGAACGCGTGCAGACGCTGAACGTGATCCAGCAGTATCTGCGCGGCCGTTTCCGAATCGGGTTCAGAGAGATGTTGACCGGTCTGCAGGTAATGGCGGATGGCAGAAAATATCCACGGGCGACCCTGGGCGCCGCGACCGATCATCAGACCGTCAGCGTTGGTGTGTTCGAGCACCTTGCGGGCCATGGTGGCTGTGGTGATATCGCCATTGGCGATCACGGGAATGCTGATGCCCTGTTTGATGCTGGCAATGGTGTCGTACTCGGCATTCCCCCTGAAGCGGCACTGGCGCGTGCGGCCGTGCACGGTCAGCATGGCAATGCCGGCATCCTCGGCAATACGGGCTATGTCCAAACCGTTGCGTTGATCAGGGCTCCAGCCGGTGCGTATCTTTAACGTGACGGGCACACTCACAGCAGCCACCACGCTGTCGAGAATCCGTTTTACCAGGTCAGGGTCCTTTAACAAGGCGGATCCAGCGGCGCGTTGCAGCACTTTCTTTGCCGGGCAACCCATGTTGATATCGATGACATCGGCGCCCATGGCCACATTGCGCCGGGCCGCCTCAGCCATCAGCGCCGGGTCCGAGCCGGCAATCTGGACAATTTCCGGTCCCCCTGTGTGGCTGCGTCGCAGCCGGTCGCGGTTCTTGCGGCTGTTCCACTGCTCGACATTACAGCTGAGCATCTCGCCCACCGCGACGCTGGCCCCGTGTGCAACACACAGTTCACGAAACGGTGCATCACTGACGCCGGCCATTGGGGCCAGCATCAGGGGTTGTTCAAGCTTATGCTTGCCGAGCACTATCTTCATGTTGTCTTCGTGTTGTGTCTGATTGCCTGTGCGTCAGAGCAGCCAAGGTTCAGAATGAAGGCGCGAGCGTGACATCGTAGTTCACCGCCTCGTCGCCCGGGTCATCCAGATCCACCTGGATCTGGATGTTGCTGTTGGCCGGCATGACGGTGACAGTGCGAAGTTCGTCCGGCAGATACTCTGCCGGTGTGATCAGCCGCTCTGCAACCTGCCTCTGATCGGTGTCCCGGAATACTACCTCGATTGACGGGAACGGCTGCGCAAACGGTGCCGTGTTTCCAACCGTCAGTGTCAGTTGCAGTTGATCGGGCTGGACGGGGTGGCTGCGAATCACAAGGCCGTCGCCTGAAAATGCCGACAGATCGTGCAGCGGCGGCAATTCACAGGGCAGCATGGCACACAGCAACTCGGCCCACGCCCGTCTGTCGGGGTCCTGCGCAAGTATCAGACGATTATGCCACAAATACTGCAGCAACAACGCAACAACCAGCATCAGCGCCAGTGCTGCCTGCAACAACTGCTTGAGCAGGCGCGATTTGCCCGGCGGCAATTCCAGCTCCAGCGTGTCGCGCACACGGTGCAGTCTGTCGATGTTGTCGGCGCCAAACAGCGGCTCATCCTGATCGGCCGTCAGATCGAGTTCGGCCATGCGCGCACGAATGGTGTCTTCGGGGCCGTTATCGGTGGCGTTGAATACCGTCAGGCAAGCACCACAACGCACCTTGCCATCCGCTGCCGCCAGTTGTGCGGGTGTCATGCGGAAGGCGGTCTGGCATTCGGGGCAGCGGGTAACGTAGAAATCCACTAATCAGAGGCTCCCAAAAAAAGCGGAAAGTCGCGAGCGGACATCAGTTTGCCAGACGTGTTCCTTCAATGCGAACCCATTCCTTGTCGAGCACCGGTTCGGACATCCTGAACCCGCTCTGGTAGCTGTTGATTATATCCCGGGTCTGGTCGGACAACACGCCGGACAGCAGAATCCTGCCACCGGGGCGTACAAGCCTGGTCAGCACCGGAGTCAGTGATTGCAGGGGGCCGGAGAGAATGTTGGCAACCAGGAAATCAGCCGGTTCCTCCGGATGCTCACCGGGCAACCAGGCTGTCAGTGACTCACTGGAAATGTTATTCATGGCGCGGTTGTTGTTGCAGGCGATCAGCGCCTGTGGATCGTTATCCACCGCGATCACCGGTTCTGCGCCGAGCAGTGCCGCTGCAATGGCAAGAATGCCCGAGCCGCAACCGTAGTCGATCAGCCGCTTGCCCTTCAGCGGCTGGGCGTCCAGCCAGGCCAGGCAAAGGGCGGTGGTGGGATGTGTGCCCGAGCCGAATGCCAGGCCTGGGTCCAGCATGATATTGACCGCGGATGGGTCCGGTACCTCGCTCCAGCTTGGGCAGACCCACAAGCGCCGACCGAACTGCAGGGGTTTGAAATCGGACATCCAGGCCCGCTCCCAGTCTGTATCGGGTAGCACGTCGATGCGGGTGTCGGCTGTTGAAAGGCCGTATGCCTGCATCTGGGCTACAGCGCTCATCTGTGCCTGGCTGGCCTGCTGCGCACTGTCAAACAGCGCCGTGACCACAATCTGTTGCCACAGGGGGATGCTGTCGCGGTCGAGCTGGAAAACCGGTTCGTCGCCGGCATCCTGCAGTGTTACCGACACCGAACCCTGGGCCAACAGAAGTTGTTCCAGCGGTTCGGCCTGGTCACGGGTGATGTGTATGCTGAGTTGATGCCAGGTCACGTCAGGGCACCACAGGGTTGTTCAGGCGCGCCATCCGTTCAGGACCCGCTCTTGCTGTTGATACCCAGCATTTTCTCCAGATAGTGGATGTTGACGCCGCCGGCCCTGAAACCCGGATCACGGACGATGTCCTTGTGCAACGGCACATTGGTGCGAATACCATCAATCAGAATCTCGTCCAGGGCGTTCTGCATGCGCGCCAGGGCCTGATCCCGCGTGTCACCATAGGTAATGAGCTTGGCAATCAGTGAGTCATAGTTGGGAGGCACGGTGTAGCCGCTGTAAATGTGTGAGTCGACCCTTATGCCATTGCCACCAGGCGCATGGTACAGATTGATCTTGCCGGGGCAGGGCATGAAATTGCTTGGATCCTCGGCGTTGATCCGGCACTCGATGGAATGACCGCGGATCTGTATATCGGATTGCTTGAGCGTCAGCGGAATCCCGCTGGCGATTTTGAGCTGTTCCTTGACGATGTCCACGCCGGTGACCATTTCGGTGACCGGATGCTCCACCTGCACACGGGTATTCATCTCGATAAAGTAGAAGCGTTCGTCCTCGTACAGGAACTCCAGCGTGCCGGCGCCACGGTACTTCATCTTTCGGCAGGCGTTCATGCAGGTTTCGGCAACTTCAGCCCGAATGTGATCGGGGATGCCGGGTGCAGGCGCCTCTTCCAGTACTTTCTGGTGGCGGCGCTGCAGGGAGCAGTCACGATCACCCAGGTGGATGGCGTTGCCCTTGCCGTCGCCCAGAACCTGTATTTCCACGTGGCGTGGGTTTACCAGGAATTTCTCCAGATAGACAGTGTCGTTGCCGAAGGCGGCTTTGGCTTCAGACTGGGTCACATAGACAGCTTTGAGCAGCGCGGCTTCATTGTGCACCACACGCATACCGCGTCCGCCGCCACCTGCAGCTGCCTTGATGATGACCGGGAAACCGATTTTTCGCGCAATTTCCAGTGTGCGGTCGCCATTGTTGTCCAGCGGGCCGTCAGATCCCGGTACGGTAGGCACACCGGCAGCGCGCATGGCATTGATGGCCGAGACCTTGTCGCCCATCAGGCGAATGGTGTCGGCAGTTGGACCGATGAATACAAAACCGCTTTTTTCAACCTGTTCGGCAAAGTCGGCGTTCTCTGACAGAAAGCCGTATCCGGGGTGAATGGCAACCGCATCGGTTACCTCGGTGGCGCTGATGATGGCCGGCACATTCAGATAACTGTCAGTGGGGCTGGGTGGGCCAATGCACACCGACTCATCAGCCAGGCGCACATGCATCAGGTCCTTGTCCGCGCTGGAATGCACGGCTACGGTCTTGATGCCGAGCTCCTTGCAGGCGCGCAGGATGCGAAGGGCAATTTCGCCGCGGTTGGCGATGAGAACTTTTTCGAGCATGGAGATACTACCCTTGGTTAAACGATGGTGACCAGAGCCTGGTCGTATTCGACTGGCTCTCCGTCTTCGACAAGAATTGCCTCGACGACACCACTGTGGTCAGCCTCGATCTGGTTCATCATCTTCATTGCCTCGATGATGCAGATCACATCACCAACCTTGACGTGTTGTCCGACTTCAACAAATGACGGTGACGACGGTGACGGTGCTCTGTAGAACGTGCCGACCATCGGGGATTTGACCACGTTGCCGCGTACTTTCTTGCTTTCCGGTTCAGCGGCCGGCGCGGGTGCGGCTGGTGCAGGCGCTGGCGCTGGTGCCACCGGCGCAGCGTGATGGACCTGTGCAGCCAATGATACCGAGCTGCTGCGGCTTATGCGGACAGCTTCCTCGCCTTCCTTGATTTCGATTTCGGCTACATCGGACGACTCCAGCAGCTCGATAAGTTTTTTGACTTTTCTGATATCCATACGGGCTCTCTTGCTTCAGTTCAGATCATTGGGTCAGGTGATTGATGGCGGCTTCCAGCGCCAGTTCGTACCCCTGGGGGCCGAGTCCGACAATGGTGCCGACCGCGATGTCGGAAAAATAGGAATGCTGACGAAACGGTTCACGCTTGTGCACATTGGACAGATGTACTTCGATGAACGGAATCTCGACAGCGAGCAATGCATCTCGCAGGGCAATACTGGTGTGTGTGAACGCAGCCGGGTTGAACACAATGAAATTGACACCTTCGCGGCGGGCGTCATGGATACGTTCAATGAGTTCGTATTCGGCATTGCTTTGCAGCGTAAGCAGGTGGTGACCTGTATCCAGGCAGCGCTGATTCAGGCGCGCGTTGATGTCGTCCAGGGTATCGGACCCATACACGGCCGGTTCACGACTGCCAAGCAGATTGAGGTTTGGGCCATTGATTACCAGTATTGTAGCCATGAGAAAATTCAGGATCTGCTATTTTGGCAGCATTTTCTCAGATTTTTTTGTGGAATTCACTATCAATCGTAGATTTTAGCGGTCTATTTCAACTTCGCGGCGCTCCGGAGGGTAACACAGACCGGCTTCGGCGCAGCCCTGGTAGCGGATTTGCAGGGTGAACCGGCGACCCAGCCCTTCAGGCAGATAAAGGGTTGCCTGAACCCTGTCGTAGTAGATCTCTACATCGCCGAAATAGACATCATTATGGGGCACGGCCTCTGGCAGGCTCACTTTCAGTGCATGATCACCATCAACCAGCTGGAAATCGAACTGCTCCCGATACAGGTAATAGCCCGGCGCGATCTGCCAGTGAATCGAGATACGGTCCTCGGCATCGAGTGCCACAAACCAGGCAAAAGCGTCGTCAACTGGCAGGAAGCGTGGCTCGGTGGCGCCACCAAGGCTGCCGCCCTGGCCAGTACCACTCCCGAACGGGTTGGCGCTGGCGGTGGTGCTGCCTGTGATGACTGCGAACAGGATCACACAGGCAGGCAACCAGGCGTAACAATCACGATTCGTAGCGTTCAAACACCAGGCAGGCATTGGTACCTCCGAATCCGAAACTGTTGGACATCACGCAGTCGATTCTGACGTCATCCATGCGTTCGGTGGCCACGCGCAGGCCGTCGGCTTCGGGTACCAGCTCATCAATATTGGCCGATGCCGAGACAAAGCCGTGTTCCATCATCAGCAGACTGTAGATGGCTTCCTGGGCGCCGGTAGCCCCCAGTGAGTGGCCGGTGAGTGATTTGGTGGAGCTGATGATGGGTGCCTTGTCGCCAAACACCTGTTTTATGGCGGCCAGTTCGGACAGGTCGCCGGTCGGCGTGCTGGTGCCGTGTGTGTTCAGGTAGTCCACCTCACGAGTGGCTGTGGCGCGAGCCATTTCCATGGCCCGTGCGCCGCCTTCGCCAGAAGGCGCAACCATGTCATGGCCATCAGATGTTGCGCCGTAGCCGGTAATTTCTGCGTAGATACGCGCGCCGCGCGCCAGTGCATGATCCAGCGACTCGACAACCATGACAGCGCCACCGCCGGCAATGACAAAGCCATCGCGCGCGGTGTCAAAGGGTCGGGAAGCCTTGTCCGGTGCGTCGTTGTATTTGGTGGACAGGGCGCCCATGGCATCGAACATATTGGTCAGTGTCCAGTGCTCGGCCTCTCCGCCACCGGCAAAGACCACGTCCTGTTTGCCGAGCTGGATCAGCTCCACAGCATTGCCGATACAGTGTGCGCTGGTGGCGCAGGCAGAGGAGATCGAGTAGTTGACACCCTTGATGCGGAACGGCGTAGCCAGGCAGGCCGAAACCGTGCTGCCCATGGTGCGGGTTACGCGATAGGGCCCGATCCGCCGCAGTCCCTTGGTGCGCAGGATGTCAGCCGCTTCCACCTGATCTTCCGAGGATGAACCGCCGGCGCCCATGATGATGCCGGTCCGGAAGTTCGAGACCTGGTCGGGCTTCAGTGCTGCGTCATCGATGGCCTGCTGCATGGCAATATAACCATAAGCGGCTGCATCTCCCATGAAGCGCAGAACCTTGCGGTCAATGTGATCCTCGTAGTTGATGTCCACTCGGCCGGAAATGTGGCTGCGAAGTCCCATCTCCTCATACTCGGGATTGTAGGTAATGCCACTGCGGCCATAGCGCAGGGCGTCCAGTACTGCGGCTTTGTCATTGCCTATGCATGACACAATGCCAATACCGGTCACAACAACGCGTTTCATAAATACCTCGTGCTTCGACTGTGCTTGTTCGTGTCAGAACGTGTTGCCGGGCCTGAACAGCCCGACCTTCAATCCCTTGGTGGTGTAGATGACCTTGCCATCCACTGCAACTGTGCCATCGGCAATACCCATGACAAGCTTTCTTTCTATCACGCGCTGCAGATGGATGTTATATACGACCCGGCTGGCATCGGGAAGAATTTCGCCACTGAATTTCACTTCCGATGCGCCCAGTGCTCGACCCTTGCCAAGATTGCCGCGCCAACCCAGATAAAAACCCACAAGCTGCCACATGGCATCCAGTCCCAGGCAACCCGGCATGACGGGATCTTCCGGGAAATGACAGTCAAAGAACCAGAGATCGGGACGGATATCCAGTTCGGCAATGATTTCGCCCTTGCCATACTTGCCGCCGGCATCACTGATTCTGGTAATACGGTCGACCATGAGCATGTTGCCCACAGGCAGGCGCGCGTTGCCGGGGCCGAACATGCGGCCATAGCCGCAATCAAGCAATTCGTCGCGGGTGTAGCTGCTTTTCTGGATGTGTCCATTGGATTCAGGCATGAGAAGAACTGTCGGTTGAGGGCGTACTGCCGGGAAAAATGCGATATTATCGCGTGCTGTCCAAATAATCGATACTATTTTTGCCGTTGCTGTTGTCGTAGCCGCTTGCGAGATCCCCGAAGCGCTGCGAGTTCTGGTATCCGGGGTGTATTGTCGCAAAGGGCATGGAATTTGCCTGCTATTATGACACAAACAAACGAACGACGAATCAAGGAGTTGCAATGAGCGAGATCAAAAAGTGCCTGTTTCCGGCCGCAGGCTATGGTACCCGGTTCCTGCCGGTGACCAAGTCAATGCCCAAGGAAATGTTGCCCGTGGTCAACAAGCCCCTGATCCAGTACGGTGTCGAAGAAGCAATGGCAGCAGGTATCACTGACATGGCGATTGTGACCGGGCGCGGCAAACGGGCACTGGAAGATCACTTTGACATCAGTTACGAGCTTGAGCACCAGATAGCCGGCACGTCAAAAGAGAAGCAGCTTGTTGATATCAGAAATGTCATTGATGTGTGTACGTTTTCCTACACGCGTCAGGTTGAAATGAAAGGCCTGGGTCATGCCATCCTGACCGGTGAGACGCTGATCGGCAATAATGTTTTTGCGGTTCTGCTGGCTGATGATTTTTGTGTGACCGGGGACGATGGTGTGCTGGCGCAGATGGTGGCACTGTACCGGGAACACAAGTGCAGCATTGTTGCCATCGAAGAGGTGCCAGCTGATGAGACCTACAAGTATGGTGTCATTGGTGGCAAGGAGGAAGCGCCGGGCCTGTACCGCGTTGACCAGATGGTGGAGAAGCCGGAGCCGGCAGATGCGCCCAGCAATCTCGCCATCATCGGGCGATATATTCTCACGCCCGATATCTTTGACATTTTGCGCACCACCCCGCCAGGAAGAAACGGTGAGTTGCAGATCACGGATGCACTGATGACCCAGGCTCTGAAAGGTGGTGTATTGGCATACAGGTTCAAGGGCAGGCGCTTTGATTGTGGCAGCATTGAAGGCTTCATGGAGGCCACCAACTACAGTTACAAGCATATTTACGGCAAGAACAGCGGGTGAACCATGAGCTCAATTGATATCAGTTGCTTCAAGGCCTATGACATTCGCGGGCGGGTGCCGGATGATCTGAACGAAGATGTAGCGTACCGAATCGGGCGCGCAACCGTGCAATACCTGCAGGCCGGGTCGGTGGTAGTGGGTCACGATATACGCCTGAGCAGCCCGTCGCTGTCGGCCGCTCTCAAGCGCGGCATCTGCGAGGCTGGCGCTGATGTTCTGGACATTGGCCAGTGCGGCACCGAGGAGGTGTACTTTGCAACGTCGCACCTGATGGCCGATGCGGGCATTATTGTGACTGCCAGCCACAACCCGATGGATTACAACGGCATGAAGCTGGTGCGTGAAGGATCGCGTCCGATCAGTGGCGACACGGGGCTGCACGATATCCGCCGCCTGGCCGAGCGTGGAGAGTTCGATGCGCCGGAGTCAGCTGGGCAGATTCATGACAGGAATACCCGCCCGGACTACATCGATCATTTGATGGGATACATCGATGTCGATTCACTGAAACCCTTGCGTCTGGTGGTCAATGCCGGCAATGGCGCCGCTGGTCCGGTGCTTGATGCACTGGCTGCTCGTTTGCCGTTTGAGTTCATCTGTATACATCACGAGCCGGACGGGCACTTCCCCAATGGTGTGCCCAACCCCCTGCTGGAAGAGAATCGTGCGCCTACCATCGAGGCTGTGTTGAGCAACAAGGCCGATCTCGGTATTGCCTGGGATGGGGATTTCGACCGCTGTTTTTTCTTTGATGAAACTGGCCGCTTCATTGAAGGTTACTATCTGGTGGGGCTGCTCGCGCAGGCATTTCTCGAGCGGCATCCCGGTTCAAGTGTGGTACATGACCCCAGGCTGACATGGAATACTATTGATATTGTGGAAAAGGCGCATGGAAAGGCCGTTCAATGCAAGACCGGACACGCATTCATCAAGGAGCGGATGCGTGCTGAGGACGCCATTTACGGCGGTGAGATGAGTGCGCATCACTACTTTCGTGATTTTTCATATTGTGATTCGGGCATGATTCCCTGGTTGCTGGTGGCAGAGATGATCAGCAAGACCGGCAAGCCTTTCTCCACAATGGTGGAAGAGCGCATGGCCGCCTATCCGGCCAGCGGGGAAATCAATCGCCGTATTGAGGATCCGCCGGCATTGCTTGAGCGCATCCAGGCGCACTATGGGGATCTGGCGCTGGCTATCGATCATACCGATGGTCTGGGCATGGATTTTGAGAACTGGCGCTTCAATGTGCGTATGTCCAATACCGAGCCAGTGGTTCGACTCAACGTCGAGTCCAGAGCCGATGAAGCGCTTATGCGTGAGAAGACTGCCGAGCTGTTGTTGATGATGGCGGCGTCCAGTTGAACTGGTAGCGGTCCGGATCCTGCGCGGTGACCAGAAACCCGGTTGCGCGATAAAAGTGGTGAGCGGGGTTACATTTAAGAACGCTGAGTCTGATTTCTGAGCCCCTGGCGCTGGCCAGTTGCTGGATGTGTGTGATGATACGGCGGCCCAGACCCTGACCCTGGCGCTCTGCCTGCACCACCAGCATGGCCAGATGAATATGATCGGCCCTGTGTTTGACGCAGTAGGCCGCTACGTCCTGCAGTGAACCGGACGCTGGCGTGGCGCCGGATGCCGAAACAGATTCCGAAACAGACACAATCTGCCAGTCGGCCGCCGGCAGATTGACCTCAAAGCTGTGCTGCTGGAAAACCTCGTCCCAGCCCCAGGTCTGCTCGATGTAGGGTTTCAGGTGACGACGGAACAGGGCGTAGGCCCAGGGCATGTCGGCTTTCTGCGCCTGCCTGTAGTGAAGGCGGGAGGCCAGGGTGGTCATACCGGCCTGGCCAGCGGCCGCTTCCAGCCTGCCAGCTTTTCAACTGCGCTGATCATGCTGCCTGCAATGTCCTTGCCGCTGACATCCTCCACCTGTTCCAGCCCCGGGGCCGGGTCAACACCCAGCAGAAGTGGGCCACGGTTGGACCGGATGATGTCCACGCCGGCCACTTTCAGGCCTATGACCCTGGCCGCTTTCAGCGCCATGCGGCGCTCCTGTGTTGTTATGCGTACTGCGCTGACCGCTGCGTTTCGTGTGCTGGGAAATTTGCCGGCAGCGGCATGGCGCTGCATGCTGGCGACCACCTTGTTGTCGACGACCAGCAGTCTCAGGTCATGACCATCGGCTTCGCGGATAAACTCCTGGACCAGCAGATGTGTCTGCAATGAGCGCAGGGCATTGATCAGGCTTTCGCCGGTGGCCCGGTTTTCCGCGAGCATGATGCCACGGCCCTGCAGCCCCTCCAGCAACTTGACCAGCAGCGGAGCACCATTGACCATGTCGATAAGGTCCTCGGTATCAAGCGGGCTGTCGGCAAAACCGGTGGTCGGAATGTCCAGGCCGTTTTGCAGCAGCAGCTGCAGGGAGTACAGGGTGTCGCGCGAATGTCCAATGGCGGCGGCGCTGTTGAGCGAGGGAATACCCAGGCTCTCGAACTGACGCACCAGCGCGCAACCGTAAAAAGTGAGCCCTGGTTTGATGCGCGGAATCACCGCATCCAGGGTGTTCAGCAGGCGCCCGCCGCGGTAGTGCACTTCCGGGTGTTCGGCATCCAGCTTCATGTAGCAGTGCCGGATGTCATAGAAATGCACCCGGTGGCCTCGCTCTTCACCCGCTTCGAGCAGTCGCTGGTTGCTGGGCAGCTGGGGATTGCTTGCCAGCAAACCAATGCGCAGCCCGGCCGCCTCGCGTGTGTGATCCTTGTACAGTGACTGTATGTCCTGTTCCTTGCGGTGACCACCAAGAAACGCCGCTGCAGGGTCCACAAGCAGGCGCCCGATCATGGCCTCACGCCCAAGCAGCATACGATAGCCCATGGAGTCGCGGTTGGTCAGCGTGAGTTCTACCGGCCACTGTTGATCACTGAATTGCAGCGTGGTGCGCACCACATAGCGTTTTTCGCCGATACCACTGGAACTCTTGACGATACGCTTGTCCACCACTTCGGCTTCACAGCGCACAATCGTGCGGCGGTTCTTCTGCACCGGATGTACCTCAAAACCGACCCAGATGGTGCCGCCGCGGCGGAACTGACGGATGTTGAATGCATGCAGTGAAGATGTCTTGGCGCCAGAGTCCACGCGCACCTTGATCGCAGGAATCCCCAGTGCAGGCAGGGCGCACCATTCTTCGCTGCCGATGATTGTCTTGTCCGAATGTTCAGTCATGGATCTGCAGCTTCTGGCAATGTGTGACAAGGGCCCTGGTGGAGGCATCCAGATTATCCGGCTGCTCGCCGTCGCTCAGGGCCCTGTAAAGCGGCCCGCTAAGCTGTTTGCCGATTTCAACGCCCCACTGATCAAAGGCATTGATGTGACACAGTATACTCTGTGCGTAGACCTTGTGTTCATACAGCGCTGTCAGTGCACCCAGGGATCGTGGTGTCAGCGAATGCAATAACAGTGTGCTGCTCGGTTTGTTGCCGGGCACGGCCCTGTGTGGCGCCATCAGTCGTGCATGATCGCTGTTCATGCCATCGGCCGTCAGGTTGCGCTCTACGCTCTGGCGACTGTTGCCGCTCATCAGTGCCTGACCCTGGGCCAGGCAATTGGCCAGCAGATGTTGGTGCTGTCGAGGGCAGTCGCCGGTGTGACTGTTGGCAATGGCAATGAAGTCGGCTGGCACCAGCACGGTGCCCTGATGCAGCAGTTGATGGAATGAGTGCTGGCCGTTGGTGCCAGCGCTGCCCCAGATCACCTGGCCGGTGGTAAACGCGACTGCCCGTCCAGCGATATCAACTGACTTGCCCAGACTCTCCATTTCAAGTTGCTGCAGATAGCGTGGAAACAGGTCCAAAGATTGTGCGTAGGGCAGAACGACCTGTGACTGGCAATGCCAGTAACGGCTGTACCAGACTGCCAGCAGGGCAAGTACGACCGGCATGTTCTGTGCGGGCGGGGCGTCCAGGAAGTGCCTGTCCATGTCCTGTGCCCCGGCCAGCAGTTCGCGAAAGGCAGTCATGCCAATGCTGATGGCCACGGGCAGTCCAATCGCTGACCACAGGGAGAATCTGCCCCCGACCCAGTCCTGCAGGGGCAGGACATTGTCGGCGTGGATGCCAAAATCCACGGCCCTGTCGGGGCGGGCGCTGACAGCCAGGAAGTGTTGCTGCATGGCCTGCGGATCCTTGAAAGCGGCGCCGAGCCAGTCTCGGGCAGACCGGGCATTCTCCATGGTTTCCAGCGTGGTAAAGGATTTTGATGCGATGATGAACAGGGTTGTGGCCGGATCCAGGCCTCGCAAGGTCTGCTCAAGGTGGACCGGATCAACATTGGACACAAAGTGACAGCTGACGGCTGATGTGGACCAGTGTCGCAGGGCCGTATTGACCATCGAGGGTCCAAGGTCGGAGCCGCCGATGCCGATGTTGACGATGTCGCTGATGCGTTGCCCGTCGGCCCCGATCCACTGGCCGCTGCGAAGCGCTTCGCTGATGCGTTGCATCTGTGCCAGGGTTTCTGTTACCTGTCCGGGAATTTCCGGGCGATTGTCCGGACAGTGCCCGCGCAGGGCAACATGCAGCGCACTGCGGCGCTCAGTGGGATTGACAATGTCGCCGGCGTACATGGCAGCAACCGCCTGCTCAAGCTGGCAGTCATCGGCCAGGCCGCACAGGTGATGCCAGGCTTCGTCTGTCAGCAGGTGGCGCGAGTAATCCAGGTGGATACCGGCAGCGTCCAGGCTGTAGTTCGTCACCCGATCCGGGTCCTGCGCCAGCAGGTCGCTGATGCGTATGCCCTGTGCGCGAATCGTATTGGCTATCCGTTCCAGTGCCGAGCTGTTGTCGCTTCCGTCACTGCTGCCATCTTTGTCCGTTGCCACTGCTACCTCCTGCGGTTTACGTAAGCTAACGTATATCCCCACAGCGTTCAATCAGCTGCATTCGGGGCAGTGTAAAAATCTGTTTGTGCCATCTTGTCAGGTTTTTCAAACGCTGGTAGTATGCGCGCCCTGACTGCAGTAACTTGTGTGCTCGTGTCAGGAAAGGCCGCCATAGCTCAGCCGTGGTAGAGCAACTGACTTGTAATCAGTAGGTCCCGAGTTCGACTCTTGGTGGCGGCACCATATTTCATGCCATCCCGGCCATGCCCGCCGGGTTCAGGCAGGCGCGGAAAGCGCGGACAAACAGACAGGCAAAACAAAACAAAAAGGCACCGGTTTCTGACCGGTGCCTTTTTTGTTTCTCGTTTGTTTCTTGCTCAAACGCGTTTGCCTATTGCTGCGACAACCAGGCCCGTCCCTGGCGTGCAACCA
Organism: Gammaproteobacteria bacterium; assembly: GCA_050486205.1. Classification (GTDB taxonomy): domain Bacteria; phylum Pseudomonadota; class Gammaproteobacteria; order Pseudomonadales; family Pseudohongiellaceae; genus PWQG01. The sequence goes on along the minus strand of JBJHCW010000001.1, from coordinate 494,595 downwards.
GTTGGGTCAGGTCGCCCATGGCCAGGTTTACATCGATCAGGTGCAGCCCCCAGCCTTCATTGATGGTTCCGTCCGGATTCATCACGTCACCGCTGATCTCGTTGGTGCGCGCGTCGCCTGTATCAGCATTCACGGTGACCTCCAGATAGGAAAATCCGTCACGCTCCACACACTCACCCGTCAGCATTCCGGGCAAGGTCACAAACGGTGTTTCCACAGTCTCGCCTGTGGTGGTCCAGGCGCCGGGTCCGGTCGAATCGAAGCCGGCTGCCGCCTGGTTGCTCAGATAGGCGTGCAATTCGTCGGTGCCACGTGCCAGCTGCCCCGGATGGGTGCAGGCAATACGATTCGAGTTGGTGTGGCGACCGAAAAGTGCATTCGCCGGTGGCGGCACATCGGAGCGATAGGATACGTAAGCCACCACGCAGCCGGTTTCGTCACCTGACTGACACAATGGCATCCGGCGGAAGGAGCCGCCGGTCAGTGCCCCTTCAGGCACCTGCACATTGCTGCCGATGATCATGGCCGAAATGATCTGATCCTGCTGGGGTGTGCCCTCGATGTTGTTGGCAATCATGCGCGTCAGCACACCAGCGCCCTGGGAGTGACCAATGATGACCACACCGCGGCCCTGGTTGTGGTTCTCCATGTAGTGGTTCCAGGCATTGACCACGTCGTTGTACGGCATTTCCCGGTCCGGCACCATTGGTTCGCCGCCACTCATCCCGGCACGCAGTGCCGTCAGTGTGACCTGTCGGTACATGGGTGCGAACAGGCGGCATTCACTGCCAAGCCGGGCAAACTGGCTCCGGATGACATTGAGTTCCGATTCACCTGGTATCATGTCGCTGTTGGCGGTGGGGTCCTGCGACACCGTCGGGTAAATGTAGAAGCAGTCAACCGCCGCGCCGGGATTATGCGCGAACATCTCCTGCTGCAGCGTGCCATCAGGGTGAATGACCGTGGTGGTCATGTCGACGTCACAGGCGCGCAGATTGTCCGGTCGGCACAACCAGTTGTCGACATCACTGTAATCGACCGATTCATCGGCCTGTGCCGCCTGCGTCAGCGGCAGCCCTGCCAGCAGCAGGATGCCGGCTGCCAGTGCCCGTAAATCAGGCAGGCCACAAATGCCCCGCCCTGGCTGCGCCGGGTTTACAGGAGCTGTGTGCGCTTCCGTGGATAGTCTGGTCATGAGTGCTTCTCCATAAGATGATGTTTTTTTTTGCGCCAGAACAATAGCGTATGCCAGTGTCACAGTTGTAACAAGTTCATCCGTCTGTGTTGGCCTGTCATCGGTCGATTGCGTTCAAGTGATTGTAAATCAAGGCATCAAATGCTGTGACATCCTGTCAAGAAAATGTGAAGAATGATTGCTTTATGTGCGCTGTTGGGTTAAAAAGCCCGGTGTAAGTGTGTAACCCACATAAAAATACTCCTACTACAAATCGAGGGCATCTTCTATGAAGAAAACCAGCCTTTCTATAGCTATTAGCGGCATCATCGGTCTTGGTGCCGCTGGAATACTCCCACAACAGGCACTGTCACAGCCTGCCGGCGCTGGCGCCGACATGCTGGAAGAGGTGGTGGTCACCGGTTCACGGATCCGTCGTCCGGATCTTGCCGGTGCCAACCCTGTCAGCGTGCTTGATCGCAGCGAGCTGCAGGCACAGAGCTTCACCAGTATCGGTGACGTGCTGCAACAGATCCCGTACTCGGCCGGTGCTGCAACCAACACCCAGGTCAACAACGGTGGCTCCGGTGCGGTGAACTTCTCGCTGCGCGGACTGGGCTCCTCACGTACCCTGGTACTGGTCAATGGTCGTCGGGCGGTTCCATCCGGTCTCGGCGCAAACTCCACCGTTGACCTGAACAACATTCCGATGAACATGATCGAGCGTGTTGAAGTGCTGAAAGATGGCGCTTCGTCGGTTTACGGCTCCGATGCCGTGGCCGGTGTGGTCAACATCATCACCCGTCAGGACTTTGAAGGCGTTGATCTGAGTGTGACACACGGTCAGACCAGTGAGCGGGACGGTGACCAGAGCACGGCTGAGTTCAGCTTTGGCACGGCCAGCGATCGTGGCAATTTTATTGTCAACGGTTATTACACCGAGCAGAAACCCATCTGGGCCGGTGACCGTCAGTTCTCGGAAGTTGAAATCTGGCACAACCCGTACTGGGATCCGACTGGCCAGGACACCGGTGGCTCGTCCGCACCACCGTGGGGTTTTTACAACGTGCCCGGTATGGGGGCGGTAACGCGTGGTCCTGAGTACGGTGCTTTCCGTGCTTATGATGGCGCCAATGATCCCTATAACTACGCGCCCGCCAACTACCACCAGACACCCAACGAGCGTTGGGGCTTCAGTGGTTTCGGTCGCTACGACATGGGTGACTGGGGACAGATCCGCAACGTAGAGTTCAATGCCGAAGCCATGTACACACGCCGCAAGTCCCAGCGACTGATTGCACCGGAGCCGCTGGCACCGTTGGCGTTTTTTGGTACGCCGGCACCGTATTCGGACCTGAACTACTACAACATCAACTTCGGTCCGCGTGATGCCGACGGTAACACAGCTGTCATCACTGACTGGCGCCGTCGCATGGAAGAGACCGGCGGTCGTGACCAGGTACACGAGACCAATACGCATCAGATCACTGCCGGCTTCACAGGGGAATTCCAGAGCTGGTTCTGGGATGCCTCGGCCTTCTACGGTGAGAACAGTGCCAGCGTGACCGATCTGGGTTATTTCCAACTGGAGCGTGTGGCTGAGGCCGTAGGCCCGACCTATATGGATCCGGCCGGCAACCTGTTCTGCTCCACCGACGGTACAGCTGATGGCGTGATCAGCGGTTGTGTGCCATTGAACGTGTTCGGAGAGCCTGGCACTGATTCAGCCATCACCGACGAGATGCTGCAGTTCATCAGTGGCAATTACGTCTCGATGACACAGGGCGGCAACGCCATGAATGGCGTGCAGTTCAACATGTCCGGTCCCGTCATGGACCTGCCGGCTGGTGAACTGGGTATGGCGTTTGGTTTTGAGCGTCGCCACGTGAGTGGTTTCTCCCAGCCTGACTCACTGCAGTTGCTGGGTGTGTCCACCGCGGGTTCGTCCCAGGCAACTTCGGGTTCCTACAACGTGCGGGAAGCCTATGTCGAATTCGCCGTACCGCTGCTGGCCGACATGGTTGGCGTGGACCTGCTGGAGTTGAGTCTGGCTTCGCGCTACTCGCGCTACAACACCTTCGGCAGCACCACCAACTCAAAGGTGGGTTTGCGCTGGGCAGTCAATGATGAATTGACGCTGCGTGGCACGGTGTCCCAGGCATTCCGTGCGCCTTCGGTGCCGGAACTGTTTGCGGGTGAGTTCAGCACCTTCCCGACCGTGACCGACCCCTGTGCCCAGGATCCGACACCGTTCTGTGTGGCTGATGGCGTGCCCGCTGGTGGTTATGACAACACCGGCCTGATCCAGTTGCCCACACGTGCGGGTGGTAACCCTGAGCTGGAGCCGGAAGAAGCCGACATATGGACGCTGGGTGCTGTCTATCAGCCCGGCTGGATGGAAGGCCTGTCCCTGACGCTGGATTACTGGAACACCGAGATCACCAGTCCGATCTCTACCATTGGTGCCCAGACCATCCTGAATAACTGTCACGCCACAGGCGTCAACTGTGATCTGATTGATCGCTGGGGCCCTGGCCAAGGTGCTACGGTGGGTGATGTCATTTTCATCTACAACCTGAATGCCAACGTGGGCAAGCTGGAAGCATCCGGTGTTGATCTGTCGGCTCGTTACACCCTGCCGCCGACTGACTACGGCCTGTTTGCATTTGGCACTGATGTGGCGTATCTGCGCAATTATGACAAGACGCTGGCAACAGGTGATGTCATTGAGCACGCCGGTCGTTTCGAGGATAACCATGATGGTAACTTCCCGGAGTGGCGCATGAACTTCGTCACCAACTGGAGTTTCCAGAACTGGGATGCAACCTACACCATGCGTTACATTGACTCGGTAACCGAGCCCTTGACGCAGTGGTATAACGTGGGCGGCACCGAGCGTACGGTGAACAGCCAGACCATCCACAATATCCAGGCCTCATATAACCTAGAATCCTACAACGCACGCTTTACGTTGGGTGTGGACAACATCACCGATCGTCAGCCGCCGTTCTCCGACTCAGGTTTCAACGACAACACTGACGTGCGGACGTACGATACGCGTGGTCGCTTCTACTACGGCCGGATTGCCTTCAGCTTCTGACGGTAGTCACGCGAAACTGAAAAAGCCCGCAGCAATGCGGGCTTTTTTTTTGCGTGCCAGCACCGCATAATCGGTGCCGTTGTTCGAGGGAGGCCCAATGAGCCGAATTGATGAAAAACTGAAAGATCTGGAAAATTTGCTGGCGCAACGTAAATTTCCGCAAGCCCTGCAGCTGGGCAAGAAACTCACCCGTGAAAAACCGACACTGGTCAGAGCCTGGTTGTCGCGCAGTGAAGCCGCCAGGGCGCTGGCAGACCATGACGAGGCGGTACACGCAAGTGCGCGTGCGGTGGCGCTGGATCCCGCTTCGGGGATGGCCCTGGCGCAGCATGCTCGCTGCCTGCTGCCCGGCGGGGACTACCGCCTGCTGGCGCCAGTGCTGGAACAGGGACTGTCTGCCCGGCATGAGAGCAGCTGGGCGACCGATACCCTCGCTGCCTGCGCGGTTGGCATGGATGACTGGTCAAGAGCCCGGCGATACTACGAGCAGTTGGTGACACAGCACGGCACCGAGGGCCGATATCGCCACATGCTTGCTGTTGCCTGCAACGTGCTGGGTGATGTGGAGATGGCAAAAAAGCAGCTTCGTCGCCTGATACGCCAGCAACCGGCCTTCGGTGGCGCCTACTGGTCCTTGATGGATGTGGACCCGGAGAGTATTACACCGGAGCTGGAGCAGGAGATTGAGCGTTACTGTCAGGACTGGCGCCTTGATGAGCCGCGCAAAATGCACTTCTATCATGTGCGTGGCAGCATTGCACATCGTGACGGAGACTACGCGCAGGCGTTCAAATGGTACAGCAAGGCGAACTCGGTCAAGCGCACGCAGGTGCGTTACTCCCTGGAGGATGACGAGCGGGTGTTTGCCGCCATCCAGCAGGGATTCAGTGAGGCGCATCAGGTCCCGGACGCACCGGCCGATGGCCCGGTATTTGTAGTGGGTTTGCCACGCTCAGGTACCACACTGATAGAACAGCTGCTGGTCAGCTCCGGGGATATGGCCGCACCAGGCGAGCTGCGCGACTTCGAAGCACTGTTGTCGAAACCCCATCCGGTGGTGCACGCGCTGTCAGACGAGCAACTGGTACAATTACCGCGGTTTGACGCAGGTCTGACCGGCCGGGAGTATCTGGACAGAGTGGCTGCACGCGCGCCAGCCGGGCAACGCGTTGTTGACAAGAATCCGTTCAATTTCCGCTTTGTTGGTGCCATCCTCAGGGCCCTGCCCAATGCCAGGATTGTGCACATCCGGAAAAATCCCATGGACGCCTGTTTCGGGCTCTACCGCCACATTTTTGCCTCTGTGGCACCCTGGTCCTACACCCAGGGAGAGATTGCGGCTTACTACCGGCTGTACACTGAACTGATGCTGCAATGGCAAAAGCAGTATCCCGGGCACGTGCTGACCGTGGATTATGAGTCATTGGTGCAGAACCCCGGGGAGATCGGGCGCAAGTTGTACGGGCATTGCGGGCTGGTATGGAGCGATGACGTACTGTCTTCCGGGTTTGGCTCGCGGGAAATTCACAGCGCCAGTGCCAGCCAGGTTCGCCAGGGCCTCAATGACAGGTCCCTTGGGATTGCCCGGCAATATAAGGAGCAACTGGCGCCACTTGAAAAGCAACTGGTAACCTGGAAGCTGATATGACGCAGGCTTTTGCCATAGAGCTTGCCGTGCGCGACTACGAGTGTGACATGCAGGGTGTGGTCAACCATGCGGTCTATCTGCATTATCTTGAACATGCACGTCATGAGTTTCTCAAAAGCCGTGGTCTGGACTTTGCTGAACTCACTGCCCGCGGCATCATCGTGATGGTGGTAAGGGCAGAAGTGGACTACCGTCGATCCCTGCGAAGCGGGGACGTGTTCAGTGTGACAACGGAACCCGAGCGCCGCTCACGCTTGCGACTGGATTTTCTGCAGGAGATACGGCTGTTGGGGGCCGGGGAGCCGGTGCTGTCAGCGCGCATGACAACGGCTGCCGTCAACGAACGTGGCCGGCCCTACTTTCCTGATGAGCTGCTGTTGCTGGTTGATTGATGCTGGCGGACAGAGCGCAGCAGTGTGTCCAGGTACTGCGGCAAGACCATCGACGCCTGCCCGTAGATGTGCTCATCGAACGACGAGCCGGTTTCTTCCAGATTGACCTCTACCGTCCGCGCCCGCCGGGTTTTGACAGTCTGGTAGAAACCTGATGCAGGGTAGACATTGCCCGATGTGCCGATGGCAATGAACAGCTGACAGCTCTCCAGCGCCTGCATGATCCGCGGCATGTGATACGGCATCTCGCCAAACCAGACGATGTCGGGACGCAGATTGCCAGGCTGGCGACAGCACAGGCAGGTGGTGTCCGGTGTCAGTGTACCCCGGATGTCAAAGCTGCGGTCACTGATCTGGCAGCGCATTCTGAGCAGCTCGCCATGCATATGTACAACGTTACGGCTGCCCGCTCGCTCGTGGAGGTTATCGATATTCTGTGTCACCAGCAGAAACCTGCCCGGAAAAGCGCGCTCGAAGTTGGCCAGTGCCAGATGGGCCGGGTTGGGTCTGATGCTGTCGCTGAGCAGCAGACTGCGTCGTTCGTTGTAAAACCGATGCACCAGCTGCGGATCGCGCTGAAAACCTTCTGGCGTTGCAACATCGTCGATACGATGGTTCTCCCACAGGCCGTCACTGCCGCGGAAAGTGCGAATGCCGGACTCGGCGGATATGCCGGCGCCGGTCAGGACAACTATCGACTCGACGGGTGTTTTCATGCAAGCACACGACTCTGGATGATGAACCATTGTAGAACGCCCGCGCCTTGATTGCACACCGTCAGGGGTGCGGCACTGCGGGGTCCCTGCGCCGCAGCGGCCAATGACGAGCAGGACTCAGCTGGCTATAATGTGCCAGCTGCGATGCAAACCAATACTCAGGAGTGATTTTATGTCTCATCCGAAGATCGGCAATCTGGCGCCGGCGTTCACATTGCTGGACCAGCACGGCAACAAGGTGTCGCTGAAAGACTTTCGTGACAGCAAAAATGTCATCCTCTATTTCTACCCCAAAGCCATGACGCCCGGTTGCACCGTTCAGGCCTGTGGTATGCGCGACAGCAAGGCGGCGCTCGGGAAACTGGATACGGTTGTACTTGCCGTCAGCCCCGATCCGGTAGATCGCCTGAAGAAGTTTGAGGAGAAGCAGTCGCTGAGCTTCACATTGCTGTCGGACCCGGATCATGCCGTGGCAGAAAAATACGGTGCCTGGGGGTTGAAAAAGTTCATGGGTCGGGAGTTCATGGGCATACTCCGCAGCACCTTCATTATCGACAAGAGTGGTCGCTTGCGCCATGTGATGGACAAGGTCAAAACCAAGACGCACCACGATGATGCGCTGGATTGGGTGCGAGAAAATCTCTGATGCAACTGCACGCCAGGCGGTACTCCGAAACCGGTACTCCGATGTTGATCCTGCATGGCCTGTTTGGCAGTGCCATGAACTGGAACTGGCAGGCCCGGAAATGGGCGGAACACTTTGCCGTCCATGCGCTGGACCTGCGCAATCATGGCAATTCCCAGCACCACGATGTGATGGATTACCCGACCATGGCGGCCGACGTGCTGGCCTACATGGATGAGGCAGGCATTGATCGTTGTTTTATGCTGGGCCATTCCATGGGTGGCAAGGTAGCCATGCAGTTGGCGCTGGATCATCCCGATCGTATACAGGCATTGGTGGTTGCCGATATCGCCCCGGTGGATTACCAGGGTGAACACGAGGGCATATTCGAAGGGTTGCTGGCCATTGATCCGGGTAGTGTCGGTTCACGCACGGAGGCCGACACAATCCTGGCTGAGTATGTAGACGATGAGCTGGTGCGTCAGTTCCTGCTGAGCAACCTGGTTCGCAGTGACGAAGATGGTGGCCGGTTTATGTGGCGTATCAATCTCCCGGTTCTGGAACAGAGTTATGAAAACCTGAGACGGGCACCAGCAGGTGATGGTGTCTATGAGGGGCCGGTGCTGTTCCTGCGCGGTGATCACTCGGGATATATACAACAGAAACACCGGGATGCCATACTCACACGATTTCCCGGGGCCACGGTGAAGACCCTCATGCAGGCCGGCCACTGGCTTCATGCCGAAAAGCCTGAAACTTTCAATCGGCTGGTCAGCGAGTTTTTCAGGAAACAGGAGCTCTGAAACCAATGACGGTACTGAGTGTCAACGTCAACAAGATTGCTCTGCTGCGTAATTCACGCGGTACAGGGTATCCAGATCTGCTGGGTTTTGTGGAGCGTATTGCCGGGTTCGGCGTCAAGGGTATCACGGTCCATCCGCGGCCGGATGAACGTCATATCACCCGCACCGATGTTCAGGACATCGGTGCGTGGCTCGCTGATCACCCGGATATCGAGTTCAATATTGAGGGTTATCCGTCTCCGGAATTCCTGAAGCTCATCGAGCAGGTGCGACCGGCGCAGTGTACCCTGGTGCCTGACGAGCCGGGTCAGTTGACCTCCGATCATGGCTGGGATCCGGAAGCCAATGCGGGCCTGCTCAATACCGTACTGACACGATTGCGCGACATGGGGGTGCGCAGCAGCCTGTTTCTGGACCCCGATCCGAATATGGCAGAGAAAGTGGCGGCGCTGCGCCCGGATCGGGTCGAACTTTACACTGAGGCATTTGCGCGCGCCTATGGTACAGCGCAGGAGCAGGCCGTCTGGGATCAGTACAGGCACACTGCTGAGTCTGCCCGCCAGGCCGGCATCGGTCTCAACGCCGGCCATGATCTGAATCTGGACAATCTGGCCCGGTTCCTGGAGATACCCGGTATTCTGGAAGTTTCCATCGGCCACGCACTGGTTGTGGAGTCGCTGGAGCAGGGAATGGAGTCAGTGGTCCGGCAGTACCTTGCGATTACCGGTGGATGACTTCATGCAGAAGCCGAGTATCCGATTGTGACACTGAAACAACCGCTGTTCTACGGTTACTGGATCATAGCCGCAGCGTTTGTCACCCAGTTTGTTTCGGTGGGGCTGCAGAACTATGTGGTTGGCCCGTTTCTGGTGCCCATGACACTGGATATGGGCTGGAGTCGCGCTGAATTCACATCGGCCCGGTCTCTCGGGCAGATGGTGGCCGCCTTTACCGGATTTGCCATAGGAGCTGGTATTGACCGGTATGGTGGTCGGCCTTTCATGCTCGTTGGTCTGGTCATCATGTCGATTGCCGTTTATTCGCTGGGCAGCGTTCAGACGCTGACCCAGTGGGTGTTGATCAACGGCATTGTGGTCACCGTTGGCGCTGCAATGATTGGTAATCTGGTGGTCAATGTCACGCTGGGCAAGTGGTTTGTTCAGCGACGTGGCCGCGCGGTGGCACTGGCAGCCATGGGTATTTCGCTGGCTGGCATCCTGCTGCCACCGTTTACCACCTGGCTGATCGAGATGCTGGACTGGCGTGGTGCCTGGCATGTGCTGGGTATTGGCGCTGCAGCGCTGATATTGCCGGCTGCGCTGATTGTGCGGCGTAGCCCGGAAGACTACGCACTGCATCCGGACGGCCATACGCAGGAGCAGATCAGCGCAGGCCATGGTGCAGCTGCTGCGCTGGACTACAGCAGCTCCCTGACCCGGGCGCAGGCGGTGCGCACGGGACGGTTCTACGTACTGGTTACTGCCTTTGGCCTGTTCCAGATCTCGATTACGGTCATACTGCTGCAGGCTGTACCGTTCATGACCGATGCTGGATTTTCGCCCTACGTGGCCGCGTCCATGATCTCGCTGAGTTCGATTCCGTCCTTTATCAGCAAGCCGTTCTGGGGTTATTTGATCGATCGTTACCGGGCGCGCCCGCTGGCGGCACTCGGGGCAACCATTACCGGGCTGTCAATGATCATCATTGTGCTGGCAGTGCAGGCCGGAAACAATGCCCTGGTCTATGGTGCCTTTCTGATGATGGGTGTGGGCTGGGGTGGTCTGATACCCCTGCAGGAAGTGATATGGGCCTCGGTCTTCGGTCGCAGGTATCTGGGATCTGTCCGGTCCACGGCGCTTCCGTTTACGCTGGCCGTGACAGCGCTCGGTCCGGTCATTGCTGCCTGGCACTACGATCGTTATGGTAATTATGACAATGCCTTTATTGCCATGGCGGTGCTGAACCTGGTGGCCGCGGTCATGCTGATGATCATCACCGATCAACGTCCGGAGGCGCGGCAGGTCGGCAGGAAAACCGGAACCGGGAACTGACCGGGGTCACAACAGCTCGCTGAGTACCGGCCAGACGTTATCAAGAATGATTGCTTGTGCTTCTTCGGTAGGATGGATGCCATCGTCCTGCATCAGGGCACGATGTTCCGCTACATCCTCAAGCAGGAACGGTAACCAGGCTAATTGCATGGACGCTGCAATTTCACCATATTGTGCAGCAAAGGGTTCGGTATAACGTGGGCCATAATTGGGCGGGATCTGTATGCCGGCAAGCAGCACCTGGGCACCGGCCTGCTGACTGAGGCGGACCATCTCCAGCAGGTTCTGCCGGATGGTGGGAACCGGTAATCCACGCAGTCCGTCGTTGCCGCCCAGTTGCAGGATCACGATCTGCGGTGAGTGGGTTTCCAGCAAGGCCGGCAGGCGTGACAGGCCGCCCGCTGTGGTCTCGCCACTGACACTGGCGTTGATCACCTCGTAGGGCAGCTCACTGCGCTGAATGCGCTGCGACAGCAGATATACCCAGCCATCACGTTCGTCCATGCGATAGGCGGCACTGAGACTGTCACCCATCACCAGTATGGTGCCACTTTCCCGGCCATTGGCAGCCATGGCCGCAGTTGATGCCGCCAGCACGGTAATCAACAGCAGTCCGGTCAGCGAGCGCGTTATTGTCATAAGTCGTGACATTGAGTGCCTTTGCCGCGTTAGTGGATGTGTCCTGTTCCCATATCGGAGACAATAAGGTCATTACGACCTTAATTCAACGTCGGTTCGGCGCGGTCAGTGAACTGTGACTGTCCCGGCGGCCGTATAACAGTACCAACAATTGTCTGGCATTGAAGCAAAACACGGGAATACAGACCTATGATTGACGTGGAAAAGCTCAGCAAGCGTGTCTCCACCAGTGAAGGTGAACTGGTCATACTGGACAATATCGACCTGCGCGTTGCTGACGGGGAGACCGTCGCCATTGTAGGAGCATCGGGATCCGGCAAATCCACTCTGCTCGGTTTGATGGCCGGGCTGGACAGCGCCAGCAGTGGGGATGTCAAACTCGATGGTCACTCCCTGGCGGCGATGGATGAAGAGCAACGGGCCTCGCTGCGCAGCCGCCTGGTCGGTTTTGTGTTCCAGTCCTTCCAGCTGTTGCCGAGTCTTACTGCGCTGGAAAATGTGATGCTGCCACTGGAACTGAAAAATGATGCCCAGGCCCGCGACAAGGCTGCCCGGTTGTTGGCTCGCGTGGGGCTGGAGCATCGCCTGAAGCACTACCCGCGGCAGCTGTCCGGTGGTGAGCAGCAACGTGTTGCCATTGCCCGTGCGTTTGCATCCGAAGCCAGGGTGCTGTTCGCCGATGAGCCCACTGGCAATCTGGATGCGGAGACCGGTGCACGTGTTGAGGCTCTGCTGTTCAGTCTGAATCGTGAGTTCAGTACCACGCTGGTGCTTGTCACCCATGATGAGGATCTGGCGCGGCGCTGTCATCGCATGATTCGTCTGGTGGCAGGACAGATTGTGTCCGATGAGATCAATGAACCCGCTGATCCCTCGTCGGTGGAGCCTGCTGCACATGTCTGATGCCGCCAATAGCAATACGCCTGGCGTTGCCACCCTGCTGCGCCTGGCGCGGAAACTGATGTGGCGTGACTGGCGTGGTGGCGAGTTGCGTCTGTTGTTTCTGGCACTAGTCATGGCCGTGACCTCGGTGACCGGTATTGCGTTGTTTACTGACCGACTGCAGCAGGCGTTGCTGCTGGAATCGGCCAATATGCTGGCGGCCGATCGGGTGCTCAGTGGCCGCGAGCCGGCGCCCGAAGCCTGGCTGGATGAGGCGCGTATCAGAGGCCTCAGGACAGCAGAGATAGTGGCCTTCAGCTCCATGGCTTTTTCCGATACGGGAAACGTGCTGGTGGCAGCCAAGGCGGTCAGTGACAGTTATCCATTGCGCGGCCACATGCAGGTGGCCGACCGGCCCTTTGCTGCCGGCCAGGCCGTGGAGGGCGGTCCTGCGCCCGGGGAAGTCTGGGTGGAATCACGGGTGGTGCCGGCGCTGGAAATTGACATGGGTGGCACGGTTCATGTGGGTGAGGCCTCGTTCACCGTCAGCCGGGTCATTGTACAGGAGCCTGATCGCCAGCAGGGCGGTATGGTTGACAATGCGGGACCCAGACTGATGCTCAACCTGGCTGACCTGGCCTCCACCAACGTCATACAGGTCGGCAGCCGGGCCAGCTATCGTTATCTGTTTGCCGGTGACCAGCGCGAACTGGACAGCTTTGCCAATTGGCTGAGTGCGGAGTCCTCAGGCCAGTTCCGGTTGCGTGATGTACGCGATGAAAGCCAGGAGATTGCCGAAGCACTGGCGCGGGGGGAAAGCTTTCTGATGCTGGGCAGTCTTTTTGCTGTATTGCTTGCGGGGGTTGCCATTGCGTTGACGGCAAGGCGTTACAGCGAGCGTCACTTTGATTATGCGGCGATTCTGAAAACCCTGGGCTGCACCTCCAGCCAGATAACCACGATCTACTTCAGCATTCTGATGTTGCTTCTGGCGTTGGCGACCCTGTCCGGGGCGTTACTGGGCTGGCTGGTGCATCAGATCATCCTGCAACTGTTGGGCGCGGTCATACCCATTGATCTGCCGCCATTCGGCCCCATGCCATTTGTCATTGGCGCCATGACGGCACTGGTCTGTCTGCTGTCATTTGCGCTGCCACCCTTGCTGGCCCTGCGCAACACTTCGCCGCTGCGGGTTTTGCGCAAGGATCTGGATGACAATCGGCTGGGTTCGCGTATTCCCTATGTGTTCGGCTTCGTCGGCGCGGTGCTGCTGGTGTTCTGGTACAGCGCCGATCTGACGCTTACGGTGATTCTCGTGGCGTCGGTGCTGGGTGTGGCGACGGTCATCAGTGTGCTGGGTTATGTCTTGCTGCGCTCCAGTGCCGCTGCCGGGGCACGTGCCGGCAGTGCCTGGCGACTTGCACTCACTGCGGCCCGGCGGCGTCGACAGCAGAGTGTGCTGCAGATCATGGTGTTTTCCCTGACCATCATGTCACTGCTCACGCTGGTGCTGCTGCGCACCGATCTCATCGATGACTGGCAAGCCCAGTTGCCGGACGACACACCCAATCACTTCCTGATGAACGTGAACCGTGACCAGGTGAGTGGCATCAGCGAGTTTCTGGCAGACAGTGGTGTTGTGCCGATGCCGTTCTATCCCATGGTCTCTGCAGGGCTGCTTACCATCAACGGCCAGCAGGCGATTGAATCCTGGGGCAATGATCAGCGATCGGTGACCGAGGCCAGTGCCGAGGCTGCCGAAGCCGAAAGTGACGGCAATGGTGAGGCACAGCAGCGCATGGCCAACCGCCAGGTGACCTGGACATCCCGGTTGCCAGCGGACAATGAAGTGGTTGCCGGCCGGTGGTGGACCGAGGATCAGGCTGCCGGTTATGTATCGGTCGAGCGCGACTATGCGGACAGGTTGGGTATCCAGCTCGGTGACACACTGGCGTTTCAGGCCGGTGGCCAGCGATTCGAGGCTGAGGTCCAGAGCCTGCGCAGCGTCCGCTGGGACAATATGCAGCCGAACTTCTTTTTCATTTTTTCGCCAGGCACACTGGATGCGCTGGGGGCTACCTATCTGTCCACAGCCTTGATGGACGGTGAGCAGAAGCAGATCCTGAATGCCCTGCTGCGCGAGTACCCGACCATTGTTGTACTGGAGATCGATGCCCTGATCGAACAGATCCAGAATATTATCGCCCAGGTCACCTCGGCAGTGGAGTTGATTGCCTTTCTGGTATTGCTCGCCGGTGCCCTTGTGCTGCTGGCCTGTGTCAACGCGACGCTGGACGAGCGTTTCCGGGAAAACGCGGTATTGCGCGCACTGGGCGCGCCACGCTCGCTGATCATGAACAGCCTGGCAATTGAATTTGCCTTCATAGGCCTGTTGGCGGGTATCATTGCCACCTTGGGCGCGGAAGTGAGTATGTACTATTTGCAGACCCGTGTATTTGGTCAGGGACCCGTCATGCACTATTGGGCGTGGTTGGCCGGTCCTTTGGCGGGCACACTGCTTATTGGTATGTTGGGCGTGCTGGCCACGCGCAAGGTTGTCAACACCAGTCCGCTTTCTGTGCTGCGAGACGTTGACTGAAGGAGGTAGTAATGAGTTGGATTGTCCGAGTCACGCCAGTGTTCAGGGTACTTTTTCCCGTGGCGTTTTTGGTACTGTGGAGTGGAACGGTCTCGGCGCTTTCGCCGCGCTCGCCCGAGCTCAGTCGTAGCTGTGTCTCCGGGGACTGTCAGAATGGTTATGGCCGACTGGAGATCCGCACCGAATTTGGCACCGATGAGTACGAAGGTGACTTCCAGGATGGCAAGTTCCACGGCTATGGCAAATACTCATTGATGGTCAGCCGATCCGAGCGGGGCTACTACGAAGGTCATTGGGTCAACGGCGAACGCCATGGTCGCGGCACCTTCTGGAATGGCGTGTCCCAGCTCTATATCGGTGAGTGGAGAGACGGGCTCAGGCATGGTCGCGGCTCCTATTTCTTTGGCGTCAGCAACTGGCGTCCGAATCGGCATTCGGAGATGTGGCTGTCAGAGAACTACGAGAACTACACCGGCGACTTTGTTGATGATCTGTATCAGGGGCATGGAACCTATCGATGGCCGGATGGTCAGAGATATGTCGGTACATTTTTTGCCAACGAAAAACATGGACCGGGTACTTTCTATTATCCCACCGGCACCATCAGGCCGCAGGTCTGGGAGTATGGACGATTCATTCGGTAGACGCCCGGGCTGCAGGTCCGGACGGTATACCAAACAGGGCAGAATAAGGAACAGGAATGGATTTGCAGGCCTTGCGGCGTGACTACACCCGCGGCGGGCTCCGGCGTGACAATCTTGACGCCGACCCGATACAGCAGTTCACACTCTGGCTGGACCAGGCCATGGAGTCAGGGATTGCCGACCCAACAGCCATGATTGTTGCAACGGCCGGACGGGACTGCCATATCAGTCAGCGTATCGTCCTGTTGAAAGGTTTTGACGCCGGGGGGTTCGTTTTCTACACCAATTATGAAAGCCGCAAGGCGAGAGATATCGCGGCAAACAGTCGTGTCAGCCTGCACTTTCCCTGGCATGCGCTGGACCGACAGGTCATTGTCAGTGGTGTGGCGGAGAAAGTGTCCGTGGAGCAGTCCCGTGCCTATTTCCTCAGCCGCCCGAAAGAAAGCCAGCTGGCCGCCTGGACCTCCGCCCAGAGTCGACCCATAGGCAGCCGCAAGGAGCTGGACGAGCAGTACAGTGTCATTCAGCGAAAATTCGAAGGCAGGGAGATTCCATTACCCGAGTTCTGGGGTGGGTTCCGGGTTCGGCCTTGTCAGGTTGAGTTCTGGCAGGGTGGCAAGAACCGGCTGCACGATCGATTTGTCTACTCTGTGGAGAAGGGCGGTCAATGGCGTGTGCAAAGGCTCTCACCCTGACACTGAGTTGATCAGGGTCGCCAGGGAGGCAGTATCTGCTTGCGTAAGCGGTTCTTGAGCCGGGCATATTGTGGCAGGCCGTTCTTGTAGGGCGGATAGTCCTCGCCCTGGATCAGTGGCGAAAAATATTGACGCGCCCGCGCGGTGATACCAAAACCGTCTTCGCTGATGAAATCCCGTGGCATGGGTTTTTCCACATTGGCCACATCGGCAAGCGCTGCCTCTCCAATACTCCATCGATACGGCTGTTCGCTGTCCCGCACAATGGTTGGCATGACGGCGTTCTTGCCGGCCAGTGCAAATTCCACCGCAGCCTGCCCCATGGCGTAGGCCTGCTGCACGTCGGTAGCAGACGCAATGTGCCTGGCTGCCCGCTGCAGATAGTCTGAGACTGCCCAGTGGTACTTGAAGCCAAGTTCCTGCCGGATCATATTGGCGATAAAAGGCGCCACACCGCCCAGTTGGGTGTGACCAAAGGCATCCTTGCCGCCGGCGTCAGCCAGGAATTTGCCATTGGTGTCCCGCGCGCCTTCCGAAACCACGATGGCGCAGTAGCCATAGTTGTCGACGCAGGATTTTACCCGCAGGAGGAATGCCTGCCGATCAAAAGCAATTTCAGGGAAAATGATGATGTGCGGAGCGTCACCTTCCCGTTCGGCGGCCAGGCCAGCCGCGCCGGCAATCCAGCCGGCGTGCCTGCCCATCACTTCCATGACAAATACCTTGGTCGAGCTTTCGCACATGGAAGCCACGTCCAGACCGGCCTCGCGTATGCTGACCGCCACGTATTTTGCAACAGAGCCGAAGCCGGGGCAGTTGTCTGTAATGGGCAGGTCGTTGTCCACCGTTTTTGGAATGCCGATACAAGTAATTGGAAATCCCTGCTTGATGCTCAGCATTGAGACTTTGTTGGCAGTATCCTGCGAGTCGCCGCCGCCGTTGTAGAGGAAGTACCGTATGTCATGTGCCTTGAACACCTGGATCAGACGTTCGTACTCGGCTGCATTGTCGGAAAAGCTTTGAAGTTTGTAGCGACAGGAACCAAATGCGCCGGCTGGCGTGTGACGCAGAGCGGCGACGTCCGCATCGGATTCCTTGCTGGTGTCGATGAGTTCCTCGCGCAGTGCGCCGATGATGCCGTTACGTCCGGCAAACACCCGGTCAATGCGATCCGGGTTTTTACGGGCGGTCTCTATCACACCGCAGGCACTGGCATTGATGACGGCGGTGACGCCGCCGGACTGGGCGTAAAAGAGATTGGCCTTGCTCATGCAGTTGAACCTGTAACGGGGTGGGCTTTAGCGGCATAATGGTACAAACTGACTGACGGCATGGCAATCGGAACGGGTAATTATATGAAGCGTTTGATCATCGGCATGTCCGGTGCCAGTGGACTGATTTACGGTATAAGGCTTCTGGAGGTGCTGAAAGGCGAACCGGAGGTGGAGACGCACCTTGTCATGACATCGTCGGCGCGGCTCAATATTGCGCTGGAAACCGACCATGATCCTGATGCAGTCAACGCATTGGCAGACGTGGTGCATTCCAACAGGGATATGGCGGCAGCCATTGCCAGCGGGTCGTTTCGTGTGCATGGCATGGTCGTGGCGCCCTGTTCCATGAAGTCCCTCTCGGCGATTGTTAACGGTTATGCGGACAGCCTGCTGGTGCGTGCTGCAGATGTGGTGCTCAAGGAGCAGCGGCGTCTGGTGTTGATGCCGCGCGAGAGTCCCTTGCATGCAGGGCACTGTGAATTGCTGCTCAAAGCCTGTCAGCTTGGCGCCGTAGTGGCCCCGCCCATGCCGGCAATGTACATCAGGCCGACATCTGTGGATGAACTGGTGGACCACAGTGTTGGCCGGGTCCTGGATCTGTTTGATATTGATCCGGGTATTGTCCGGCGCTGGCAGGGAGGTCGCCAGGGCGCTGTACTGGAACCGCGAGACTGATCAGAGTGAGGCCGGGGCCGGGATGAATCCCTCAACCGGTCTCGGCAAGTGCGTCAAGTGTCTTCGCCACCAGTTTCCGGAATGGCTCGGCGCAGCGCTTCAAGTCCAGGCCGTTGTCCCGGGCATAGTGTTCGAGATTGTATGACGCGGCGTCACTCTGCTCGGATGCGGACAGCCGGCTGGCCGGTTCGGTGACCAGTGATTCGAGCATGTTCTCATGGAACTGTTCGGCCTGCAGTTCCACCTTGATGATCTCCTCGCGCAGCAACACGAATTGGGCCTGAAGATCGGGGTCGTTGGTGTCAGGTGGCGTTTCTTTCATCCAGCGCCGGCCCTGGCGCAACGCGCTCGTTATGGCGTTGTTCCACTGGCTGGAAAACTGCAGTGCGCGTTCGAACAGCGGTTGCGGCAATTTTCCGCGTGTAGCGCCATACCAGCAGGCAAACAGGATCATGTTCACGTCGGCGCCGACCTGGTCCTGCATCTCCAGGCAGATCTGCTCAACACCGGGCTCACGGTACAGGTGGTTGGAAAAATCCCAGAAACTTTCTGTAGGACTTATGATTTTCATGATGTCTGAAACCTCTGAATCCTATTATGCCAGAGCTGTGGCATAATTGGTGACATCGGCCCATAAGGGCTGAAGCGACACAGGACACTTGATGCATATACATGTGCTCGGCATCTGCGGCACGTTCATGGGATCCCTGGCTGTGCTTGCCAGGGAGGCCGGCCACCGCGTCAGCGGCAGCGATGCCAATGTTTACCCGCCAATGAGTACACAACTCGAGCAACAGGGCATCGAGCTGTGTGAAGGTTATCTTCCCGAGCATCTTCATGACACGCCCGACCTGGTAGTGATTGGCAATGCACTGTCGCGTGGTAATCCGGCCGTTGAGTATGTGCTGGAGAAGGGGCTGGAGTACTGCTCGGGTCCTGAGTGGCTGGCCAGGTTCATTTTGCCACAAAAGTGGGTATTGGCTGTGGCTGGCACGCATGGCAAGACCACCACCAGTGCCATGCTTGCCTGGATTCTGGAGTATGCTGGCCTGCAGCCCGGATTTCTCATTGGCGGGGTGATGGAGAACTTTTCAGTGTCCGCGCGTCTGGGTGAGTCGCCGTTCTTTGTGGTCGAAGCCGATGAGTACGACAGTGCCTTCTTCGACAAGCGCTCCAAGTTTGTCCACTACAAGCCGCGAACCGCCATCCTGAACAATCTTGAATTCGATCATGCCGACATCTTCCCCGATCTGGCCTCCATCCAGCGCCAGTTTCATCATCTTGTACGAACCGTTCCGTCCGGTGGCCTGATCATTGCGCCGGCGCAGGATGAGGCTATCGACGCTGTTCTGGGCCAGGGGTGCTGGAGTGCCTTGCAGCGCTTCACGCTGGCCAATGCCCAGGCGCATTGGCAGGCGGTAATGCAAGTTGAAGATGGCAGCCGGTTCACCATATTGTTACGGGAGAGTGAGCGCTTGCTTTCAGCGGATGTGTCGTGGGATCTGTTGGGCACACACAATGTCAGCAATGCACTGGCTGCGGTGGCGGCCGCTCGGCACGTTGGCATTACCCTGGACGTGGCGGCCGAAGCGTTGGCAGACTTCCGGGGTGTGAAGCGCCGGCTTGAGCTGCGCGGTGATATTGCCGGCATCCGTGTCTACGATGACTTTGCGCATCACCCCACGGCCATTGAGGCCACACTGGCGGCGATGGCGGCCCGGTTAGGTGAAGCCAGTGAGCCGCAGCGCCTGATCGCGGTCGTGGAACCCCGCTCGAATACCATGAAAATGGGGGTACATCAGCAGCGCCTGTTGTCGTCCTGTGCCCGGGCAGACATCAGTCTCTGGTTGCAGCCGCCAGGGGAAGCCATTGATCTGCATGCGCTGGTCCAGCAGTCCAATGCGTCGGCACTGGTCTATGATGATACCTCGGCCATCATCCAGTATCTGGTTTCGCACTGCCGTTACGGTGATCACATCGTGATCATGAGCAATGGTGGATTTGATGGCATTCATCAGCGGCTGCTCACTGCCATCGAACAGTCGCAGAAATGACCGCGCAGGGTGTTTACAGCTGTGCCAGTTGGCTGAAATCGACGAGTATCAGCAGCTCATCGTCCTCGTTGTAGACGCCCTGAATAAACTGGGTTGCTTTCTCGCTGCCGGTTTTTGGCGAAATTTCCATCTCGTTTTCACGCAAATCCACTACCGCGGACACCCGGTCCACCAGAACACCAACCAGATAGTCTTCCACTTCCACAACCACAATGCGGGACTGGTTGTCGACCTGGTGAGGTGGTAGCCCAAAAATGCTGCGAGCGTCCACTACGGTTACCACGTCACCGCGCAGATTGATGATGCCGAGTACAAAGCCTGGCGCGCCTGGTACGGGTGTTATCTCGGTATAACGAAGCACCTCGTTTACCGAGGCGGCACCGACCGCGTACAGCTCCTCGCCCAGCGAGAAGGTGACGTATTTTACCAGTGGTATATTGATGTCGTCGGTATCCGGCGACCGGTTGTCCAGTGCAATTGCAGCGTCAGCCATGGCGGTAGATTCTTCCTGTCAAACGGGTCTGTTGTCCGGTTTAACGGCAGCTGCGGAAAAAAATTGAATCCGGAAGCCTCTGAAGCGGTGTGATGACGACGCTGCGGGAGGCTGACGTGTGGCGCCGGTTGCCTTGCCGTGCGCCGGTGCCCTGTAAATCTGTGGCTGTTTGACGCATAATGTTGCGTTCATTTCCCGAAAAACCGGCTGGATCGGCAACGGGTTGAATTGAATCGGGCCGAATTGGGTCCGGGCTTGAAAGAGCTGAAGGGCTGGAGAGCTGAATAGCTTAATAGCTCAATAGAAAGAGAGGCTAGGTATGGAAGAAGTGACGATGAATCCGGCAACGTGGTCACACGAGCAGTGGCTGGTCATCTCAATTCTGGTATTTATTGTGCTGGCCATCATCGTGCTGGTGTTCCGGCTGTTCCAGATTGTGAAAACAGTGGGCAAAAAACGTGAGCGCCCCAATCTGAGGCCTGGGCGTTTCAGGGAAAAAGGCTAGGGCAGAAACTGTGGGCTGCCTCCCCTTGCCAGCAGGCGTCAATAGGCGATAAGCATGTCAACCAATGCTGATATCCCGGCCAATGCCACGATCACCGCAACAATGACGCCAAGCAGCGCAATCACCCGGAAGGGTTTGCCGTTCTTGGGGTAGAGTCCGGAGCGCTCGTATTCCCGCCCGGCGGGTTTGTTCTGCTGCTGGTTCATGATTTGCACCTTTGATTCGCACCTTGATTTGTACATTGAATGACAGTAAACACGAGACATCCCGCAACCCCTGACCCAGGGCGTAGGCCTGGCCAGACGCCGGTACTTGCGCTTTTGGCGGGTCTGCTGCTTTTGTTGTTGACCGTGGCGGGGACTGCGCAGGCGATTCTGATCCGGCATGATACCGGATATACCCGCTACGTGGCCAATGAAGCCGACTACCCGTCAGTATTCTACCTGCATCGCAATCAGCATCGACGTGTCTGTGTGGCGACGCTGATTACCCCGGAATGGGCCATAACTGCCGCACATTGTACCCATGAAACGCCATTGCTTGACACGCTCGAGGCAGAGGGTCGTTACCCGGTGACTATTGCTGGTCAATCGGCGGCAATAACCCGGGTTCACTGGCATCCGTATTACCCTGAAGCTCCGGCAGGCAAGGGGCCTGATGTGGATCTGGCGCTGCTGCGCCTGGAGAAGCCGCTGCAGGTGCCCAGACCGATGCCGCTTTATCGCAATCACGATGAGTTGGGGCAGGTGGTGACCTTTCTCGGCTGGGGTTTCCACGGCCTGGGGCGTGGCGGGCGATACCTGGATGATGGACGATTCCGCTTTGCTCACAACACAGTTGTTGAGGCGGATCTGAGGCTGCGATTTGTGTTTGATGACCCGCGCCAGTCAGACAGTGCGGCGCTGCCATTTGAAGGTGTGCCGGGGCTCGGAGACAGCGGCGGTCCCGCGCTGATTCGCAGCGATGACGGGTATGCCATTGCAGGTGTGGCCGTTGGTGAGGTGAACGGGCCAGAAAGTGGTCCCCGACAGGGCCTGTACGGTGCTGAATTTGTTTACGAGCGCCTGTCCCGCCACCTGGCCTGGATCGAGCAGACTGTTTCAGAAGACCATGCCACACAAGACAGTGTCCCGGAAGTCACTTCAACGGCAGCCTCCCTGGGGCAATAGTCCGGCGCTACGCCCGGTAGCCCTGTAAACCCCGATTGCCGCCCACTCGCGAAGTGCAAGTCTCAGTCCGGCCAGATTGTCCGACAGGCTCAGTCGGGGTGACAGCAGGTGCCCGGGATGCGTGCGGTGATCCACTGGCCAGGGCACAACAGGCCAGTCCTGTGCGCAGAATACACCGACGGCGCGTGGCATGTGAAACGCAGAGGTGACCAGTACCCAGGTTTCATCCGCTTGTGGCGAGGCCAGAACCTTGCTGAAACGCACGTTTTCCCCGGTGTTGCGTGATTCGGCCTCAAACAGGAAGCGGTCCGGTGCGAACCCCATTGCATTGATCAGCACCGGCATCAGGTAGGCTTCGCGCAGCGCCGGGTAGGCCAGCGAACCGGTTCCGCCGGAGAATATCGCCATGGCTTCCGGAAAACGTTGGCTCAGGGCAAGCATTGTGGTGATCCGGTCCGCGCTCTCATTCAATTGCGGCTGCTGCCAGAGGGCGCTGCGCAGCGGGTCGGTAGCGCCGCCCAGAACAATGACACCATCCACATGATCGGGCAGTGCCGGTTGTGATTCGAAGCGGGTCTCCAGCGGCAGCAACAGCCACTCACCAACCGGGAAAAACGCCAGCACCAGCAGTGGCAGGGTGATTAGCGTCAGCAGACGAGTGGCCATACGGCGCCAGCCCAGCAGCAGTGCCACCCATGCCAGCACGACAAGGACAAGCAACAGGCTGTCCGGCGACAGCAGCGTCCAGAAAACCCTGGGCAGCGAGAAAAAGGTTTCATCCATGGGGCCAGGCCTGGTCAGGTTGGTCGGGTGATCAGGGCCGGTTTCCGGCATTGGTCACACTGGAACGTAATTCTGTTACTATCGAAGGCAAATTCCAACTACTGAACGAGGTTTATGATGAGTCTGAAACAAGGCGACAAGCTACCTGCAGCAACATTCAAGACCATGGGCGAGGACGGTCCCGAGAACATCACTACCGAAGAGGTGTTCAGTGGCAAGAAGGTCGTCCTGTTTGCCGTCCCTGGTGCTTTCACGCCGGGCTGCACCGTCACTCACCTGCCGGGCTTTGTGGTCAATGCTGACAAGATCAGGGCAAAAGGCGTGGATACCATTGCCTGTGTGGCGGTCAATGATGTGTTTGTGATGGACGCCTGGGGTAAGTCTCAGAACGCCGAAGAGATTCTCATGCTGGCCGACGGCAATGCCGAGTTCACCAAGGCAATCGGGATGGAGCTGGATGCCAGCGGTTTTGGTATGGGAACCCGCTGCCAGCGTCTGGCCATGATTGTTGAGGACGGCAAGGTCACACACCTGGCTGTGGAGCCGGGCAGCGGAATTGATGTGAGTTCAGCTGAAAAGATCCTGGAGCAGCTGTAATGAAAACCGAGTACATCGAGTACCATGACGGTGACACGGTGCTTGAGGCTTATCTGGCCTATGATGAGGCGGCCTCGGAAAAGCGCCCTGCGGTACTGGTTGCCCATGACTGGACTGGCCGGCGCGACTATGCGTGCGCTGGCGCCGAACGCATGGCTGAGCTGGGTTATGTAGGTTTTGCACTGGATGTGTTCGGCAAGGGTGTGTTCGGCAAGGACGGTGACATAGAAGGTAATTCGGCCCTGATCACCCCGTTTGTTGAGAATCGTGCGCTGCTGAGGCGTCGTATGCAGGCAGCGCTGACCACTGTCCGTTCGCAGGGTCGCGTAGACGCGGATAACGTAGCTGCCATGGGTTACTGCTTCGGCGGCATGGCGGTGCTGGAGTTGGCGCGCGCCGGTGCTGATGTCAAGGGTGTGGCAAGTGTGCATGGCCTGCTGGGCCAGGGCGATGTGCCCAACGCCGATATTCACGCGAAGGTTCTGTGTCTGCATGGTCACGATGATCCGATGGTTACGCCGGAACAGGTGCTTGCCTTTGAGACCGAGATGACGGATGCGCAGGTGGATTGGCAGGTTCATGTGTATGGCAGGACAACACACGCTTTCACCAACCCTGCGGCGAATAATCCCGCCTTTGGGACGGTCTACAATGAGGCCGCCAATCGTCGTGCAGAGATCGCGCTGTCGAATTTTTTCAGCGAACTGTTCGCTTGAACGAACACCAGATGGGGTAATCGGCAGCCGTGACAGATACCAGGCAGGAGTACGCAGAGGCACGTTGTCCCGACCTGGCCGGGGACTGTCTGTATGCTGATGAACTGGAGCAGTTACGCACGACTGTGAATGTGCTGTCCGAGCTGGTCATCACTGACGAGTTGACCGGGCTGAACAACTTTCGCCATTTCATGTACTCACTCGACGTGGAGATGGAACGTACCCGCCGCAGCGGCAAACCGGTGAGCCTGGTGATAGTGGATATTGACGATTTCAAACGGACCAACGACGAGCTGGGCCATGAATTCGGCAATCAGGTACTGGTGATGGTGGCCAACGTCCTCAAGGGCGCTCTGCGCAAGCTGGATGTGCCGTGCCGTTACGGTGGTGAGGAGTTTGTCATCATTCTGCCTGATACATCCCTGTCCAGCGCAGCGGCACTGGCTGGTCGATTGCGTGAAGCGGTTGCTGCAACAAGCACCCTGAGTGACGACGGCCCTGTCACCGTGACGGTAAGCTGTGGCGTGGATGTTTTCAGCCTGAATGATACCCGAAGCGCGCGCGAGTTCATCGATGCAGCCGACAGGCAGTTGCTCAAGGCCAAGGCCGATGGCAAGAATCGTGTCTGTGCCCCGGCGGATTCTGCATTGGATACCGCAGTGACGCCCGAAGAGCGTGGCGCTCTTTTCGGGGATGACAGCCAGGATTGATCAGTCCCCGTTGTTGTCCAGGGTCGACAGCTCAGTGCCAAGACCGTGCAGTATCGTCGCGGTCGCTCCCCAGATCCGGTAATTTTCGTAGTACAGTTCCAGCACCTGGCGTGGGCGATTCCGGTACTCCATGGTGACGTGGCGGTAGTGCGACGGTGTCAGCACCAGATTGCCCGGTGCATTGAATATGGCGGCAACCTCAGCCGGGCAGGGAGTCAGCTTCACATCAGGATCAACAATGCCAACAACCGGTGTCACATCAAATCCTGATGGCAGTCGAACAGGTGCCAGTTGCCCTATTACTTCAACCGCCGAGGGCATCAGACCAATTTCTTCCTGGCTTTCACGCAGTGCCGTGTGCACCGGATTGCTGTCGTGCGGCTCACTGGTGCCTCCGGGCAGGCTGACCTGGCCGGCATGGCGGCTCAGGGTGTCAGTGCGCAATGTGAAAATGACACGGGAGCCGCTGGCTTTCCAGGGGCGTACTACGGGAATCAGGACCGAGGCGGGCCTGACAGGTGTATCATGGGGAACAGGCGGGGTCTGTGACACCCGGACCGGCTGCTGCGCAAAGTAACGCAGCAGCCGGTCCATGATGTCATCAGATCCGCTCATCGGGTCATGGCAGGTTCAGAACTGCCAGTTGAACGCAACAAAGGCACGCAGTGGCTCGCCCGGGAAGTAACGATCCCCCCCGAATGGCGTCCATCCGGCGCGCTCGGCGTAACGGCGATCGGTCAGGTTAAGCACGTTGACTGAAATTGTCAGCTCATCATTGGCCTGCCAGCGTGTACGAAGGTTCAGAAGGCTGTGACCGTCGTATTCGCTGATGTTGGCAGGGCTGGTGTAGTACTTGTCGGTATGCACCAGTTGCAGCTCGGTCAGCAGGCGCTCTGTCGGGCGCCACTGAAGCTGTACACTGCCGAATTGCTTCGGCGCCGACTCCACCAGATTGCCGTTGATGTTCACGCCCTGGGAGATCTGATCGTTCTCATAGGTGTGACGGGCATAGGTATACGCACCACCGAGTCGCCACTGCTCGCTGAGATCCAGCGCACCGGCCAGCTCAATGCCAATGTGTCGCGTGTGCATGTCGTTGATGTTGATGCGGTCACTGTCGGTGATGATTTCGTTGTCCTTGTCCATCCAGAAAGCGACCACTTCATAGTTCCAGCCGTCACCGAACCCTTCAAAGCCCAGTTCCACCGAGTCAATTTCAACAGCGTCCAGATCGGCAACATTCTGCTCGTTCTGCAGCCGATACAATTCGGTGGCCTGGGGTGCCCGATAACCGCGCGTCAGCCTAAGCTGTGCATTGTGGTTTTCGTCGAACTGATAACGCAGGCCAAACTTCGGTGCCCAGTTGCCGAATGTGTCCGAGCGGTCTGCAGGGCGGTTGTAGCGACAGCCACCGAAACCACATTCAGTGCCGTCTTCGCGGACCCGGCCGTCAACCATGTTGTTGGTGTAGTCGTAGTTCATGCGCTCGAAGCGCAGACCCAGCGTGACGTCAAAGCCATTGTTCCAGTAGTGCTGCAACTGGACAAAAGGTGCTACCTGGGTAGCGGTGACGTCATAATCGTAGTGCCTGCCTTCCGGGATGGTTTCCACCAGCATGGGTGAACCTACGGTCTGGCCGTCCTGTTGCTGCAACAGCGAACCGTCAGTGAACTCCAGGTCCATACCCACAGACACAGTGGTGTCCTGCGACAGGTCACGATAGCTGGCAAACTGCAGGCCGACGCTGCTGTGTTTGTTCTCTTCCGTGGGTGTGCCCGGCAGGAAGTGCTGGATGAAGTCCAGGTCCGCATAACGGAAGTAAGGGGTGAGTACCACTTCCCAATCGTTGTCCAGGCTATACGCAAATCGGGTCCAGGCTCTGAAGCTCTGGTTGTTGCGGTAGGCTTCAGGGTTCGGGTTGGTCGTGCGCAGTTCACTGTCCTTGTAGGCACGGGGGCCCTCAACAAAACCGGCGGTGTCCTGGTTAAGGTTGGTGGCGGTGAAACCGCCGTCCATCTGTACTCCGCCTTCAGTAATGTTCTGGAAGGTCCAGGAAGCTTTCTGCTGATCATAACCGCTGTTGTCCCGGTAGCCTTTCTCTGTGGCACCGTTGAACAGGAACATATGGGAAAAGCTGTCATGCTCGAAACCAAGGCGAACATTTGCCCGGCCTGTGCTGCGTGGGCCGGCTTCCAGCGTGACTTCGCGCACTTCACGCGGCTGAGGCAGCACGACGTTGATCATGCCGTGCACAGCATTGGACCCATAAAATGCGGAAGAGGGGCCACGAATCACTTCTATACGTTCGGCATTTTCCGAATGTGCATCAAACAGTTCATTGACGTTGCAGAAGCCGGCGGCCCTGAGTGGGATACCCTGCTCTGCCAAAAGAAAGGCACCGCAGGCACCGCCACCGGACAGTACGGGTGAGCGGATGGCTGTCAGGCTTTCCTGACCATTGTTGCGGCTCAGATTGACACCCGGCAGGCGATTGGCCGATTCCTGGATGTGTGTATGTGATACCAGGCGCAGATCCTCTTCACTCAGGATGGCGATGCTGGCATTGACGGTAGACAATTCTTCCGGCCGTCGCATGGAGGAAATCACCTGGATTTCCTGGATGGCAGGTGTGCTGTCCTGCTGTGATACGGCGGGTAAACTTGCAAGGCCCACAGTGCTGGCGCAGGCGGCAACAAGTACACGACGGGTAAAGCGTTTATTCAAGACCGGTGCTTGATACATCTTGGAATTCTCCCCTTGTAGGCTTTTCAGCGGCAGCCACAATACCACAATCGCACTGGAATATCGCTATACATGCGTATAGAGCGACCGCTCATGTTGCTGAATTGATTCAAATTTGAGGCAGTTTCACTGAAGGGAATGAATACGCCCGCGACGCAGTGACAATACAATGCCGGGCAGACAAATCAGGGCCGCAATGGTGAAACTCAATGCAATACCCTGTTCCAGCTGCATCAGGCTGCTCTGATCGATGACGCGACTGCCGAGAGTCAGGTTCAGCGCCAGTGCCACCAGCACCATGCTGTTGAGCTGCCCCAGCAGACGTGTCGTGGCCACCGCTCCGGAGGCACTGCCGTAGTGTTTTTGTGGCACCGCACTCATCATTGCATTGACGTTGGGAGAGGAAAACAGGCTGACGCCGGTGCCGGTCATCAGCAAGGCGACAACCAGACTGAAGTAACTGCTGCTGCCAGTCAGGGCGGCCAGCAGGCCCAACCCGGATGCGGTCAGCATCAGTCCTGCTGACGCCAGAATGCGCGGCTCAATACGGTCCGACAGGCGCCCGATGAACGGCGAAAGCACGGCCATCGTCAGTGGCTGGATCATGATCAGCAGTCCGGCGCTGGTGGCGCTGAGGCCCTTGATGTACTGCAGATACAGGCTGAGCAGCACCACAATGGCATAGGTCGCGCTGTACATGGTGAGTGACGCGCCGCATGAATAGGTAAATACCCGGTTGCTGAAGAACAGGCGTACATCCCATATCGGCGCTGGGCACTGACGCGCGTGGTGCAGGAACCAAAGCAGGGCGATCACTGCGATCAGCGCCAGGGCAACGGCCTCGGTGCCGGGCATGCGCGTGACTGCCAGGCAGAACATCAGGATGGCCAGGCTGAAGGAAAAGGCGCCGCGCACATCAAACCGCTCTCTGATATCTGCGGCCCATTCCCGTTGAACCCGAAACAGCCCCAGGTAAAGCACCGGCAGGGCCAGTGGTACCTGAAGCAGAAATGCAAACCGCCAGCCCAGCTGGTCAATCACATAGCCACCAACCAGCGGGCCGGAGGCAAGCCCGATGTAAATGGCCGAGACCGCCAGTCCTATGACACGGCCGCGCTGGTGAGACGGAAATACCGACGTCAGAATGGCGATCTGTGTGGCGTAGAGCATGGCGGCACTGACGCCCTGCAGAAAACGTGCTATCAGAAGAATCGTTCCATCATTGGCCATCGCCGCCATCACCGATGTGACGATGACCGCGGCTGTTCCCAGAAGGAAGATGCGCTTGCGGCCGAAGTTATCCGCCAGGCGACCAAAGATCAGCACGGTCATGGCGGCGGCCATCAGGTAGGCCATGGGTATCCAGCTCAATGCTGTGGCACTGAGGGACAGGTCGCTGGCAATGGCCGGCAGGGCAACGTTGGTTGCCGAGAGCATCAGGGGCGTGGTGAAGGCATTGAGCAGGACCATGACCAGTGCGGGGTAATGGTCGGAATATGGTGGGGCCACCCTGGTATCTGACTGCAAGAGAACTCCGGCGGTTTTTTGTTGGGGAATCCCGGGTTTGGTTGTTGAGCGCTCCGGCTCCTGTGCCACGGGCATCATAGCAGAATCGTGCAGGCTGTCATGTACGGCCCCTGTTGTTCTGGTGCCAAGTGGTTATAATCCGGTAGCCACAAGATCGATACACAAAAATGGATACGGACGATACAGGAGAGCAGACGTGCAGATTTCGGGCAAGGTGGTAGTGGTCACAGGTGGCGCCAGCGGCATTGGCAAAGCGCTTTGTGAGCGTTTCGCAGAGGAAGGGGCTGCCGCAGTGGTGGTGTCTGACATCAATGCTGATGGCGCCAGTGCAGTGGCTGAGGGTATCGCAGCCAAAACCAGGGTATTGAGTGTGCGTACGGACGTCAGCCAGGAGCCGGATATGGTGGCGCTGGTTCAGGCGGCGGTGGATGCCTTTGGTCATATCGACCTGTTCTGCTCCAATGCCGGTATTTTCACGGCAGGCACTGAGTCTGTATCCAACGAGGACTGGCAGCGCATCTGGGACATCAATGTCATGGCCCACATCTACGGAGCCCGATCGGTGCTGCCGCACATGCTGGCGCGGGGCGAGGGTTATCTGCTGAATACCGCATCGGCTGCAGGCCTGCTCAGCCAGATCGGATCTGCACCCTATGCCGTGACCAAGCATGCCGCGGTGGGTTTCGCCGAGTGGCTGGCCATCACCTACGGCAGCCAGGGCATCAAGGTCAGCGTCCTGTGTCCCCAGGCGGTGCGCACCGAGATGACGGCCAACACACAGGGCGGTGGTGTCGCTGGCGTGGATGGCATGCTGGAGCCGGAGGCCCTGGCGCAGACGGTCATCGAGACACTGGCAGAGGAGCGGTTCCTGTGCCTGCCGCATCCCCAGGTGCTCACCTATATGCAGCGAAAAACCGCCGATTATGACCGCTGGCTCGGCGGTATGCGTCGATTGAACGACAAGTTCGCCGATCAGTACGACAAGACATCTGATTGAGGAAATGTTACGGTTCCACTGAAGAAAGCGCTGATTGTGTCACATGATGCATCAGCGCTTTCCCAAATCCATAATCGACAGGAACAAGACATGAGTTTGATGATCGGCAAAAACGCCGTAGTGGACATCCATTACACCCTGAAAAATGATGAAGGCCAGGTAATGGACTCGTCCGAAGGTCGCGACCCACTGAGCTACCTGCATGGTGCCAACAACCTGATCCCTGGCCTGGAAAAGGAGTTGGAAGGCAAGGCGGCCGGTGCGACTTTCCAGACGACCATTCCGCCATCAGAGGCCTACGGCGAGAGCAACCCGGCCATGATCCAGACCATCAACAAGGAAATGTTCCAGGGTGTGGAGAATATCGAACCGGGCATGGCGTTTACCGCACAGGGGCCCCAGGGGCAGCAGCAGGTCGTGGTCACCAAGGTTGAAGGTGAGGAAGTGACCGTGGATGCCAACCATCCCATGGCCGGCAAAACACTGCACTTCGATGTTGAGGTGGTCAAAGTGCGTGAAGCGACCCAGGAAGAGATCGATCACGGCCACGTTCACAGCTGATCATTCCGGATCGCTGTTCTGCAGGAACTCGACCCAATTGCCATCGGGGTCTTCCACGATGGCAATGGTCACGCCCGGCCGCACAACCTTCGCAGGCACCACCAGTTTGACTGCGGCAGCAATGCAGGTATCCAGCACCTCCTGCAGGTTGCTTACTGTCAGCGTCCAGTATCTGTAACCGGTTGCGCCAGGTATGCCACCGGGCACCGCATCGGCGCCCGGCGGGTGTGCCAGTTCCACAATCTTGATGACACTGTCCCCCGCCTTCAGGCGGTGCATATCACCACCCGACGGCATGGGGATGGTGCCTTCATGTTGCAGACCGAGCAGGTCGCGATAGAACGCCAGCATGGGTCCGGCGTTGCGGGTGATGATGCCCAGGTCGATGGAATTCCGGGTCAGCGTTACACTCACGCGTTGTAACCCATGATGGCCTTGATCTCCAGAAACTCGTGGAAACCTTCCACGCCCCATTCACGACCATTGCCTGATTGCTTGTAGCCACCGAAGGGCGCCGCAAAATCCGGACCCGCACCGTTCAGGTGCACCATGCCGGTGCGGATGCGCCGGGCGATGGCTTTAGCGTGCTCCGGTTCCCCGGATACATAACCGGACAAACCATACTCAGTGTCGTTGGCAAGGCGCACGGCATCTTCGTCATCTTCATAACCGATGATCACCAGGACAGGTCCGAAAATTTCTTCGCGGGCTATGGTCATCTCATTGGTGACATTGGCAAATACTGTCGGCTTGACGTAGTAACCGGTGTCCAGACCTTCGGGTTTGCCCGGTCCGCCGGCAATCAGTTCAGCCCCTTCCTTGATGCCGGTTTCGATGAGGCCCTGGATCTTGTCGAACTGCATCTTGCTGGAGACCGGACCGATGCGTGTTTTTTCATCCTTGGTATCGCCCGGCACCGCCTTGGCTACAGTGGCTTTGGCGATTTCAATGGCTTCGGCCATTCGTGACTTCGGCACCAGCATGCGGGTGGGTGCGTTACAGGATTGCCCGGTGTTGCCGAAGCAACCGAAGCAGCCGCCGCTCACGGCCTTGGCAAAATCGGCATCATCCAGAATGATGTTGGCCGACTTGCCGCCCAGCTCCTGGGTCACTCGCTTGATGGTATCTGCCGCGCCCTTGGCCACTTCGCGTCCAGCGCGGGTGGATCCGGTGAACGACACCATGTCGATCTCCGGATGTGAGGAAATGGCCGCGCCCACTTCGGGGCCGTCACCGTTGACCAGATTGAACACACCTGGCGGCAGGCCGGCTTCGGCAATGATCTCGGCCAGGATCATGGCGCTGATCGGGGCAATTTCACTGGGCTTGAGTATCATGGTGCAGCCCGTGGCGATGGCAGGGGCCACCTTGCAGCTGATCTGGTTCAATGGCCAGTTCCAGGGTGTGATGAAACCACACACACCAATAGGCTCCTTGATGATGCGCGAACTGCCACGATCTTCCTCAAACTCATAGTCAGCCAGAATCTGGCGCGCCGTGGCAAAGTGACCCAGACCAGTGCCAACCTGGGCGGTACGTGCGAAGCTGATCGGCGCGCCCATTTCATTGGAAATGGCCTGGGCCATATCTTCACTGCGCGCCTTCAGGCCCGCCAGAATCTTGTCCAGCACGGCAAGGCGTTCATCCTTGCTGCTTTTTGACCACTGCCCAAAAGCGGCGCGTGCTGCTTTGGCGGCGGCGTCCACATCGTCAGCCGTACCCATGGAAATGGTGGCGAAGGGTTTTTCCGTGGCTGGATCAATCACCTCCAGTGTTTTGCGGTTCGTTGGTTCGACCCATTCACCATTGATGTAGAAGCGGGTGTAGGCGTCAGTCATGTGTTACTCCTGTCAGAATCAATCATGTTGGCTGGGCGCCAGTATAACGAAAATGCCCTGGTGTTGCCCTGCCTGGGGTGTGAGCTGGTGCGTTGCGGCAGATTTTGACTGCTCATGTCTCGATAAAGCGATGCAGCTGTCGCCTCAGGCGCTCGTTCTCCTGCCTGAGCCGTTCTTTTTCCTGCACCAGGCCCAGCACCAGGGCAGCTGTTGACCAGTCCAGTTCCAGATCCCTTCTCAGACGGCAGGCGCGCTGCAGGGTATCGAGCATGTGGGCGTCGAACAACCACTGCTCGGGCGAGTCCTCATCCGATCTGCTGGCCGGTTCCACAATACCGTGCTCAACGATTTCAATCAGGAAGTGACGTTCAAGTCCCAGCGTGTGACAGATCTCTGTCAGGCTCAGTTGCACCCGCGTGCTGCTGTGCTCGCTCATGGCTTGCCCTCCCAGTTTTTGCGTGGATCAAAGTTGCTGGTCTTTGCCAATTGTTGCCACAGCGCCCTGTCTTGATCACGGATGGTGTCCGGCATGACCACTTTGAGTACCGCAAACAGATCGCCCTGATGGTCGCCACGACGCAGGCCCTTGCCGCGTATGCGCAGGCGCTGTCCACTCTGGCTGCCGGGCTTGATGGTCAACTGCAGGCGGCCATCCAGCGTGGGTATGTTGACTCTTGTGCCCAGGGCGGCCTCCCACGGTGCAACGGGCACCGTGATGCTCAGGTCCCGGCCAAGCACATCAAACAGCGGATGGGGTACCAGGCGAATGCGTAAATACAGGTCGCCAGCCGGCCCCTTGCCGAAACCGGGAGCCCCCTGGCCCTTCAGCCGGATGCGCTCACCATCGGTCACACCCGCAGGGATTTTCACCTTCAGGGTCTTGCGGGTCTCCTCCACGCGTCCGTGCTCGTCATAGCGAGGCAAGGCATAGTCAATGGTTTTGCTTTGTTCCCCAAGCGTGTCTTCCAGAAATACTGGCATTTCCGTTTCCAGATCACGGCCACGGGTTGAAAAGAAATCCTCACTGCTGTGCTGGCCACGTGCGTCCGCTCTGCCGCCCTCAAAACCGTCACCAAACCTGCCGCCGAAAATACTGCTGAAGAACTCTGAAAAGTCCGCGCCCGCCGATGATGCGCCACCGCCTCCGCGGCGCTGGCCCTGCCAGCCTGGTGGTGGTTCAAAGTGGCCGCCCTGGCCGTATTGACGCACTTGGTCATACTCGGCACGTTTCTTCTCATCGGACAGCACCTCGTAGGCCTCGGCGATTTCCTTGAAGCGGCTCTCCGCGTCACTTTCGCTGCTGACATCCGGATGATATTTGCGGGCCAGGCGTCTGTACGCTGTTTTTACCGCCTTGAGATCGGCATCGGGGTCAACACCCAGAATACTGTAGTAATCCTTGAACTCCATATCCAGAGGTTCCTTGGCTATAGCACGTTAAGCAAGATGTTCAATGCTGCCTCGAACTGCGTGTCCACACTGCCTGCGGTCAGGACAGGAAAGTGCTGCTCCACATCAACGGCCACGTTTTCAGCGCCAACACCCACCAGCATCACACGGGCGGATGTGGCCAGTCTATGCAACAGTTCTTCCGCGCCGCCGTGAGTCTGCTCGTTGCAGATGATGACTGCAGGCCCCTCAAAATGGCGTACCGTGGCACCCGGGTCAACAGCCGGTGGTGTTATCCACTGCGTCTGGTGACCGTCCCGGTCGGGCCATGCCGGAAATGCCCGTCTGCTGGCAAAAAACGGATCTGTATGTTGCCAGTCCAGGTAACCGTATGCATGGCGTAGATCAAGAATCAGTGCGTCACTACCACGAAATGCGGTGTTGAACAGCTGTCGATAATAATGCAGATCCGCAGGTGAGCGTGACAGGGCCCAGAAATGTCCGTACGTGACCGCCTTGTTGCCGGTAATGAAGCGATTGATGCTGGCATCCATGGCAGAGCGATAACTGTCATAGAGGTTTTCGTATACTGGCAACAAGTCAGCAGTGGCGTGCAGGCCGTTGCGTTCATATTCAAGCAGAATGGTGGTCCGGCGTGCAACCCGACCCGCGTGCCCGCTGCTGGTGTTCAGTGACAGCACAGGGTGAAAGGCTTGCCCGTCAACGGCCAGCAGCCTGTCGCCGCGCCGCAGGCCGGCTCGTGCGGCCGGATAACCGTGCAGGACCGCGCTAGTGTACCAGCCTCCGTTGACCGACTCGGGCACAATGCCAAGATGATGAAGTGGCATGCGCTGTTCCGGGGTTGCCGCGGCAAAGGCCTGGTGCAGGTAATGATGCCATTCAAGCAAGGGGGAATCCACTGTGGGCGCGCTCCTGGTGTTGCGCGGCCGGTGCCTGTGGCCCGAGGCCGCTCTCCTGATACAGGGCGCAATGATATACTTGATGAACGGCTTGCGGGTAATGTTGTGACGGACAGGAAATGTCAGTGGTCATTTCAGGGTCTGGAAAGTATGGATAGTATGGTTAGTATGGACAGTATCTTTCTGAACAGGATCAATCCCATGTCAACTGGCGCCAGGCGATCAGTGCTGCGGTCCCATTATCTGTGGTTGACGCTGGTGCTGCTGGCGCCGCTGTCCGTATTGCAGGCTGAAAATGCCGCATTACAGGAGACCCCGGCGACCGATGTCATTGCCCCGGAGGCACCCGATCCCGCGCTGGCCCGCGAGGCCGAGCAGCGACTGGACCAGCTGATCAGTGAATACGGCCCCTACGATCCGGCGCTGCTGGAAGTGATGTCAGACCTGGGCGCCTATTACACGGCCATTGAGGATCACGAAAGGGCAGCAGGCTTTTATCAGGATGCTCTGCAGCTGGTCCGCGTCACCGAGGGGCTCTACAGCCCCAGGCAACTGCAGATTCTCCCGCTGCTCATTGACAGCCTGGAGGCGAGCGCACAGTGGCAGGATGTGGACGACTTCCAGCATCTGAGTTTTTTTACCCAATCCCGTCTGCATGCGCCGGACAGTGACGAGTATCTGGACTCGCTGCATCGTTATGCCAGCTGGAAGCTGCGTGCATGGCAGAGACAGCTGGTCAATGACCGCTCGTTTTCCCCGTATGATGAGCCATCCGAACTGCGTGAAGTCTGGACATTGTACGATGCGGTGCTGGACAGCCGTTACCCGAACGCCGAGGCTGCAGATCCGCAAAAGGTGGAAATCCTCTATGGTCGCGCCCTGGCGGAAATGGAGATTGCCCGACACTTTGTCTCCATGCCGGCCTGGCTGACGGAAAGTCGCGAGCCGCGGTATATCATGCGGGAGGTATGCAGCACGGTGACCACCTCCAGTGGGGCGCGCCAACGGGTCTGCTCGGTCGAGCGGGTGCCGAATCCGGAGTATCGCCGGGGACAGAGCGAAGAGCACAGGATTCGCATCGACCGGGTAAACCAGCGCCTTGCCCGGACCGTATCCGAGATGGAAGCGCTGATGTCGCAGGAAGTTGGCGCCGAGCAGGCGCTCTGGCATAGTGACATGTCGGACAGGCTGGCGGTACTGAACAAGGAAGTGGACACGCTGGTCCGACAATCCAGACGCGCCGCCATGCGCCGCTGGTGATACAGCCAGGGTCATATGGCAGGTTTCGTTCGAAAGTGAAAACAGTGCAAAGCCACAGCAACCAGACAGGACAACATATGAAAATCACACTGACCACACCCTTCACTGCAGTACTGGGCATTCTGGCCCTTATGATGGCGCCGCTGGCCTCCGCGCTGGACGTTGGCGACAAGGCGCCGGATTTCACACTACAGGCGTCGGACGGCAACACCTATTCGCTGTCGGACTTTGTGGGTGAGCGGCCGCTGATCATCGCGTTTTTCCCGGCCGCCTTCACCGGTGGTTGCACTATCCAGTGCAAGGCAATCCGGGACAGCAGTCGGGAAATCAAGTCTTTCGACGTTGGATATTTCATGGCCAGCGTTGACGATGTGGAACGCAACCGCGATTTTGCCAATGAGTACGAGCTGGATTTCCCGGTTCTGGCCGATCCGGAAAAAACCGTGGCCGAAGCCTTTGGTGTGCTCAATGCACGCGGTTTCGCCAATCGCTGGACCTTCTACATTGATGCCGAGGGTACGGTTGTGAAAATCGACCGTGAGACCAACCCGGCTACTGCGGGGCAGGATCTCACGCGTAATATGGCCGACCTGGGCTTCCCGCGCCTGGAACAGGCCGCGGCCCGTTGATTCCGTCCGATTACCGGTCGGCTATGAAGGTGGCAGAAAAGCGGCGCTTTGCGGCAACACTCTGATGAATGCCTGCCGCAGCGCCTGTCCCTGCCCCCGCGCCTTGCCCGCGCTTGCAGCGCTGTGCAAGAATAGCTGAAGATTCTGCTGCTTCCGGAGATTGCGCATGGCCCACAAGACCCTGGCCATCATTGCTGTATTATCCCTTGCCGGCCTGTTGTTCCTTGTCTATCTGGCCATGACTTTCGAAAGTCCTGAAGGCACCCGGACCATGGAAATCGAGCAACCTGTGCCGCGACCGGCCGAGCCCTTACGGCCCATTCCGGTGCCTGAACCCGAGCCTGTTGATGATGCGGTTCAGACGCTGCCGCCAGGCGTCGCTGAGACGCCGACCGACGCTGAGCCCGAACCTGAGCCTGAGCCGCAAATAGAGTTGCCTCCCCTGAATGAAAGTGACAGCCATGTGCTCACTCGACTGGCAGGCATGGAGATGGGGGCCTCGTTGCTGCGTCTTGTCACCCCTGACGAGCTCATCCGCAAGTTTGTTGTTTACGTTGACAATGTTGCCAACGATGAACTGCCCCAGCTTGACTATCCTGTTCGCCCGGTGGAACAGTCGATGCAGGTGCGGGAGGTGGATGAAAACCTGTATGTGATGGAAACCGCTGCACATCGGCGCTTTGATCCGGTCATTGCCACCCTGGTGGCGATGGACGTGAATCATGCCATGCGTATCTATCGCAGCCTGCGACCCCTTTTCCAGGAAGCCTATGCCGAACTCGGTTATCGTGATGTCAACTTTGATGACGTACTGATACGCGCCATCGACGTGGTGCTGGATGCCAGAATCGAGGAGGGCCCCTATCAGTTGATCCAGCCCCGCGTCATGTACCAGTTTGCTGAAAGTGACCTGGAGAGCCTGACACCAGTGGAGAAGCAGTTGATTCGCATCGGGCCGGAGAATACGGACCGGCTTCAGCAGCGACT
The DNA here is from genome assembly GCA_050486205.1 of Gammaproteobacteria bacterium. Lineage (GTDB taxonomy): Bacteria > Pseudomonadota > Gammaproteobacteria > Pseudomonadales > Pseudohongiellaceae > PWQG01. Next base: position 456,801 of record JBJHCW010000001.1, on the reverse strand, counting down.
GCGTGAATATCGCCGGCAACTGGTGCTGGGCGCCTGAGCCGGTTTTCTGGCATAATCCCGTGCCATGATCCCGAGCCCGGAAGACGTTCTAAGCAGCACCTTCGGTTACCAGCATTTCCGTGGTCAGCAACGCGACATCATTGATGAAGTGTTGGCCGGGCGCAATGCCCTGGTACTGATGCCCACCGGTGGCGGCAAGTCACTGTGTTACCAGATTCCCTCCATGGTGCGCCCGGGCACCGGCATCGTCATCTCCCCGCTTATTGCCCTGATGCAGGATCAGGTGGATGCACTGCGTCAGCTTGGGGTAAGAGCCGGTTTTCTGAATTCCAGTCTGATGCCGGATCAGCAGCAGGCGGTAATTGCAGAGCTGAGGGCCGGTGAACTGGACCTGCTGTATGTGGCCCCTGAGCGACTGATTCAGCCCCAGATGCTGGATCTGCTTCGCAATGCAACACTGGCACTGTTTGCCATTGATGAGGCCCACTGTGTGTCCCAGTGGGGGCACGATTTCCGCGCTGACTACCTGCAGCTGTCGATACTGGCAACGGCGTTCCCCGACGTGCCACGCATCGCGTTGACGGCCACGGCCGATGCCAACACACGCAAGGAAATTGTCGAGCGCCTTGGCCTGGACGATGCGCGTCAGTTTGTCAGCGGCTTTGACCGGCCCAATATCCAGTACCGCATCACCCAGAAACAGAATCCACGTCAGCAGCTGTTGCGCTTTCTGCGCCAGGAACACAGTGGTGACGCTGGCATTGTGTACTGCCTGTCCCGGCGGAAGGTTGACGACACCGCGCAATGGCTGACCGAACAGGGATTCACCGCGCTGCCTTATCATGCCGGTCTGGACGCGGCTACGCGCCAGACGAATCAGCAGCGTTTCCTGCGGGAAGACGGAGTTGTCATTGTTGCCACCATTGCCTTTGGCATGGGCATAGACAAACCGGATGTGCGGTTCATTGTGCATCTGGATCTGCCCAAGAGCCTGGAGGCGTATTACCAGGAAACCGGGCGTGCGGGGCGCGACGGCCTGCCGGCCACCGCCTGGATGGTCTATGGCCTGCAGGATGTGATCAAGCTGCGTCAGATGATGGACAACTCCCAGGGTAATGACACCTTCAAGCGGGTCGAGCGCCGCAAGCTCGATGCCATGCTCGGGCTCTGTGAGATCAGTACCTGCCGGCGCCAGGCACTGTTGCACTACTTTGGTGAAGACAGCCCCGAGCGCTGTGACAATTGTGATGCCTGCCTGAACCCATCGGCCACCTGGGACGGCACGGAGGCGGCGCAGAAGGCGTTGTCCTGCGTCTATCGCACAGGCCAGCGATTCGGCGTCAGTCATCTGATTGATGTGCTGCTGGGCAATGACAACGACAAGGTCATCCAGTGGGGGCACCAGCATCTGAGCACCTTCGGCATTGGCAAGGAACTGGACCGCCGGTCCTGGCAGTCCGTGTTCCGGCAGCTGGTGGCCCGTGCCTATCTCGGTGTGGATCACAGCACCTATGGCGGGCTGCACCTGACGGAAAAGTCCCGGTCCGTGCTGCGGGGTGAACAAAAATTGATGCTGCGCACCGATGTGCGTGATGCGGTGGAGGCGTCACAGAAACGCGCCCGGAGCATGCCGGCGGATATCGAAGCGGCTGATCTGCCACTGTGGCAGGCCCTGAAACAGTGCCGAAAGCAGCTGGCCGATGAGTTTGATGTGCCACCCTATGTGATTTTCCATGATGCCACCTTGCGGGACATGGTCCATTACCGCCCCGGTAATGCAAACCAGCTGCTGCAGATCAACGGTATTGGTCAGAGCAAACTGGAAAAATACGGCGCTGCTTTTCTGCGTGTGATCAATGATCATGACCCCGCCTTCGTGTAAAATGCCCGACCCTCTGACCCGGAACCGTAACCAGAACACGGCCAATGCAAGAGACTGCAGCATGAACAGCCCCGTGCTTGTGGCGGCACTGTACCGCTTTGTACAACTGGATGATTATCAGAATCTGCGAGAGCCGCTGCGTGAGTGTATGCTCACTCATCAAGTGAAGGGTACCCTGCTGCTGGCCTGTGAAGGCATCAATGGCACCATTGCCGGCAGCCATGACGGCGTGGAAGCTGTACTGGACTGGCTGCGTTGTGACCCGCGTCTGCGCGAGCTTGATGTGAAGGAATCCTTTACGGATGAGAACCCCTTTTACCGCACCAAGGTCAAGCTCAAGCGCGAGATTGTGACCATGGGCGTGGAAGGGATAGATCCGGCCCGCAGCGCGGGAACCTATGTGGAACCGGAAGACTGGAACGCATTGATTTCAGATCCGGATGTGCTGCTGGTGGATACCCGCAACCAGTACGAGTACGAGATTGGCACTTTTCACCGTGCGGTCAATCCGGCCACCGATTCCTTCCGGGAATTTCCCGACTACGTAGCGCGTAATCTGGATCCTGGCCGGCACCGCAAGGTGGCGATGTTCTGCACCGGTGGCATACGCTGCGAAAAATCCACGGCCTATCTCAAACAGCAGGGATTCGAGCAGGTCTACCACCTGAAGGGTGGTATTCTGAACTACCTGAAAAAGGTCCCGGTTTCGGAGTCATTGTGGCAGGGTGAGTGTTTTGTCTTCGACAACCGCGTGACCGTGGACCATGCGTTGCAGCCCGGACAGTTTGATCAGTGTCACGCCTGTCGCCGGCCGATCACAGAGCAGGACAAGGTGTCGGAAAAATTCGAGCAGGGCATCAGTTGCCCCTACTGCCATGACGAACGTGATGCTGAGCAGCGTAAGCGCTTTGTGCATCGACAGCGCCAGATTCGTCTGGCAGCCCAGCGTGGCGAGCGCCATGTGGGCGAGCCCATGGTTGATATCATCGAGCGGCGGCGCTTGCAGAAAGCCGAACGCAAGGCCCGGCAGCGTGAGCTTGAGCGCCGCAAACTCGAGGATTGTCAATCAGGGGCTGGTGGCAGGTCTCAGTCCGACGTCTGAGTGTCAGGCAACAGTTTGAACCGCGGCACGTGATCGTCGCCAACGGTAACGGTTTCACAGAACATGGATGCGGGGCGTACCCACAATCCACGGTCGCCGTAGTGGGGCCGATAGACCACCAGCGCTTCGTTGGTTTCGCTGTGCCTGGCAACACCAATCACGGTGTAAAGACCGCCTTTGTAATGCTTGTAGGTGCCGGGGATGACTGTCATCTGCGCGGACATGGGCTACACTCCGTTTCTGGCCTCAGTGGGCCGATTCATGGATTGGCCGCCTGGTCTGTTGTTCGAAGGACTTACGTAACGGAATTACATCACAAAGGAGTTGCCCGTCATGCCTTTCTTCATATTGTCCCGATACCGGGCTGCGATGGCAGTTCTGTTGCCACTGTTCCTGCTCGGGGCCTGTGCTGCCTTTGATACCGGCCCCACCAAGCAGGAATTGATCCTGGGTGCCTGGCAGGCGGATTTTCAGGGCCAGACCATCACCCTGGTTTATGCCGAGGATGATATCACTGTCCGGGAGTTCGGGATCAGCTTTGGCTACGAATGGGTGGACGATGATCACATCCGACTCGACGCACTGGGGCAGGAGGTCATCAGTCGGGTGGAGTTTGAAACGCCGGACAGGATGTTGCAGACCAGCAATCAGGGTTCCCAGGTGATGACGCGGCTGCCCTGACAGGGTGGGTGTGCGGCAGTGCCCTTACACCTGTCACACTTGTGCCCTGTCGGCCGGTTTCAGGGCTGAAAGCAGCGATTTTCCCGGAATTGCGTCCAGGAGTGATCGCGTATAGGCCTGGGCCGGGGCATTGAATATCTGGCTGACTGAGCCCGACTCCACCAGTTCCCCGTAGCGCATGACCAGAATGCGATCGGCCAGGTAACGCACCACACCCAGATCATGTGAGACAAACAGCATGGTCAGGTGGTGCTGGTCGACCAGGTTCAGCAACAGATCCAGAATCTGTGCCTGTATGGTCACATCCAGCGCCGAGACCGGTTCGTCGGCCACAATGAACTCGGGCTTGGTCGCAATGGCCCGACCAATGGCTATGCGCTGGCGCTGCCCGCCGGAGAACTCGTGCGGATAGCGAAGCACGGCCGAGCGGGCCAGGCCAACAGAATCCATCAGGCTGAACACCTCGGCGTCCAGGTTCTTGCGGGTGCAGATGCCGTGCAGGAGCAGGGGTTCGGCCAGTGTGTCGTAGACTGTCATGCGTGGATTGAGACTGGAATACGGATCCTGGAAGATGATCTGCATGCGCCGGCGCAGCGGTTTGAGTGAGCGGGCATTGGTATGGGTGATGTCCTGCCCATCGAACAGTATCTTGCCCGCCGTGGGTTCCAGCAGACGCAAAATGGCCCGGCCCAGTGTGGACTTGCCGGAGCCTGATTCACCCACCAGCCCCAGGATTTCACCGCGCTGAATGTTGATCGACACATTGTTTACAGCACGTACCGGGGCATTGCCACCGCCACCCGGAAACTCCACCAGAAGGTCCTCCACGGTGACCATGGGCTTGTCGGCGCTGGTGATTGTGGCCGTTTTCTCCGCATCCGGTACCGCAGCAAGCAGCTGTTGTGTATAGGGATGTCGGGCATTTCGAAAGATGTCGTCCCGACTGCCCTGTTCCACAAAGTGTCCATGCTGCATGACCGCAATATGATCGGCAATGTCAGCCACTACACTGAGGTCGTGGCTGATGAAAATCACACCGATATTGCGTCGCTCCTGCAATTCACGGATCAGTTTCAGAATCTGGGCCTGCACGGTGACGTCCAGCGCCGTGGTGGGCTCATCAGCAATGATGATTTCCGGCTCGGTAATCAGTGCCATGGCAATGACAACACGCTGGCGCATGCCGCCGGAGAATTCAAAGGGGTAGGCATTCATGCGTGCGGCGGCGTCGTGTATACCCACTTCCTCCATGGTGGCCGTGGCCTTCTTCCAGGCTTCCTTGCGGCTCATGCCAAAGTGCAGGCGAAGTGGTTCGATCAGTTGCTCGCCAATCTTCAGGAAAGGGTTGAGCGATGTCATCGGATCCTGGAAGATGATGGAGATGCCCTTGCCCCGCACCTTGCGCAGCGCCGAGCCTTTCAGTGTCAGCAGATCCCTGCCGTCAAACAGGGCCGTGCCCGACTCGATGCGGCCGGGCGGTTTGGGGATCAGGCCCAGCAGGCTGTAACAGGCCACGGACTTGCCTGATCCTGATTCCCCGATAATGGCCAGTGTTTTACCGGCCTCCACCGAAAAACTGATACCGTCCACGGCTTTGACCACACCATTGCGGGTGTGAAAGTGAACGGCCAGATTGTTGACGTCGAGTAAAGCCATGCCGGTGCGCTAGTCCTTTGAGGCTTTCGGGTCCAGCGCATCACGCAGCCCGTCGCCGAGAAAATTGAGTGCAAACAGTGTCATCGCCAGCGCCACACCGGGGAATATCAGCAACCAGGGGTATTCTTCCATGCTGTCCACGCCATAGGAAATCAACACACCCCAGGAAGATTGGGGCGGCTGTATGCCCAGACCCAGGAAGCTCAGGAATGCTTCCAGCAGCATCACGCTGGGGATGGTCAGGGTGGTATAGACGATGATGGGGCCGAGCACGTTGGGCAGCACATGCTTTCGAATGATGGTGGCCGGACCGAGACCCAGCGATATTGCAGCCTCGATGTATTCCTGCTGGCGAAGACTCAACACCTGGCCCCGGACGATACGGGCCATGGTCAGCCATTCCACCGCGCCGATGGCCAGGAACAGCAGCAACAGATTGCGACCGAAAACCACCATCAGCAGGATAATGAAGATCATGAACGGCAGGGCGTACATGGTGTCCACAATTCGCATCATGACTGCGTCCACGCGGCCGCCGAAATAACCGGCAATGGCGCCGTAGGTGACCCCGATGACCAGCGCCATGGCAGTGGCAACAATGCCTACCAGTAACGAGATACGACCGCCGTGCAGAATGCGTGTCAGCATGTCCCGGCCCAGCGTGTCGGTGCCCAGCCAGTGTGCGGCCGAAGGCGGGCTGGCGCCGAGGCGCAGGTTCTGCTCCTCGTAGCCATAGGGCGCAATCCAGGGTGTGAGCAGGCACAGGATGATCAGCAGAATCAGAAAGCCAAGACCGGCCATGGCCATGCGGTTCTTGCGCAGGCGGACAAAAGCGTCTTCCCAGAGAGAGGTGCCCTTGGGCTGTTTGTCCAGTTCGGCAATAGTGGCTGTTGTATTGCTCATCTTGCTCGTACCGCCTATTTCTTTCTGAACTGATAACGCAGGCGTGGGTTCAGCCAGGCTGCCACAATATCGGACAGCAGGTTGAACACCACAATCAGCGAGGCCAGGAATATGGTGGTGCCCAGCACCATGGTGTAGTCACGGTTGAACGCCGCCTGCACATAGAATCGGCCCAGCCCGGGAATCTGGAAAATGGTTTCCACCACAAAGGAGCCGCTGAGCAGGCCAGCAAAGGCTGGCCCCAGGTAACTGACCACTGGCAGCAGGCCACCGCGCAGCGCGTGTTTGATGATCACCACCCGTTCCGGCAGTCCCTTGGCCCGTGCCGTGCGCAGGTAATCCTGGGACAATACATCAAGCATGCCGGAGCGGCTCAGGCGTGAAATATAGGCGGCGTACATAAAGCCAAGCGTCAGGCTGGGCAGGAACTTGTCGCCAGGAGTATTGCCCCAGCCCGAGACCGGGAACCAGCCCAGCCAGATACCAAAAATCAGCACCAGCAATGGTCCCAGCAGAAATGAAGGCATACAGATGCCGATCATGGAAACGCTCATCGGCACGTAATCCTGTGCCGAGTTCGGTTTCAGCGCCGCAAAAACGCCGGCAAGTGTTCCCAGCAGCAGCGCAATCAGCAGCGCATAGAAACCCAGCTCGGCGGTGACCGGCAGGCCCTGCATGATGAGCTCGTCAACGTTGCGGCCAGGATAGCGGAACGAGGGGCCCAGATCACCGCGGAACAGATCAGCCAGGTAGGACAGGTACTGCTGGTGCGCGGGCAGGTCCATGCGGTACTGGGCTTCAAGTGCCGCCTGTACCTGGGCAGACACGGCCTTTTCGCTGGCGAAGGGACCTCCGGGTGCAGCGCGCACCAGAAAGAAGGTCACCGTGATGACAATGAAGATGACCGGTATGGCCTGCAGGGATCTGATGCCAATAAAACGCCACATGTCTGCTACTCTTTTTGCCGCCGGTTACTGTCAGTCTTCAATATCGATCTCGACAGTCACATCATCAAGCCAGATATACTTGAAATTGAAGTGATCCATGATATTGGCGGGGCGGCCACGCACAGCCGGGTGCATCAGGCGTTTGCTCTGGTAGGTATAAATGGGAATGATGGGCATGGTGTCTATCAGTATGGTTTCAGCTTCATGGTACAGGGCAAAACGCTCCTCCTGATCCAGTCTTGACGGTGCCTCGCGCAGTATCAGCTCATCGTATCGTGGATCGGAAAAGCCGGTCTTGTTGTTGCCACCGTCGGTGATGAACATGTCCAGAAAGGAGTATGGATCCACGTAGTCACCAATCCAGCCGCGACGTGACACGTCATAGTTCATGTTCTCCTGGGTATCCAGATAGACTTGCCACTCCTGGTTGACCAGGGTCACGTCAAGACCGAGTTCACGCCGCCACATCTGCTGGATCACCTGGGCAATCTGCCTGTGGGACTCATGCGTGTTGTACAGGATCTCGAAGCGCGGGAAACCCTGACCGTCGGGAAAACCAGCCTCGGCCAACAATTCACGCGCACGTTCCGGATTGTATTCGAACAGCTTGGGTGGCTGGTAGCCCAGTGTACCGGGCGGCACGATGCCATAGGCCGGTTCGACCACACCTTCCATCACCGTCTCTGCCAGCAGTGCCCGATCCACGGTCTTGGCCAGGGCGCGGCGCACGCGTACATCGGTAAATGGCTCCCGTGTGGTGTTGATCATGTAGTAGTACGTGCCCAGATAGGGCTCAATCCGGATCAGGTCGGGTTCATCGCGCAGGTAAACGGGAATCTTGTCCAGCGGGATGTCCGCAGTCAGGTGCAGTTGTCCGTCGCGGAACATGCGTTCCTCGGTAACCAGATTCTCGGTGGGGTAATACACAATGGCATTGAGCCGGATGGCATCGGCATCCCAGTAGGTGTCTGATTTTTCAACACGAATATGGGAGTTGACCACCCACTCGGTCAGCTGGAACGGGCCGTTGGCAACAATATTGCCTTCGCGCGCCCAGCGCGTCAGCCGGCTGGCCGGGTCGCCGAAGGCTTCCACGGTGGCGCGATGCACCGGAAAGGTACTGTAGTGATCCAGCAGTTGCAGGAAATAGGGTGCAGGGTTGCGCAGTTGTACTTCCAGGGTGTGCTCGTCCAGCACACGGACACCCACCTGGTTGAAGTCGTCAATTTCCCCGATGGCAAACTCTTCAGCATTGAGTATGGGGAAATACATGTAGTTGTAGAGATTGCCCAGCTCCGGAGTCAGTGCCCGCTGCCAGGACCAGCGGAAGTCCTCGGCAGTGATCGGATCGCCATTGCTCCAGCGGGCATCCGGGTTCAGGTGGAAGGTGTAGGTCAGGCCGTCATCGCTGATGTTCCAGTTCTGCGCCACGCCCGGTTCGATGTCCAGGGTTTCCGGGTGTTTTGTCACCAGACCTTCGAACAGCGCGCTGATGATACGGTTTTCCGGTACGCCGGTGACGATGTGCGGGTCCAGCCCCTGCGGTTCGGCGCCGTTACCAAAATGCAGCACACCATCCCGGTTGCCCTGATCCACCCGGGCTTCCTGCGAGCCGCCGCAGGCTGAGAGTATCAGGCCGGCAAGCAGTAGTACTGCCGGGGCAAGGAAGCGAGCGTGTGTAACTGTCATCTGTGAACCACCATCGGTATGCTGTTGTTCAGGCCGCAGCCAGCCGCTTGAGCTGACACGGTGTAATATCGACCTTAACGATACCATGGTCAAAGCGGGCTAGGAATCCCTGCCGGTTTGCCCAGGGTCAGTCCTCGATGTCAATTTCAATACTTATGTCTTCCAGCCAGATGTACCGGAAGTTGTAGTGATCAATGATATTCGCGTACCGGCCCTGCACGGCGGGGTGCAGCAGCTGTTTGCTCTGGTAGGTGTAGATCGGAATGATCGGCATGGTGTCCAGCAGCCGGGTTTCGGCCTCCTGCATGGCAGCAAAGCGATCGTCCTGGTCAAGCCTGGAAGGCGCTACCTGTGTGATCAGTTCATCGTAGCGGGGGTCGGCAAAGCCGGTGTGGTTGTTGCCGCCGTCTGTGAGAAACAGGCTCAGGAACACATTCGGATCCATATAGCTGCCAATCCATCCGCGGCGCGAGACGTCGTAGTTCATAGTGGACTGGGTATCCAGATAGACCTGCCATTCCTGATTGACCAGATTGACACTGATGCCCAGTTCCCGTTGCCACATCTGTTGTATGGCCTGGGCAATCTGGCGGTGTGACTCGTGGGTGTTGTACAGCAGTTCGAAAGCCGGGAAACCTTCCCCGCCGTCAAAACCGGCCTCTGTCAGAAGTTCCCGGGCGCGATCGGGATCATAGGAGAAAGTGCGTGGTGGGTAATAACCGCGGGTGCCCGGCGGGACAATGGCGTAGGCGGGCTCCACAATGCCTTCCATGACCGTTTCGGCCAGCAGCTGGCGATCCACTGATTTGGCCAGTGCCCGGCGCACGCGCACATCGGTGAACGGTTCGCGCGTGGTGTTGATGATGTAGAAGTAGGTGCCAAGGTAAGGGTCTATCTTTATCAGGTCCGGCTCATCACGCAGGTACACTGGCACCTTGTCCATCGGCACGTCCGCCGTCAGGTGCAGCTGGCCATTGCGGAACATGCGCTCCTCGGTGACCAGATTTTCCGTCGGGTAGAAAACAACCGCATTCAGCCGGACACTGTCGGCGTCCCAGTAAGTGTCCGACTTTTCAACCCGCAGATGTGAATTGACCACCCACTCGGTCAGGCGGAACGGCCCGTTGCTCACGATATTGCCTTCGCGTGCCCAGCGGGAAAGCCGACTCGTCGGCTCACCGAATGCCTCCACCGTGGCCCGGTGCACGGGCAGGGTGTTCATGTGATCCATCAGTTGCAGGAAATAGGGCGTGGGGTTGACCAGTTCGACCTGTAGCGTGTAGTCGTCCAGCATCCGCACGCCGACCTGGCTGAAGTCATCAATTTCGCCGTTGGCATAGGCTTCGGCGTTGACCACCGGTGCCCACATGTAACTGTAGGGGTTGGCCAGCTCGGGTGTCAGGGCACGCTGCCAGGACCATCGGAAGTCCTCGGCAGTGATCGGATCACCATTGCTCCAGCGGGCATCGGGGTTCAGGTAAAAAGTGTAGCTGCGGCCGTCCTCACTGATTTCCCAGCGCTGTGCCACGCCCGGTTCGATTGCCAGGGTTTCCGGGTTGGTGTTGACCAGGCCCTCGAACAGGGCGTTCATGATGCGGTCTTCCGGGACACCGGTGATGATATGCGGGTCCAGCGCCTGTGGCTCAGTGCCGTTGCCGAAATGGAGCACACCGTCACGGTTTCCCTGATCCACGCGCGTTTCTCGGCCGCTGTCTGCACAGCCGCCCAGGGCCAGAATGGCAAGCAGAAGCAGCGTGGTTGACAGGGGTTGTGACCATGACAGAGGCTGGGACAGCGCAGGCCAGGGGCGATGGGGTTGGACCGATGGGGTTTTCACAGGGCGACCTCGTTTATCAAGCTGGTTCGACAGTATGCAATATGCCTGGAAATAGCAAATTGGCGAAAAATTGGACAGCGCGGCAAAAAAACTCTACATTCCGTTGCTTGCATGAGCCATACCTGAGCGCGTTCAGCAGTAGCGAGCAATAAAACAAGATGCGTGAGTATTTTCTACGTCGCCTGATGTTGATTCCGCCGACTCTGTTTGGCGTCACGGTGATAGTCTTCATCATTACCCGACTGGTGCCTGGTGGTCCGCTGGAGCGTGCCATCATGGAAACCCAGCAGGTGGCTGCCGGTGGCGGGGGTGTATCCCAGGTGGGCGCAGACATGGCGCTGTCCCAGGCCCAGATTGACAGACTGCGCGAGTATTACGGTTTTGACAAACCGGTGCTGATCAGCTATTTCGACTGGATGGGCAAGGTGCTCACCGGTGATCTGGGCACCTCCTATCGCTACAATCAGCCCGTGACCGAAGTCATCGCCAGCCGTTTTCCCGTGTCCCTGTACTATGGTCTGGTCACGTTGGTGATCACTTACCTTGTGTGTATTCCCCTTGGGGTTCTCAAAGCCATAAAACACCGGACGGTGGTGGACAATGTCACGTCCATCCTCATCTTTATCGGTTACGCCATACCCGGTTATGCACTGGGTTCGCTGTTGCTGCTGTACTTCTCTGTGCGCCTGGAGTGGTTCCCCATGGGAGGTTTTGTCAGCATGCAGTTTGACCAGAAGGATTTCTGGGGCAAGACCGTGGATCTGATCCAGCACTCAACGCTGCCATTGATCTGTTACCTGATCGGCAGTTTTGCCCTGGTCACCCTGCTGCTGAAGAATCACCTGATGGACAACCTGGCAGCTGACTATATTCGCACCGCGGTGGCAAAGGGGGTGTCATTTCGTCAGTCGGTCACCCGTCACGCCATGCGAAATTCACTGATCCCGATAGCCACCACCTTCGGGCAGAACATCACGCTGCTGGTATCCGGCTCGTTTCTCATCGAAACCATTTTTGATATTGACGGTTTCGGGCTGTTGGGGCTGACAGCCATTCTGGATCGGGACTATCCGGTGGTCATGGGCGTGGTATTGCTGGCCAGCCTGTTGCTGCTGATCGGCAACATCCTGTCTGACATCCTGGTGGCGCTGGTCGATCCGCGCATCCGGTTCAACTAGGGCGGCTGGCATGATGACGCTGAACCCGGACACGCTGAAAAAGCTCCGACGCTTTCGAGAGATAAAGCGCGGCTACTACAGTTTTCTGATTCTTCTGTTCCTTGTGTTTCTGTTCCTCATTGGTGAGATGCTGGTAAACAACCGTGCGCTGATTGTGAAGTACGAGGGCCAACTCTATTTTCCAACCTATGGCGCCTTCAATCCCGGCCGCACCTTTGGCCTGCCTTATTCCTTCGAGACGGATTACCGGGAGTTGCAGCGACAGTTTCGCGAGGAGGGCGGTGACAACTGGGTGCTGATGCCGCCGGTGCCCTACAATGCCAATGAAAACCACAGTATTACCGGGATCTACCGACCCGAGCCACCGACACTGGAACACCGGCACTTTCTGGGCACCGACACCACCAGCCGGGACATTCTGGCCAGGCTCTTCTACGGCACCCGTACAGCATTGATTTTTGCCCTGGGATTCACGTTGGCCGTGTACACCATTGGAATCGCTGTGGGCGCTGCCATGGGTTTCTTCGGCGGCTGGTTCGACCTGCTGGTGCAGCGTCTGATCGAGGTCTGGAGCAATATTCCCTTTCTTTACATGGTCATTATCATATTCTCGGTGATTCCAGCGACGTTCTCGATTTCGGCGCGTATAGGAATATTGCTGGCAGTGCTGGTGTTGTTCTCGTGGACGTCGATGACCTATTACATGCGCACCGAAACCTACAAACAGAAGTCCCGTGATTATGTGGCATCGGCGCGCATCATCGGTGCCGGCAACACACGGATCATTTTTCGGCACATCATGCCCAATGTACTGGCGACACTGGTCACTTTCATGCCGTTCACCATGATTGCGGCCATTACCGCCATCACGGCGCTGGATTTTCTTGGGTTCGGCTTGCCGCCCCCAACGCCGAGTCTGGGTGAGTTGTTGAAGCAGGGCACCGACAACCTGCGCACCGCGCCCTGGATTGTGACCTCGGCATTTGGCACATTGGTGATTTTGCTGACTCTGGTCACCTTTGTGGGCGAGGCTGTGCGCGAGGCATTTGACCCGAAAAAATTTACTGTCTACAAGTGAAGTTGTTGAAACTGTTGCGAGGGGTAAGTGAGATGTTCAGTGGACTGTTCAGTGGTTTGAGCCGGAAAGTGATTCTGATGGTAACCGCTGCCGTGCTGGCGGCCTGTGGTGGTGGTCCGGACGACACGGAAATGCGCGATATCAGTGCGGAGCTCACCGAATATTATGCTACCTACCCCGAATTTTTCACCTTTGCATCGATCGAGGACCTACCCGATGGCCTTGAGTGGGAAGACGGCATGGACCTGCCTGACCTGGGCTCACCCGATGCGAGAAAAGGCGGCACCGAATTTGCCACCCTGCAGGATTTTCCACGCACTCTGCGTCATGTTGGCCCGGACTCCAATGGTGCGTTCCGGGGCTGGATCATGGATGATGTGACGCTGGGTCTCGCCGAGTTGCATCCGGATGTGGACAACGCCTTCTACCCGGCTCTGGCGCAGGAGTGGGCCATCGACTATGAAAACCGGACCGTGTATGCCCGCCTGAATCCCGATGCGCGCTGGTCCGACGGTGTGCCGGTGACCGCTGATGATTTCATGTTCATGTTCTTCTTTTTCCAGTCCGAGCACATTGTTGCGCCCTGGTACAACAACTACTACGGCATCGGTACTACCTACACCAATATCACCCGCTACGACGAACACACCATCTCTGTCACCACAACCGAGAGCAAACCGGACCTGCCTTCCCGGGTGCTGAACCTGCGTCCTCAACCGCAGCACTTCTACAACGAATTGGGAGAGGATTTTGTTGATCGATACCAGTGGCGCCCGGCGCCGGTGACCACACCTTATGTGGTGCGTGAGGAAGACATCAGCCGCGGACGCTCCATAACCATCACGCGCATAGACAACTGGTGGGCGGAGGATCTGAAGTTCTTCCGCAATCGCTTCAATGCCGATCGCATTCAGTTCCGGGTAGTACGTGATACCAATAATGCGTTCGAAAATTTTCGCCGCGGTGACGTGGATCGTTTTGCCCTCAATCTCTCCGAATTCTGGTACGATCGTCTGCCCGACAGCGATCCTGATGTGCAGGCCGGGTATATCCATAAAGCGGTGTTCTACAATCAGCGCCCGCGCCCGAATTACGGTCTCTGGATAAACACCGACCGGCGCTTTCTTGATGATCGTAACGTGCGCCTGGGTATTCAGCACGCCACGAACTTTGATCGTGTGATTGAAAGTTTCTTCCGGGGAGACGGGCGGCGCATGAATACGGCCCGCGATGGTTACGGTGAGTTCACCCATCCGGACATCACGGCACGGCCTTATGATATCGAAAAGGCCGAAGAGTATTTTGCCGCGGCCGGTTTCACCCGACGTGGGCCGGACGGCATTCTGGTCAACGAGCAAGGGCAGCGCCTGGCCTTTACGGTATCCACAGGTTACACCACTTTGCGTGACATACTGACCATTCTGCGTGAGGAGGCCGCGCGCGCGGGTGTGGAGTTTCGTATTGAAGTGCTGGATTCCACGGCCGGCTGGCAGAAAGTCCAGGAAAAGCAGCACGACATACACCTCGCCGCGTTTAACGTGCAAGTGGAAATGTATCCGCGCTTCTGGGACTTCTACCACTCTGCCAACGCCTACCATGATGCCTTCCTGGAAGACGGCAGCGTGAATCCTGACCGGCGGATTCGCGTGCAGACCAACAATCTTGAAACCTTCGCTGTCTATGAAATGGATCGGATGATCGAGCGTTACGACCGCTCCAGTGACTATGATGAAATGCTGGAGCTTTCCTATCGCATGCAGGAGCTGCATCACGAGCATGCGTCCTTTGTTCCCGGTTGGGTACAGGATTTCTATCGCCTGGCGCACTGGCGCTGGGTCAAGTATCCCGAAGATTTCAATCATCGTCAGTCCACGTTCCCGGGCAATGAACTGTTTGTGCACTGGATTGATGAGGACCTCAGGCAAGAGACACTCGCGGCACGACGGTCCGGTCAGACCTTCGAGCCACAGATTCGAGTCTTTGATCAGTTCCGGTCAGAGGTTCCTTAAGGGTGTCGATGTCCCAGCCCGTTCTGCAGGTCAATAATCTGGTCACCGAGTTCGACACCGATGAGGGTCGGGTGCGCGCGGTAGATGATGTCAGTTTCAGTCTGGGTGCCGGCGAGACCCTGGGCATTGTGGGCGAGTCCGGCTGCGGCAAGAGTGTCACGGCGCAGTCCATCATGCGCCTGCTGCCTCAACCCATGGGACAGATTGTCAGCGGTGAGATTCTGTTCAAGGGGCGCGACCTGACCCGGCTGCCTGCTGCGGAGATGCACAGGATCCGTGGCGACCAGATTGGCATGGTGTTCCAGGAGCCGATGACAGCGCTCAATCCGGTTCATACCATTGGCAAGCAGTTGGCTGAGGTTTTGCTGCTGCACAAATCAATCAGCAAACAGCAGGCGATCCGCGAAAGTGTTGATATTCTGGATCGGGTTGGCATTCCAGCCCCTGATGTTCGCATGACGGAATACCCGCACCAGCTTTCCGGTGGCATGCGCCAGCGCGTGGTGATTGCCATGGCGCTGGCGTGTCGTCCCAGTCTGCTGATTGCCGATGAACCCACTACGGCACTGGATGTGACCATTCAGGCACAGATTCTGGAGCTGATCCAGGAGCTGCAGCGCGATATGGGCATGGCGGTAATACTGATTACCCATGATCTGGGCGTGATTGCCGAGACCTCTCAGTCAGTGGTGGTGATGTACGCAGGCAAGGTCGCCGAGCAGGGTTCGGTGCTGGATATTTTTGACCAACCCACACATCCGTACACACGCGGACTGCTGGCATCGATTCCCCGTCTGGACACAGAGCCCAAATCACGCTTGCCCATCATTCAGGGCATGGTGCCCGGTTTGCTGGATCTGCCTGCCGGCTGCCGGTTCGAGAACCGTTTCCCCTACCGCAAGGCGACTTGCACGCTAAGCAGTCCGCCGGAGGAGACTGTGCGTGACGGTCACACGGTAAGCTGCTTCGAGTGGCAGAACATCAGACAGGGTGAGACCGCATGAGCCATGACAATGCAGTACCCCTGCTCGAGGTGCGGGACCTGAAGATGCACTTTCCTGTCAAGGAAGGCGTGTTCAATCGCACTGGTCGGTTCAATCGCGCCGTGGATGGTGTCAGTTTCAGCATTGCGCCAGGGGAGACATTGGGCCTGGTAGGGGAGTCGGGGTGTGGCAAGTCCACGCTGGGGCGCTGCATCACGCGTCTGTATCAGCCCACCGCCGGTGAAATCCTGTTCGAAGGAAAGGATATCAGCCGCATGGGGCGGCGTGAGCTCAAGCCCTTGCGGCGTGATATCCAGATGATATTCCAGGATCCCATGGAATCCCTGAACTCACGCCATACCGTGGGGTACATCCTGGAAGAGCCTCTGGTAGTACAGGGCATCGGTGATCGGGCCTGGCGTCGCAAACGGGTGACTGAGCTGCTGGATCTGGTCGGGTTGCCGGCGCGCAGTATCACCCGATATCCTTTTGAGTTCTCCGGCGGTCAGCGCCAGCGAATAGGCATTGCCCGTTCGATTGCCCTGGACCCGAAACTGATCATCTGTGACGAGCCGGTGTCGGCTCTGGATGTATCCATTCAGAGCCAGATACTCAATCTGCTGATCGACCTGCAGAAAGAGCTCAGGCTGTCGTATCTGTTCATTGCCCATGACCTGGCTGTGGTCAAACACATCTCTGATCGTATTGCCATCATGTACCTGGGCAAGATTGTGGAGAGCGCGGCAGGCGAGGCGATCTACCGACGGGCCGGTCACCCCTACACTGAGTCGCTGATTTCGGCGATTCCGGTGCCGGATCCACACGTCAAAAAGCAGCGACAGATTCTGGTGGGCGATGTACCATCCCCGATCGATCCACCTCCGGGTTGTGGGTTTCACACACGTTGCCCGCACGTTATGGACATTTGCCGGCAACAAGTGCCCGCTTTGCTGCCGGTTACCGAGCCCGGCGGGGAGATTGTAGAGCGACCGGTCGCTTGTCATCTCTACAGCCCTGACAGACCCTGAGGGTGTTGTATCGCTGCGGCGAGTCATTTATGATGTCGATACTTGTAACAGGAAGCAGTTATGTGGAATACGCGAAATAAACTAATAAAAATCATCGCAGCAACGGTTGTGGCTTCTGCCGCCGGTTTCGCTGTCGCACAGAACAACAATCTTGCCGAGGAATTCTCCGAGGCAAGCTACACGCTGGATCTGATTGCTCTGCAGAATGCCAATCTTCGCACTCGCATCAGCCAGCAGGAAGTGTTGCTCGGTCAGTTCGACGAAGAAATTGAATATGCCGCGATGTTGTCCGACCAGGATACTTCTCCGCTGAACGCACTTATCGAGCAGATGATGAGTGGCCTGGAGCAGTTCATTGAAACCGATCTGCCATTCCATCTTGAGCGCCGACGTGACCAGATCAATCTCGCACGTGACCTGGTTGACCACCCCGAAGCCAGCATCCGGGAAAAATTCCAGCGCATGATGACGCTTTACCTGGCCGAGACCAACTACGGTTCTACGCTGGAAAGCTACGAAGACACACTGGAAATCAATGGCGAAGAAACCGAAGTTGACGTAGTGCGCGTCGGTCGGATTGCGCTGGCATTCCAGAGCAAGGACCGGAACTACACCGGCGTCTGGGACAAGGACGCCCGTGAGTGGGCCATACTGGATGCGGGTGATTATCGCACCGCCATCCAGCGAGCCATCAATGTGGCCAGCGGTCTGCTCGCCTCGGAAATGATTTTTGTACCCATTCACGCACCGGAAATTGTCCAGTAAGGCAATCGCCGGGCGCCGGAAGGTACGACATAACGACAGGGGCAGCTTTAACAGGCTGCCCCTGTTTTTGTTGGGTGCGGGCCAGTCAACACAGGTCCTGAACTGATGCCTGATACTTCCCCGGATACGCTTCTCTCCTCCGACGTCTTTCATCATCGTACTGTTGATGACTGTCTGCAGTTTCTTGAAAGTGATACCGATGGCATCAGTGCCCGGGAAGCGGCCACCCGTCTCAAGGCACACGGTCCCAACCGTCTGCCTGCGCCTCACCGCCGAGGGCCGGTACGACGCTTTCTGGCCCAGTTCCACAATGTCCTGATCTACGTGCTGATTGGTGCTGCTGTGCTCACCGCTGCGCTGGGCCACCTCATCGATACCTTTGTTATTGTGGCCGTTGTACTTGTTAATACCGTCCTGGGTTTCATACAGGAAGGCAAGGCAGAGAGCGCCATTGCTGCGATCCGGGACATGCTGGCACCTTCCGCCAGTGTGCTGCGCGATGGCAGACGTGAACAGATAGACGGCGAGGATCTGGTGCCAGGTGACATCGTGCTGCTGGAAGCCGGCGACAGGGTGCCGGCCGATCTGCGCCTGATCCGGGCTCATGGCCTGGCAGCGCAGGAGGCAATACTGACCGGGGAGTCGGTGCCGGTGAGCAAAGGCACGGAGGCGGTTGACAAACAGGCTGCGCCGGGCGGGCAGGCCTGCATGGCATTCAGCGGGACACTGATCACTGCAGGGCAGGGCCGGGGGGTGGTCACTGCAACCGGCGCGGAGACACAGATCGGGCGTATCAGTCACATGTTGACCGATGTTCACAGCCTGACAACGCCGCTGCTGAAACAGATGGCGGTATTTTCCCGATGGCTGACTGCCTGCATTCTGGGTCTGGCGACCCTGATTCTTGTGTTCGGGCTTTTAGTCCGGCAGATGGCTTTCGAGGAGCTGTTTGTGGCCGTGGTCAGTCTGTCGGTGGCTGCAATACCGGAGGGTTTGCCGGCGGTACTGACCGTGGTGCTGGCCATCGGGGTTCAGACCATGGCCAGGCGCAATGCCATTGTCAGGCGACTGCCATCGATAGAAACACTGGGCTCTGTGTCGGTGATCTGTAGTGACAAGACCGGGACGCTCACCCGCAACGAGATGATGGTGGCATCGGTACATTGTGGTGGTGAGCAATACACGGTCGCCGGCTCGGGCTACTCGCCCGAGGGTAGCATCGTGCTCGACACAGCGCACAATGGCCAGTCTGAGAACCAACACACAACACAAAACCCCGCATTGGATACTCTGGCACGTGCAGCTTTGTTGTGTAATGACGCCACTCTTGATCAGCCAGGTGGGGAGTGGCGCGTGCAGGGTGATCCCATGGAAGGCGCATTGCTGGCGTTTGCGGCCAAGGCGGGCCTGAATGCTGATCAGGAGCGCAGGCACTGGCCCAGAACCGATGCCATTGCCTTTGACGCTGCGCATCGGTACATGGCAACCCTGCACAGTCACGACGAGCAGGGCGTTGTAGTCCTGGTCAAGGGGGCACCGGAGCGGATCCTGGCCATGAGCCATGACCAACTGGCCGTTGGCGGCAAGACTGCCGCGCTGGATCAGGCCTACTGGTCGGAACAGATAGACAGTACAGCGGGTGATGGTCAGCGGGTGTTGGCCTTTGCAATGCGACGCATGCCTGCCGGACATCAGCAGCTGTCGGAAAAGGACATCGAGGGTGAACTGACCCTGATAGGCGTTGCCGGGCTGATCGACCCGCCCCGGCCCGAAGCTATCGAGGCTGTGGCTGCCTGTCATCAAGCCGGAATCAGCGTGAAGATGATCACTGGTGATCACGCCGCCACGGCGCTTGCCATTGGCAAAGAGATAGGGCTCAAACACACCGATCGGGTGCTGACGGGGTCGGATCTGGATGACATGGATGATACGGCACTGGGCGAGGCAGTGGCCCAGGTGGATGTGTTTGCCCGCACCAGCCCGGCGCACAAATTGCGATTGGTGACCGCGCTGCAGGCAAGGGGGCTGATTGTTGCGATGACCGGTGACGGTGTCAATGATGCACCAGCACTGAAGCGGGCTGATGCCGGCATTGCCATGGGGCTGAAAGGCACAGAGGTGGCCCGGGAAGCCTCCGAACTGGTGCTGGCCGACGACAATTTTGCGTCCATTGCTGCGGCCGTGAAAGCCGGTCGCACGGTCTATGACAATCTGAAAAAAGTGATCACTTTCCTCTTGCCCATAAACGGTGGTGAGTCCCTGAGCCTGATCATTGCCATCCTGCTTGGTCTCACATTGCCGATAAGTCCGGTACAGATACTGTGGGTGAACATGGTCAGTTCTGTTCTGCTGGCCCTGACACTGGCCTTTGAGCCACCGGAACGGCAAGTCATGCAGCGACCGCCGCGGCCGGTGGCGCCATTGTGTCGGGTTTGATCATCTGGCGAATCCTGTTTGTGTCAGTGATCTTCACAGTTGGTGTGTTTGGTCAGTTCTTGCTGGCGCAGTCCCAGGGGCTGTCACTGGAAGCGGCCAGGACCATGGCGGTTAACACTCTGGTTGTAATGGAAATCTTTTACCTGTTCAGCGTGCGATACACCTATGGCAGCTCACTGACGCTACAGGGCGTGAAAGGTACACCGGCGGTGCTGATGGCAGTGGTGGCTGTTGTGGCTCTGCAGCTACTGTTTACTTTCACGCCGGTCATGCAGACACTGTTTGGCACGCAGGCGCTGACCTGGCAGCAATCGGGCCAGGTGCTGGGTGTTGGTGCGGTGGTGTTGCTGCTACTGGAGGCAGAGAAATATCTTGTGCGCAGGCTGAAGAAAAACTTTTGATCTCACCCTTTGCCACGCATTCTGTTGGGACCTTTCAGGGAATCTTTTTCGATGTATTCAATGATGGCCCCCGCAATATCCTTGCCGGTGGCTTTTTCTATGCCTTCCAGCCCCGGTGAAGAGTTCACTTCCAGCACCAGTGGGCCGTGATCGGAACGTATCAAATCCACGCCGGCCACATCCAGCCCCATCACCTGCGCTGCTCTGGTGGCCAGTTTGCGTTCGTCGGGGCGCAGCTTCACCAGTTCGGCTGTGCCGCCCCGGTGCAGATTGGAGCGGAATTCGCCCGGTGCGGCGTTGCGTTGCATGGCCGCAACCACCTTGTCACCGATGACAAAACAGCGAATGTCCGCCCCGCCGGCTTCCTTGATGAATTCCTGTACCAGAAAGTCCGCCTCCAGGTTGCGGAAGGCATTGATCAGGCTTTCGGCCGCCTTGCGGGTTTCGGCCAGCACCACACCATTGCCCTGGGTGCTTTTCAGGATTTTGACAATCAGGGGCGCACCGCCCACCGAGCGAATCAGATCCTCGGTGGCATCGGCCGAGTGGGCATAACTGGTAACTGGCTGACCAATGCCCTTGCGGGCCAGTAACTGGTGCGCCCGGAGCTTGTCCCGCGAGCGCGCTATGGCGATGGATTCACTGACCGAATAGGTGCCACCCACCTCGAACTGGCGCAACACGGCGCAGCCATAGGTGGTGACACTGGCGCCGATGCGGGGAATCACTGCATCAAACATCAGCTCTTCTGGCGTATCCTGCCTCGGACCCTTGTAGAATACCGCCGGATTGTTGGCCGTGATGTTCATGTAACACTTGTGCACATCGATCGCGCGTGATTCATGACCGCGCGCGCGCGCCGCCTCCAGCAATCGGCGGGTCGAGTAGAGTTTGCTGTTGCGGGACAGTACACCTATTTTCATGATCGATGATTCCTGGTCGAGCCTGGTCAAAAGCGCGCTACATTACCACAAAGATGTGGCAAAACGCAGCGCGCCGATTGGCATGGATGACCTCATGTACAGATGTTCCCGAGGTAACCACTTCCGCCGCAATAGGTCTCGTCCTGCAATTGGATGCTGATGCCATTGGGGTCGTTGAAATACAGCTCGGGCACCACATCGTCACGCATGCGGATCCGGCTTTCTATGCCGCGTTCGGCCAGTTTTTCCTGGATCTCCGCGACATTGAAATCGCGCACCCCGAAGCAGACATGATCCAGCCCCAGCGGCGCAGTCGGCGGGCCGTTGAAAATGCCGAAGAACGGATGCCCGTCGCCGGTGGTCAGATTGATGCCTATTCGCTGGTCGCTGAGTACTTGCAGTCCCAGCACATCCTGGTAAAAGGCCACAGTTTCCGGCACATCACGCACAAAGCAGGTGACATGGTTGAAACTGGTGGTCTGTATGGCGGGTGTGCCCTGCGCTGTGGCTTTGCCTGGCCCTGCGACCAGTAGCGCCGAAACAGCGGCGAGGAAGCCGCGCCGGGTCAGTTGCCCACTTTCATATCGGTCAAACAGGGAATCAATATTGGCAGACATGGTCTTCTCCATTGTAATTGTGAGCCCTGACATTAGTGTACCCCGCCGCTATTCCTGTAACGTTCAGAGTACGCCTGAGCCGGCAGTGCAAGGCGCGGTCCGCAGTGAATGGCCAGACCTTTACAAGGGGCGCAACGCCGCAATGTTGGCTCAGGCGTGCTCCCGAAGGGCGAGCCGGAAAGCGCCCATCCGCCGCGTTATGTCTCTTGGCAAGGACGCTGCCATTGCCTGCGAGACATGCCTTGCGGCTAAGCGCTTTCCGACTCGCTGAATGTTACAGGAATAGCGGCGGGGTACACTAGTGTAGACCCTGGCCGGCGGCGTGGCCAGTGTCTGCCCGCGGCGAGTACCCGGAGCCTGCTTCGACAAATCCCCTGACCTTGACTACAATCGGGCAGGTTATCACTATGAACAAGGATCTGGGTCTTATGCGACATTTCAGGCAAGTCTTGCTGCTCCTGCTGCTGACACTGTGGGCCACGCTGGCCGCGGCTCAGGATCTTGCTGCCGAGTTCGGTGAACGGGTCACCGAGTTCACACTGGATAACGGCCTGCATTTCATCATCATTGAGCGACCCGTGGCGCCCGTGGCCACGTTCGTCAGCTTTGTGAACGTCGGCAGTGTCGATGAACCGGTGAACAATACCGGCATTGCCCATATCTTCGAGCATATGGCATTCAAGGGCTCGCGCACGGTCGGCACCACGGACTGGGAAGCGGAACAGGACGCCATTGATCGCATGGACGAGGCCTATCGTGGCTGGCTTGACGAGCACTATCGGCCGAATCCGGACCAGGAACGAATTGACGAGCTGTGGCAGGCCTTCGAACACTGGCAGCAACAGGCCCAGTCCTATATCCGGAGCGAGGAATTCACCCAGGTCATCGAGCGTGAGGGCGGGCAGGGCATCAATGCCTTTACCAGTGCCGACGCCACCGGCTATTTTGTGTCGCTGCCGCAGAACAAGGCTGAGCTGTGGTTCTATCTTGAGGCGGAACGATTCCGTTATCCGGTGTTCCGGGAGTTCTATGTGGAGAAGGATGTGATCATGGAGGAGCGGCGCATGCGCACCGATTCCAGTCCGCAGGGCCGGCTGCTTGAGGAGTTTCTCAGTGTTGCCTATTCTGCCCATCCGTATCGCAACCCGGTGATCGGCTGGGCCTCGGATATCACGGCCACCACGATTGCCGACACCCAGCGGTTCTACGAGCAGTATTACGTGCCGTCCAATATCACCATGGCCATTGCCGGGGATGTGGATCCGGCATGGATGCGCGAATTGGCCGAGCAATACTTCGGTGACTGGGAAGCCGGGGATCCGGCGCCACAGGTCAGAACTGTGGAACCGCGCCAGCGAGGTGAGCGACGATTTGTCATTGAAGAGCGTAGCCAGCCACTGTTCATTGCGGGTTACAAAGGTGTGGCCGATACCCATCCGGATGCGCCCGCGCTGGAGATGCTGGGTAGTATCCTGTCTTCGGGTCGAACCTCACGACTGTATCGCCGCATGGTGCAGGATGAACAGCTTGCCCTGGGTGTCCAGGCCCTGACCGGCTTTCCCGGTTCCAGGTATCCTTCTCTGTTTGTGACCTTTGCTGTGCCCAACAGCGGTGTGCCACTGGAGGACATCGAGCGGGTGCTTGAGGAAGAAATCGATCTGGCAAAAGGAGGTGATATCACGCAGGAAGAACTCAATCGTGTGGTCACCAATGCCCGGGCCAGTCTGGTGCGTAGTCTGAATTCCAATATGGGCTTGGCCCTGGGACTGGCTGAGGCACATGCGCAGAAAGGGGACTGGCGCGAGGCATTCAATTATCTGGAAGCACTGGAGGCGGTGACGTTGGACGACCTGCAGCGGGTTGCCAACGAGTATCTGGTGCCGAATAACAGGACAGTAGGCATGTTGAAAAACACCGGCAGTGCCATGCCCGGACCGGGAGGTCTATGATGAAGTCAATAACAGCGATCATTTGTGGGGTTGGTCTGGTCCTGGTATCAGCCTCTGCATTCGCCCAGAGCCAGCCGCGGCCATGGGCGCAGTTCGACTACCCGGCGATCAATAATTTTGATATGCCGGACATCGAGATGTTTGAGCTGGAAAACGGCATCCGTTTCTACCTGGTTGAGGACAGTGAGCTGCCCCTGATCAGTCTCAACGTGCTGGTTCGCACGGGCGGTGCGCTGGTGCCCGATGACAAGGTCGGACTGAACAGCCTGGTGGGCACTGTCATGAGAAGTGGTGGCAGCCAGAGCTGGCCGGGTGACCGGCTCAATGAATTTCTTGAGGATCGGGCCGCTGTGATGGAAACTTCCATCGGGTTCACCTCAGGTAATGCCAGCATGAATGTGCTCAGCGACGATTTTGAGGAACTGTTGCCGGTTTTTGTTGATCTGCTGCAGAACCCGGCCTTTCCCGAAAACCGGATAAATCTTGCTCTTACCCAGGAGCGCACTGCCATAGCCCGGCGTAACGATGACCAGGGCAGCGTGGCAGGTCGTGAGTTCCAGCGTGTGATATATGGCGAAGACTCACGTTATGCGCGCAGGGTGGAATACGCCTCGCTCGACAACATCAGTCGCCAGGACATGGTGGATTTTCACGCCATGTCCTTTGTTGGCGCCAATATGAAGATTGGTATTGTCGGGGACTTTGCCATTGATGACATCCGGCCCCTGCTTGAGCAGGCCTTTGGTGACATACCGCGCGGTGAGGCGCTGGAACTGCCTTTCCCACCCGTGGAGTACGAATTTCTGTCCAGTGTCAATTTTGTTGACAAGCCGGATGTGAATCAGAGCTACATCCTTCTGGGCCACATTGGTGGCATGCGGGACAATCCGGACTACGCCGCCATTCAGGTCATGAACCGGGTGCTCAGTGGTGGGTTTTCCAGTCGCCTGATGCAGGTGGTGCGAAGTGAACTCGGTCTGGCCTATGCAGTGTTTGGCTCCTATGGCAGCGGACAATACTTTCCCGGCACCTTTACTGCCGGTGTGATGACCGCAAGTGAGACTACGGCCGAGGCTATCGAAGCGATCATTCGAGAAATCGAACGGCTTAAGCGCGAACCGATCACCGAGACCGAGCTTGAACAGACACGCGATCAGTTCCTGAACTCACTGGTATTCCAGTACACCAGCCGGGGGGCTGTACTGCGTGAGCGCATGAGCAACGATTACGCCGGACTGCCTCCGGATACTTTCGAGCGACTTGTGGAGGAAATCCGCGAGGTTGGCATTCAGGATGTGCAGGAGGTGGCTCAACGATACCTGAGACCCGACGCCCTGCAGATACTGGTGGTTGGCAATGCTGATGAAATAGGTGATCAGCTTGAGCGTTTCGGCACAATCAATACGATTGATATCAGCATACCCGGGCCATGAACACCCGTGCGAACAAACCCGACATACTCGCAGCGCGGCGCCTTTCATTGGGGGCTCTGAAGGTGCAGTTCAACTGGTTGATTGCACTGGGGGTGGTGATGACCTGCGGCATGTTCATCAACCTGGGTCTCTGGCAATTGGACCGGGCTGCCGAAAAGCGGCAGATGCAACGCGAATGGGAAGCCGCTCAAAGCGCCGAGCCGATTGCCTTCACAGCATTGCTGCAGCGCAGCGGCAATGCTGTGACCAACGCCATGCCGGTCAGTCTCCGGGGTGAGTACCTGAACCAGCAGGTAGCTTTTCTGGTTTTGTACCAGTTTTTTCAGGGCCAACCGGGTTATGAACTGATATCACCGGTTCGTGTGTCCGGGCATGACGAGCTGGTGCTGGTCAGTCGGGGCTGGGTTGCGCCAGGTGAATCAGGCCAGTTGCCACTGGTGCCGGATGTGCACGGGGAGCAGCAATTGCTTGCGCGTGTTCACGTGCCTGAGCGTGCGGTTGAAGCCGGCGCAGTGACAGACACACAGTGGCCACTGCGGGTGCCGCGCCTTGAGCCAGAGCAGGCCGGTCGGTTGCTGGGTGAGGCGGTCTACCCTTACGTGCTCAGACTGGAGGCCGATCAGTCCGGGGTCGAGGCGCGTCACTGGACTCAGCCTTCCTTTTCCACCCGTACACACTACGGTTATGCGGCGCAGTGGTTTTTCTTTACACTCGCCGTGCTGCTCGCCACGCTGTTACTCAGTACCAACCTGCCCGCATTGTTTCAGCAATGGCGAGGTAAAAAAGCAGTATAATCCGCACACTGTCCCTTCTGAGGTATTGCCCTGATGTCACGTCTGTATCTGGTGGTTGATGAACTTGATGACTGGACCCGGCATCTACCGGAAGAAGCGGTCATCTCCTTTGACACCTACCTGAATGAACACCCGGTCAAGGGCGAGAAAAAAACCCGCATCATCAACCTTTGTGATACCGGGCGTTATCTCAGTCGCGGGTATTACTGCTCACTGCTTGCCGAAGCGAGAGGTCACAAGGTGTTGCCGCCGGCAAACACGCTGACGGATCTGGAAACCCGCCCCCTGTACCTCATCCAGACCAGCGAGGCACTGGCCAAGTTGCATCGTAATGTCATTGGTCAGGGTAAAACGGCGGTGACGTTCAAGATATTTTTTGGCACCACGGCACTGCCCGAGCTGCAATCGCTGTCCCGGCGTCTTTTCGAACGCCTGCCTTGCCCCATACTGGATGTGGAACTGCAATGGCAGGACGGCTGGCAGTTGCGAAGCATCAAACCACTGACCTTCAAGCAGCTCGATGCCGGGGAGCAGACTGCCTTTCTGAAGGCGCTGGAAGGCTTTACCCGCAATCGCTGGCAGAAACCACGACCCAGCAAGGCCAGTCGATGGGACATGGCCATTCTTGTCAACCCCGAGGAAGAGCTGCCGCCCAGTGATGCCAAGGCACTCAGGCGTATCGAGAAGGCAGCGGTCAAGGTCGGGTTTGATGTGGAGTTTATCGGTAAATCTGATTATGCACGACTGGGTGAGTTTGATGCGCTGTTCATTCGGGAAACCACCCGTCTTGATCATCACACGTATCAGTTCGCCCGCAAGGCCGAAATGGAAGGGCTGGTGGTGATGGATGACCCGACGTCCATTTTGCGTTGTTGCAACAAGGTCTTTCTCCAGGACGCTTTTACCTACAGCGGCGTGCCGACCTTGAAAACCCGTATTGTCTCCGGTTATGGCGACAAGGATGTGGCAGAGCTGGAATCACTGTTTCCGTACCCGATGGTGCTGAAGATTCCCAACAGTGCTTTTTCTGTTGGTGTCATGAAAGCAGAGGACAGGAAGCAGCTGGTGGCCATTCTCAAGGAACTGCTGGAGAAATCAGCGCTTGTGCTGGCGCAGGAATACCTGTTCACCGAATTCGACTGGCGTATCGGTGTGCTGAACAACCGGCCGCTGTTTGCCTGCCGTTATTACATGGCGCGTGGTCACTGGCAGATCTATAAACACGGTGAAGGTCGCATAGGCAGCGGCGGGTGGGAAACCCTGCCGACTTACGAGGTGCCCAAGGCTGTTCTGGATGCAGCGCTGAAGTCAGCCCGGATCATCGGAGACGGTCTTTACGGTATTGATATCAAACAGCAGGGCAACAAGGTCTACGTCATCGAGATCAATGACAACCCCAGCCTGGAGCATGGCGTGGAAGATGCCTTTATCGGCGAGGAGCTCTATATGCAGATCATGAACGAGTTTGCCAGGCGGTTGGAGAATCGCGGCCGGGACTGAGCCAAGACGTCTTATACCTGAAAAGAAAAGGGCGCCATATGGCGCCCTTTTCTGCTATTGAGGTAAGCGCCGTCAGAAGTTGAAGCGCAGACCCAGGCTGTACGAGCGGCCAAAGTCTTCCAGTTCGTACACACGCTGACGGTCACCCAGATAACGTCGGGCACGGGAGTCTGTCAGGTTGTTGGCTTCCATGTAGAAAGTCAGATTGTCGGTGAAGCTGTAACGCGCTGTCAGGTCTACAATGGAGCGGTCATCCCACCAGTTGTAGGTGTCAGGCGTACCGCCGCCGTAGTTGCTGATACGCTTGGACTGGTAGTTGTACGCCAGTCGGGTGCTGAAACCGGCACGCTCGTAGTAGACAGCCAGGTTCACCGTGTCGTCAGGCTGGGCACCCAGCGGTACCTTCTGATTGCTGCCCGGCAGGTAGCCCTCGGAGTTGGTATAGGTGTAGTTGGCAAAAACGCCCAAGCCGTCAAAGGGCGCCGGCAGGAAGGTCAAGGCCTGATCCCAGCTCAACTCCAGGCCCTGGATACGGGCCGTGCGGTCGGCATTCACCCGAGTGCCTACCCGCCAGTCATTGTTGGGTACTGTGAAACCATTAAACACCTCACCCGGCAGGGCGTCGCGACTGAAGCTGAAGTGGATGTCATCAATCCACTTCATGAACACGCCAGCGGACAAAAGGCCGATGGGTTCCAGGTAGTACTCGAACATCAGGTCAGCTGACTGCGAAGTAGCCGGTTTCAGATCCATATTGGAACTGTTGATGGTGAAGTTCTCGTCGTTGACAGATACTGTTGGCCGCAGATCAGAGAAACTCGGGCGTTCGATACCTGTGGTATAGGCAGCGCGGACAACAATATTGTCAGTCCAGTCATACTTCAGGTGCAGACCGGGGAACACATGTGTGTAACTGCGGCTGGCGGTGCTGGATTCCGGAATGGTGGCCCAGTCATCGAGACTGCGATATCCGAGACTGCTGTTGTCAGTATGCTCAACCCGGACGCCACCAATGAATCGCATGGCACCAAAGTCCACCACGGACATACCGTAGGCAGCATAAACCTTTTCGTTGATCTCGAAGTCGTCCTCGTATTCGTAACTCAGATCATTCTCAAGTTCCATACCGGGAATGAAAGTGTTGGCCACATCCTTGTCGAAACGCAGACCGAAGGGGAATCGACCAAAGTTGTTGATCGTGTTACTGCTGATGATCTGAGCCAGCTCCGGGCCGCCAGAAGTGATGTACTCTCGATTGTAGTCGTTACTGCGATCACGCTCGGCGTACTTGGTACCGAATTTCAGGTGACCGGGATTGTTGCCGAAAACCATGGGTATCTGGAGATTGGCCTGCACCTGCAGGCCATCCTCGTCCTGTCGCCGGCGTTCCAGATAGTTGTTGCCGTGTCGGAAGCTCAATTCATCAAAGGCAACGTTGGTGCCGACATTATGAATCTCACCGGAATCGGCCCAGGTGATGACCGGGAAGTCCGGGTTGGTCCAGTCGTAGTTGGTGGAGCGATTGAAGTCACCGCGATAGGTCCAGGACTTCCGGCCCGGCTTGCGGATGTTCTTGGCGCGGCTGAACGCAGCAGTATAATCAACTTGCATGCCGTTGGTTCCCAGCTCATTGCGACCACCCAGCGTGATACGGTTCTGTGTGTTCTCATCGTGACGGTCACGCCAGTTCTGTTCAATGCGCGTCCGCTGCCAGGTGCCGTTCAGCGGATCGGCGCCTTCCAGCCAGCTGCCGTTGCGACGGATGCTGATGTTGTGGCGGTCTTCGTCCGCTCGGTAGTTACTGTGCTGGAAGTTGACATAGTAGTGAGAAGTACCTTCCTCGTTCATATAGTCGAAGCGCAATTCCATGGACTCGCGCATACGCTCGATGTCATAGGCTTTGGTCTGGATACGGTCCGGCAACCACTGGCCATCCACCAGCACGTGGGAGTTCTCGACGTTGTTCATCTCACGGTCGATCACGTTACGGCTGACTGAGAACATGGCACCGAGCTCGTCAGCGTTGCCCAGATCGAAGACGTGGGCCATGTTGAGTGAGGCATCGTAGTTGGAGCGACCACCCAGTTCGCTGTAGCCACCGGCAGCCTTGCCGGAAATGCTGTGGGGCGTGCTCAGGGCGCCACGTGTGACAATATTGATGGTGCCGCCAATGGCGTCGGCGTCCTGATCCGGCGTCGGCGCTTTGGTCACCTCAATGGCGGAGATGATGTCAGAAGAGATCTGCCCCAGGCTGACAGATCGGCCACCACCTGCAGAGGGGATGTCCATGCCATCAACAGAAACACGGGTCCAGGAGGGGTTTCCACCCCGGATCACGGCTGCGTCGGCATCCCCGCGGTGACGGGTGACCGCCACACCAGCGATGCGGGCAACCGATTCGCCAACACTGACATCGGGGAAGTCGCCGAGCGCGTCAGCCGATACCACATTGACGATGCGGTCAGAGGCACGCTGTTGCATCATGGCTCGGGACTGTGCGCCGCGGTAACCAACAACCGTCATACCTTCCAGGGCAGCGCTGGTTGTCATCGCAACGTCAACGCGATCGCGTTGGCCAGCGTTGACCTGGATTGTCTGAGTAACCGGTTCATAACCGATGAACTGAATGGAGACCTGACGTGATCCTGCGGGAACGGTGGGGAGCAGGAAGGTTCCGTCACGATTGGTGGTGGTTTCGATCTGGGTACCCTGAACGCGGATCACCGCGCCTGCAAGTGGTACGTCCTGGCCGCCGGTAACGCGACCCTGGATGCTGCCGCTTTGCGCAGTTGTGGCCTGGGCAAGTTGCAGCGTTTCGTTGGCATTGGCGGACTGCGCCAGGCCAATAGCAGGTACAGACAAGACAGCAGCTGACACAGCGATGCTGAGCCACTTCTTCTTGAAATTCATCTCTCGATTCCTCAAATGATATGCGCAGAAGTCTTGAACGACACCTGGCACTTTACTCTCGTTAAGATTATTGCCAGTGCTTGCGAGGGCGCTGGCCTTGTAGGTATTGCGGTTTGCGAGTAGGACTATAGGAGCGAAATATGACCCGTTGTTAACACTTTCTTGTCACTTTCATTTCAGTTCATTGACTGCGCTGTCGTAAAAAAGAAAGCGCCTTTGATTACGGTAGCTTAGCCGAATCAAAGGCAGCCAGGTCTGTTTACAATCAATTTCTGAAAGCCTGGAAATTAACCCCAGTGTTGTCCATCAGACAGACCAGCATTGAGCGACAGGGTTGTCATCGGCACTGTTACCTTGTTGTCACATTCAGGAATTAGGATTGGCACTGGTGTTGATTCCACTGACCCGCAAGCCGAGATCTGACCCATGACCAAAGACTCAAACTTCAATCGCAGTCGTCGTTTGCTGCTGCAGGGCACTGCTGCAGGCGCTCTGACCAGTTCTGCACCCTTCGTCCAGGCTCTGGAGGCCTTTGCTCAGCGCAAGAGCAGCGCACGCACGCTGGGCTCACTGCTGGCTGACAGCCCGTATGGGCCGATCCGTCCGGTTCGTGATGACGCTACCGGTCTTGAACTGTTGCAGTTGCCCGAAGGTTTCACCTACACCTCGTTTTCCTGGACAGGTGACATGATGGAAGACGGCAACCCGGTCCCTGGCGCTCACGATGGCATGGGTGTGGTTGGTTATGCCAACAACGGTCGCGACCTTGTGTTGATCCGCAACCATGAGCTCGGCAGCGCTGCCAGCCTTTTACAGGCGCCCGGCATGTACGACACGGTAACCTTGCCGGAAGGTCGCCATCCCGGTGGTGGCAATACCAATATCTTCTTTCCGGTCAATGGGGGAGACATCAGGACTGTGCCCAGTCTGGGCGGCACCCGCGCCAACTGCGCTGGTGGCACCACCCCGTGGGGTACCTGGCTGTCCTGTGAAGAAAATGTGGCGGACCATACAGCCGACGGTGGCCGCAAGCACGGTTATGTGTTCGAGGTGACTGCCGACCCGACACAGACCAGTGGCGTGCCCATTGTGGGCATGGGCCGGTACAAACACGAAGCCGTTGCGGTTGACCCGGTCAATAGCTACGTGTACCTGACTGAAGACAACCGTAATATGTCACCCATCTATCGTTTCATCCCGGACGATCGCAGCCAGCAGACTGGATCGCTGGAGCGCGGTGGCCGCCTGCAGGCAGCCAGGGTCAAGGGTGTGCACTATGCCGAGCTACTGACACCGACACTGGGTGAAAGTCACGAACTGGAGTGGGTGGACATTGCGGACCCTGATATGGCCACCGATGACAACGGTGCCAGTGGTCCTTACCTGCAGGCGCGGGACGCTGGTGCGCTGACCATCAGTCGCGGCGAAGGCATCTGGTATCACGAGGGTATGATGTACATTGTTGACACCAGTGCAGGCCGCAATAACGACGGCTCGCCCGGTCGCGGCAAGGGCGCGGTGTGGATGCTTGATACCGCCTCCAGTCGTATGCGCTGTGTGTTTGCGTCACCCGACGCGGTAGTTGGCAACAACCCGGACAACATCACCATCAGTCCGCGCGGTGGCGTGGTGCTGTGTGAAGACGGTGGCGGTGTCGAGGACCAGTTCGGTTTTGGTGAGCGCATCATGGGCCTGAAAACCAGCGGTGAGTCATTCATCTTCGCCAAGAACAATGTGGTGTTGACTGACGAACAGATAGCTGCGGCGGGCAAACGTGTTGGCGCCAGGGACTATCGTGGTCAGGAGTTTGCCGGTGCCACGTTCGACCCTGAGGGTGAGATTCTCTTCCTGAATATACAGACGCCTGGCATCACCTTTGCCATTCGGGGTCCGTGGGAACGCGGTCCGTTCTGACCGCCTGGCGATTCAGTTCGTAAGTCCATAAACAATGCCCTGCTGGCAATCTTGTCTGCAGGGCATTTTCTTTGGTGTATGCGTAATGCCTTTCGTGCAAATTAATTTTCTTCTGTAATCATTTCGACACACAGTGCCGGTACAGTAGCACCATCCACTGAGCTTTTGCATTTCAAGGAACAAACAATGCGAACGAAAACGTCACTGTCCGCAGGCCTCTTGCTGGTCGTCTCTCTGCTTGCCACGCCACTTGCATTGGCGAACGATGTGCTCGGTCTGTTGTTGACCTGGCAGAAAGACCCGGCCACAACCATGACCATCGACTGGCACACCGGCCCGGGCGTCTGGAACCCGACACTGGAGTATCGTCAGAAAAGCACAAACAACGCCGCATGGCAGGAACTCACGGCAAGCACAGCACCGTTTCCTTTTTCCGATCGACGCATTCATCGCGTTGAGTTGACCGGTCTGAGTCCCGCCTCCACCTACGAATTCCGGGTGGCGGGTGACAATGTGTGGAACTTCCGCACCATGCCGGCGACCTACGATCGCCCCATACAGTTTATTACCGGCGGTGACATGAATGTTGGTGAGAACGCACGCAAGACTGTGCGTGAAGCTATGGCCTTTGATCTGGATTTTCTGCTCATCGGTGGCGACATCACCTACGCCAACGGCGATCCGGAGCGCATCGGTCGCTGGTATGACTGGTTCGACATTCTGATGGAAGAGATGGTCACCGACTACGGCCGCGTGATTCCGGTTATCGCTGCTATTGGCAATCATGAGGTTTTTTCCACGCACCGCTACGATGAAGAGATCGCACCCATGTATGCGCGTTATTGGGGGCTGGAGACAGGTGATTCGCCGTTTTATTACAGTCTCTTTGCGCTGCCGGAACAGCGCGGTTATAACGTGCTGGACTTTGGTGACTACATGAGCATCATTTCGCTGGACACCAACCACACAACGCCGGTTGTCGGCGAGCAGACGCGGTGGTTGGCGGAAACCCTGGCTGCGCGAACACATGTCAATCACGTATTCCCTGTCTATCACGTACCTGGCTATCCATCGGTGCGCAGCTTTGACGGCCGCACCAGCGTGGAGGTGCGGGAACACTGGGCGCCACTGTTCGAGCAGCACGGCGTGCGCGTGGCTTTCGAGAATCACGATCATATCTACAAACGCACACATCCGCTGCGCGCTGGAGAAATCGCTGAAGGTGGTGTGGTCTATATCGGCGACGGCGCCATGGGTGCGGGCACTCGGGAAATCGGCAGAAGTCAACCGCAGGACGGCCCGGCCTGGTATCTGGCCAGCGCGGCATCAGTCAATCACTTCATTCTGGTGACCATGGACGGTGAGTACAGCACGTACAAGGCCATCGATAACGAGGGAAATCTGATTGACGAGTATATTCAGAATTCTGTTACAGGAAGGTAGTCAGAATTTTCCGACAATGTGTCTGTCGAGTATGCACATTGTCTGAAGGTGTGGGAACTCCAATCCTCCGATTGGGTTTTGAAGCCGGAAAACGCAAGTTTTCCGGCTTTTTTTTCCAGATGTTCCCTGGATTTCGAATATCCCTGCAACTACAAGAAACCGTAAAAAAACTGTCACCAACGGGTCAACCCACTGTAATGATCCCGTGCATACAATACATTACTCCTGCTTATGACCGAGCGTTCGGGAACTGATTCCCCGAGACGGCAACGTCTTTTCTTTTTTTCGGTCACAGGAGCTCGCGGTCACATCAAGCGTGGCCCATTACATATATCACGAGGAGAAGATAGATGACCCCCTACAGGAAAAGAGTTCTCGGACTCGCCATCATTACCGCCATGACAGCGACGCCTGCCCTGGTTCAATCCCAGACAACCGGCAGTGCAGATGGTCTGCAACTGGCGCAGGCCCCTGCGGAGGCCGGAAGCCTGCAAGGGCGCGTGCGTGACGCGACCGAGGGATTGCCACTTCAGGGCGCAATCGTTCGCGTAACCGGCACCAACTTTGAAGCCAGAACCGGAAGGGACGGCACCTTCCGGCTGCCAAGCCTGCCCGCTGGCACTCACGAAGTGCGCATCAGCTATGTGGGTTATGACACGCAGACAACCACAGTCTCTGTGCAGCCCGGCCAGCGCGATCGCATTGATGTTGATATGCCGGCTACCGTGCATCTGGAAGGCATGGTTGTGGTTGGCTACCGCGGTGCCCAGTCACGGGCGCTGAGTCAGCAGCGCGCCTCAGACAACATCATCAATGTGGTGTCCGCAGATACCCTGGGTGACTTTCCCGACGTCAGTATTGCTGAATCTGTAGCACGTATAGCTGGTGTTGCCGTGACGCGGCACCGTGGTGATGCCGATGCGGCTGTGATTCGTGGCGGTAACCCGGCCTGGACCCGTGTGTCAGTTGACGGCATGGAAATGCCATCCGCTGGTGGTGGTCGGTCTGTATCCCTGGGTCAAATGACCTCCGAGGTCATCAATGCAGTGGAAGTGACCAAGGCACCCACCCCGGATATGGACGCCGATGCCATCGGGGGCACCATCAATATTGTCACACGAGGTGCACTGAGCAGTCCGTCAATTTTTAACGCCAAAGTCAGTGGCGGGCGTAGCGAACTCGGGGGGCGCAACAATCACGACGTGGCTGTTGGTGCCGCCTATGTCTTTGGGGACATCAACGAACACGGCGTCATGGTGTCTTACAGCCAGTCCTCGGTCGATCGCATGATGAACAATGTCGAGAACAGCTGGACCGAAGTGGATGGGGTATGGCTTTCCGACAGCAATATCATCAAGGACTATGATATCGAGCGAACCCGCTCTGCGCTTGAGCTGCGCTACGACTTCATGTCCGCTTCCGAGGACACCCACCTGTACATGGGGTATACCCGCAGTGACTACGAGGCTGACGAGGACCGCACGGATATCCGTTTTGTCATGCGTGGTGGTTTTGCCGATGGTTCAACCTTTGAACAGGGCACCTGGAACAATACACGTGTGCGCTACGGCTGGACCGATCGACACGATCGTAATACCCAGGACCTGTTGCGCTTTGGTGGTTCCCACGATTTTGGCCTTGTACTGGTTGATTTTGGTGGGTCCTACGGTGAGGCCGAGAACGTGCGAAAACCCGGACGACAGTCCTGGGAATTCCGTGGTGAGCTGCCGCGTGCAATGAATTATGATTACAGCGATCCGAACTTCCCGATGCTGACCTGGGCCGATACCGGGGAAACCCCGAGAATTGGCACCAATATCGATCCGGACGATCTGCCTTTCCGCCATGGCAGCAATACCCTGCGGGAACGCTTTCAGGAAGAGACAAGTATCCAGTTACAGACCAATGCCACGGTGCCCTTTGACCTGGCCAACTACCAGGCAGAAGTGAAATTCGGTGCCAAATATGTCAGCCGTGATCGTAGCAACGACGAGAACCGTCTGATTGTGGTCGACAACGGTCCTGCAGCACGCGACATCATGGATTTTGACACGCCAAGCAACAACTACGGCCGCTTTCCCTATGGTTATCGTTTTGACCGTTCAGCTGCCCAGGCGAGAGTACCCACGGTAACCGTGGAAGAAAGCATCCAGCGTCAGTACGAAAGTGATTTTGATATCAATGAGACCGTGTATTCCGGTTATGCCATGTCGACAGTGGACATGGGCGCATTGCGCCTGGTCGGTGGGGTGCGGCTTGAGCATACCGAGACCAGCAGTGAAGGTTTTCGCAGTGTCGACAACTGGGCCACGATACCGGACCAGACACGAGCCACCGACAGCTATACCAACTATTTCCCCAGCCTGCATGCCCGCTACGACCTGGGTGAAAACCTGGTCGCACGCGCCGCATTCAGCACGGGTATCAGCCGTCCCAGTTTTTCAAATCTCAGGCCCACCGTGGTGGTGAATGAGATCAACCAGTCGATCTCAACCAGCAATGCCGAACTTGAGCCGGCGGTATCCCAGTCCTTCGACCTGATGCTTGAGTACTATATGGGTCCCATCGGTGTGATTTCCGGCGGCGTATTCATGAAACGCATTGAGGACGTGCATTTTGGTTTCAGTCGCTTCGCAGAGGCCGGAGAGGACTTCAATGGTTTCATCGTGCCCGATGCCGGATGGCAGGTTTCAACCACGGTCAATTCCGAGCGCAGTGCCACCATCAACGGCGTAGAGCTGAGCTGGGACCAGGCATTGACCTTCCTCCCCGCGCCCTTGGATGGCCTGGGTGTATTTGCCAACTATACCTATACGGATTCCAAGGGACGTCTGCCCGGTACGGGTGAGTCGGTCCCGCTGGGTGAGCAGCCACAGGATACCGTGAACCTGGCGGTATACTACGAAGCAGCCGGTTTCAGCACACGACTGGCCTACAACTATCAGTCCTCACGGGTACGCAACTTCGGTGATGGCCGCCCGGAGTCCTTCCTGCTGTGGGATGATCGCTCCATTCTCGATCTCACGGCGCGATATCGTATCAACGATAACTTCCAGGTGTTTGCCGAGGCCAGCAACCTGACTGACAGCCGACAGGCGCGTTTCATCGGCGTGACAACCCGTGTGGATGAGCTGGAAGAGTTCGGGCGTCAGTACATGGTTGGCCTCAGAGTCAACTTCTGATCGTCTGATCGCTCCGGATCGATTTTACCGGGACAACCTGAAAAGCCGAACCGCCATTGACGGTTCGGCTTTTTTTGTTTAAGAAGTTTAAACTTTACAGGTTGCTGAGAAACGAAGCATCGGCAACGCAGGTAGTTTCCCAGCAGCATGTTACTGTTGGGTGGCTGATTGAGCCTGCTGCCACTCCGCCTGTATCCACAGTTCCTGGCGATGATGCGGGAACGGTCGTTCCTCCATGACTTCAAAAATGACATGGTCAACGAACTGTCGCCCGTTACGGTCAGTGCTGGTGACGGTGATCACATGCGCGCCGTCGGTCAGGTCCTGCGGCATACGTGCCTTCCACAAATGCATGTTACGGTCGGCCACCGCAGTCTGGGGCTGGGGTACGCCGAAAAATGTGGTGCCGCGATAGGCCTCGTAGCCCTGATTGCGTTCAATACCTGAACGGCTTTGAATGGCAAAGCGGGCAACAGTCAACTGGCGTTTGGCCGCAAACGGATCGGCATAGTCGGCACCGATACGAGGCGCTTCTCCAGCACCTTCCTGTGTGCGCGTCAGTGTCAGTTTCCGTTCACCATTGATGCTTGCCTCCACCGTGGTTTCGGAGGAGCCTGCCCAGACGTTGGCGGTGATGTAAACCCCCTCAGCCAGTTCATCATGCGTCAGGATGCGGGTATCGGGCAGATCGTTGACGGACAACGGTGGTACCGGGTCACGAGTCCGGCGATCCTCGTCACGCCAGGTGTAGATGGCATTGAACCATTGACGAAAGCTCGGTGTATTGAAGTCCACCCACTGGCCGCGTCGTGGGTCAATACGGGATCCTGCGTACACCTCCTCATAGAAAGTGCCGTTCACGTCCAGCATCAATACACCCTTGGGTGCACCCATGCGTTGCAATGCGTGGGCGTCACCGTCAAAGCCAAAATCGCCCTGCCACCAGTTGCCGGAAGCCGCACCGGCTATGATGTGACGGAATGGCAAGGGGTCAGCATTGACGTTTTCCTTCCAGCCTGCAAAGTGTTCGCCCGGTGCCAGGTTTTCCATGGTATGAGTGTGGCCGGACAGGGACAGTGCTTCGCGCCCGTGCAGCAGCGCGTGAATATCGGCTGCGGCGTCGTCCTGATGCTGCGCAGAGGCGGCCGCCATGAATGACACCAGGGGGCCGTGTGTGGCAACAACCACGAGACGATCGTCGGGCACATGCGCCAGCAGATTTTCCATCCACTGCAGCTGCATATCGGTTACCCGCACGTTGTAGGCCTGACGATTGGGGTCGCCACAGAACTCACGGCCGGGAAGCCTCATATCATCAGCACCACAGGGATAGACTATATTGTCCAATACGATGAATGTGACTTCACCGATTTCAAACGCGTAATAGTTGGGTCCCCAGATGCGGCGCCAGCTGTCTGAGGAGTGCGCATCATCGCTGGCATCAAAATCAAAGTCGTGGTTGCCGTGCACCAGCCACTGGGGTACCCCAACCACTGAACCGACAGCGAGGACGCGGTCAATCAGGTCAAGATCATCGCCAACCACGTCGCCCACATACAGCATGCAGTCATTGCCCTGGAGACCGGCGTGAAGCAGGTCGACCACCGCGCTGTCGCGATACTGTCCAGCCTCGTTGTTGGAGTACGCCTGGC
Organism: Gammaproteobacteria bacterium; assembly: GCA_050486205.1. GTDB lineage: Bacteria > Pseudomonadota > Gammaproteobacteria > Pseudomonadales > Pseudohongiellaceae > PWQG01. The sequence goes on along the minus strand of JBJHCW010000001.1, from coordinate 417,909 downwards.
TGTCGCCGACGATGGCGCAGGTGAAATCATTGCCCTCGGCAGCACGGCGCAAAGGGAAGTTCACCTGACCTGGTGCCGGGCCGGTATCGGGCAGTCCACCAAAGCGCAGCACCTGGGGTGTGCCACCGGGTTTGTGTGTGTAGGCAAAACGTGGCGCCATACGCTCGTCTACCGGCACTGTCCACCCCGATGGCTGAACCACGGTGAGGTCCATGTCCGGCCTTACCGGGACTGTGTAGTGACCGTCGTCATCGGTCAGTACAACATCCAGGCCGTTGCTGACCATCACGCCGGCAATACCGGGTTCATTGCCCTGTCGATGGCTGTCGCTGTTCAGGTCCTCGAACACATAACCACTGATGGTGCTGCCGCCACCGCCGCTGCGGATGACCTCCACGCTGCCCGTCCAGGGCTGTGCCTGCAGCGTGCCCAGTGGCAGCAAGGCGATCAGGCCAATGCATGAGAGGGTGATACGGCATTTCTTTGATGATCCGGGCCTCGTGGGCATAGGAACTCTCCTTTGAATTATCGCAAATCAGCTGACGGGTGGTGCAGGTAGACAGGGTTGGACAGTAACAAAACCGTACCCTGGGAAGAGCGCACTTCCGCTCGGACCCAGCGTGTTTCTGAAGTGACCGGCAGTTCAAATTCAAAAGTCAGCTCTTGTCCATTTTCTGCAAGGCCGACGGGTTCAATATCTGCAGCAACGCCATTGAGGTAGAGGTCGATGTTTGCATCGGGTACGTGGGAGACCACAACCTCCAGCGTGACCGGCGCACCCGCGCTGACTTCAAGCACACCGCCCATGCGAGCCTCGTTGCCACCGGACCGCGCAAGCAGATCCAGCACGCGATCATTGCTGCCTTGCAGGTCAATGAATGCACGGCCGTTCCGCAAACCATCCAGTAGCGCTGTCTGGGACAAGGACTCTGCCTGGATGACCGTGGTGACTTCGCCCAGGCTTGACAGGCGATTGCTGAATGCGCGCAGGTCTGCATTGTGATTGTCTGATCCGGCGATTGCCGCGACTCTGTAGCCTTGATTCAGCAAGTCTTCCCAGAACGGGATGGCTGAGAATCGCCCTCTCAGGTCGCCGTCATCGGCGTCCAGCACGCTGCCGTTGATCACTTCCACTGCATCCACCACAGAGAAGTCAGTCAATGCTGTCCAGCCACAGCCCATGCAGGTTTCGCCCGAAGGCAGGCCGGGATGATTGATGGATATGAAGGCGCCTGCAGCGCGAGCCTGTTCCAGCACCGGGTCAAGATCATTGTTCTGCGAGCGGAAATCAATGAATGCCGTGGTGCCGAATATGTTGGCATGACCGTAGAACGTGGTTATCTCGCGACCACTGATCAGTACAGTCCTGTCGAACGCCAGCTGGAGTTCGTGCAGCGACTGATGATGAGAGGTGGCGTTGTGCTCGGTGACAGCAATGAAGTCCATTCCCAGTTCACCTGCTCGCGCCACGGTTCGATAGACCGGGCAAGGCACGATCTGGCCACTTTGGGACAGACAACTGCCGTCACTGTGGCCCGTGTGAGCATGAAGCTCACCACGATACCAGCCGGGCTCGTCCACCAGGGCGGTGGCGGCAAAACCGCGCGTGAGAGCCGCCGGCCCGCTTTCCAGTGTGATATCTGCGGTAAAATTTGCAAGGCTGTCTGGCCGTATGTTTGGAACGCCCAGTATCAGTCGCCATTCGCCCGGTGGCAGGGGGCCGGGCAGATAGGATGGCGTGGCGTCGGATTCTGTCAGGGTAAACTGTGCCTTGTTGCCGCCGCTCCAGCCCCGGAAGCGCTCCGGATCGAACAGTCCAAGATCCACAACGGTTCGATCTTCCCTGTCGTATTCGACTTCCACGGTGATCCGGCTGACGCCGGCAGGCACAGTGAACGGGACTTCGCGGTAGCTTTCGTGGTCAGCGCCACCAAGCTCGCCGGTGAGCTGCAGGATGATTGGTTCAGGGTAATCTGCGTGCAGCGTGGCATTGGAAGCCAGCGCAGACAGTAATACGATGAAGGTGGCCATTTTGGAGGCAGATGTGTGCCGTGTTGATAGCGGCATTACTTGTGGTCCTGTAATTGTCATTATCGGGCTCTCCAGTACAGCAGTATTGAATGACAATCGTATTACAACATCCGCTGTTGTAATGAATGTTTCACATGTTTGTGTTCGACTCATGTAAACATTGCGGAGGGTGCAAGGCATGAAGGCATTGATGGTGAGTAAGAATCGAGCTACAAATTTGACGGTGTCTGCAGCGGCTGTGCTTTGCCTGTGGGCTCTGTATGTTGGCACTGCGGGACGGCCGATGGCGCTCGCACAAACAGCCTGTGACACGTTGACTGCAGACTCGGTGGATAACTGTCTCAGGCTGAACCAGATCCAGGTGCTGGGCACCCATAACAGCTACAAGCTGCATCCGCTGCCGGTGCTGGTTGAGATCATCGACGAGTGGCGCCCGGGCTGGGCTGACAGCATCGACTATGGGCATCGCAGCCTGACCGAGCAGCTGGATCAGCTCGGCATCCGCCAGATAGAGCTCGACATCTTTGCCGATCCCGAGGGGGGGCTGTACGCGGAACCCGCAGGTGCATTGCTTGCCGGTGATGATGCCTTTATCCGGCCGGCGGCGATGTTGGACCCGGGTTTCAAGGTCCTGCATTCACAGGATCTTGACTACCGATCGCATTGCCTGACTTTTGTGGCTTGCCTGGGCGAGCTGCGTGACTGGTCGCTGGCCAACCCCAACCACTTTCCAGTGATGGTGCTGGTGGAGATGAAGGACGCACCGCGACCGAATTTCGGACCCGTCAGGTACACGGTGCCTGTGCCGGTGGATGCCAGCAATATCCTGGACGTGGATGCCGAAATTGCTTCAGTGTTTGCCAGAGATCACATCATCACGCCCGATGATGTGCGCGGGGACCACGCGACGCTGGAATCTGCAGTGAGCAATACCGGCTGGCCCACGCTCGCACAGAGTCGGGGCAAGGTGCTGTTCGCGCTGGATAATACCGGTTCGCACCGCACTGCGTACCTGGAAGGCGCGCCGGATCTGGGCGGGCGCCTGATGTTCGTCAGTTCTCCACCCGGTGAGCCAACGGCGGGCTTCATCAAGATGAACAATGTATTGAATGATTTTGAGTTGATCCGCAGCTACAGCGAGGCTGGTTTCCTGATCCGTACCCGTTCGGATATTCCTACTGTTGAGGCTCGCTCCGGTGACACACAACGTCGTGACCAGGCGCTGGCAAGTGGCGCTCAGTACGTGAGCACGGATTATGTTGAGCCGTCGCCGTTTGGTTCCGGTTACGTGGTCGAGCTGCCGGGTGCCACTGGCGTGGCGCGCTGCAATCCGGTCAGCGCCCCTGAGGATTGTCAGTCGCGCTGGCTCGTTGAATGATTCCCGTGGTTGCGCAGCAGCAGAGGCAGAACGTCCGGATTGCCATCGTTGGGTGCCGGCTGCAGCTCCAGAATGGCGGCCATGACGTTGTAGATGTCCACCATGCTCAGTTCCCCGACGCGCGTTTGTGCATGGAAACTGGGACCCTGTGCCATCAGCACACCCAGCATTTCCGGCGCGGCATTGTCATAGCCGTGTCCGCCTCTGGGGCGATCAGACTCGGGTTCTTCCAACATGCCTTCCAGCCAGCTGCGGCGCAGGAATATGTGGCCGATATCCACCATCGCGATCAGGGGCGCAATTCGCCGGTTTTGTGAGAAGTGAAAGCGTTCCGGCATTTCGGACTTGCGGTACACAGTGGCCTGTGGTGGCAGGTTCTGTTGCAGTTGCCGGTATATCTCATCCTTCTGCCCTGCCTGCGGGAATATGCTCACCAGTTCCCGTGAGTACAGCACCCGGTCTGCCAGGTCTGTGTCAAAGGCTTCGTCAATGATGATGTGTTTGCTCAGATCCACCTCCGCCATGCCGTGATCCGAGGTGATGATCACGTCAACCTGCTCCCGAAAACCTCGCCTGTCGAGTTGCTCCAGAAGATAGCCGATTTCGATGTCTACCTGAGTCAGGGCCTCACCGGTCGGGGCACCGTAGGGGCCGTACTGATGCCCAATCGTGTCAACATCACTGAAGTAGAGTGTGATGATGCGGGGGCGGTCGGCCTGTGGTTTCTCCAGCCATTCAATCACAGTGTCCACACGTTCCCGGTTGGGGATATTGTCGTCATAGGTGTACCAGTAGGAAGGGCTGATGCCCTGAATGGGGGCCTCTGAACCTGGGAAAAAAAACGTTGCCGACACCTGTCCCTGTTTCTCCGCCGTTACCCAGATTGGTTCCCCGCCCCACCAGCGTGGGTTCTCGACTTCGTCGCGCAGGCGCATGCCAAAGACAGCGTCGTATTCGGGGTCATAGATGGCGTTGTCCACAATGCCGTGGTTTTCCGGATACAGCCCGGTGACCAGTGAGTAGTGGTTGGGGAAGGTCTTGGTCGGAAACACCGGGCGCAGTGCTTCTGCCTGCAGACCGGCTTCGGCGAAGGCGGCCAGATGCGGGGCATGGAAACGGTCCAGGTAGTCCACCCCCATGCCATCAATGGAAATCAGGATGACGGTTGACTCCAGGCTTCGGGCAGTCGTGTCAATGGAATCCGAAGACTGAGCAGAGTCTGCTGAGCAGCATGAGAGGGACAGCAGCAGGGCAAGGCAAAGGAAAAACTGTTTATTCACGGCTTTTATCCCTGAGATTGAATGCCTCCATTCTAGGCAGTTCTGATGTCGAAAACATGACAGCATCTGTCATGAATCTGCCCAGAAAAATTCATCAATCCGTCACCGGTCTGTCACCGAACCGGGCGTATCTTCGCCGTGTCTGTACTTCCGTAAAACAATGATTCAAGAGTTTTGTCAGGAGAGAGTAATGACTTATCACAATGCAGTGGACCGAAAGGTCGCCTGCTGGACGGGCAGTCGCAGTTCGGCACGAGTGTTTGCCGCTATTGGTGCCGTGCTGATGATGGCAGTAATGCTGTGCGGTAGTGCTCACGCACAGGTCACCTCGGCCTCTGCGGGCGGTCGTGTGACGGACACTACCGGTCAGGTAGTGCCCAATGCCAGCGTTCAGATAGTGCATGTACCATCGGGAACAACCAGCCGTACAACCACCGACGCAGAAGGGCGCTTCCAGTTGCGTGGCTTGCGAGTCGGTGGTCCGTACCGTGTAACGGCCACCGGCCCCGGGTTCCGACCGGCTACATTGGAGGATCAGTTCCTGCAACTGGCTGATACAGCCAATCTTGACCTGCAGATGGAACGCAGTGCTTTGACTGAGGAAATAATCGTTACTGGCACCCGTGGTGGTGGCGTGTTCGACCCGGCACGTATGGGTGCGGGCACGGTGGTTGATCGGGAGCAGATTGAAGCGCTGCCGACCATCTCTCGCAGTATCCAGGACTATATCCGTACAGACCCGCGTATCTCCCAGGTCGACAAGGAGCGGGGAGAGATCTCAGCGGGTGGTCAGAACACACGATTCAACAATATCCGTATCGACGGTGTTTCCACCAATGACGCCTTCGGTCTTGAGGCCAACAACCTGCCCACAGACCGGCAGTCCATCAGTATTGACGCCATTGAGTCAATCAACATCTCGCTGTCCAACTATGACGTGGCACTTTCCGGCTACACGGGTGCCAGTGTGGATGCAGTGACCCGATCGGGTACCAATAACCTGGATGGTTCGGCGTACTACATCACACGCAACAACAGCTGGACCGGTAAACGCGATGGCAATCGATTCCAGGGGTTTGAAGATGAAGAGACCCTGGGTCTGACCATGGGTGGCCCGATTGTGCGTGACAGGCTGTTCTTCTTTGGCAGCTATGAGCGTTTCACCCGCTCGGCGCTGGCGCCGGTGTTTGGCCCTGCCGGCTCCAGTGCCGGTCAGATTGTGACAGGTATCAGCACGGCGGATATCCAGGAAGTGCAGAGCATTGCACAGAATGTCTGGGGGTTCGATGCCGGCAGCTTTGATCCGCCGGGCAGTCTGGACACTGACATCGAAGACATCATGATCAAGCTGGACTGGAACATCAACGATGACCATCGCGCCAGTTTCCGCTACAACCGCACTGAGCAGGAAGATCCGTTCCTGCGCAGCATCGGGGCACGTAGCCTGTCGCTGTCAAGCTACTGGCAGACCAACATCAAGTCCTTCTCCAGCTATGTCGCTCAGCTCTATAGTGACTGGGGTCCGAATTTCTATACCGAGCTCAAGGTCAGCTACGCCGAGCAGGAGTCAAACTGGGACATCGGTAATCCGTTGCCGCAGATTCAGATCTGTCTGAACAGCAACAACTGTTCAGGTGCCGACAGCATTTTCATCGGCTCCGAGCGCTTCCGTCACGTCAATATCCTGGAAACCGAGACCTGGGATGTAGCGGCTGCGGGTACGTATTTCATGGGCGATCATGAAATCAAGTTTGGTTTTGACTATCAGACCCGTGACATGCTGAACCTCTTCGGTCGGGATCAGTACGGTGTGTACCAATTCTATGGTATAGAGGCGTTCCGCAATGGTACACCAGGCACTTTCGAAGTTTACTACCCCACGCAAGGTGGTATTGACACGCGCGCGGCCTCATGGACGCTTGGCAACTGGGGCTTGTTCCTTCAGGATACCTGGCGGGTCAATCAGCAGTTATCGCTGACTGCCGGGCTTCGCCTGGATGCACCTGTTGTGGACGACCGACCGCCGTTCAACGCCGCAGCCTCCGATTTCTTCGGACTGCGTAACGATGCCACCATCGATGGCAATATGCTGCTTCAACCTCGCTTCGGTTTCAACTACAGCCCTGAGTTTGAACGTGCAACACAGATTCGTGGCGGGGTTGGTCTGTTCCAGGGCATTGCGGCCAACGTCTGGTTGTCCAACCCCTTTACCAACAATAACGTGATCCAGAGCTCGATCTTCAGTGCAAACCCTGCTTCGGATGGCATCACATTCAGCCCGGATCCGAACAACCAGCCGGGTCAGCGTCCGCCGCCGGGTCTGGGTGGTGTGGTTGACTTTGTGGATCCCGACATGAATCTGCCATCGGTCTGGAAAGGCAATATCGGCATTGATCATGAATTGCCGATGTACGGCATGATCATCAGCGCTGAGCTCCTGATCACTGAAGTCAACAACGGTATCTACTACGAGAAACCGAACCTTGGCGCTCCCACAGGTGTGGCTCCGGATGGACGTCCACTGTACTGGACCACCACCGTGCCTGGGCAGTGGACCGGCAACAACAACCAGAAAACACCGAACACCAATCCGGACTTCAGTTTCGACAGCACCATTGCGCGGCCCACCAGCAAGGGCAGCGGGCGTCAGTTCACGCTGGCGTTGCAAGGTCCGGCTGACCCGAACTGGTTGTGGAACGTGGCCTACACACGAACCGCCGCCAAGGAAGTGAATCCCCTGACCAGCTCACAGGCTGCCTCAAACTGGAACAACTCGATACGCGCCGATCGAAATGCCAATATCGCCGAAAACTCCAATTATGCACTGCGTGATCGATACAATGCGTCCTTGACCTATCAGCGAGAGTTCTTCCCGGGTCTGCGGTCCTCGGTTGGCATGTTCTACGAAGGCCGTTCGGGCCGTCCGTTCACCTACACGTTCATCAATGACGCCAATGGTGATCGTCGATCAGGTGTGGATCCGTTGTACATTCCGTCTGGTCCCGGTGATGTGATTTTTACCGGTGGTGCTGCCATGGAAGCGGCATTCTTTGATTTCATGGACCGCACGCCGGGGCTTCGTAATCAGGCAGGACAGATTGCCGGTATCAATGCCAACCGCTCACCGACCGTCCACTCACTGGACGTGCGATTCTCGCAGGAAGTGCCCGGCTTCATGGGTGGCCGCGGGGAGATCTGGCTGGATATCCTGAACTTCGGCAATCTGTTGAACAGCGACTGGGGACGCATCGAAGAAGTTGGCTTTCCGGGCGGATTGGGTATTGCCAGCTTCCAGGGCATAGATCCTGACAGCGGGCTGTATGTCTACAGCTTCAACGAGAGCAATGTCCGTGACCTGACTCTCAGGGACAATCGTGGTGAGTCGCGGTGGGCCATGCAGATTGGAGTTCGTTACAAATTCTGAATGCAGCCTGCACCGGGGTGCTATCGCGCCTCCGCAACAGAAAGGCCAGACATTGTCTGGCCTTTCTGTTGCCTGGCTAGCCTTGTCTGGTGTGGTATTGCGATGCCAGTTCGCGTACTTCCAGCGCAATACGCGACAGTTCATGGCTGGCTGCCGACGTCTGGCGCACCCCGGTGGCATTTTCCGTGGTGATTTCGCTGATGCCGATGATATTGCGGTTGATTTCATCGGCAACGCTGTTCTGCTCCTCGGCCGCACTCGCGATCTGCGCGGCCATGTCATTGATGCTGCTGATCGAATTCATGATGTCGTCAAGTACCTCATCTGCCTGACTGGCAGAGCTTTCGGTCTTTTCAGCCAACTCCCGACCCTGCTCGCTGGTGCTGACCATGCCCTTGGCGCCAACCTGCAACTGGTCGATCATTGTCTGAATGTCCGCCGTGGACTGCTGTGTGCGTGACGCCAGGGTCCGGACCTCGTCCGCCACCACGGCGAAACCACGACCCTGTTCACCCGCCCGTGCCGCCTCGATGGCTGCATTCAGTGCCAGCAGATTGGTCTGCTCCGCTATGCCCTGGATGACTTCCAGTACTGATTCGATCTGTTCACTCTTCTTTTCCAGCTCCCGCGCAGACCCGGCAATCTGGCCGACTTCCTGGCTCAGATTGCTGATTGACCGTATGACAGAACGAATGGCCTTGCCGCCCTCACGGGTTTTTTGATCTGCCGTCTTGCTGGCCTCTGCGGTATTGCTGGCGCTTTGTGCAATGTCCTGCACAGATGCTGTCATCTGATTCATGGCCGTAGCAACCTGCTCGGTCTGTGCCCGTTGGTTGTCCAGGTTGGTGTCACTCTGCGCGCTGACCGTTGACAGTTCCTCAGCTGCGGATGCCAGTTGGTCGGTATTGCCCCGGAGGGTGTTTATGCTTTGCGCGAAGTCCTTCAGCATGTCGTTGAAAGCCGCCGCAGTTACGCCGATTTCGTCGCCCGCTTTTATTGGCACACGATTGGACAGATTCTGTGTGTCACTCACCGAGACAATGGTCTGTCGCAGGGTGTCCAGGGGGACTGTTATCGAGCGCATGGTGACAATGCCGCCGGCAGACAGCACCAGGGTAATCGCGCCGACAATCAGCCACAGTGTCAATACAGCATTGTTGTAGGCCTGATCCGCGGCTACGTACTCTTCGCTGGCAACGCGCAGTTGCAGGTCCACCAGTTCATTGATCTTGTCGCTGATCGGGTCAATGCTGCGATACAGGGGACCGTTGAATGCACCAAGCTCGCCGGTGATATCACCTGAAAGGAATCCAAGCGCCTGCTCCAGGCGATCAAGATCAGCTGCGGCTCTCTGGAACAGCGACTCGGCTTCATGGGCCAGTCGCACTTCCTCCGGCGTAAGCGAGGTGGCCCGATACTGTTGCCATCGGGTGTTGATGGAGGTACGAGCTTCGCGCACATTGGCCAGCGCCTGTTCTGCTGTCAGCATGCCTGAATCTGCCTTGTTCACAGCATCAATGACCAGCACCGCGTAGTTGTCGGCTATGTCCTTCAGTTGTTGTAGCGGAATGACACGGTCTTCATAGACGCGTTCCATGCCGGATTCGACGTTAGCCATCAGCCGCAGGGCCAAGCCGGTGATCAGCATTAACGCCAGCATTGGCAGGGCAATGAGCAGGATAAGTCGAGATCGGATGGTAATCAGTTTTTGCATGGCCTTGTCCTTGTCAGGCAGGTGGGTTCTGGTCACTCCATTGGGTCGGCCGGTGAAAAGAAAACTTCAATCGGGTTTTTTTATCAGTACAGCGGTGCGCAGTCGCTCCTTGCCAAATTGTGACATCCGGACAAAGTCCTCACGGGCAATGGGGAGGTTTTCGCAATCAAGGCCTGTCTGCTCTTCCACTGAAGGGTCGGGATCATTGACGTAGAAGCAGTCATCGTCGACTGCAGTGATCGTGACCCAATGCGGTGCTTTTTTGCGATCGAGCTGGTAACTGCTGATCAAGACCACGGCAAGACCGCCGCGTTTGATGCAGTTTTCTATATCTTTCTGGGAGATGTCCTTGTATTGCACACGAAGCTTCTGTTCGCGCGCATCGGACACAAACTGATGATGCACCAGTTCCAGTACATGTTTCTTGCTTTCCTGGCGTACGCCTTCCAGGAACAATGGTGTCTTCCTGTTGATGAATGTTGTGGTAGTGAACCCGCGTCGGGCCGCTGCCAATGCCAGCCCCAGTGGATGGCAACCGCCATGCCCGGAGGTCATGAAAATGGTTGTGGCTTCGCGCCAGATATCCAGCTCCAGCTCCCGTGAGGGTCGGATATCACTTTCAAGTGCGGTCATGGCCATCATCAGGGCAGCGGGGCCGCAGGTGAACTCGGTACTCTGTTGATACCATGGCACGGGTAGTGGCAATGATTTTTTGTCTGATCCGCCAGGCGCCGGCAATTGGCGAATGACCTTCTGCATGCGCACTGCGGTGCCATGATCTTCGTAGTAGTCCTCTACGGTGTCGAAGGGTCCGTATCCGGCTGCCTCATAGAGGCGAAGTGCCGCGGCGTTGTCCTGGGCAACTTCCAGTCGCATGAAAAATCTTCCACGTGCCGCAGCTGCAGTTTCCAGAGCCGCCAGCAAGCGTTGTGCCACGCCACGACCGCGTGCCCTGGCATCGGTCGCAATGGAGTACAGGCGAGCCAGTCGTGTCGTGCCGTGAAACAGCACCAGACCGTAGCCCACCAACTGACCGTCACTTTCCGCCACCTGAAAAACCCGATTCTCTGCCCGAATCCAGTGCCGCAGGCGTCTTCGAGTAAGGCGATCAGTCTCAAAGCTGGCGTTTTCCAGTTTTTCCAGTGCGTCCAGATCGGCACCGCGCACGTCCCGGATCGCTATTTCCGTCATTACCTACTACCTGCAGCCTGGGTGATTGAAGTTTACAGTGTATCCCGGTTATGTGGGCGCAGGTAGTCGACTTCCGGTCCAGCTGGCACAATCCGGGTGGGGTTGATCATGTCGTGGCTATAATAGTAGTGCCGCTGGATGTGCTGGAAGTTCACAGTGTCTGCAATATCGACAGTCTGGTACAAGGCGCGTACGTAATTTGACAGTGCCGGATAATCCTCTATCCGGCGCTTGTTGCACTTGAAGTGCCCGTGATAGACAGCGTCAAAGCGGATGAGTGTCGTAAAAAGGCGCCAGTCTGCTTCTGTCAGTGTGTTGCCGACCAGATATCGTTGACTGCCAAGGCGCTCTTCCAACAGATCCAGTGTATTGAACAGCTCAGTAAAGGCTTTCTCATAGGCCTTCTGGCGTGTGGCAAAGCCGGCCTTGTATACGCCATTGTTGACAGTGTTGTAGACCAGATCGTTGATCTGATCGATATCCTGTCTCAGCGCAGCGGGGTAGAAATCGGCTTTGTTGCCGGTCAAGGCATCGAACGCACTGTTGAACATACGAATGATATCGGCGGACTCGTTGCTGACAATGCAGCTTTGCTGTTTATCCCACAACACCGGCACGGTAACCCGGCCGGTGTAGTCACTGATATTTTTTGTGTAGAGTTGGTGCATGAACTCAAAGTCATGCAGCTCATCACCTGTGCTGCCGGCTTGACGGTCGAACGTCCACCCATGCTCCAGCATGTCCGGACTGACCACCGATACGGAGATCAGCGCCTCCAGCCCTTTCAGGTGTCGCATGATCAGCGTACGGTGAGCCCAGGGGCAGGCCAGTGACACATACAGATGATAACGATCGGGTTCGGCCCGGAATCCGCCTTTGCCATTGGCACCTGCACTGCCATCGGCAGTCACCCAGTTGCGTAGCTGCGCCTCTTCACGCTTGAATTCACCGCCGGAGGCGTCGGTATCGTACCACTTGTCCTGCCATTGGCCGTTTACGAGCAAGCCCATGTTCAACTCCTGTCTGTTGTCCTGCCATCAGTGTCTGTATTCACTGGAGGTGAACCAATCTGATGCAGGGCAAGTATACCTCTGTCAGACCGGCACTCAAGGTCAGAAAGTTGATCCATGGGTTCGGATTTCTTGTCTGATTGCGTCCACTGCCGCGATGGTTTATGTTGGCGCTAAACCAGAATAACAGGACACTCATCATGTCATTGCTCACCCTGCTCAATCTCCTTGTATTTACCGGCCTGATTGTTGTGTTACTGAAATTGCGCCGGGCGGACCACAGCCTGGCCCGCCAGGTGTTCAGTGGTCTCATACTGGGTGTGATTTTTGGTCTGGCACTGCAACTCCTGTACGCCAGCAATGAAGTCGTGCTGTCTGAAACCCTGCAGTGGACCAATATGGTGGCCAATATTTATGTCCGCCTGCTGCAGATGATCATCATTCCGCTGATCCTGATCACAATGATTGCCGCGGTGCTGCGCCTGCAGGAGCTCACCGCCATGGGCCGCATAGGCGGTTCGGTGATTGGCATACTCGTATTGACCACAGTGATCTCGGCGATTGTGGGTATTGCTGTGACCCTGCTGTTCGGTCTGTCGGCAGAGGGCCTTGAGGCCGGTGCTCGCGAGATGGCCCGCTCGGAGTTTCTGGAAGGGCGCCAGGACATGGTCACCGACCTGAACATTCCACAGGTCATTGTCAGCTTCATTCCGGTCAATATCTTTGCTGATCTGACCCAGGCACGCTCCACCTCCATCATTGCCGTGGTGATTTTTGGTGTGCTGGTTGGTATCGCCAGCCTGCTGGTGGCCAGGGAGAAACCCGAGCACGGTGAGCGCATCCGTGGTGGTGTGGATGCACTGCAGGCAGTCATCATGAAGCTGGTGAACATGGTGTTGGCGCTGACGCCTTACGGCGTGATGGCTTTGATGGTCCGGGTACTGTCCAGTGCCACGATGGAGGACATCCTGAACCTGGCCGGTTTTGTGGTGGCCTCCTACCTGGCGATTACCGTGATGTTTCTGGTGCACGGAGCCATTCTGGCGCTCTCGGGCGTGAATCCAGTGAATTTCTTTCGAAAAATCTGGCCCGTGCTGACCTTTGCCTTTGTGACACGCAGCTCTGCTGCCACCATTCCGCTGAACATCAAGTCCCAGATCGAGGATCTGAAGGTACCGGCACCCATTGCCAGCATGTCGGCGAGCTTTGGTGCCACGATAGGTCAGAATGGCTGTGCCGGTATTTACCCGGCCATGCTGGCAGTGATGGTGGCGCCAACTGTCGGCATCAACCCGTTGGATCCCGGATTCATCGCCATGCTGGTGTTCATCATAGCAATCAGCTCCTTCGGGGTGGCGGGCGTGGGCGGTGGTGCCACGTTTTCCGCGCTCATTGTCCTGCCAGCGATGGGGCTTCCCATCACTTTGGTGGCGCTGCTGATCTCCATTGAGCCACTGATTGACATGGGGCGTACCGCGCTGAATGTCAGTGGTGCGATGACCAGCGGCAAGGTTACCAGTCAGATAGTCAAGTTACCGGATTCTGAGGAGGCAACAGAGTTGGCCTGATTTGTTTCCGGTCAGCGTTGTGCCTTATGATGGGGAATTGTGCGTATGTCAATCATACGCACAGTGAACGGACAATAATGAAAACGACGAGGTCACCCGCATGTCAATGCTGAGCCGCTTTGCTATGGGCAGATTTGCTTTGGACAAATATGTCCTGTCCCTGACCACTGCAGTCATGATGTTGCTGGTTGCACTGGGCAGTCATGCCAATGACAGTGCCATCCGACTGATTGATCCGTCGGCGTTCAACATCACACAGGATGAGATAGCGGATATCAGGTCGCAGATGCAGGCAGCAGTGGACAGTGGCCATCTGGCCGGCGCGCTGATCCTGGTGGGTAACAATGAGGGTGTCGGACTGCTGGAATCAGTTGGTACCCAGGGTCCTGATGATAATACACCGATAGACGAACAGACCATATTCCGCATCTACTCCATGACCAAACCCGTCGTCAGTGTGGCTGCCATGTCGATGGTGGAGGACGGGCTGCTGTCAGTGGATGATCCGGTCAGTCGTTTCTTTCCCGAGTATGCCGAACTACAGATCATGGATCTGGAAACCGGCGAAACCCGCCCGGCGACCAATGTCATGACCGTTGAACATCTGCTGACGCACAAGTCCGGCCTGGTGCAGGCCATTTTCTCCCAGGGCACCGAGCTTGGTCGCCTGTACGAAGAGGCAGTGCCCATGGACGGCAGCATCACCACACAGGAAATGGCGCGTCGCATCGGCCAGTTGCCGCTGCTGTTTGAGCCCGGCACTGCCTGGCATTACGGGCATTCCACCGATGTCCTTGGCGCCGTGCTGGAGGTGGCAGCAGGCCAGCCGCTGGACCAGATTCTGAACGAGCGTATTTTTGAGCCGCTGGGTATGGATGAAACCACATTTTATGTACCGGCTTACAAGGCAGATCGTATTGCTGAGCCGATCCACGGCGAGATGGCTGACAACACTACGGTCAGGCCGTTGCTGTCCGGTGGCGGCGGCCTGAATTCCACTACCGAAGACTATGTGCGATTTGCGCAAATGTTGCTCAATGGTGGTGAATACCGCGGCGTCCGTATCATCGAAGAGGAGACCCTTGCCTGGATGAGTGAAGAGCGTATTACCGAAGACGTGTCACGTGAGCACTTTTTTTACGGTGACCGTGGTGGCTGGAGCATGGGCTTTCACCTGCAACCTGTCGACAACAGTGATCCGTCCGGACCTCAGAACATCGGCTGGCGTGGCATTGGTGGCACACTTTTCCTGGTGGATCATGTCAATGACTTTTTCATGATCTACATGGAGCAGCGACGCGGTGGCCCGCCGGGCGCGCCGTTCAGCAACAACGCAGCACAACGGGTCGTCTACGAGGCCATGGCAAACTGACAACAGGAAGCTGACTATGCAGAGTGTGGTTCTTTGGCTCGACGGCATCATCTGGAGCACAGGGCTCATAGTCCTGTGCCTGGGTGCAGGGCTGTTCTACTCGATATCGACCCGCTTTGCACAGCTGCGCCATTTTGGTGAGATGTGGCGCCTGCTTTTTAGGGGCAACGAATCGGCCAAAGGCATCTCGTCATTCCAGGCACTGTCGGTGTCGCTTTCCGGGCGAGTGGGTGTTGGTAATATTGCCGGCGTGGCTGCGGCCATCGGCTTCGGTGGACCGGGCGCGGTGTTCTGGATGTGGGTTGTGGCGTTCCTGGGCGCCAGCACTGCGTACGCTGAATCCACACTGGGCCAGATCTACAAGGTCGAGGAAGACGGCCAGTACCGTGGTGGTCCGGCTTACTACTTCGAGCGCTGTCTTGGTCAGCGATGGTTGGCCGTGCTGTTTGCCGTGGCGGCCATTGTCGCCTGTGGTATTTTTCTGCCGGGCGTGCAGGCCAATGCCGTTGGCAATGGCATTGCCATGGTCTTTGGCGAAGGTAATATTGTCAGCACCCAGTTTGGTGAAGTCGGCACCAACAAGCTGGTGGCGCTCGCAGTGATCCTCAGTGTGCTGGCCTTCATCATTTTTGGTGGCATCAAGCGTATCGCACACTTCACCCAGGTCGTGGTGCCGTTCATGGCCGGTGGTTATGTGATCATGGCCCTGATCATTGTATTCCTGAATCTGAACCAGTTGCCGGGCGTGCTTGCCCTGATTTTCAGTGACGCCTTTACAGCCCAGGCCGGTTTTGGCGCGGCCATAGGCTGGGGTGTGAGACGTGGTATCTATTCCAATGAGGCCGGTCAGGGTACCGGGCCGCATGCGGCGGCAGCGGCCGAAGTGAAACACCCTGCCCAGCAGGGTCTGGTGCAGGCCTTCTCGGTCTATGTGGATACACTGTTTGTCTGCTCGGCCACTGCCTTCATGATTCTCATCACCCAGCAGTACAACGTGCAGGGCGCTCTCGAAGCGGGCCAGTTTATTGTGCAGAACGTGGATCCGGGCACCGAGATTGCGTCACCGGCGTTTACCCAAATGGCCCTGTTCAGCGTGTTTGGCAATTTTGGCCCGGCCTTTGTGGGTGTGGCCCTGTTCTTCTTTGCCTTTACCACCATCCTTGCCTACTACTACATTGCAGAAACCAATACCGCCTACCTGAATCGCTACTTCAAGGCCGGCATTCCGTTGTGGGCGGTCAAACTGGTGATCATGTTCATGGTGACTTACGGCATGGTCAACACAGCCGGTTATATCTGGATGATCGGGGACATTGGTGTGGGGCTCATGGCATGGATCAACATCGTTGGTATTCTCGTCATTTTCTTTGTAGCCAAGCCGGCCATTCTTTGCCTGCGTGACTACGAACGGCAGCTGAAGTCCGGTGAGCCCATCACCTTTGATCCGGTAAAATTGGGTATAAAAAACGCCACGTTCTGGGAGCAGCGACTTGAAAAATCGCGCGCAGCAGAAGCTGCAGGCACCCGGGAGATGGAAGACCCGACCGGGCGTTGATAGCGCCCGGACAGTCCGGTTGCGATGAAGCGACTGTTGCGACGATGCGACTACAGTGCGTTTATTCAGAGGCTCCCTAGCAGTACGCGCAGCCCCATGGCCCCACCAAAGATGTAGATGGCGCAGATCACCCCTTCACCGATGGAGATGCCCGCCAGGGTCTTCCACAACTTCACCCGCAGCACACTGCATACATAAACTATCATGTCGCTGGGCACCATGGGAGCGAAGCCCCAGAGACCCACGACCGCGATCTCCCGATCGCGCAGCAAACGCGTCAGCTTTTCGGTCTGGCGTGGATAGTGAGTATGGAAGTAGTGGTCAAAGCGCACATGACGGGCCATGTAGTAAACGATGGCTGAGGAGCTGAGCACGGCCAGCTGATTGACCAGGAACAGCGGCCACGGTGGAAACACAAGCACACCGGCCAGCACCAGCGGGGTTGATGGTATCAGAGTGAATCCGCGGATGGTGGAGATAAAAAAGTAGACCAGCAGGCCTGCGGCCAGATTATCCGAAAACACCTGTCCAAGATTTTCCGGAGCAAACATGTCCGGCAGGAAGAAATACAGGGACAGGCAGCCCGTGACCAGTGCCAGCCAGGCATACAGGCCAATGAAGTTGACGGATTCAAGCTTTTCCTTTTCCACTGAGGTACACTTATTTGGTCATCTGGTACACAAATGCCGGCAGTATGTTCATGGGTACAAAGGTGATATTGTCCATGGACTTGCCGAATACGCATTCAATGTCTGATTTGTTGCTGCAGAAATACTGGTATTGCAGGTAAATGCCACCTGTTCGCAAACCGGACTTTACGGAAGTCAGAATCCGGGTGAGGAATGCGTTATTGTCGCTTCGGGAGCGGAAGTTTCGCAGTGGAAGAGAGGACAGGATCACGTCGTAGGTTTCTGATTCTCGCAGCAGTTCGGTCGCACAACAATTATGCAGTTGAATCTGTTTATGCTTGTTGCCGTCGATCATGGCCTGAATGAAGGGATTGTACTCCTGCTTGATCTCGCAGATGTCCAGGCGTGAATCAGAGCCCATACGACTGATTATTGCCGAGGTAAAGGCGCCGCGGCCACTGCCGATTTCCAGTATCCGCAGGGGCTGTTCAAAGTCGATGCGGTTGACCATGGTGCTGACAAGAAAGCCTGAACTGCTTACTATCAAGCCATCTTCAGCGATGTTGCGCTGTATATTCCTGCACATCTGCAGCAGCATTGTTGTCAGGGCCCCGTGCCGCTTGACCGCGGTGTTGTTGTTATCACGTCATCATACCCTGAATACGCAGCGCGGTGTACACCGGATGCCTGGAGTCTGGTGTGTGTTTGATCAGCCGTCGTACCCTGGGCTACGTGCATCGAGCAGGCGCAGCAGCCCGGGCCATAGCAGTGGTGCCACTTTCGGCAGTGTGGCTGACTGCCTGCGCGTGGTTTCAATGGCTTCGGCGCTTGGGAAGTGCAATTCGCCACCGGCCTGGGCCCGGATCTGTTTTTCGCAGGCGTTTTCCAGGAAATACATGAGGGTGAAAGCTTCCGGTACCGTTTTGCCTACGGTCAGTGTGCCGTGGTTTCGCAGGATCATGATGTCCTTATCGCCCAGGTCCCGGATGATGCGCTCACGCTCGTCATGGTTCAGGGCGACGCCCTCATACTCATGATAGGCAATATGTGGGTGGACCAGCATGGCGGTCTGTGTAATGGGCAGAAGTCCTTCTTTCTGCGCGGAAACGGCGGTTCCAGCGTGGTTGTGCAGATGCATCACAGACCCGGCATCGTTTCGCGCCATGTGCACCGCGCTGTGGATGGTGAAGCCGGCCGGGTTCACACCGTACCCATTGTCCGCGACCACATTGCCCTCCTGATCGACCTTGACCAGTGATGATGCATTGATCTCGTGAAACATCATGCCATAGGGGTTGATCAGAAAATGGTGCTCGCCGCCAGGCACGCGCGCTGAGAGGTGGGTGAAGATCAGGTCATCCCAACCGAAATGTGCCACCAGCCTGTAGGCGGCTGCCAGATCCACGCGAACCTGCCACTCATCCTGGCTCATGTTCTGTCGTTTGATGGCTGAGGGGTGGGCGCTCATGGGTATCCTCCGGACGAGTTTTCGTACATCGCAGGATTGTTACCCGAGTGGGGGCGGGATGCAAGCGGCGGCACCCAAAGGCACCGCCGCTCGCCGTTTGGTCAGATGTCGAACCGATCCAGGTTCATCACCTTGGTCCAGGCTGCTACAAAGTCATTGACGAACTTCTCGGCACCATCGTCGGCTGCGTAGAATTCGGCAATGGCGCGCAGCTCGGTGTTGGAGCCAAAGATCAGGTCCACCGGGGTGGCGGTCCACTTGACTTCCCCGTTGCTGCGGTCACGGCCATAGTAGAGTCCTTCGTTGGAGGAAGACTTCTCCCAGTGTGTTGCCATATCCAGCAGGTTCACGAAGAAGTCATTGCTCAGCTCGCCGGGGCGGTCAGTCAGCACGCCGTGCGCAGCGCCGCCGGTGTTGGCATCCAAAGCGCGCATACCACCGACCAGCACTGTCATTTCCGGTGCGGTCAGGGTCAGCAGATTGGCACGATCTACCAGCATCTCGGCCGGTGATCGGTAGCTGCCGTTGGCAAAATGGTTTCGGAAGCCATCAGCGGCTGGCTTCAGCAATTCAAACGACTCCACATCGGTCATGTCCTGAGTGGCATCGCCACGACCCGGCGTGAACGGCACTTCCACACTGTACCCGGCTGCTCGCGCTGCCTGTTCAATGGCCGCTGCGCCGCCAAGCACGATCATGTCCGCCATGGATACCTGCTTTCGACCGCGTCGCTGTGAGCTGTTGAACTCATCGCGAATGGTTTCCAGTTGAGCCAACACGCGTGTCAGCTCCTCGGGATTGTTGGCTTCCCAGCTGACTTGTGGCTCAAGGCGCAGGCGAGCCCCGTTGGCACCACCGCGCATGTCAGAGCCACGGAAAGTGGCAGCTGAGGCCCAGGCGGTGCGAACCAGTTCGGGAACACTCAGCTCGGATGCCAGGATCTGTGACTTCAGGTTGCTGATGTCACGTGCATTGATCAGCTCGTGAGTGACCTCGGGAATGGGGTCCTGCCAGATCTGCATTTCGTCAGGTACTTCAGCGCCCACGTAACGCGCTCGTGGCCCCATGTCGCGATGGGTGAGCTTGAACCAGGCCTTGGCAAAGGCCAGTTCGAAGGCTTCCGGGTTTTCCAGGAAGTGCTCGGAAATCTCGCGATAGGCCGGATCAAAACGCAGCGACAGATCGGTTGTCAGCATGATCGGCGCGTGGCGCAAATCCGGGTCGTGAGCATCGGGCACCAGATCAGAACCCTGTCCGTCCACCGGAATCCATTGGATTGCACCAGCCGGGCTGGTGGTCTGTTCCCATTCAAAGCCGAACAGGTTCTGGAAGAAGTTATGCGTCCAGGCGACCGGATTCACGGTCCAGGCACCTTCCAGGCCGCTGGTGATGGTGTCACCTGCATTGCCGGTACCACATTCACTGGTCCAGCCAAAACCCTGCTCTTCAATGGCCGCAGCTGCCGGCTCGGCACCCACGCAATCCCCCGAAACGGCACCGTGTGCCTTGCCGAATGTGTGACCGCCGGCAATCAGTGCAACAGTCTCCTCATCATTCATGCCCATACGCGCAAAGGTCTGCCGGATATCATGTGCGGCTGCGACCGGATCCGGATTGCCGCCCGGGCCCTGGGGGTTGACGTAGATCAGACCCATCTCAACGGCTGCCAGCGGGTTGGCCAGATCGCGATCACCACTGTGGCGCTCGTCGGTCAACCACTGTTGTTCCGGTCCCCAGTAAACCAGGTCCGGCTCCCAGTCGTCTTCACGCCCGCCGGCAAAACCATAGGTCTCAAAACCCATGGACTCCAGCGCCACGTTGCCGGTGAGCACCATCAGATCCGCCCATGACAGGCTGCTGCCGTACTTCTGCTTGATCGGCCACAGCAGGCGCCGGGCCTTGTCCAGGTTGGCGTTGTCCGGCCAGCTGTTCAGCGGTTCAAAACGCATCTGCCCGCCGCCGGCGCCGCCACGGCCATCGGCCGAGCGGTAGGTGCCGGCGCTATGCCAGGCCATACGAATGAAGAAGGGACCGTAATGACCGTAGTCTGCGGGCCACCAATCCTGGGAAGTGGTCATCACTTCCTCGATATCGCGTTTCACCGCATTCAGATCCAATCGGGCGAAAGCCTCGGCATAGTTGAAATCCTGGCCCAGGGGGCTGGATTGTGGTGCATGCTGTCGCAGCGGGCGAAGGTCCAGCATCTCCGGCCACCAATCCATGTTGGTATTGCCGTTCTGGGCAATAACCGGCGCTGTGGTCAGCAGGGCTGAGGCGGACAGCGTCAGCGCTGCCACCAATGGGAGGGTTCGTTTTCGCATGGTTTTTATTCCTTGAAAAGTATGACGGAAAAGTGACTTCCTTATAGTACGTCTATTGGAATATGGTTTTAATGCGAAAAAATCTATGATAACGATACGAATTGCGGATGATGGGGTAGGTTGATGGTGATCAATACTTGTGATGTTTGCAGGTGCTATGCTCTGTGAACGGGAGTATTGTGATTGAGATACAAGCGGGTGTATCGCACCGCCACCGCGGGAGTCAAAATGATAGCCATCGCTCGTCAGACAAAAGCGGTATTGCTTGCTGCTGCCATTTTTCTTGGTGGCTGTGCCGGCGACTTCATGCAGATAGGGTATTCAACCACCTATTGCTGCCCGGGAGACTATCAGAACTATCACGCCTGGGGGCTTGAATATCAGGACATGCCGGTATTCCTGGGAGATTATGTCGGCGAAGAGTTCGAGCAGGCCTTTGCCGAAAAAGGTCTGATCAGAAATGATCGCCTCAACGACATTATGGTGACTCTGCGGTACAGGCACGTGAATCTTGACCCTGAACAGGAACGCCTTGATCCGTTCGAGCGCCGGATTGAGGAGGACGTCAGACTGCGTTACGCGGCTACCATCGAGATCGACATTCACGAAACCGATTCGGGTGAGCGGGTATGGGCCGGGCAGATCAACCGCATTCACAGCGTGCTGCCGGGTGAATACATGCACGAGGATAGAGCCAGACCGGCCTTTCGGGCAGCATTCAGAGAGGCTCTTGCCACTTATCCGGAGCTGTCGGCTGAGTAGAGCGCTCCAGAGCCCTGGCGTCTGGCTCAGTGGGTAGAAGCTATGAAGTTGTATTGAACGTGATCGCGTAATCCCAGCTTTTCAGCCGATCGGGCAGCGCATTGAACGCGATTGACACTCTCTGACTCCCCTCATTTTTTGGCACGGCGTGCAACATGTAACTGGGGAAAAGAATCATATCGCCGCGCTGGCATTCATTGGCAACCCACTGATCGCCGTTGTAGGGCGTCACCGCCGATGACTCATGGGTATTGGAAAATACAAAGTGCCGTCCACCCATGCTGTTGTGGAAAACAGTGTATGCAGAGGGGTGGATATCGGTAAGATAGATAACACCGGAGATAAAACTGTTGGCATGAGAGTGCAGGGACTGATGGCCCCCGCCAGACAGAACGTTGGTCCAGATGTCCTTGATGGCCCATTCAAGATTTTCACCAAACAGAAGGAAGCCGAAGTCTCTCAGATAGTCCCGGGCCTGATCGGCAATGGTCTGATAGATCCGGTCAGCTTTGGGATCCGTGGCCTGGGTATGCGACAGTAGTTGTGATTTCGCGTTGGTGACAGTGCCAGAGTTCATTGACTGGCTGACCGTTTCCTCGATCTGGTTTTCGCTGAGAAATGCCTTTACGCGCATTAGTGGCGTGGGGAAAAGATTGTACAGTTGAATCTCGCTCATCGATCCTGAGCTCTGATGATTCGGGGCGCTTCCAGCCCAACATCGGCCAGCGTCACCTCTCCCTTTCTCCCTTTGTCTGCCAGATCAAGTGCCGTGAACACGAAGTTGCGAAACTCTTCTGGGGAAACAGTGCCGTTGCCGTTCATATCCATCATGCCAAAAATGTGTTCAAGCTGCGCGTCATTGCTGTTCGGGATCGATCGCTCCACTTCATCCCTTGCGATACTGAAAGAACCGCGCTCGGTCAGCGCATAGAACAGTTCGAAGAAATGTTCATCCACTTCGCCCTTGCTGATCACACCCACGCCTTCACAATCCATGATCGGAAACATTGGCCTGAGGAAATGCACGGCAGCCTCACGATCATTGGCAAAGCCTTTGGTATCGCCGGCCAGCAAAGCGGCGGGCGCGCCCAGCAACAGCGCGAACAGCAGGGTTGGGGCGCGCCGGCACCCGAACCCGAACCCGGTATGTCGCCTGGCCATACTCACTGAGTTGCAGCCACCACAGTTGAATCACCTTCCAGTTCAATGAAGATCGGGTTGGCGTAGAACCAGATATCAGCCCAGGCCTCAACGTCAGCGTCCAGGATGCCGTTCACGTGTGGCGGACAGGCCCGGTCGCTGCAGGGAATATTGTCGGACAGGTGATCTGACAGCGGATTGCCGTACATATCCCGCTTGTTGGGCGTGCCTGCCGGCACATTCGAGCCTCGCGCACGCACATAGGTGCTCTCTGTAGCGGTGAAGCTGTAGGTCATCCGATAGGAGGTCCCGATAGACTGATCGGGCGCATCTGCATCGGTCGCGTCCATGGCGTAGGGAGAGTTGCTACCGAACTCCGACCATGTGCTCACGATGTGTGTTGTGGCCGGTGCCAGTGGGTTGTAGTAGTCGGCCTCTGTGGGTTCGATGATCCCGTTGATTGTGCCCTGTATCAGATCCACGTGTGCCAGTTCCGGCTCATTCAGGGGCACATTGATACCCACCTGCAGAAGAACGGGGTTGTCAAAGGTGTATCTGCTGTTATTGGTGCCGTCAGGATCTGTGACAATCAGCGTGACAGTCACCTCGTCTCCTTCGCGCACCGTCAGGGTATCACCCATGAGCGCGCAATCCCTGGCAGTACATGCCCGGAATGTGAAGTCGCGCGAGATCAGTTGTCCCTGCACTGCAAAGGAGTTACCGCTGCGCAGGCTGTCAATGACGTCGCGCGCTGGATCAGTGGAGAATTCGCCTTCAATCCAGGTGAAGTTCTCCTGATATTCACCGGGCCAGAAGTCATTGGTTGTCTCGAAATCCAGTGGTCCAAAGGCGCCGCGGTTGTGCCAGTCAGAGCTGGCGAAGAAATAGTAGCGACGGCCTTCGCTGAGCAGCGCATCCCACATTGTGCGCACGCCCGGGCGACACAGGGTCACGCGGGCCGGGTCAGTGTTCGGGCTGAGCACATCGAAGCGGTTGCCGGGACCAAAATCTTCCTGGCTCAGTGGCGTGCCGTCAAAGTCCATGCCCGGGTGGGCAGCCTCTGCGGCACCATAACAACCGGTGCCACCAAATGTGTAAAAGCCTGCCGACGGCCGGTTGGCATTATAGCTGCCTCGATTGCGACTGGCCTGGTGACCGGGCTGGGATTCAAAACCGAATGCCACATCCGGCGCCAGGCTGTGCCAGTCGCGCAGATGTTCCACGTTGTATCCCCGGTTGCTGCCCGACACAAACGGGCCGGCGCGCTCCACGTGAGCCTGGATGGCAATGGACTCACCGGGGAAGTTCTCCTGTTTCCACAAAATGGCAGCCGAGGATTTGACATGATCGCCACTGACATTGGGGCTGATGCCGTCAACCAGTGTGGCGTTGTAGTCGGCACTGCCTTCTTCCGGGC
Source organism: Gammaproteobacteria bacterium (assembly GCA_050486205.1). GTDB lineage: Bacteria > Pseudomonadota > Gammaproteobacteria > Pseudomonadales > Pseudohongiellaceae > PWQG01. The sequence goes on along the minus strand of JBJHCW010000001.1, from coordinate 393,649 downwards.
GTGACGCAAACAGCTCGATCAGCCTGTTGTTGGCGTCCTCGCTCAGTTCGCAGGTCCAGCCCTGGCCGCCGCCCCCGCTGGTGTCCAGCGAGTTGCGGGCGAAACAGTATTCGAACTGGGCGATACCGTCGGCGTTGGGCACCTCATCGTATTGCCCCGTGCTGACAATATTGCTGGCATGTTCATGGCCTGGAACGACCCACTCCAGACCCAGAAATGCGACCTTTCCCTCGTTCTGAGGTGTTCCCCGCTCTTCCACAATCGAATGGATGCTGAACTCCTGCAGCGACTGCCAGCGCCACATCGAGGGCACCGCCACACCATCCCGGGTATCCTGATAGGTCAGGTCACCGCGGATGTCTTCAACACCATTGGGAAGGGTGTTGACCCACAGGCCACGACTGAGGGAGCTGTCGCGATTGATGCCCAGAAAGTCACTGACACGACAATCACGAATTCCGCGGCCGCTATGTCCAACCTGAACAAACCAGTCCAGGTATTCCAGGGACTTGCGTGTCAGGGTTTTCACTGAGGTGGAACCATCGGAACAGGTGGTGTGGTTGTGGAAGTCGCCAGCCAGGTACTGACCGCCTGCGTTGGCACCGCCACCGACACCGGCAACCGCAGCAGCAAGCACGGCAGACATAACGTTTTTATTCATATTTCACCATTCTGTTCTAGCGGATTTTGACCGGAAGAGCACCCACGACAGGCAGCTCTGCTCCGGCCTTATCAAAGAAACTCTTGTGAATGCGCAGACGATTAGAGCAGAGAAAAATGTCAGGAATATTACAGATTGATGAATCAGCGATTCAAAGGACATTGGACGTCGAGAGAGAGTTTAGTGTCCAATAATTTCACATGGCACCCACAAATAGAAAGCCTGGGTTGAAATGGGACTATTGGCATCGGCGTTGCCGATTGGCTGGGCCTGCGTAGGTACCTGCGGCAGCCTGAGCCGCCCTGCAGCCCTCTGGGTGATGATTCGGGAGACTGTTTCGGGAGTTTCGGCGATGGGTGTGGTTACAGCGACAGGATCTCCATGAACTGCAGTTTTCCAGCGCCTGGCAGAATTCCCTACAGATCAGCACCGGGCTCACTGCGCATAAGTCGCCAAAGGGTGAGCTGATCGGGGAAACCGGTAGCATTGAGACCCACAGACGCCTGATATTGCTTTACGGCCTCGACCATCATCGCCGTGAATTCGCCGCTGATGGGGCCGCCATAGAAGCCTTCCTCCTGCAGCCGCGCCTGGGCGCGTTCAATAAACTGCACGTAGTGACGGGCCTCCCGGTCTGCCAGGGCAATGGTGGTCATTTCCGACTTCTCTGTCAGCCGATCAGCCCAGAGTTGCTCGAACAGTTTCGTGAGAACACCAAAAACCGGATCATCCGGGTTGGATTGGCAGTGCTCATCCAGAATCGCCATCAATAACTCGGTGGTTTCAAAGGAGAGCAGATCGTAGGTTTCCACTGCGTACTGGTTGATACCAGTAATGTACCCATCCGCCCAGGCGGCTGTAATCAGCGAAACGTCTCTCCCGGCTACGCGCTCCCGGCTGTAAAGGGCGCAGTTGATCAGACCGGCACCACGAATGGCGAACTGGCCTTGCTCATCTGACGCCATTGTGTCTTTGGCAACAAGAAGTGCTGCTGTGGCAAAAAACGCAGCGCCAGCGAGGTGCAGAGTCTGCCTGCCATTCATTGAGATTTCCCCTGTAGAGTCAGGCGCCGGCTGCGTCCCATCAGCAAAACCATCAGACCGAGCAGCAGAAGGATCAAGGTGCCAGGTTCCGGAACACTGGCTTGTGCAATACTCAAGGTAAACGGTGTGCCTGCAATGGTGTTGAAACCTGAAAGGTCGATCGTGGAGCCGAATATGGAGAATTCAACCTTGGGCGTTTCAAACAGTGTGTTGTCGAGGCCAAGCAGGGTGTTGAGGCTGAGAGAATTGAAGTTCAGCACATCAATGCCGGCGATAATGCCGGTAGCACCCAGCTTCAGAACATCCAGCGTACCGATCAAACCCAGATCGAGCGCCATATCGTTGGTCAGCAGGGCGTCCAGCCAGAATGTTGGCGTGAATGTGGTGGTCCCGGTAAGCGCAAAGGATGGTAGATTGCTCCACAGCCCCGACCAGCTGTTGTGCAGGCCCGCGAGGCCGTCGATCTGCACCGGATTGCTGAATTCAAGATTGGCCATCAGGGTGGGCGTGAATTCAAAGTCCTGTGCTACACCCAGTACCGGTCCGGCTTTGACATCAATCAGGTCGAGAGAGGCGGAGAGTTTGAATGGGCCGGCATCAATCAGGTCAAAACCCAGGCCGGCAGGGGGCATGCCAGCAAGCAAGGTTGCTGCCCCGTCGATGTCCAATTGTGCGGACAGCAGGTCATCGCGGCCACTGGAAGCGACGCTGTTTCCCGAACCGGTACCTGAAGTGTGGATGTCCGGCATGTGGAGCGTCATATCCGCCAGCCCGACGGTGACCGCAGGCGTAGGCGGCAGACTGCTGGCCAGTGTGACACCGCCAGGGCCTTCCAGCTTGAAGCCGACCACTGGTGGCGCTATTGTCATGCCTCCCTGTAGTTTCAGGCTTTGGTTGAGCAGCGGTACCTCAGCGAAAGCCTTGCCGTCCGGCATCACGCCGTCGAGGAGCTTCACGCTGTTCGGATCTATCGACAGGATGCGCTGATCCAGATTCACTGTCGGCAGGGCGATGGACCCGGAGTTTGCACACCCGAGGGCCAGGGCACAGGCCTGGGCGTCTATGGAGCCGGACAACTGCATGATGGCACTGATGTAGGCCTCGATTTTTGGCGATTGTGTGTCCAGGGTGCCCTGGTCAAAGACGCTGTTGGTGGCGATGTTGAAGAACTCGGATGCGTTCACGACGTCAGGCAGGGCGGCAGTGGCCTGGAAATTGGCAGTGGAATCAATTGACCCGCTGTCGATGGAGTAACCGAACTCCAGGCCGACTTTGCCGGAGGAGTGAACATTCAACGCAGCGCCTGTGCGTGTATCAGCAGTTATTGCGTCTATGGCTGGCGTGACCTGCACATCTTTCCAGCATCCGCAGCCCGTCCAGTACCCCCGGAGTGGGTCGCTCCAGGTGGGTGTGGGTATCCATACACTGGGTTCGTATATCGGCACGGTAATGGCGTCAATGGCCGGGATCACGACCTGATTGGCGCTGCCCGCGATACCGCCGATCGTGGCTGTTCTGTTCGACCACTGCGCACCCAGAAAAACAGAGTTGGAAGCCTGGAACGCGGAACCTGTGTCCCACATACTCTGGCCTGAACTCTCGAAGGACAGCAGGCCCGAATCGTAGATGACTGCTGCCTGTGCGCTTGAAATCATGAAGAAACCCGCCAACAGAAGCGCTGCCCGGGTCATTTTTGTTTTTCTTGTTGGTGAGGCGACAATACCCATCTGATGCTCCCCTGTTTCCAGGTTAGTGAAAGTAGGTGTAGCAATACATCCTTCAGTGCTGCAGTGCTGCTGTGGTTCTGAGATGCTGAGGTGAGACAGTTGAGCGGTGGCGCTGTAATAGGGGGGATCAGGTGTGAAGCAGTGAACAGGCGTACAACGGCATGAAGCTTCATGGTTGAATGTTAATTACAGATAATTAAAGCAATATTCGAGCCGGAAGATCGATAATTCCATTAAATCAGTCGATTAGGGGTAAAGCTGACTTTCTGATTTTATAAACTGACCAGTAAGTGTAAAAAAAGCTGACAAACCGCCACGCGTCCTCATGCCTGGCAAGTTTTGTTCATAAAAATGACATATTCGCCCGGTAGAATCGATAAATCCGGACAAAGTCCTGTTGCGCCGGGGAGCATCGCGTTGATCTTTACCGCGTCTGTGCCACGTCTTTGCAGCGACTCCAGGCTATCTCGCTTTACGAAGTTCACCCCATGAAATTCGATACACTGAAAAATCTGATCAAAGAGCCCATCGTTCAGTTCGCCTTTCTCGGAATGCTGCTTTTTGCCATCGACCACGCTCTGCTCATCAATCGCGATGATCCACGCAACGTGCTCATCGATGATCGTCAGATCGAGCAGTTCATTGAAATTTTCGAGCAGGGTCAGGGTCGCCCCCCAAGTGGCCGGGAAATCAACAATATGGTGATTGCCTGGGCCCAGAATGAAATTCTGTATCGGGAAGCAAGACGGATGGGGCTCGACCGCGGTGATGACATGATCCGCAACCGCTTGATTCTCAAACAACGCAATGTGTTGTTCAACAATGTGGTGCTTGATCACCCCACCGAGAATCAGTTGCAGCAGTTCTTTGAGTTCAATCATGCGGCCTATCACACTCCAGCGCGCTATGATCTGGAAATGGTTGTGTTACCAGGCCATTACGACCTGACCGATGCGCGTGCGCTAATGGAAACGGCGAAGGTAAAGGGTTTACCGGAAACTCATCCCGGCAATCGATATCGCTACCAGAACCGCATTGAAGATAATGTGATTGCCATGTTTGGAAAGCAGGGCAGCGAAGCGATTCTGTCCAGTGAACCGGGTGGTGGCAGCTGGTCATTGATTTCGAACGAGCAGGGGCATCACCTGGTGCGCATCACTGCCAGGCACGGAGCGGTTGTGCCTTCGCTGGCAAGTGTGCGCAGTCGCGTAATCCAGGATTGGGAGCGTTACTCCGGCGACGCACAGATTGCCGACCAGACCTACAATCTCGCCCGACACTACCAGGTACGCCTGGACGTGTCTGACGTTTACCGGGAGAAAATGGAACGCAATCTGCCGCGAAATCCGTTCCAGCAAGCCCCCGCAGTGACGGACGACCGGCAAGGCGCTTCGCCTGTCCGATCCGGCTTGCAAGCTGACAGGCCATGACATGAGAATTCCTGAAAAGCTGCTGGTTTCAGCCTTGTGTCTTTGGTTGCTCTTGCCCTTGCTGCTGGTTTCCCCGCCAGCAAAGGCGCACGAGACGCCAATTGCCCTGTTGATTCTGTCAGAGCGGCAGGAAGGCGTGTTCTTTGTTGACTGGAACTACGAAAGTGCCTTTGTTGAGGCGCCGCCAACACCTGTTTTTCCCGATCATTGCAGCTATGACCACCCCCGGCTCAGTTGCGGTGAGGAGGGTCTGTATGGTCCGCTGTCAGTTGAGGCACTGGGCACGACGTATTCCGCTGCGGTGGTGCGTGTTGTGCGACTGGACGGCGATGTTCACAGCTATACCCTGTCCGCCGCCAATCCCACAGCAATACTGACTCAGGATGGCGTGCTGCCCCTGGGCCAGGTCATGCGATCTTACATACCTTTGGGCTTTGAACACATTCTGCTGGGAATTGATCACCTGTTGTTTGTGCTTGGCCTGATGATGCTGGTCAGCAGCCGGTGGATGCTGGTGCACACAATCACCGCGTTCACCATTGCCCATAGCCTGACCCTGGCGGCCGCTACGCTTGGCTGGATGGGTGTGCCCGAGCGGCCGGTAAATGCCGCCATTGCACTGAGCATTGTTTACGTTGCCGTGGAGGTCCTCAAGCACCGCCGCGGCATTCCCTGCTGGAGCGCGCGGGCGCCCTGGGCGGTGGCCTTCGGATTCGGGCTGTTGCATGGTTTCGGATTTGCCGGGGCCTTGAGCGAAGCGGGTCTGCCTCGCGAAAATCTGCCCGCCGCGCTGCTGTTTTTTAATATCGGTGTGGAACTGGGCCAATTACTGTTTGTGTTCTTTGTACTGCTGCTGATTCGGTGCCATCGCATTCTGATGGCGGAGCTGCCTCGCTGGGGTCAGACCAGTGCCCTTTACGGCATTGGCGGTATTGCGAGCTACTGGTTCCTGTCACGGGTTTCCATGTTCTTCAGCATGCCCGCTGCCTATTAACCCGCTACCTATCAAGAAAGTGAATTACGGATATTTTATGAGAATGACCGATGGACGCCGCACAACCTGTCTCCGATTTCTGATTGCAGGGGTATTTCTTCTGTTCGCAGTCAGGGCCTCTGCGCATGCTGAAACCGGCGTCGCCGGTGGCCTGGTCAGCGGATTGCTGCACCCGGTCACAGGACTGGATCATCTGGTTGCCATGGTGGCGGTCGGTATCTGGGGTGCACAACTGGGTCGTCCCGCGATCTGGATCCTGCCCGTCACCTTTCCGATGATCATGGCCCTGGGCGGCTTGCTCGGTCTTTCCGGGTTGCCGATATCATCCGTATTGGTGGAGTTCGGTATTGCGTTCTCGGCAGTTACGCTCGGGCTTCTGGTGGCGCTGCAGCTGAGGGTTCCGCTGTGGGGCGCAGCTGTCATTGTTGGTGTATTTGGTCTGTGTCATGGCCACGCTCATGGCGCGGAACTGCCGTCGGCTGTAAATCCGCTGGCTTACGGCGTTGGATTTGTGGTGGCAACGGGCCTGCTGCACCTGTGTGGCATTCTGCTCGGAGAGCTGAAACGCTTTTCTGCAGGCGAGAAAGTAATCCGGGTCACTGGAGTGCTCATTGCCGTGCTGGGTCTGGGCTTTGTAACCCTCAACCTCATCGAACTGTTCTGACGCAATGACCAAGCTACGCCCCATTATCTGGATTGCCTGTCTCGCATTATTGCCGCAGACGGCCCTAGCGCATCTGGTGTCGACCCGGTTCGGTGAGTTTTACAGTGGCATGTTGCACCCGGTGACTACCCTGCTTCACCTTCTTTCCTGGCTGGCTATTGCGCTGCTGTGCGGGATACAGCAGCAGGGGTACTCCAAGTGGGCCTTGCTGCTCTTTCCCGGAGCCACACTTTTCGGCGCACTGATTGGCAGTTGGTTCTTGCATCCGGAGTGGATACATCTGGTCAATATTGCCTCTTTTCTGGTCGGTCTGCTGGTGGCACTTGCGCTCAGGCTGAATCCGGCAGCATTCATCGCGCTGCTGTTGGTATTCGGTTTCAGCCACGGGTTTGCCAACGGCGAGCCGGGCCTTCGGGGTAGCGAGTTTGTGTTGTATGTATCCGGCGTTGCGGCAGCGGCCTATCTTTTGATGACTCTGATCAGCGCAGCCACAAGGCTCACCGTTACCCAGGCACCCTGGGGTATCGTTGCGGTGCGGGCGGCAGGGAGCTGGATTATGGCTGTGGGTATTCTGCATATTGGCTTCACTCTGATGATTCCGGCCGGATTGGAGTAGACGTGAGTCCTGACACGCGCCCGTCCGCGGGCAACACTGGTCTGGATACTGCACATTCGAGTAAAAGCACTGTGTTCTATCTGGTGGTTCTGTTTTCAGGCGTTGCTGGCCTGGGTTACCAGATGGTGTGGAGCCGGATGCTCTCTGTATCCCTTGGCCACGAGACTGTTGCCGTGATTGCTGTTGTGTCTGCGTTTTTTGTTGGCATGATGGTCGGCGCCCTGGCCTTTGGCCGACTGATCCGGAAATCCGGGTTTCCTCACTACTGGTTTGTTGGCCTTGAATGGACAATTGCCCTGTGGGCGCTGGCCCTGGTTTTTCTGGTGCCTCACTACAACCTGGTGATGCCTGGATTGATCGGTGTAGAGCCTGCGACCCTGCGTCACTGGGGGGTGGCATTCAGCGGGAGTCTGCTGCTGCTGTTACCCGCCACTGCCGCCATGGGTGCAACGCTGCCAGCCATGGAGCGGATAATGGCTGGGATCTGGCGCAAACCGGATCGTGTGGCAGGGCTGTATGCCACCAATACCTTTGGTGCCGTCATCGGCACGCTGGCTGCAACCTTCTATCTGACGCCACATTTCGGTCTGACCACCACCTTGCTGCTGCTGGCCGTTACCAACTTTGCCTGCGGTGCGGTGGTGCTTTTGCTGTGTGCCAGAGCCGGGGCGGCAACTGTTGCTGTGCCCCAGGTACTGATAGTCACGGCGAAATGTTCGCTGACGGGCATCAGCGCGACCAGACTCCGTCTCACTTTATTTTTTACCGGGCTATTGGGTATTGGTTACGAAATTATTGTGATCCGTGTACTCAGCCAGGTTCTGGAAAATACGGTTTACAGCTTTGCTGCGGTGCTGACTGTTTACCTCGTGGGCACAGCATTGGGCTCGGCCATTTACCAGCGCTCCTGGGCCCGCCAGAACTTCGATACCGTGCAGTGGCAGCGTCGCCTGGGCACACTGCTTGTGCTTACCTGCACAGCCTGCCTTGGCGGCCTGATGGCGCTGTGGTTCAGCAACATCGTCTATATGAGTTTATGGCAAGGCCTGGGGCAAGGGTTTGTGCCAGCAGTGGTCGGCGAGCTCGGAGCGGCGGCACTGGTCCTTGTGGTGCCCACCATCGCCATGGGTGCTCTGTTCGGCCATCTGGCGCAAAGGGCCACCCAGGCTGTAGGGCTCGGGGTGGCAATTGGGTTGAACACGCTCGGATGCGCGCTGGCACCCGTCTTGGTTGGTATGGTCACTTTTCCATTGATCGGAGCAAAGGCTGTGCTTGTTATCATTAGCGTGTCCTACCTGCTGCTGATGCCTGTTAGCCGGGCGGCATTGAACCGTTGGGCCATGTTACCGGCTGGTCTGGCGATACTGCTGATCCTGAGCCCGATCCATCTGCGCTTTGTTGACATGCAGGAAAGCGACCGGGTTGTGCACTATCGTGAAGGTGTCATGGCAACGCTGGCGGTGGTGGAGGACGCCAATCAGGATCGTTTCCTGAAGGTCAACAATCACTTTACCATGGGAGGCACAGCCAGCCGTTATTCGGATCATCGTCAGACACATATTCCCCTGCTGCTGCACGGCGGGCCCCGCTCGGTTCTGTACCTTGGCGTTGGAACAGGCATAACCCTGGATGCGGCGCGTTATCATGCTCAGGTCGAAGTGGTTGGTGTCGAACTGATTCCCGAATCCCTGTCACTCATCCCGCACTTTGGTGTTGATCTCAGTGCTGGTCAGTGGGCACATCCGCCTCGGTTGATCGCCGCGGATGCCCGTCGTTACGTTGTAGCCTCGGATCGGAAATTCGACGTGATCATTGGTGAAATATTCCACCCGGCCAGAGATGGGGCCGGGTCGCTCTATACGGTGGAACATTTCACTGCCGTGAAAAACCGACTGACGGACAATGGATCATTCTGCCAGTGGTTGCCACTGTTTCAACTGGACCTGCCATCTTTGAAAACCATTGTGCGCACGTTTGTGCATGTGTTTCCCGATGCGCGTCTGCATCTTGGTCACTACAGCACGCAGCAACCCATATTGTGTCTGGAAGGTTCCGCAGAACCGCGTATCTACCCGGAGAACTATCTGCTGAACCGGGTTCGCGCTCCAGCCCTGCAGAATGAACTGGTGCAGATGCGTTTGAATTCGGACTTTGCGCTCTTTGGCGGCTATCTGGGCGGTGGTGAGGCGCTGGGACACTTTGCTGGCCCCGGCCCGCTGAATACCGATGACCACCTTCTGGTTACCTATCAGGCACCCATGCTTGCCTACGCCAGTGATGAACCCCCGGTGCTCAGGCTGGCAAGTATCCTGAATAGTCTGGCGGATACCCGGCAAAGCATTGTTGCGCCGGGCTTCCAGTCGCGTATGCAAGGCTATTGGCAGGCGCGTGACAGGTACTTGTTGGCTGCGGTCGAAATGGAGCAGAGTGACCCGGAGGGCTGGACCGGGAATCTTGTATCGCACCTGCTGGATGTGGTTCGAATCAGCGGCGATTTTGAGCCCGCCTATTTCACCCTGCTGTCACTGGCGCAGGAGCTGTACGCACGCGATCCTCGAGCAAGTTATCAACTGCTTGAGGACTTGCGTGTAGCCAGTCCCGGGCATCCGGAGGCCCTGGCGCTGCGCAACCGCCTGTTTGGTCAGTGAGATAGTCTGATGAGACGGGGCAGTGCCGGCATCAGGTATCCCCGGTATTTCGTTGTTCCCGGCGCTTAAGGTTTTTGTACCAGAGATTAAGGCCCACGATCACAAGCACAATCACCACGATGCCGGCTATCATTGTGACGGGGTTGTCCCTGCCTAGGTAGCGTGAGATAAGCTGGGAACCGTAGTACATCATGCCGCAGCCGATCATACTGCCGATCATGATCGCGGTGAAGGCCAGCCCCCGGCCCATGCCCAGGATGCGACTGAAGACCGCGCCGCCCACGCTGCCGGTGGAGGCCAGGGGAAAGGTGACAAAGGTAATCAACCCGACAAAGGTCGCACGGCGTATCCACGGATTTTTCCTGAGGATGAAGTGTCCGTCACTGGCAAGCTCCGCGAAGCGTGAACCCAGCCACGGAATACGGAACAGAAAACCGGCGTGGAATACGAGCAGAGTGGCGACCAGAAAGTCCATATAGACCACCATAAGGAACAGGAATTCGGCGCTGAAAAACCCCTGGATGGCATCAACTTCCTGGTCGCCGGCGCCGGCCAGGATCACGAACCGACCGAAAAAGAAGAAGGTTGACAGCGCGGTGGCCAGCAACCGATGCACGTAGGCTGGCCCCATGGTGATATACAGAATGCCCAGAATCACCATAGTCAACACCAGCGGACCGAACAGTGTGACCTTCCACAACACTGGATGTTCAGCCCGGAAATTCTTCTCGAACTCGTCATCAGCAGCAAGCGGGGATCGTGTCACATAGTGCTCCGGTATCAGACTCAAATGAGTCGGCATTCTCGCATACCCGCCTTGCAGGTTAAATGGGCGGGAAGCTGTTACACCTTGATGAGTTGCCTGGATACTGGGTATTGTGTGACATTGTGGGTCCCGATCCGGTCCCAGCTAGTCCAGCATCCATCCCGGATGGGAGCACAACCGAATCTTTACCAGGAGGGGCATCATGAAAAAAGCCTTTCGCATACCAATTCTGACCGTTTTGAGCAGCATGGCTGCGTTGTGGGCCGGCGCTGTAGCCCAGGCACAGCCCAGCCTTCCGATCACTATCATCGACGGGGGCTACTCCGAATACTGCGCCATGGCCGCGCGCAATCCCGAGGCCCTGCCCAGAATACTCATCACCGGATCACGTAACCCCTTGTCACCGCTGCAGCTCTGCTCCCTGGCCATACAGGAAAGTGGTGTTGACAGGGTGAACCGGGGCGCGAATCACAACAATCGTGGTGTATTGCACTTCGCCGCAGGTGACCACGATGCTGCGCTGGCCGACTTCAATGAGGCTGTGCGTCTGGATGACAGCCTGGTGTTTGCCCACATCAACCGGGGCAATATCTTCAATCTGCGTGAAGAGTGGCAGCAGGCCATCAGTGCCTTCGACCGTGCCATCGAACTGGGGATCCAGCCCAGGCAGGGGCGCGTTGGAGAAACCGTTGCGCCAGACGTGTCGCCAGAAGCCAGTGAAGCCAGGGCAACACGCGAGTTGGCGCGCGCTCATTTCCACAGAGGCATTGCACACGAGAATCTCGAACAATTGCGAGAGGCCTATATGGATTACCTCAGAGCCTCGGAACTGGCTCCGGACTGGGATGAACCCAAACGGGAGCTGGAACGCTTCGAAGTCGTCCGGTGACAACGGTGGTGCGCCTCCAGCTCCCGGCTCTGCGGCCAGGGACCAACAAAAAAGCCCGCAGCCAAGCGGGCTCAAGGGTGTTGCTGGATCGTGGCGGATCCTTGTTTGGTGGAGGCGGGGGGAGTTGAACCCCCGTCCGCCAGTTCTCTACCTTTGGCTCTACATGCTTAGCGTCGTCTATTGAGTTAACCCGTGTCTACCCGACGAGCAGGGCGAGTTGGGCGAGCTTGATACTTTTTAACCGCTTCACGTCAAGCGCGTTCCACTGGCGATCCCGTTCTATATGACGGTCGCAAAACACCGGTTTACGGGCATCCCGGGGCGACCGCTAGCAAGCTGTATTAAGCTGCTAGAGCGTAGTTTTCGTCGTTGGCAACTATATAAGTTGCATAGATTGATTTACGAGAGTCTATACCCTCTCGACATGCACCTAGGGTTTCAATACCGGCGTCGAATCCGAATCACCCCCAAGAGTCTATAGTCTAGCACACTAGACAGGACACCAGACAGCCAGCGCGCCAGTTTCATTACAAAGGCACCACATTATTGTTGCGGGTCAAGCAATGCCTGCAACTCTGGCACGGAGCCGGCCACGGCCAGTGGCCCGTGCATCGATAGGGTGGCTTCGTCATGCACACCCCAATTGACACCAATGGCGGGCATGTCAGCGCGCCGTGCCATTTCCATGTCGTAGCTGGTGTCCCCTATCATTACCGCATCGTGGGGATGGATACCATAGAAATCAAGCAGCTCACGCAGCATGGCTGGATCCGGCTTGGAGCGTGTCTCATCGGCGCAGCGACTGGCGCTGAACAGGGTCTGCAGGCCAGTGGCCTCAAAAGCGCGGTCCAGTCCCTTGCGGCTTTTCCCGGTGGCAACGGCACATTGACGGCCGGTTGTGCCAAGGCTGACTATAAGGTCCCGCATACCGGGAAAGAGGGTGTTGGCAATATCCATGGTGGCCATGAAATGGTTGCTGTAAGCGTTGCGCAGTGCAATCATCTGCTCGTGTGTGATACCTGGATACAGCTGATCCAGGGCATCGACCATCCCCAGGCCGATGATATTGCGATAGGCGGCGCTGTCGCGCTGGGCCAGGCCGGCAATGGCGGCCGCATGTGACAGGCTTTGCACAATGTGATCGGCTGAATCGACCACCGTGCCATCCCAGTCGAATATGATCGCCTTGTAGCTCACAAAACAGCCCTGTGGCTCACTTGTTGTGCTGACGCAGCACGCGCTGCTTCTGGATATTCCACTCCCGGTCCTTGGTGGTGGCACGCTTGTCGTGTTCCTTCTTGCCCTTGGCCAGTCCCACCTGGGCTTTGACCAGATGGCCTTTCCAGTACAGTTTCAGGGCGACAGCCGTGTGGCCTTTGTCCTGTGTCTTCGCGAACAGCGTGGCAAGCTGCTTTTTATGCATCAGCAGCTTCTTTGTGCGTGCAGGATCGGCAACGATATGGGTGCTGGCGGTATCCAGCGGCGTGATGTTACAGCCCAGCAACCAGGCTTCGCCGTCCTTGATCAGCACATAGCTGTCCACCAGCTGCGCCTTTTTCATGCGCAGACTCTTCACTTCCCAACCCTGAAGCACAACACCGGCCTCGAAAGTGTCCTCGATAAAGTAATCATGGAGGGCTTTTTTGTTTCGAACGATGGTGGTATCAGGGGCTTTGCTTTTTTTCCCTTTGGCCATGGGTGCGGATTATATACTGAATAGTGGACCGCCAGCCATCAGGGGCTCAAATTGACCGGGCAATCGGCGCGCTGGTAGAATCGCGGGATTACAAGGCGCCGGCCACGCCCGCTCCGGGAAGAATAAAAGACTGAATATCAGGGGATTTTATGGCGATAGAGCGCGGGCAGTTCAGTTCGAGGCTTGGGTTTGTCCTTGCTGCCGCCGGTTCTGCCGTCGGCCTTGGCAATCTGGTGGCCTTTCCGGTCATGGCATCCAAGAATGGCGGTGCCGTCTTCCTGTTTGTTTACCTTCTTTTTGTTGCGCTGATCTGTTTTCCTGTATTGCTGGCTGAAATCACCCTGGGTCGACATACCCGCCGTAATCCGGTTGGCGCCTTCGGCGCGATAACCGGCGAGAGCAGGCCCTGGCGTATTGCCGGCAAACTGGCCATCATCACACCCTTCATGATTGCGGTGTTCTATACCATTGTCACGGTGTGGATAGTGATGTTCCTTGTCACCTCGCTGACCGGGGGGTTGACCACGCTGGCGCGTCCTGAAACCTTCGGTGAAGTGGTCAATTCGCCCTCATTGTTCATTTATTTTGTTTTTCTGCAGCTGGTTCTTTTTACCGTGTTGCTGGGCGGGGTGAAACACGGCATTGAACGTCTGGCGCGTGTGTTGATGCCCACGCTTGCGATAATGCTTGTCGGGCTGATCATTTTTGTGATGACGCTGGAAAATGCTGGTCTGGGCCTGCGTTACTATCTTGTTCCGGATTTCAGTCAACTCAGCGGCAGTGTCATCAACGGCGCCCTGAACCAGGCGTTCTTTTCGCTGTCTCTGGGCATGGGTATCCTGATTACCTATGGCTCCTACTTCAGCCGTACCGACCGGATTGTCGACTCGGGAAAAATGGTGGCGATTGCTGATACCAGCATTGCTTTTCTGGCAGGCCTGTTGATTCTGCCGGCAATTTTTGCCTTCGATCCGGCCACCGATCCAGACGATCTTTCCACCAGTAGTGTGGGCCTTATTTTCACCTATCTGCCACAGATTTTCCTGTCCATGCAGGACGTGGTGGGCTACTTCGGTGCCAGCGTTGTGGCGTCGGTATTCTTTGCGCTGGTGTTCTTTGCGGCCATGACATCGCTGGTGTCGATTCTCGAAATTCCGATTTCCTACATGATTGATGAGTGGCATTTCTCACGGCGCAAGGCAGTGCTCACGCAGGCCTCACTGGTGAGCATTTTCTCGGTCATGGCAGCAATGTCCTTTGGCATGTCGCCGTTTCTCACTGACTTCATCAGTTATGGTGGTGGAAGCCGATCTTTCTTTGACCTGTTGGCCGATACCTTCTCGGAGGTGATTCTGCCCTTTGTCGGGTTCATGGTGTGCATACTGTGTGCCTGGCGCTGGGGGCGCAAGGGCTTCGGTGACGAGATGGCTGTTGGGCATGAAGGCTTCCGGGGCTCGATCCTGGAGAGGTACATACAGTTCTCGCTGCGCACGTTTGTGCCTGTGGTGTTGCTGTTTGTATTCATCAATTCCGTGGCGGAAAAATACTTCGCTTTCGACCTGCTTGGCCTGTTCGGGGTCTGAATGTTGCCATGACCGATATCGAACGCAGTGCCCTGGTCCCGTATTCCAGTCAGCAGATGTTTGAGCTGGTAAACGATATCGAGCGTTATCCTGAATTCATGCACGGCTGTATTGATGCAGAAGTCATTTCCCGAACAGATCAGGAACTGGTTGGTCGCCTGGTGCTGGGCAAGGCTGGCATCCGGCACGCCTTCACCACCCGCAATCAGCTGGTTCCCTATTCCAGCATGGAACTGGCTTTGGTAGAGGGGCCGTTCCGGAGTTTCAGTGCGACATGGCACTTCAAGGAGCTCACGCCGGATGCCTGCAAGGTGACGCTGAGCATGCACTTTGACTTCAGCGGCGGCTTGCTGGGCCTGGCGCTCGAGAAACTGTTTCATCATTCGGCCAATCGACTGGTAGAGGATGTGGTTGAACGCGCCGATGCGGTTTACGGCGTGGGGGCCAGTGAATGACAGGGCAGCAGGATATTGACATCGAAGTGGCATACGCATTGCCGGATCGGCAGGAACTGATTGCTATTCGGGTGCCACATGGTACAACAGCTCAGACGGCAGTCTTGCAAAGTGGCCTGCCCGCGCTTTATCCAGAGGTGGATTTTGCGGCGCTGGACAAGGGTGTGTTTTCCCGGCTGCTTGATGGCAAGGTGATGCCTTTGCCACAGGACTATCAGGTGCAGGCGGGTGACAGGATAGAGGTTTACCGGCCATTGCTACTGGATCCGAAGCAGGCCCGATTGTTGCGCGCAGCAAGAAAAGCCGCCGGCAACTGACACCGGCGGCAGTTTGCTGCGAGAATCACTCGTTGCGCAGAGCAGCCTGGGCGGCTGCCAGGCGTGCAATTGGTACGCGTGGCGGTGAACAGCTTACGTAGTGCAGGCCCAGCTTGTGACAGAAATCAATGGAGTCCGGGTCCCCGGCGTGCTCTCCGCAAATGCCCAGTTTCAGGTTCTTGCGAGTCTGCAGGCCGTTGGTGACTGCGAATTGCATCAGTTTGCCAACACCGGTTTTGTCCAGGCTGGCAAAGGGGTTCTTGTTGTAGATTTCCTTGCTCTGGTATTCATCATAGAACAGGCCCATGTCATCACGGCTGAGGCCGAGCGTGGTCTGGGTCAGGTCGTTTGTGCCGAAGCTGAAGAACTCTGCGCATTCGGCAATTTCATCGGCCGTAATGGCCGCACGCGGCACCTCGATCATGGTGCCGACCAGGTAGGGAATTTTCACTTTTTTCCGGGCTGTCACTTCCTCGGCCACACGACGCACAATGGCGAGCTGATCTTCCAGCTCGGCCTTGAAGCCAACCAGCGGAATCATGATTTCCGGGTTAACCTCGATTTTGTTCTTGCCTGTGCTGACAGCGGCAGCGGCTTCAAATATGGCACGTACCTGCATCTCGGTGATTTCCGGGTACAGAATGCCCAATCGACAGCCACGACAGCCCAGCATGGGGTTCTCCTCGTGCAGGGCCTTGATGCGGTCAATGACAAATTCCAGCGGCAGGCCCAGCTTGTCGGCCAATTGGCGACGTACCGCATCATCCTGGGGCAGGAACTCGTGCAGTGGCGGATCCAGTAACCGGATGGTGACCGGGCGGCCGTTCATGGCACGGAACAGGCCTTCAAAGTCTTCGCGTTGGGCCGGCAACAGCTTGTCCAGGGCGGCGCGGCGATTGACGCCATCCACGGCAAGAATCATCTGCCGCATATCGTCAATACGTCCGCCTTCGAAGAACATGTGTTCCGTGCGGCACAATCCAATGCCCTCGGCACCGTAGGCCACTGCCTGCTCTGCCATGGCCGGCGTGTCCGCGTTGGTGCGGATGCGCAGTCTGCGGTGTTTGTCCGACCACTGCATTACTGTCTGGAACAGCTCGAAGGTGTAACTCTTTTCGGGCTTGAGAGTGCCTTCCAGCACTCGCTTGACCTCGGAGTCGGCACTTTCGATCATGCCCTGGTAGACTGAACCGGTGCTGCCGTTGATGGAAATATAGTCGCCTTCTTTCAGGCTGATGCCATTGCAGTTCAGGGTACGCTTTTCGTAGTTGATGCTGATATCACCAGCTCCACATACACAGACCTTGCCAAGCTGACGCGCTACCAGCGCAGCGTGTGAGGAAACGCCGCCGCGGGTGGTGAGAATGCCTTGTGAGTACAGCATGCCCTTGAGATCGTCCGGTGATGTCTCGGTGCGACACAGCACAACCTTGTTGCCCTTGCGTGATTCAATCTCCGCCTGCGCAGCGGTGAAGACGATGCGGCCGGTTGCGGCACCGGGGCCAGCCGGCAAGCCTTTGCAGATCAGGGTTGCCGCTTTCAGTGCCTTCGGGTCAAAAACCGGCACCAGCAGGGTGTCGATGGATTCGGCCGGAATCTTGAGCAGGGCGGTGCGCTGGTCCATCAGTTTTTCACGGTTCATTTCCACTGCGATACGGATGGCCGCCAGGCCGGTACGCTTGCCGTTGCGTGTCTGCAGGATGAACAGGCGCCCGTTTTCAATCGTGAATTCAAAATCCTGCATGTCCCGGAAGTGGCGCTCCAGTTTGCTGCGAACCTTTTCCAGTTCGGCAAACATGGGTGGCATTTCCTTGTGGAGATCGGCAATGGGTTTGGGAGTGCGCACGCCGGCAACCACGTCCTCGCCCTGGGCATTGGTCAGGTACTCGCCGTAAAAGGCTTTTTCACCGGTCGCGGGATCACGCGTGAAAGCCACACCTGTGGCGCTGTCATCACCGGCGTTGCCGAAGACCATGGCCTGGATATTCACTGCCGTACCCCATTCGGCCGGAATGCCGTATTGCTGGCGGTACAGAATGGCGCGTTCGTTTTTCCAGGAACCAAAAACGGCACCGACGGCGCCCCACAATTGCTTGTACACGTCCTGCGGAAAATCGGCGCCGGTGCGTTTGCGAATCAACAGCTTGTAACGTTTGACCAGCTCCTGCAGCTCAGCTGATGTCAGCTCGTTGTCCTGGGCTTTGCCCAGTGATTGTTTCATTTCATCCAGCAGTTCATGGAATGGATCACTGGATTCGTCGTTTGCCGCCCCCACGCCCATGACCACATCGCCATACATCTGGATAAACCGGCGATAGCAATCCCAGGCAAACCGGGCATTGCCGGAGATGTTGGCCAGGCCTTCCACAGTGTGGTCGTTGAGGCCCAGGTTGAGGATGGTGTCCATCATGCCCGGCATGGAATCACGGGCGCCGGAGCGCACCGAAACCAGAAGCGGATTGTCGCGGCCGCCAAACTGCTTGCCCATCTGTTGTTCGATGTGGGCAATGGCTTTTTGCACGTCTTTTGCAAGCGCCGGTGGATACTGGCGTTTGTTGGCATAAAACCAGGTGCAGACCTCGGTACTGACGGTAAAACCGGGAGGAACCGGCAGGCCGATGGCGGCCATTTCTGCCAGGTTGGCGCCTTTGCCACCCAACAGCTCGCGCATACTTGCGTTGCCGTCAGTCTGGTTGCCGAAATTGAAGACGAAGCGGTTGGTCCCCGCAGCGGTCGATTTCCTTTCTGCCGTGGTGCTCTTGGTCTGTTTCATGTTCCCCGAATTTCCAGCTGGATTGTGGCGGCATTTGCCGGACCCGTAACCCGCTGCAGTGCCGGCTGCGGCTGGGGTACAGAGGGTCTGTGAGAAGGGCGGCAGTCTAAAGCAATTGACTGTCAAAATCCAGCATGTGAGGCAGCGAACCCGTAGTCAACTGTCGCTAATTCGTTGACATCTGTCGTCAACCCCAGTTTGGGGTCATGAGGCGCTGCTGTGATTGAATACACCGTGTGCCAGGAAGTGGAGCACCTGGTCAATGCTCTCCTGACGCTGCATGATGAAGGTGTGTGAAAATGGCAGTTCGATAAAATCCTGCATGCCTTCCACCTTGGTGTTTTCCACTGTGACCTTGCCGTCGTCGCGATCCGGCAGGGCCATGGAAAGAATTGGATTCAGTGAGCGCGTGCCAGCGATGACGCCAAGCTCAAAATCCACCGGTCCAAGCTGCTGGGGCACGCTGTCGGCGTTGGTGCCCAGCTGCTGCGCCGGTTCGCCGCTGAACAACTCGAAACCGGGGATGTCACCGAACACATCAATGATCTGGGTGCCCTGGTTCGGTGGTGCCATCATCACCACGCGGCCAAGTTGCGGCAGCTCATGGTCGCGCATGTAAAAGCGCACCAGTATGCCGCCCAGGGAATGCGTGGCAAAGTGAATGCGTTCCGCGCCCTGTTCTGCACACAATGCCAGCCCGGTCGTGACGGCACGCTCGGCCAGGATGGCAATGCTGTGTTCGCGCGAGTCATAGTGCACATTGGCTACGGCATAACCTTCACGGCGCAAGGCGCTTTCCAGGCGGAGCATGGAGAAATCCGTACGGCTCAGGCCGTGTAGCAGAATCACACAGGCGTTACCGCTTTCATCTGCGCCGGCAGCTGTGTGTTCACCCGGGACAGCGTCCAGCGCCCTGGCTGCGGGGTTAAAGGCCTGAAAGAGCAGGGCAAGTGCAAGCGCTGCCGCCATCAGCGGCGGTGCGCCAAGTGCAAGTCTGGTGCCGATTGCCCGGGTGAGCCGGGCCCGCATTATGGATGGCAGCATGGACTGGTGCTCCGGATCGGGCCCGATGACCGTGATCACTGTTTGCCCGCTTTATTATCTATCAACTTGCCCAGTCCTTCCAGCAGGTTCATCGGCAGCGGAAAGACGATGGTTGAGTTCTTCTCGCTGGCGATTTCGGTAAGAGTCTGCAGGTAACGCAACTGGATGGATTCGGGCTGGGCAGCCAGTTGTTGAGCAGCTTCCACCAACTGCTTGGCAGCCTCGTATTCACCGGCAGCATGGATGACCTTGGCCCGCCGTGAGCGCTCGGCCTCGGCCTGCTGGGCAATGGCTCGGATCATGCTCTCGTCGATATCCACGTGCTTGATTTCCACATTGGAGACCTTGATGCCCCAGTTGTCAGTCTGTGAATCCAGAATCTCCTGGACATCGGCATTGAGGCGTTCGCGCTCGGAAAGCAGCTCGTCAAGCTCATGCTGGCCCAGGACTGAGCGTAGCGTGGTCTGCGCAAGCTGGCTGGTGGCCTCCATGAAATCCTCGATATTGATGACGGCTTTCTGCGGATCAACCACCCGGAAGTACAGCACGGCATTGACCTTTACCGAGACGTTGTCGCGGGTAATCAGATCCTGCGAGGGAATGTCCCAGGTGAAGGTGCGCAGACTGACGCGTACCATCTGCTGGATAACGGGAATGACGATGATCAGGCCCGGCCCCTTGACCTTCTGGAAGCGACCCAGCATGAAAACCACGCCGCGCTCGTACTCTTTAAGGACATTGAATGCGCTGAACAGCAGGCCAGCAACCAGCGCAGCCAGTACCAGTACAAAAATTTCCATTAGCAGCTCCTTAACCGGCAATGACCGGGTTCTATTCCTGTGACTTGCGGACTTTCAGCGTCAGGCCCTCCACCTTCTCGATCACCAGGTGTTCGCCCTTGTTCACGGGTACGTCGGTGATGGCCGTCCAGTTTTCGCTCATGACCCTGACAGGGCCTTTGTGATCAAAGCTTTCCAGCGCTACTGCCTTGGCGCCGATCATGGCTTCAACGCCGCTGGTGATTTTCTGTTGCCGGGACCGCATCAGCGCGCCGAGAGTCAACATGATCAGTCCGCCCATGCCGGTGGCAAGGGCAGCGATCAATGGTATGGAAATCTGGTAGCCGGGCAGATCCGAGTCCATGAGCATGATGGAGCCGAGCACAAAGGCTGCCAGTCCGCCTATGCCGAACACACCAAAACTCGGACTGAATACCTCGAATACCATCAGACCGATTCCCACCACCATCAACGCCAGGCCGGCGTAGTTGATGGGCAGCATCTGCAGGGCAAAGGCGCCCAGTAACAGGCAGATGATCCCGGTCACGCCGGGCAGGCCCATGCCCGGGTTGTAGAATTCCAGAATAATGCCGTATACACCAATCATCAGCAGGATATAGGCAACATTGGGGTTGGTGATGACACTGAGGAAGCTGTAGCGCCAGTCGGGCTCGACTACCTCCACCTGGGGGTTATCCAGCACGATTGTTCGCTCACGACCGCTGACTTCTACCGTGCGGCCATTGATGAATGACAGCAGCTCGTCCAGATCCCGTGCAATGACATCGATCACGTTCTCGGCCAGCGCCTCGGAGGCTGACAGGTTGGCCGCATCACGCACTGTACGCTCGGCCCACTCCGCATTGCGCCCACGCAGTTCGGCAAGGCCTTTGAGGTAGGCAACAGCATCGTTGATGACCTTGCGCTCCATGTCGCTCAGCCTGTCATCACCGCTTCCATTGTCATCGACCGGTTCAGCCCCGGGGGCGGGAGAGGGAGTGGGTGATGGTGTGCCACCGACGCTCACAGGGGTGGATGAGCCGATATTGGTTGCCGGCGCCATGGCCGCAAAATGACTGGCGTAGCTGATATAAGTGCCCGCACTGGCGGCTCTGGCGCCACCGGGGGCCACCCAGGTGGCCACGGGCACCGGTGAGGCCAGAATGGCGCTGACCATGTCACGCATGGCGGTATCCAGCCCGCCGGGTGTGTCCAGGCGGATAACCAGCAGTTCTGCGGGCACTTCTGCCGCCCTTTCCAGATTGCGAACCATAAAGTCTGAAGTGGCAGGGCCGATAGGACCTTTGATGTCGATCAACCTTACGACACTTGACGAATTGTCAGATTGGGCGAAAATGGCCGGCAACATCACGCCGACCAGCCCTGCAACCAGCGCTGCGACGTAGAAAAAACGTAGTAGTGGCAATAGTTTAGGCATATAGGGCATAATACCTCTCAAGGGTGTTCAAGTCGAGTGCATGTGACACATATTGTTACCATTTTTACCATTGTATGCAGTTGTGCTGTTGGTATTTAGTGAGTAAGATCGGTGTTAAATCTCAAGCAATGCAATAACAATCTTGAGTTAATCTCCGATTTCGTCGGTTTGCAGTAACAATCGCGTCATCGGATAAACCCGTACGGAGGAGTTCCATATGAAAAAAGTAACCTGGGCATCAATGCTGGCACTGACAGCAGCTGTGTCTTACCAGGCGAACGCTGCGACCGGTGTTGATCCGCTGACGCAAGTTGCGCCCCCGGAAAGTGAGTGGATGTACGATAACGCCGGTGCGCCGGACTATGTTGTTGACGTACCGAGCTTCACCGTTCCCGCTACTGGCGTTATTGATTACATCAACTCTGCCATTCCGCTGCCGTTCGATGAAGATCGTTGGGTGAAGGCGGTTCAGTTCATTCCGGGCGACAAGCGCGTACTGCACCATCTGTTGTCGTACATCGTTCCGGATACGGATCGTGCTGACCAGATGATTGACGAGGCTGACAATGATCCGCGTCGTGAATTCCTGGAAGGCTACGCGCCGGGTAAGGAGTATGCCACCGAGTTCCCCGAGAACACAGGTATCTTCATACCGGTAGGTTCTGCGGTTCGCATGTCCATCCACTACACCTCCTTCGGGCAGGAAGTGGTTGACAACACCCGTGTAGGCCTGTGGTTCTACGAGGAAGACGAATTCCCCGAGTTCGAGTACCACACTTACTCGGTGTCTGCCGGACAGCGTGATTTCAATATCAACATCCCGGCCGGTGCCATGAACCACGAAATGGCCGCCCAGCACCAGTTCGACAAGGACATCGTGCTGCACGCCTTCCGTGCCCACATGCACTACCGTGGCAAGTCCATGCGCGCAGCTGTTATCTACCCGGATAACACTCGTGAGGACATCATCAACGTGGCTGACTACAACTTTGCATGGCAGCCGACCTACCGCATGACCGAGCCGATGATGTTGCCGGCTGGTTCGCGAGTAGTGGTTGAAGGTAGTTTCGACAACTCTGAGTACAACCTGGGTGTACCCGATCCGACACAGGATGCCCTGGGTGGCCTGCAGAGCTGGGAAGAAATGTTCATTGGTTACTTCTCTTACCACGATTATCGGTAAGTCGAATCTGACTGATTGAGCAGCAAGATAGAGGGGCTGCTTCCGCTGTGAAGCAGCCCCTTTTTTGTGGATACAGAACGGTTTGAGTCAACTCGATGCGTTCACATGCGGTCTTGCTGTCTGGTTGCAAAGGCTGTGGTAGCCCTGCTACTCCGCAGTGAGGCAAGGTATCGGCGCCAGTCCTGGCGTCCCGATGGCAAACGGAATTGTACAAGAACAATCATGAATTTTGCGCTGGATTAACAGACCCGACTGGTTTGTGATTCATAATGCGGACTTCTGGCTCCGTGTTCCAATAAGAAGTGAGAGAAACTTAAGGGCTGATGCTCGGTCTACTTTGTACGGACCTACTCAGTATGGCATCAGGTGATTTTGGTGAGAGGGTATAAACAAATGAAGAAATTTAACTGGATTGCACTGTTGGCGCTGGCCTCGGCACTGACTGTGAACGCACACGCAGCCCCAGAACGGGTAGGTGACTTCACCTTGCTGGATCAAAAGGGTAATGCGCATCAACTGACACGTTACGGCTTCAACGACCTGCTGGTGTTCATCTCCCAGGTTGATGGTTGCGAAGCCAATGTCGACAACATCACGCGTTACAAGGTGCTGCGTACCAATTATGCGCATCGCAACGTAGGCTTTTTCATGATCAATCCGGCTGACAGCCGCGATACCATCCGTCAGACCGAGGAAATCTTCAACTTTGACTTCCCGATCCTGATTGACCGTACCCAGCTGGTAGCCGGGAATATGGGTATCACGCATGGCAACCAGATTGTTGTGGTTGATCCGACCCGTCGCAACATCATCTATCGTGGCCCGCTTGATGTGCCAGCGATGGGTGAGCTGCGCACACTGCTGAACGAGGTGCTGGACAACAACATCGACACCCGCACGCTTGACACAAAGGTTGTTGAGATGGAGCACGATCCCAGTTGTGAGATCTCCTTCCCGGTTGCCGAGCGTATGCAGGCGTCTGTGCCGGACTACGAGACTGAAATTGCACCGATCCTGATCGAGTACTGTGTCGGTTGTCACATTGAAGGTGGTATCGGCCCCTTCGCCATGAACAGCCACCAGATGGTGCAGGGCTGGAGCCCAATGATCCGCGAGGTTGTCATGACCGGTCGTATGCCGCCGATGCAAGTCGATCCCGATATCCGGGAGTGGTACAACGCCGGCAACATGCCGACCGAAGCCACGCAGAAGTTGATTCACTGGATTGATGCCGGCGCACCGCGCTGATCCATTGACGATCCTGTAACGTTACAAGAAGGCCGCCCCAGTGGGCGGCCTTTTTGTATTCACGAACCTGGGAAAGAATATCGGTATGGAACACATTATGGACACGTCTGCGATCCTGGCGCCTTTTGAGCATCCGAAACTGTCTTTGAAGAATCGTGTGGTGATGGCACCCATGACACGTCATTTCTCACCCGGGGGTGTGCCGGGCAGCAATGTGGTGGACTACTACCGCCGCCGCGCAGAGGGTGATGTGGCATTGTTGATCACCGAAGGTACTACGGTAAATCACGAGGGCGCGTCCTCCGATACTGCCATACCGGATTTTCATACCGATGAGGCGCTGAAGGGCTGGCAGGCGGTGGTTGATGCCGTGCACGCTGCCGGGGGCAAGATAGCGCCGCAGCTATGGCACGTGGGCTCCATTCGCAAGCCGGGGGAGGGGCCGTTTCCTGACTACCCGTCGGCTTCGCCTTCGGGCTTGCTGAAACCGGGCAAGAAGGTCTTGCAGCCGCTCTCTGTCAGGGAAATTGACCGAATCGTCACTGCCTACGCCGAGGCTGGTGCCAATGCAAAAACGCTGGGCTTTGACGCGCTGGAAGTACATGGCGCCCATGGTTACCTGATAGACAGCTTCTTGTGGCAGGGCACCAATCAGCGCAGCGATGCCTATGGAGGATCGCGGACCAACCGAAGCCGCTTTGCGGCTGAAATCATAGCGGCAATCCGCGCTGAAGTTGGTGAGTCCTTCCCGATCATCTTCCGTTTTTCGCAGTGGAAGCAACAGGACTTTGACGCCCGTCTTGCGCAGTCGCCTGATGAACTGGCTGAGGTGTTGGCGCCGATCAGTGAGGCCGGTGTGGACATCTTTCACTGTAGCACGCGCCGTTTCTGGGAGCCTGAGTTTGACGGCTCCACGCTGAATCTTGCCGGTTGGACCGGCAGGTTGACCGGTAAACCAACCATCAGTGTTGGCAGTGTGGGTCTGGATGAGGAGTTTGTTGCCACTTACCGTGGTGGAGAGGCCAGCAACGCCGACATCAGCGAGCTGCTTCAGCGCATGGCGGCCAGTGAGTTCGACCTGATCGCCGTGGGACGGGCGCTGCTTGCAAACCCGGACTGGTTACAGAAGGTCTGCGCCGGCGAGTACCAGTCCCTGAATGCGTTTTCCAGGGAGCAGCTGACCACGTTGTACTGAAACCTGATTACTGTGATGTCCGGCGCGGGGGTGCAAGCCCGGCCCGGAGCGGGTAGAGTATGGGGAAAACAGCACGGAGAAGCATGATGTTTGAACAACTCGCCCGCCGACTGGGGCTGAGCGCCATCCCGCAGGTTTTCTTCATTTCTGCGGCCATTGCGGTGAGCTTTGTTGTACTGGCCATTCCATTCAGGGAGGCTGTGGCTGCTTTTTTTGGCACGCTCAGTGACTTCACCTACGTCAACTTCGGCTGGTTCTATGTGCTGAGCGTGACCGGCCTGCTGGGATTTCTGATCTGGGTTGCACTGAGCCGGTACGGCAGTATCCGTCTCGGACCCGATGACGCCGAGCCCGACTATCCGACACTGACCTGGTTTGCCATGCTCTTTGCCGCCGGCATAGGCACCATTCTGATGTTCTGGGGCGTGGCCGAGCCGTTATCCCACTTTGCCTCGCCACCGCAGGCAGGGGTAGAGCCTCAAAGCCTTGACTCGGCCAGGCACGCAATGAACATTGCGCTGTATCATTTTGGTTTGCACACCTGGACCATTTTCACCCTGCCTGCCCTTGCCATTGGTTATTTCAGCTACCGCCATGGCTTGCCGATGCGAATCAGCAGTATCTTCTACACGGTGTTGGGCTCGCGCATCTATGGTCCCATTGGTTGGACCATCGACATCATAGCACTGCTGGGCACCCTGTTCGGTGTGGCTGTATCGGTGGGTCTCGGTACGCTGCAGCTCAACAGCGGCCTGAACTATGTTTTTGGTGTGCCGGTCAGCGAACTCTCCCAGGTGTTGATTGTGGCGGTGATCACCCTGGTGGCCACGGTCTCGGTTGCACTCGGGCTGGACCGGGGCATAAAGCGCCTGTCCCAGTTCAATATTGTGATTGCTCTGCTGGTGATGCTGTTTGTATGGCTGGCAGGCCCCACCCTGTTCATTACTGCCGGCACTGTGCAGAATTTTGGCAACTATCTGCATAACCTGCCGTGGATGGCGTTCTGGACAGAAGCCTATCAGGGCACAAGCTGGCAGCAGAGCTGGACTGTGTTCTACTGGGCGTGGACCATATCCTGGGCGCCTTACGTGGGCATATTCATTGCGCGTATCTCCAGGGGCCGCACCATCCGCCAGTTCGTCGGGGGCGCTCTGGGCGCACCCCTGTTGTTCACAGTTGTGTGGTTTTCGGTGTTCGGGCTGGCGGCCATGGATCTGGAGCTCAACCAGGGTGTGGATCTGACCACGCAGGTACAGGCCGACGTATCAGTGGCCCTGTTCCACTTCTTCGAGAACTTCCCATTGCCGCTGCTGACCTCAGGCCTGAGTCTTGTTGTCATCATCGTATTTCTGACCACGTCAGCCGATTCGGCAGCGTTGGTGGTGGATCTGCTTTCGCGCCGGGACGATCAGCGCAGCAATACCTGGCAGCGGGTGTTCTGGACTGTGCTGTTGGGCGCGGTCGCTGGTACGTTGATGCTCGGCGGCGGTCTGCCCGCGTTGCAGAACGTCATTACCGCGCTGGGCTTCCCGTTCTGTGTCCTGCTGGTATTCATGGCGGTGTCCATGGTACGGGCAATGCATGCCGATCATCTGGGGTATACGCTACAGGATCTGGCAGCAGGTAAGACACCGCCGGTGGACCCAATGGGCTCTGTGCCCTCTGAGGCCGCTGATGCGGAAACCGAGCGTCAGTTGCGTGACGAGGATGTGTAGCGCCGACCAGCCAGAGCGCAGCCTCAGGTGTGTCTCAGCAGCCAGGTCTGATGGATGTCAGTATTGCGCTGGAAGTCCCGATCAATTGTCTGCCGGCTTATGTCCTCAGTGGCGTAGCGCAGTGCTATCGCAGGGCACAACTTGAATTTCCGTTTGTTGGTGGAAAAAATCAGCAACCCTTCCGGTGCCAGGTGTGACATGCACTGGTCGATCAGCATTTCATGGTCGCGTTGTAAGTCCAGCACATTGGGCGTGTTCCTGGAGTTGGAGAAAGTCGGAGGATCCAGAAATATCAGGTCGAACTGGTCCCGGTTCTTCCTGAGCCACTCGATGCAGTCCATGCGAACGAGTTTGTGTTGCCAGGGATTGATCCCGTTGAGCTCCAGATTAGCCTGTGCCCAGTCCAGATAGGTGGCTGACATGTCCACGCTGACAGATGACAGGGCGCCGCCCAGTGCGGCATGAACCGTGGCGGAGCCTGTGTAGCAGAACAGGTTGAGGAACCGCGTGCCGTGAGCCTCCTGACGGATCATCAGCCGCACCGGTCGATGGTCCAGAAACAGACCCGTGTCCAGATAGCGCTGCAGGTTCACACGTAAGCGCGCCGGGCCTTCGGTGACAATCATGTCCTCGCCGCGTCCATCACCCGGCGTGTACTGTTCGTTACCGCGCTGCCGCTGGCGCATTTTCATATGGACATGTGTTGGTGGCACCTCCAGTGCCGCCTGCACTGCCTGGATGGCCTGTCGCCTGCGATGCGCGGCGTCTTCCTCGCTGATCGTGGCGGGCGCGCGGTACTCCTGCATGTGAACGTGTGAGCCGTACAGGTCGATGGCAAAGGCGTACTCCGGCATGTCGGCATCATACAGGCGATAACACTCGTGGCCCTGCTGTCGTGCCCACTTGCCGATATTCTTCAGGTTCTTGCGCAGACGATTGGCAAGCATCTGTGCGCCACTGTCCAGTTGGACCACGGGCTTGGCGGACGGTGTCTGGCTGATCGCAGTACGCGCTGATCGGTACACGGTATCCTCACTGACAGTGAAGCACAGCAGTGAACACTTCAGGCTGCCATTGTAGAGCGTGTACTGTTTGTGGCTGTGCATGCCCAGCAGGCGCCCCCATTCGGGTCGGCCGGTGAATACAGCGGCCTGGGTACCCGAAGCCTGGGCAACAAGAAACCGGCCCAACTCCTGGTACAGGTGCATGGTTTCCGGCTCATCACCCAGCCGCTCCGCATAGGGTGGATTGCAGATGATCAGTGTTGGTGCCACGTCGCACCTGGTGTCCGGCACTGCCGCGCTTTCGATGTCAATGTCATCATAGACGCCTGCCCGTTCGGCATTGCGCCGGGCCTTCTGGGTGATGTCAGGATCACTGTCCGAACCGATGGCCTTGCCGGCCCAGCTCGCGCCCGCAGCCTTTCGCGCGCGTGCCTCGGCCATGACCGAACTGATAACATCCTGATCGTGACCAGGCCAGACCGAAAACGGTTTTTCACGTAACAGACCCGGCGCGATATCCCGTGCCATCAATACGGCCTCTATCAGCAGGGTGCCGGCGCCACACAGCGGGTCTTGAATGACCGCATCCTTGCGTTTCATCAGGTGGGGCCAGTCTGCTCTGATGAGCAGTGCGGCTGCCAGCGTTTCCTTCAGGGGTGCAGCGCCCTGTTCATGGCGATAATTGCGGCGATGCAGGCTGGTGCCAGTCAGGTCAATGCCAAGTGTGACCTGACCCTTCTTTATTACTGCGTGGATCAGCAGATCCGGTTCCGTACGGGAGACGTTGGGTCTGGGCAATTCCAGCGCAAGGTATTGATCGACAATCGCGTCCTTCACTTTCTGGGCAACGAAGCGGGTGTGGTTGAGTTCGCGAGTGGTGCCGGTGGCCCGCACTGCCAGTGTCTGATCCTTGCCAAGGTGTGTACGCCAGTCGATGGCCTGTGCCGCGTTGTAGAGACTGTCTGCATCGGAGACAGCCGTTTCGTGCACTATGAATATGACGCGGTTGGCCAGGCGGGAGAAAACACACAGGTGATAGGCGTTTTTCAGGTTTCCCGTGAAATGCACACCGGCGACGGTTTGCCGGATGCTGTCGGCACCGGCAGCACGCAGTTCCTCGGCAAGCAAGGGCTCCAGGGATTTGGCGCAGGTGGCAAAAAAACGATTCTGTTGGGGCTTGGCGTCTGACATGCGCGGCAGTTTACCACAGTGCCGGCAACACAAGCCTGAATCAATGCGGTAGACTGCGAATCGTGATGGCACAGGGTATCCGACGATGACACAGCTTTGTCCGCTGAATGATTTCGGTGGCAAGGGCCAGACCTTGCATTTCGCCCACGCCAACGGTTATGCCCCTGGCGTCTATCGGGCTTTCCTGTCGGAGCTTGCCCGGGATCACCATGTGCTGGCGGCTGAGCTGCGCCCGTTGTGGCAACCACCGTGCGAACCCGAATCGGTGACCGACTGGTCAGTGTTTGGAGAGGACATCAGGCGCACCCTGCAAGTCGATCCGCGCCTGAGTGCTGAACCGCTGATCGGAGTTGGACATTCACTCGGGGCATTTGTCACATTGATGGCTGCAGTACGCCAGCCGGAACTGTTTCGAGCTTTGGTGTTGATCGAGCCGCCATTTCTGGATTTTGGCCGGCGCATGGGTCTTGCAGTGCTCGGTCGTGTGGCCCGGCATCGTGTGCCATTGGTTGCGCGAACGCTGGGGCGACGCGATAGATGGCAATCCCTGGAAGAGGCCTACGCCTGGTTTCGCGCCAAACCGGTGTTCTCCCGGGTGTCAGATGAGGTGCTGCAGGATTATGTGTACTACGGCACGCGTGCTGGTGCCGGGAACGAGCGGACGCTGTATTTCAGCAAGCACTGGGAAGCCCGTATTTACACAACCATCAGCAATCATGCGCCGCTGATCCGGCAGTGTCAGGTGCCAGTGCTGGCTATTCGTGGTGCGTGTTCCGATACCCTGAAACCCTCGGTATGGCAACAATGGCAAAGGCTGGGCTCGCCCGGAGACCGTTTTGTTGAAGTGCCTGACACCGGCCACCTGCTGCCACTGGAGTCACCGCAGCAGGTCGCAGCGGTGATCCGTGACGAGTTGCCGGTGTTGTTGGCGCAATCAGGGCAGGTTCAGTGATCTGCCTTTCCAGATAATTTCATACAGGTCATGACGCTGATCCTTGGCGTTGGTCACCGAACCCTCATGCCGGACCTGGGTGAGTCGCTCCACGTCAAGGTCGGCCACCAATGCCATTTCCGTGTTTGGTGTGCTTTCGGCCATCACGGCGTCGTGCGGGAAGGCAAAGTCCGAGGGCGAATAGACCGCTGACTGGGCGTACTGGATGTCCACGTTGTGTACCTGGGGCAGATTGCCCACGCTGCCGCCAATGGCCACGTAGCATTCGTTCTCGATGGCGCGAGCCTGGGCGCAGCGCTGAACGCGCAGGAACCCGTTCTTGGTATCGGTCCAGAACGGTACGAACAGAATATCCATACCGCCCTTGGCCAACAATCGTGGCAGTTCCGGAAACTCCACGTCATAACAGATCAGGATGCCAATACGGCCGGCATCGGTCTCGAAGACCTTGAGTTCGTCTCCGCCATCAATGACCCAGTCGCGACGCTCGTGTGGCGTGATGTGAATCTTGGACTGGAAGTCCACAGTGCCGTCGCGCCTGCAAAGATAGGCATTGTTGTACAGGGTGTCGCCGTCCATTTCGGGGATGCTGCCGGCAATGATGTTGATGTTGTAGGTGATGGCAAACTCGCTCATGGCTTCGACTGTGCGCTTTGCAAATTTGGCCAGGAAGCGGATGGCCTCAAACTGGTTTTTCTGATCACCCAGGCCCATCAATGGCGCATTAAAAAACTCCGGAAACATCACAAAGTCGGCCTGGTAGTCGGCCATGGTGTCGACGAAATATTCCACCTGATTCAGCCAGGTGTCGAATGAGTTGGTCTGTCGCATCTGCCATTGCAGAATACCGACCCGCACCACCAGTTTGCGCCGCTGCTCGGGGTCGCCCAGGCTGGGCTCATACAGGATGTTGTTCCATTCCAGCAGCGTGGCATAACCCTCGGATTTCTCATCCTCCGGCATATACCCCTTGAGCAGTCGCTTGACCTCGAAGTCGTTGGCGAGCTGGAAGCTCAGGATAGGGTCGTAAAGCTCCTTGTGGTCTACAGCCGAGATGTATTCACTGGGCGTGTATTCGGTTGAGTAGCGATGGTAGTTGGTGATGCGGCCGCCGGCCAGAATGGCGCGCAGGTTCAACTCGCGACACAGGTCCTTGCGGGCGTCATACAGACGCCGCCCCAGGCGCAGGTCGCGGTACTCAGGATGGACAAAAAGGTCCATGCCGTAAAGCGCATCGCCTTCCTGGTAGTGTCGGATCTGCTCGCGTCGCCCGATGAGATCCTCATAGGTATGCTGGCGGCTGAAGCGGTCGTAGTCGCAGCGGATGGTCAGCGCAGCGGCGATCAGCTTCTGATTGTCCTCAATGGCGATCTGCCCCTCTGGAAACTCCGTCAGCAGTTTGCGTATGGAGCTTTCAGGCCAGGCGCCCCCGATATCGGGATAGACGGTTTCCATCAGCGCAGCCAGTTGGGGATAGTCAGCGGATTTCAGGTGTCGAAGTTTAAGATGGACATCGGCGGAGCGTTCGGTGGTCATAAAGTCAGGAATCCAGAGGCTTGATCAGTTCCTACATTAACAAAACAGGGCTTGCGGCGCCATCTGGCGCGCCGTTTGGCGCTATGTGGACTTGCCGGGGAGCGTGGGGTATTCTTGAGGGTTCATAGTCTGACTCGTGGCCGTCACATACGGTCATACACTGTGTCGTGTTGCGGCCATTTGTGGCAAGCCTGTAAGGCATTGTGACAGCCGTTGCGGTACAACCGGGTCAGCGTCAGGACAGAATCCGTCTTGCAGCACGAGAAACATAAAAAACGTTGAGAGCGATTTCGCTTGATTGAGGAGAGTGTTAGTGATGAAGATGACACAGAAGCCGGCTGGCAGCGTGGCAATGCCTGCTCGCAGAAAGCTTGCCGCAGCCGTGCTTGGCGTGGCACTGAGCGCCCCCGCCCTGGTGCTGGCGCAGAATACGGTGTCCAGCGACACTGTGGAATGGACCACCCTGGGCTCTGACTGGGGCCATACCCGGTACATTGAGGCAGGTCAGATCACGCCGGAAAACTTCGAGCAACTGCAGGTTGCCTGGATCTGGGATGGGGCCAGTTTTGGCGCCAGCAGTGGTCGTTCAACACCGAGTTATATTGATGGCCTGCTTTACACAGTGGCGGGCGATCGGCGCCACGTGATTGCCATTGATCCCGATACCGGCGAGACGATCTGGTCCTATCGCGAACCGCACACTTTCCGTCACGAATACTCCATGCGCAAGGACTACGGCAAGGGTGTTGGTTACGGTGAAGTCAACGGCCGTGGTGTCATCTATATCATCAGCCCCGGTTTTTTCCTGACAGCACTTGATGCCAAGACCGGCGCGCCGCTGGAAGGTTTTGGTCACGAGATTGGTGTTGAGGGTTTCCCGAGCACCGGCGTGGTGGATCTGCAGAAGATCCTGGCCGAGCACAATGGCTACGAATTTGATCCCTACTACGGTATCCCGCTGGAAGAAGGTTATATCACCTCATCCTCCCCACCGATTGTGGTCAACGGCGTTGTGGTGGTGGGCAACTCTGCCGAGCAGGGTTACAACCAGACCCGCATCGAGAATATCCCTGGCGACATCATTGGTGTAGATGCCAGCACGGGTGAGCGTAAGTGGATTTTTAATATGATCCCCGGCCCGGGCGAATACGGTGCCGACACATGGACCAATACGGACAATCCGCGTGAGTTCACCGGTGAGGTCTCGTCCTGGGCACCCATGGCAGCGGATCCGGAAAACGGCCTGGTCTACATACCAACCAACCCGCCCACCCTGGACTTTGTTCGTACCCATATGGACGGTGACGGCCTGTACGGTACCAGTGTGGTTGCCCTGGACGTGGCCACCGGTGAGCGTCGCTGGCACTACCAGTTGGTGCGCAAGGATGTGTGGAACTACGACACACCTACCGCGCCCGTGCTGATGGATGTGACCATTGACGGGGAGACAGTGCCGATTCTGGCGCAGGTGACCAAACAGGCTTTCACTTACACCTTCAATCGTCTGACCGGTGAACCGATCTGGCCGTTCGAGTACCGTGAAGTGCCGCAGTCCGAAATTCCGGGTGAGAACCTGTCGCCGGTGCAGCCCTTCCCGACCAAGCCGGCTCCGTATGACATGCAGGGCCTGACCCACGATGACCTGATTGACTTCACGCCGGAACTGCGTGCGCAGGCCATCGAAGCGATCTCCGATTACAGGATCGGACCGCTGTTCAATCCGCCGCTGCATCGTGACAACGATCAGGGTTATGTGGGCGCACTGTGGTGCCCGGGTGACATCGGTGGTGTGAACATCGATGGGCCGGCTGCTGCTGATCCGCAGAACGGTATCCTGTTCGTGACCTCACGCAAGGGCTGTACCTCGCGCATCATCGCACCGGCAGAAGAGCGTGATGCCATGCTGGACCTGCCGACCGGTGAAACCTTCGCCGACTACGCGGCACTGCGTGGTGCCTTTGTCCGGGGTCCGCAGGGTCTGCCACTGTTCAAGCCGCCGTTCAGCCGTATCACGGCCATTGACATGAACACTGGCGAGCACCTGTGGTACATCCCTGTGGGTGAGACACCTGACCGTATCCGCAATCACCCGGCACTGGAAGGTGTTGATGTAGGTGAGACCGGTTCCGGTACCGTTGCACCGATGACCGTCACACCGACCATGCTGATGTATGCCAGCACCATGAGTGACGATACACCGGCGCTGTTTGCGGTCGACAAGATGACCGGCCAGCAGGTAGGCAAGGTCGAGGTGCCTGCCACCAGCCGTTACGGTATGATGAACTTCATGCACAACGGTCGTCAGTACGTGGTACTGCAGACCGGCGGTACGCTGAGCGCCATGGCATTGCCTGAGTAAGACGCAGCGCCAGGAAAACCGGCCGGGCTCAATTTCTCCGAGAATTGGGCCCGGTTTTTTTATGGGCAGGCATCAATTTTCAACCTCGGCACAGGAATGTTTCAATGAACGGACAGACTGGCGTTTCAGGAGCACTGACAGGCCTGTTTCTGCGCTTTGCCGCTGGCGGTTATGTGCCGGCCAGATGGTTTCGAGGTCCCTTGTTGCCCGTATCACAGCGTCAGGCTCGCACGGGTGAGTTGCATGTGGAGATTGTCAGCCATTGCTGGAACTACTCCCATTTCCTGGCTTATCAACTGGCCTCACTGGCCCGCTTCCCGGTCACCCGCGGCACAGTCACCATGACGGTGTTCTACAGCCGCGAGGATCACGAAACGACGGCGCTGCTGGACTACTTTGCCGGCATGCGCTGCGCCAATATCGTCTGGAACTGGCAGGAGCTGCCGCGCCAGTCATTGTTTCGGCGGGCTATTGGTCGCAATCGGGCGGCGCTTCAGACCACTGCCGACTGGGTCTGGTTTACCGACTGTGATCTGCTGTTCAGGGAAGGTTGTCTGGACTCGCTGATCGAGCTGTTGCAGGGGCGTAAGGACGCGCTGGTGTATCCTGAGGTGGAACGGTGCACTACTTTGCTGGCAGAGGATGATGCCCTCCTCACGCCTGATCTGAGCCGGCCGCATCTGCTTGATATCGACGGCACGGAGTTTGTTGAGTTCAGGCGCAGCCGGGCCACGGGCCCTCTGCAGATCGCCCACGGTGACGTGGTGCGTGCGCATGGTTACTGCAACTGCCTCAGCTATTATCAACAGCCGTCCGACCGCTGGTGCAAGGCCTACGAAGATCGGGCGTTTCGCTGGTTGCTCGACAGCCCCGGCATACCGCTACCGGTGCAGGCTGTCTATCGTATACGTCATCAGGAAAAGGGGCGATACACCGGCGCACGCTGGCACTCAAGATTGCGCGGCGCCCTGCGGCGTCTGTTTCAGCCCTGATCGTAACCGTCCAGCAGGGCCTGCCAGTTTGTGTCTGAGAAATGCATGTCGGGGTAGAGCCCTTTGAGTTTGTCCAGCGAGCGGCGCAGTCGCCTCAGGTTATGAATCCTCCATCCGCTGCTGGCGGCCTGGCGGATCCTGCCCTTGTCGAAATCAATCAGGTAAACCTGTTCTCGATTGTCTATCAGAATGTTGGTGGCATTCAGATCGGCATGATAGACGTTGTGCCTGTGAAAATTGGCAATTGTGGCGCCGATCTGCCGCCAAACTGACGACCCCAGTGCCTGTTGACGCACTGTATCGAGCAGGGTCCGGGCATTGTTGATCCTGCGAGTCACCAGCTCGCCCTGGCAGGTCAACGGCGAGCGGCGCCGGTAACGGGCGGCCACCGGCTCCGGCACCGGCAAGGCAAGCTTGCGCAGCGTTGCCAGCAGACGGAACTCTCGCCACATGCGTGAGCGTTCACGCGAGCGCACAGGGTAGGTTTTCTTGATCAGCTTGCCAATCAAGCCGCCGCGATGGTACCGCTTTAGCACCATCGGTACACCCCGGTGCTCAAAAAAACGGGCAATACCTCGCTCCAGCGCTTTGTCGCGCCGGGCAGAGAACAGCAGCTCTGGCGTCTCGCCTGCCAGTTCAGGGTCGTAGAGTATATGTATGTTGTTGTTTTTCTGGATCTTGTAATGCACTTTTTATTGTTCCTGCTATCTGGCCATGCAAATTTACCGTATATCGCGCGTCAAACATAGGGCTGGCTGCTGTAAACCCGCGTTGAAATTCTGATACAGTCAGTCTGAACCCTCGCATTCAGACTACCCAGGAGCCTTTCGCATGAAAAACCCAACAGACCAGGAAGGTACTCGACTCCCGATCAAGATCGACACCACCTCAAATGGTGAATTTGAGCCCGTGCCGCTGTCGCGCCTGAACGTACAGGCCAACAGGCTGGCGCATGACCGCGCTTCAGACAACGCCCGGCGTGTTGGCCTGGATCGTCGCAAGTTCCTGATATCCAGTTGTGGTGTGGCCAGTACGTTGCTTGCCTTCAATCATGCCAACGCCGCGGGAAACAAGCGTGGTGGCTACTATGATATCAGTGATGACAGTGCCTTTGATCTGCAGCTCGCCTCGTCCGAGGTGGACGGCAAGGAGTTCATCTTCGATATACAGGGCCACTTCGTCAATCCCAACGGTGACTGGTTGAATCATGTTGATGACGATGCCCGACCCTTTGCCGGTATGCCCAAAGCCAGTTGTGCGCTGTCGGACGAGCCTGGCAATCGCAGTTACCTGGATTGTCTGAGTGCCGACGAATTCATCAAGGATGTGTTTCTGGATAGCGACACCGACATCATGGTGCTCAGTTTTGTACCATCAACGCGTGAGACAGAGCCGGTGACCATTGAGGATGCGCACGAAACACGTAATATTGTGGCCCAGCTTGAGGGCAGCAAGCGGATGATGATCCATGGCCGGGTCAATCCCAATCAGGAGGGGGATCTGGAAGCCATGGATGAGCTCGTTGAGAACTGGGATATCTCGGCGTTCAAGACCTACACCCAGTTTGGACCGGGCGGTGTGGGATTCTGGTTGCACGATGACGTGGGCCTGGCGATGATCGAGCGCGCCCGCGATCTGGGTGTAAAAAATATCTGTATACACAAAGGGTTGCCGTTCGGACCACAGTCTATCGAGCACAGTCGATGTGACGATGTCGGCATAGTGGCAAAGATGTATCCGGATATGAATTTTCTGATCTACCATGCCGGCTTTGACACCTCGATTGAGGAACAGGCGTTCGCGGAAGGCGAAGGCCGCATGGGCATCGACTCGCTGATTCAGTCCATGATTGATAATGACGTGGGTATGCACAGCAATGTTTATGCCGAGTTGGGCAGTACCTGGCGCTTCCTGATGAGAGACCCCGATGCAGCAGCCCATGGCATGGGTAAACTGCTGAAGTACATGGGCGAGGACAATGTTTTGTGGGGCACCGATTCCATCTGGTACGGGTCACCCCAGGACCAGATCCAGGCCTTTCGCACGTTCCAGATATCCGAGGAGTTCCAGGAGCGTTACGGTTATCCGGCAATCACGCCGGAGATACGCCGCAAGGTATTCGGACTGAACGCAGCCGGGCCGTATGACATATCGGCCGAGGAAATCAATCGCTTCGTGGCCAGCGATGCACT
The DNA here is from genome assembly GCA_050486205.1 of Gammaproteobacteria bacterium. Classification (GTDB taxonomy): domain Bacteria; phylum Pseudomonadota; class Gammaproteobacteria; order Pseudomonadales; family Pseudohongiellaceae; genus PWQG01. The sequence goes on along the minus strand of JBJHCW010000001.1, from coordinate 356,559 downwards.
GTCACAAAGAAAGCTGGCGTACATGGAGGATCCGCAACCGCACTTCAGGACCTATGGTCCCAAAACGCGGCGCGAGTTCATGAATTTCCTGAAGCTGGGTGGCTAGCTGGACGTCAATCACGGAACATGTGTCAGTTCCCTGACGTGTAGCAGTGGCGGGTTGGAGTCCGGCAGGTATTCCAGTACCAGCCGGAAGTGCTCCGTGGCCACCGTTGTGTCCATGCTCATCAAATGGGCGCGTGGGAGCACGACTTGCCCGCTCTCGTCAGTGAATACCGGTGCTCCGCTCACCGGTGCAACATGTGTCAGTCCGGTGAGTTGCAACAGGTTGTTGATTGTGTCGGCAAGACGCAGGGTGACCTTGAAGTATTCCCCGTTGACCTGGACAACAGGTATTTCCAACTCGTCCAGCAGGAAGCTGGTCTCGGTGCCAGGGCGCTCGGGTAGCGGTTGGCCTCTTCGGATCAGCCAGGTGCCTACGCGATCAGGCGATATCAATTCGTGGGCCGGTTCGCGTTGCAGTGGTGTTACTGCAAAGGAAAAGATTTCCGATGACGGTGCTGTGCCGGTTATGTGCAGGAACATGGCTTCATTGTGTGGCGCTGTGGTGTTCAGTTTCAGTGGCGCCAGATCCCGGATCCGGCCGCGTGCCACGGGAGCCGAGGAAGTGCCCCACGCGATATCGTTTGCCTGGATCTTGTCAAGAAAGCTGTTGATGGCCGTGTACAGCGCAGAGGACGAGCTGACCATTCGCAGATTATGCCGTTGAGCCGCAATGCCGCTTGCATGTAAGTGATTCAGCAGCAATTGCTCAATGTCGGACGAGTCGGCAAGTTCGAAACCCTGAAGGTCGCCACCGTTGCTGATCAGTGCCTGGACGTCCTGGAGTGATTGCCCGGTTGTGCTGCCCAGGCGCAACCAGTCAGCACCAGTGTTGGGATCATGGACCAGCAGTTGGTCGTCACTGTCCCAAAGATCCGTGATTTGCAGTGGCTGGCTGTCGGGTATTGTTTTTTCCAGGTTCTCGGTCGTTTCGTTTTCATGAGTGAACACCTCGATACTGATCGGGGTGTCCATATATTGAACATAGTTGCGACCGTTCTGATCGCTCAGACGCCAGACCATGTTGTACAGGATCAGTTCGCCGGGAAATAACTGGGCATGATCATAAAAATAGTTCATGGGTCTGACCAGCACGCTCTGCCCCGGCGCCAGCAATTGCTCACCAGCCAATACACAGAGACGGATGACACAGCTTTGTCGCACAAATGAGTGTCGGTGTTCACCGGCAACGGACGGGTTCAGCAGACCGGTGTTCCATATCAGTGGTATGTCACCTGTATTGGTGATTTCCGCAATCAGGCTGAAATGCTCACCGGCAAGGATGGTTTCCGGCATACGCAGTGTGATGTTGACATCAGCCTGCAGTGTACCGACCAGCGCCTGCTGTACCGTCTCGTCTTCGAATATCGCCGGGTCGCCGGAGCCATTCTGGCTGACGATGCGGAGCACATTGTAGTCGAGGTAGACATCATACGCAGGGGTCGCCATGTCTGTTGTGACCAGCCCAAGGCGCAGATTGTTCAGCCACAACCTGGTGTCGTCTTCCAGCGCCTCGTTGGCAGCGAGACTGGCCACAACAACTGTGATGACCTCGCCTGGCTGAAGGGGTAATTCGCCGTCAACCAGGCATATCACGTCCGGACATCCGGAAATGGGTTGCCGGATGGGTTGTGCAATTTGAGCTGCGGATGCCGGTGTTGTTGATGAACTGGCATTCAGGGCATTAACACGCGCGACGGACACGCCTGAATTGACAGGATTACGCAATTCCACAAAGATGAGGTCACTTTCTCCCGGTTTGATAAAGCCGGTTGGATTGACCACATGTGCTGTGATGCGATCGTTGGCCCAGGCTGGAAAAGTTGACAGGGTGGCGCTGATCATGACCAGCCACGCCAGTGACAATCGGCGAAAACGTTGCGAAAGCATTTTTTGGTTCTCCGTTCAGGCGGGACGGGATCAAGGTAACACAATGTCAATCAATTGTGCCGGGAATGTTCCGGGTTGGCAATGTACTTGGTGAGCTATATACGACAGAGTGTTGTTTCGGTGCGTTTACGTGGTTCTTATGCCAGGTATATGAAGAATTTCAGCCCGTTACGGCTGTGCCTCGCCTGTCCAGCACCTGCCCGGGCGGGCGCGGCCGGTCTCATCGATGTGCCGGGGTATCGGGTCGGGGTTCTGGCAGACGCTCAGCAATGATGAACCTGGTGTCAGTTCCAGCAGTTCGTTGCTGCCATCGGCACGTCGCTGCAATGTGAAAGCGTCATAGGGCTCACCAGTGGCCGTTCGTGCCTGGTAGTGCAGTTGATCAGCCTCGAACCGGATGATCTGGAACAACTGCGCGTCTTCCCCCAGGTGGGACTGATGCTGCCGGGCGGATTCAGCGGTCAGGTTCAGTTTCGGGCCGGCCACAGACACAACGTATACCGGCCCGCTGGACGCTGAACCGGGGACGGCTATGCCTGTGTCAGTCCGTCCGCGCGCGTACACATGGTCGTGCCCCTGCAGCACCAGGTCAACTCCGTATTGGTCAAACAGCGGCTTCCAGTGTTGGTACAAAGGCGTATTTTCGCGGCCGTGTGATATTGAGTACACAGGATGATGGTAGGAGACTACGGTCCAGAGCGCAGTATTGTTTGACAGAGCGTTCTGTAACCACCTGGCTTGCAGCAAGGCCATGGACTCATCGTGCATCGCTCGAGTGGAATCGAGTATCACAAAACGCACTTGCTGATAGTCCACATAAAAAACGCTGTCCTGCAGTGGTGTCGGTCCATTGTCCGGGACATGGAAATGAGTGGCCCAGTGTGGCCTGAGTGTGACAGGAGTTGTGCTTTCGTCATACTCGTGGTTGCCACTGACCACCAGGTTGTTAAGAAGTGTATTGCTTGCACTTGTGGCGTGGAACCACTCTCCCCAGTTGTCATCCATGACGCCGGACCGGTCAATCAGGTCGCCGGCATGCAATGCCAGCGCGGCATCTGGTGCGTGCAACAGTGCGGTTCTTGCAACCCGCGAGAACAGGGAGCGAATACCGTTCTGTGCATCGCCGAAATACAGCATTTTAAACGGTGCAAAATCAGCCCTGGCGGTGCGGAACTGGAACCATTCACTCCATGTGTTGTTGCCGCCGACGCGGTAGGCGTAAGTTGTGTCAGGGATGAGATTCTCGAATACCACGCCGTGGTGCAGGCTGGCCCCGTTGTCGGTCTGGAGGTGCTGCGCGGTGCCGGCGAATTGAATGGCGGACAACTGGAATGCAGGGCTGGCAGTGGCGATACTGATTTCGGCGATAGTGTCCGCGACCGAGTCGTCTGTGCGCCAGTTAACCGCCTGCGATTGTGCCGGTGTGTCGGTTGGTGTCAGGATGATTCTGTCGGGCCAGGGCCCGGGCGTGTAACTGCCAGTAGCTTGCGCGCGAATTTCGGTGCCAGGCGCCATGGCCACTGCCAATGTCAGAACCAGTATCAGGAACTGTGCAAGGTGCGAAGTGAAAGCTGGCGCTGACCGGCGCAGTACGGCCAATCGAATGCTTGCTGCGGTCGATGTCATTATGCGTGGTAGCCTGTGCCGGTGATCAGATCGCAAAGCCGTAGCACCCGTAAATTGTGCTCAGCGAAACACTCTACATCTGGTGCATGACAGAAATGTGTCACCGTACTACGGTGCCTGCACGACCAGCCTGATGGATCACGTTTCCCTGGGTCATGGCGTACAGGGGTGTGATGGGCACACCGGCTGCACGCAGCGCACGGGCCGCCCAGAGATTGGAGGTATGGGGCAGCATGTAGGGGCCTTTTGCCTCAAGGAAAATGCTGTCGGCGTAGAGGCCTGGTCCTGTGTATACAGCCTCGCCCTCATCGTCGGGTCTCAGCGTATTGGCAAGAAACCTTGCCAGGGCCGTGGCTCCCTGCTCCGACAGTTGCAGCCGGACAATGCGGCTGTTGGGAAACTGTTGCTCAACGGCGGCGTCAAAACCAGCGATATGCATGACCGCCGCCGTGGGAAGCAGCGCCGCCGTGAGCAGTTCCCGCAGGCCCGGATCGGGGTGTGGATAGTAGCGGGCATCACCCCAGCCGAATTCCAGAAATCGGCGCTGTGGGTAGCGCGAGGATGGGGGCAGCTGCGGCACTACATGCTCACGTGGGGCAACAATGCCAACATGCCAGCCATGACTTGTCACGTAGATGGTCACCGGGCGCTGTGATTCGTCCTCCGGGTACAGGGCAGGTACTGGCCCAAGGCAGGCTGTGAGAAACAGCACCGCGGCTGCGGTCAAAAGTGTGCGGCAACAGATCAATTTCATCAGTCAGGGTCTGTGTCGGATGTTTCCAGCCGTCGGGCACCGGCGAGTATGCCTGGCAGCGCGTAGTTACCCTCGTGACAGGCGTATTCAAAAATACGCTGGTCCGGCCGGGCCATGAAGGGCATTTCTGCGGTCCAGTCCTGTGTGTAGGCAGCCGGGTCGTGCATCGTGAAACGGTAATCGATCTGGTCTTCGGATACACGCGTCAGGTGTTCGGTAACCACCAGTTCCCGGGAGGACCCAAAGTGTGATTGTTGCGGATGCAGGTTACGTGTGGTGATCACCAGCGAGTCACCTTCCCAGTGTGCAATGGAATCACCTTTCCACTGATAAATGGCGTCGGGACGGTGCGCGCCGTTGATTCGGATGATACGTACGTCATTGATCATCTCCGCCAGTATCATCACATAGTCAGGCGTTTGCACAATGCGATACAGATTGTTGTAGATCATCGGCATCATTGGCGGGCCAGCGCTGGAATTTGAGGTGCGGAAATCATAGAACATCAGGCAGCGTTCCCCGATGGTGGCCTGCTCCGGACCGGCAAATTCGTCAGGATTGTCGCCGCGCCAGTATTCCAGCATTGTAGGTGGGCGGTCCTCGCGATAGGGTATCTGACCGTTGGGTGGATCAATGATCAGTGACGTGCGATATTCCCCGTCCACATGTGCCACGTTCAGGCCGCGCTCGAGCCAGAACAGATTGTAGGCGGCATTGGTGTTGCGGTCCTGCGGTGGTGGTCGGTCCGGATCGCTTGGCATGTCCGCACGCAGTTCAGCTTCCAGTGCGCGCTGTTGGCGCGCCATGGCCTGATCGTGGCTCATGTGGCGCTGTTCACCGAATTCGGCCGGACGCTGCAACGGGGTCTGGGTGGCATTCGTCCAGATGCCCTGCAGGTCAGGCTTGCCCTCGGGTGTACGAGGAATGTCGGCCTGCGCAGACGCTGCCGCAAAAACTGACACTGCCACAGACAGCGCTGCACAAGCGGCCAGGGTAGCCGGTGTCAGACTGTGCGTTTGTGTTTTTTTCACAATTCCTCCGTGACCACCGGCAGCACAATCGCAGAAGGGTGTCTGCTATCCAGATGGATGGTGTTGTTGGCCGGTTGTCCTGGTGTGTCGGTATCATCCAGTGGTGCACCGTTGTTCGGATTGACCGCGAAGCGTGGATAATTGCTCGAGGTCACATGAACGCCGATCCGGTGGCCTTTCTCGAAGGTCTGTGCGGTGCTCCACATGTCAATGACCAGCTTCTCGGTCACGCCAGGTGTCATGAATTCCACGTCCCCGGCATCGGAACCGTTGCGAAATCGCGCCCGTATCGGGTAGTCAAGAATCAGTGCCTCGTAACCATCCGGGTAAATGTCCACCAGTTTGACCACAAAGTCAGTGTCAAGCACATCCGTGGATACATACAGCTCCATGTAGATGTTGCCCGCCACTACCACGTCTTCGTCCAGCACGGGGGTTTCAAAGCGCAGGTAATCCTGACGTTGCCCGATCTCGCGCTGGTCGCGTGGACCCACGTCGGCGCCCAGATTCTGTCCGCCGACCGTAGGCACCGGATTGGCGGGATCGAACAGATAACTGATGGCATGTGACCTGGTTTCCGGTGGCGTGGTTGCCAGGGTCCGGTCCGGTTGCAGGTAGTAGTGTGTCAGTTCGTGTTCGGGAGGCCAGCTGTCGGCGTGGATGACCCGGTTGCTGGGCGAGGTGGCGCCTTTCCGGGCTGATGCCATCATGTAATAACTGACAGGCGGTTCATCCATGATGCCGTTGTCGATATCCTTGAGCCAATAATCCCACCACCGGAACTGCTCCTCCAGGTCGCCGCTGATGAGTCCGGCGTCCGGGTACGCCAGGTCGCCCTGCAGCGCGCCGTGGCCAAATGCACCCATGAACAGTTTCTGATTGCCGCGAGCCCCGGCGTGGCCCTGGTATTGCAGGTACACAAAATTGTCGACAGTGCCCTCGGCATAGATGTCATGCCAACCGCCGACGTTGTAAACGGGTATCTGTACGTTATGGCGATGGAACACAAAGTCAGTGTCGCGCCAGCGTTGGTCCAGCACGGCGCGTGCCCGATAGGCGGCAATGTCCTGCTCGCTCACGCCCTGTCCACGCAACCAGCCACCGGAGTGACTTTCCTTGAAGACCCCGTTGATGAAACGTGAACGCGAGAACAGGCTGTCCGGTGCCACCGTGACGTAGGCAGCCTGCAGTCCCGGTGGCGCTGCCGCGGCTGCCAGGTTTGAGGTGATGCCGGGTGCCGACGTGCCAAAAATGCCGACCCGTCCGTTGCTGAAGTCCTGTTCGATGATCCAGGCGATGGTATCGTATCCGTCGTGTATGTCGTCCTCGAATGGACGATTCTCGCCCTCAGAGGCATAACGTCCCCTGACGTCCTGGGAGATCAGCACGTAACCGCGTTGTGTGTAGCGTGATGCAGTGCTGCCGGCGCCATCCTTGTTGTACGGTGTACGTGTCAGCACAACAGGCCAGGGCCCTTCGCCTTCGGGCAGGTAGATATTGGTGGCCAGCAGTGTGCCGTCACGCATTGGCACGTTGCTGGTGAGGTGCTCGCCTGGCTGCTCAACTGACTGGGCCTGCAGAAATCCGGGTGAGACCAGCAGGCACAGGAGCAACCCGAACAGCAGTGGCAGGTGTGCGGACGGGCGCGCCATTGAAGGCAGTATGGAACTGACAGGTCGACGGTTCATGCAGAAGCCCCCAAGTTGTTGTTTGTCTTGAGGGTAAGACTGCGGACGCCAAATGTCCAGTGACGGGCAGGGCAGTAAACACAAAGCGGCGAGGACAATTGCCCGTCGCCGCTTTGGTCAGCAGAAGGGACTGACGGTGACTATTGCTTCTCGAACAGCATTGTCATGCGGTCACTTTCACCCATGGTCAGGAACGGAATGCGTTCTTCACCAGTGAGTCCGCGCAGGTTCGGCGGCAGGTTCCAGACACCACCGGGGTGGTCCTTGGTGTCGCGTGGGTTGGCATTGATTTCCGAACTGCCAATAAAGCGGAAGCCGTGTGACTCCATCACATCAATCAGTGTTTGCTCGTGAATATAACCGTTTCCTTCCTCGCGGGCCGGGTCCATGCGGTGGTCGGTGATACCAACCCTGCCGCCGGGCTTCAACGCTTCGTGCCAGGATGACAGCATTTCCTCTGCGCCCCAACCCAGCCAGTTGTGTGCGTTGCGGAAGTCCACGATGAAATCCACGGTACCGGGATCGGCAAGTCGCGACTGCTGACCCGGGGCCAGTTCAACCATCTCGACCTGGTCATAGACATCGGGGTTTGCCTGAAGAAAGGCTTCGTACTGCCGGCCGATATTGACCATGAAGTCCGACGCACCTTCACCGCGAGGGTAAATGGCAGCGATCAGCTTGCCATCGTCGCGCAGATAGGGTGCCAGAATTTCGGTGTACCAGCCGCCGCCGGGGAATACTTCCACCACTGTGTGGTGAGATTCCACACCGAAGAATGCCAGGGTCTGGAACGGATTACGGTATTCGTTACGCGCCATATTGGCTGCTGAACGGTGTTCGCCGGCTACTGATTGCCACAGCTTTTCGAGATCCTGTGCATAAGCAGTGCCTGCCATCATCAGGCAGAGGGCCAGCGTTGTGGTGCTCTTTATCGTTGTCTTTATCATTGCAGTTCCTCTGATTGCAGTTCCTACGAAAAGGTCCGGAAACGCCAGACCCCATAAGCTACTGCAAATCGCTGCAAGTGTCGAGCATGTGCGTCAGACCGCGAATGCGTGCCTGAAGCGTCCGATGACCGGCTCGTAGTCCGTGCCTTGCCATTCGGTGACCTTGTTCATGGCGCTTCTTGGCAAGGTTTCGCCAATAACAATGGTGTCTGCTGGCGGCACATTGCCAAGGCTGCTGCCCAGCCATTGGTTGTACTGCTCGCACCAGGGTATCAGTGCCTCGGGTTTGCTGCGTAGTTGCAGGAAGAACCTGAGTGTGCGATCCAGTCCGTCACCCGCGCAGCGCACATCTGCATCGATGATGTCCTGATGTTGTGTCAGAATCCGGCGCACCTGGGCCAGGTTGATGTTGTGACCGCCTATCTGCACAACGGTATCCTTGCGTCCCTGAACAGTGAAACGGTCCGGCCCCTTGATGGCCAGCACGTCATTGAGCGGGTAGCGTTGGGATGACTCGGTGTCGTGCAGCACTGTTTCTGACTGACTGCTGACCAGCGTCCAGTAGGGCAGAAGTGCATAGGGAGCATCAGATGCACTGCGCCAGCCAATACCGGCGGTTTCAGTGCTTCCATACACCTCGATGACAGTGGCAGCCCTGTGTCGTTGGCGTAATGTGGCAGCGATCCCGGCTGGCAGTGGTGCTGTGGAGCTGACGCCGGTGAATTTCTGCGGCAGATTGATGTCGTGGCGAACAATCAGTTCCCAGATGTCGGGTGTTGCCACAATCAGGTCATTTTCTTCAAGCAATGTACTCCATGACGAGGGCAGGCTGCTCGCCGGGTTCAGGCGCATGACAGGAACGCCCAGCATGTTGGGTAGCATGACCGTCCACAGGAATCCGTAAATATGATGGCCTGGCACGGTTGCTATGATACGGCATGGTCGGTCAATAATGTCGGAGAAATGGCGCATTTCCCTTTCCAGGCGCCAGGTTTCCAGCTCTTTCATCGACGGTGTGCCGGTGCTGCCTGATGAATGGAACCCGATTCGTTCACTGTTGGTGGCCAGGCTACGCTGCGCCACATCAGCCCAGCCAGCCAGCGTTCGCCTGGCCAGCAACAGGTCAGCCAGGCCGGTTCGACAGATACCCAGGCACTGGCTGAAGCGAGTAGTCATGCCAATGTACTTGAGTGAGTCCAGCCCACATTCAGCAGGGTTTCTCAGTAGTCGGTCCGGATCGAAACCACCCGAAATCGTGTTGGCAGAATGCATGCCCTGACGCTTCAGGTAATCCAGCAAAAAGTCACTGATGAAGTGCTCGATGAGTGTCCTGTTCTGCCACCACATAATTCAGAGTCTCTTCACAAAAATCCAGTAGCTGTCGCCCACCAGTGCGGGTTTCATGTGAACCTTCACCTTGGTTGGAGCCATTTCGTAATCGAAGGTGTATTCAAGCATTACACTGGCTTTTTCGCTGACAACCTTGTCGAATGCTCCCTTGAATTTCGGGGTGTTTGTACACGGAGCAACAGCAGTAAAAAAATTCTTGCCGATCACGGCCTCGGGGCTGCGGCCAGTGATGGCGCCCTCTGTCTGGTTGTAGCGAAGGATGGTGCCCTTGTTATCCAGTTCTATGGCACCGAAAGCCAGCTCGTCAATTTGTGATGCGTTCATCTTGGCCAATTTGTTTTCCAGATCGTTGGCGCCAAAATCGATAACTTCAAGGCCCATGGGCATGTCTCCGTTTTGCAGTTGTAGGAAAAGTAACAACAGCAGTACGCAGTACGTGGCAAGGCAGATCAGAATTTTTTGCTTCGTTTATGCAGTGGGTGCAAAACGATACAATACAGGCAGGAGTGTCAGCGAGAGGCTGGCTGGATGAGGTTGCGCTCGGTGAGCCAGGACACCACCTGTTCGCGGGCACTGCGAACCTGTTCCGCCGTCATGTCCCCATGCAAGGCATTCATGTTGCGCAACATCCGGCGATGACCGTGGCGGTAGGCGAGGTCATACCACATATGTGCCTGCACCAGATCTTGTGGGACACCCAGCCCTTCCCGGTAGATCTGGGCAAGAAAGGACATGGCGGCTGCATCACCCTGGTCGGCGGCGGCAGTGAACCAGCGTCTGGCAAGGTCAAAATCCCGCGGCACGCCCTGGCCTGACGCATGGATGATACCCAGTTGCGCCTGGGCTTCGCGAAGACCCTGTTCGGCTGCGAGAGTGAAGTAATGCATGGCGCGCGGGAAGTCCGCGTCCGTGGCCTGCCCCATGGCCAGCATCAGTCCGGCATTGTATTGGGCATCGGCGCTGCCATTGTCGGCGGCGCGGATGAACCAGTCGAGTGCCACCACTTCGTTGGTGGGTGTACCAAAACCATTCATATGCATGACGCCGAGGTTGTATTGGGCGTCCACGTTGCCCTGCTCGGCGGCCAGTTCGTACCAGAATATGGCCTGGGCCTGATCTTCGTTTCGTCCCTGGCCATAGAAGTTCATGGTGCCAAGTGCATACTGAGCCTGCGGGTCACCCGCCTCTCCGGCCTGCTCATACCAGTAGTAGGCCTCGCGGTAATCCTGCTCGGTGCCCTCACCGTTGTCGTACATGTGACCGAGGTGGTACTGGGCCCGCACAATACCCTGTTGCGCGGACAGGGCAAAAAGCTGCATGGCTCTCTCGTAGTCAGGCTCGGTGCCAATGCCCTGATGATACATGACGCCCAGATAGAACTGCGCCAGCGCATGCCCGATGCCGGCACCTTCTGTAAAGTTATCCATTGCTGCTGCGTAGTCGCCGGATTCATAGGCGGAGAGACCCTGCTCGAAGTCATAGGCGTTGGCCGAGGCGATGCCGATCAGCACCGGACAGCACAGCAGCAGGAACAGTAGCTTTTGAATTCGGGATTTCACGCTCATGGAAACGATTCTATCATGAGCGGGGAAGGACGGAACCGGTGATGGATCAAACTGGTCGGAGTGAGAGGATTTGAACCTCCGACCCCCGCCTCCCGAAGACGGTGCTCTACCAGGCTGAGCTACACTCCGATGGGGTCTTGCTGTGCGTCTGCCAGGTCAGGTCTGGCCGGGGCGCATAATATGTCAGAATTGCAGTGCAAAGCCAAGGCCTGATTTGAAAAAAATCACGCACCTGATGCCGGGCTGTCACATCAGGAAGTGCCGGAAACCTGTTTGTTTGCCGTGTCCTCCAGGTATTCAGCGCACACGGTATCCAGTTCCTGTATGTAATTGCGGTCAATGACGGTATTTACCTGGTCGCGGTAGTGTCCCTGCGCGGTTTCCTTGCACCATTTCTCATAGGCACGCAGATCTTCCGGTGCGTCCATACGGCTGGCAGGGTTGTCCAGCATAGGCAGATGATACGGCCAGCTTTTCCGGTCGAACGGCCATTCGGCTTTCACGATGGCATCGTAGCTGTGCCACAGTCTCGGTTCGTAGACCAGTCCGGCTGCGTGGAGGTGAAAACGCAAGGCCCGCGACATGACGTCGTGATGAAAGTGGATGTTTTCCGCATACTCCTTGTATCGCTCCATCTGAGAAGCCTGGTTCTGTATGGCCTTGCGTAACTCGCGCATCTGCACAGTGTGCGCAGCGGCCCGCGCTGCAGCAGTGATCATTTTCCATATGGCGATGACATTGATGGTAATGGAGACCAGCAAGATCAGAATCAGGGCTTCGCTCATCAATCAATCCGCCGGGGGCACTCGGGTGAACGGTCAGGGTCAGCAGGATACATATCGGCAGGTGCTGCATTAACTTGACCTGATTGTGGGGGCTTGCCGGGCCTGCGCAAAAAAAAACGGCTGGATCGATGATCGAACCAGCCGCGAGTCAGCCTTCGCTCGACTTCCAGCAGGGCACTTCACTCGCCATGAAGCGAGGAGGGGAGACGCTCGTCCCTGAGCGTCATCAAACTCTCATGAGTCTTCGCGGTAACGGTCATCGTTGCGCAGCGTTTCAACAATCACGTAATATTCACCGGCCATCACCGGGGAGGTGTCATCGGCGGCAAAGCCGATGTCGGGCAGCACTTCGACAATTTCATTCACTCGTACGATACCGTCGCCATTGAGGTCAGGAATCTCGATAGGCAGCGCTTCCTCCGCCTCGGTGTGGCTCAGAACGCCATCGCCGTCCTTGTCGGCTTCCTGGAACGCGGGCATCTCGTCAGCGAGTGCAGAAGCGGTAAACAGAGCAAACGCGAAAGGGGTGATTGCAAGCAGTGACTTGTTACGCATGACTTACCTCCAGTAATGACTGTTTCCGTATTGAGGCAGGATGTATCGCCTCGCAGTCCCACTGTTCCAAGACTTGTGCCAACTTTTTATTTTTCATTTAAATCAATCGCTTATTGTGAGTTGGTGCAAGGTTCGCCTGTAAAATGTGTCGGGAGTCTAAGACAGCTTCGACCGTGGCGGCGCCAAGTGCTTGAATCCGCGGACCTTATATGTCGTGCCTGACCAACAGCCAGGTGCGTGGCCGCCGCCACCCTGGCCTCCGGGGAAATCGACAACCTACAGTTGCTGCAGAAGACGCCGCCAGCCGATCATCACCGCCGTGAGAGAGAAGACCAGACCGATGACACTGAGCAGCAATACCACGATGTCCCATAGCGGGCGACGATCCAGCAGCACAATAAAATCCAGGCTGTGAAGGCCGTTGTAGAGCCAGCGGTACAGCCGGCTGGTATCGGTGTGGCGCAGCACTACCTGCCCGCTGTTCAGGTCCAGATAGAACGAGGTGTTTTCCGGGTCATCAAAGTCCACGCGCAGGGCGGGTAACGGGCGATACCGGTTGTGTGTGCTGTAGTAATAGTTGTCAAAGCGGTCCAGTTGCGTGGTGCCAACGATACTGGCATCAGGCATGAACCGGTTCAGGGATTGCTGCATCAGGTCGTGCAGTGGCTGGGCCGGTGCGGGTTCCCGTGCCCTGCCAGGCAACAGCACATAACGCTGGTCTGCCGATGAGGACAGGACCAGATAAGGTTGACCGCCAACCCGGTGCCAGTCCACTTCCCGGATACCGGCCAACGCCTGAGAGCCGGGCTGCGGAAAGGCAGACAGATTACCAAGGCTGTCGCCCTGGTAGCGCTGGATCTGCGGCCCGGGTGAGGTACCGGAGGAAAAAAGTCCCCAGGGAGACATGGACAGCAGACCGCTGAACATGAAGGTGCCCAGAAAGATCAGGCTGGCCAGGCCGAGCACATGATGCCACTTGTCCACGCCCTGATAGGGCGTTACATCCTTGCCGCGGTAGGGCTTGCGAACGCGCAGGCGCATGAAACCGATCAATCCGCCGGTAATGACTGACACCATGCCGGCCACGGACAGCCAGATCACCACCTCAGCCCAGAGAGATGGATGCTGGCGCAGCTGCACTGGGTAAATCCAGTGGATGGTGGTGCCGAGCCAGTTCCAGAAGCGTTCCTGCCGATTGGTATCGAGCACAATCTGGCCGCTGACATCGGACACGTAGATCACCGTACCGGCACGGTCACCGACTGACACCTTGTGCAGTGGGCGGCTCGGATGCAGGCTGCCGGAGATTGTCCATTGGTCCATGTCGACCAGTCCGAGATAGTGGGGCTCGCTGTCAGCATCATGGAAGCCGGAATGGCGAAGCACCTGCAGGGACTGTTCGGGCGTCAGGCCCGACAGGACCTCTCCGGTATCGGCAAACACCGTTACCGGCACATTGTCGGCGCCGCGAAGCTGATAGGCTGGCCGGCCCATCAACTGGCTCAGCCTCACGCTTTGCGCGCTGCCACCGGCCAGGGCAATGCGTTGTCGGGCGTCGGCGGCACTGAGTTGTATCTGTTCCGGCTGCAGCGGCGGAAGGTTTTTAATACGCTGGGTTTCGGTCAGGGTGGGGTACTGCACATACATGATGACCACGCCGCTGATGAACCAGAGCGCAAACAGCAGGCACATGCAGACCCCCAGCCAGCGATGGGTCAGGTACAGGTACCGCTTTAGCCGTTTACCCAGAGTCAAAACGTATACCGGAAGCTCACTTCATAGGATCGGGGGTCACCGAACAGCCACTGCTGCGCGGAGATGTACTGTGATTCCACATAGGCCTCGTCTGTCAGATTGCGACCGCGCAAAGTCATGGAAACATTCCGGTTCAACTGCCAGCTCACACTGGCATCCAGTACGGTGTAGGACGGCAGTGTGACGCTGTTGGTGTTGTTTGCGTATCGCGATCCAACGTAGCGCAGGCCGCCACCAATCTGCAAGCGGTTGCCGGGGGTCATGCTGACCCACAGATTGCTGGTCTGACGTGGCACGTTGTTGGGACGATTGCCCCGCAGTGACTGTTCACCGGCATAGAACGCGTCATACTGCGCGTTGATCCAGGTGGAATTGAAATCCACAGCCAGCTGTTCGAACGGGAATAATCGCAGCGTGAACTCTACGCCATCAGAGCTCTGCTGTCCGATCTGCTCCGATTCCGGTGACCCCGGCAGTCTGGTCACCAGATTGTCCTTGGTGATATCGAACCATGCCAGCGTGTATTCGCCGCGCCCGTCCAGGAACTGTTGTTTTATGCCAATTTCGTACTGGCGGCCCTTGCTAAGATCAAATTCGGCGCTGGCGGCGTTGATGGACACCGGTGATGTTACCGGATCCGCTGCCGAACTGGTCTGGGCGTAAAGGCTGAGACTGTCTCGTGGTTGATAGACGATGCCGGCGCGCCAGGTTGTGGCACTGAGCCCGGCATCGAAGGTCGAGCGCGGTCTCGGGTTGGCCTGTGGGTGGGTCAGCGCGTGTTGCACGCGATCGAAACTGAACCGGTCGTAGCGCATGCCGGTAACCAGACTCACGGAGTCGGTAAGTGTCAGCACGTTGTCCCAGAACACGGCCCATTGCGTACTGTCCGTAGAGTAGTCAAGGAGGGTCGGGATGGTGTTCCGAGGCAGGACACCAGCGTCAAAGCCAATCACAGGTACGCTGTCGGATACGTCGAATCCGCCTGTGTTGAAGTTGTTGTGGTAGTCCAGATCAATGACGTTGACCTCCGCGCCGATGTTAAAGCGGTTTTCCATTCCATTGGCCAGGGTACTGTCGACCAGCACATCGCTGCGCGTGCCCACCTGCCGGGTGTCATGCACGATGCCGAGATAGAACATGCGATCAATCTCGTTGCGCTCGGCATTGTAGTAGTACTCCTCCAGATTCTGCCATTCTCGTTCGGCGTCGATCAGATAAGTGTCGTTACGGAACTTTACATCCGGCGCAATCTGCCACTCGGTATGCACTCTGGCCCACAGGTCCTGGTGGGTGACAAAGGCGTCACGGAAGTTATAGTTGTTGCGCCGGTGAGAGCGGTTGGCTTCGCCGTCGATCAGCGGTGTACCCCAGAACGGCGCGGCATCAACATCGGCGTAATCGAGGCTGAACTTCATGCTGAAGTCGTCGGAGGGCTGGAACAGCAGCGATCCTGCCGCTGCGGTGCGTGATTCGTCAGCATTGCGGGCAAAGCCGTCGGACTGGTGGTGTGATGCGTCCAGCCGATAGGCCCATTGCTCGTTCAATTCCGCGCCACCGCCAGCGGCCACGCGCCGGGTGCCGAAACTGCCGCCTGCCACCAGCGCTTCGAGCTGGGGGTCTCCGAACTGCGGCGATTTGGGAATATAGTTGATGGTGGTGCCAATGGCGCCCATGCCATTGATGACAGAACCAGCGCCTCTCAGGACCTCAACACGATCCAGCATCCAGGTGTCGGCCGGGAATGTGACTGTACCGGCGGTGACAAAGAGGCGGGCGCCGTCATAGGTGGTTGTGGTGGTCACGTGGCCGCTGAAACCGCGTGATGATACCGATGTGCCGCCATTGCCGGGTGTGGCGTTGGAGGAGATGCCGGCTGAGCGGGTGATGGCATCAAGTGCACGGTAGTCACCTTTGGCGCTGATCTCCTCGGCCGTGATGATGTCCACACTGGCAGGTGTATCAAACGATGACAGTCCGAGTCGGCTGCCGGCGCTGTTTTCCACATCAAGGCGCTGGGTTGATATCGGCTGGCCGATCACAAGCATTTCTTCTACAGTATTGTGTTGGGCGTGCAGGGGTGCGCTGGTGATGGTGCTGAGTCCGGCTGCCGCCAGTGCTATGACAAGTGGCCTGCGCTGAAACTGGTACTGGTTTGTATTCATGAAAATCTCCCCCTCCCGGGATGTACTGCAGTGAACGGCGCTGTCAGAGGAGATCACTGACAATCGCGCCGGTATTATGAGGCTGGAAGCTCAGCAAGTCATTGATTTAACAGTTAGTTGCAGTGTTCGTTAACGCAGCTCGGGAATGGGCTGAAAGCGCCTGTACGGTCGACTTTACCGGGTTGTTAACGTTAACAGACGCCGCGGCAGTGGCTGCGGCGGACAATTAAACGCGCTGGCTTGCCGGTCAGCCAGGGCCCGGTGGTACCATGGTGGCTCACTTTTGCAAAAAAACTGATGACAACAGGAAGCGACCTATGAGAGCCACAGGCTATCTGGAAGGACCCTTGATTGACTTTGAAACCGCCAGGCCAGAACCTGGCGAACACGATTTGCTGGTGGCGGTGCGCGCCATTGCGGTCAATCCTGTGGATACCAAAATTCGCGCAAGGGTAAAACCGGCAGACGGCGTTCACAAGATTCTTGGCTGGGATGCGGTGGGAGAGGTAGTGGCCACAGGTTCAGCCGTGAGCGGCTTCAGTCCAGGGGATCGTGTCTGGTATGCAGGTGATGTGACACGACAGGGGTGTAATGCCGAGTTTCACTGTGTGGACGCCCGCATCGCCTCCAAAGCGCCTGAAACGCTGAGTGACGCCGAGGCGGCAGCCATGCCGCTGACTACCATCACGGCCTGGGAGATGCTGTTCGATCGATTACAGATGCCGCGCGCAGAAGCCGCCGCGTCGCGTGTGTTACTGGTGGTTGGCGCCGGTGGCGGCGTTGGCTCCATGCTTGTTCAGCTTGCCCGTCGCTTGACGGGCGCAACGGTGATCGGCACCGCTTCGCGGCCGCAGAGCCGGCAGTGGGTCAGTGACCTTGGCGCCCACCATGTGCTGGATCACAGCCAGTCACTGAAAGCGGAACTGGCAAGGCTCGATATCGCTGATGTCACCGACGTGGCCTGCATCAACCGTACCGAGCAGCATTTTGATGACCTTGTTGCCATGCTGCGGCCCCAAGGCCGGTTGTCACTGGTTGATGATCCGGCTCAACCACTGAATATCATGAGTATGAAACAGAAAAGCCTGTCCCTGCACTGGGAGTTCATGTTCACCCGCCCGATGTTTGGCACCGACGATATTGGCGTACAGCAGGCCTTGCTTGGCGAAGTGGCCGGCCTGATTGACCAGGGTGTACTTCGAAGCACCATGGGGCAGCATTTTGGCAGCATCAATGCAGCCAATCTGGAGCGGGCTCACGATGCCATGCAAACCCAGCACACCGTTGGCAAGGTGGTGCTGGAAGGCTTCGGTTGAGCGCTCAGTCCACCAGCTCTATTTGCGACCAGTCCTGTTCAACCGACTCGAGTAACTCCGCCAATGCTCTGCTGCGTTGTCTGTAGTCGTGCGCATTGGCTTCCCATCGCGCTTTTACGCACGCGTGCACCGCGCCAGTGATTCTGCGCGTGAAGGGGCGCCGGGCGCGATAGATGCCTTTGCGCTCATCGTGCTGACGTGCCAGCGGATCGGGTTTTAGCCCATTGATGAAGTGGGGTTCGAATTTCAGGCCATACCGGGCGGCTTCTTTCAGAATCCACTGGCTGGCACAATGGCTCAGGCCTGGATCATCGTAGCCACCCCCTACGTCCGAGTGCACGCCGGGGAACCAGACCTGCATGAGATCCATGCCCGGTTTGTTGTCCCAGAGTGTCGGCTCAAAGTCCTGGCGGTTCTCGTCAATGGCCAGGGCATGCCGGGCGTGACGGATGATTTTGCTGGGTTCGGTGTCGTGGAACAGATAGCGACTCTCATTCAGCGTGCCCCAGAAGGGTACGGGTATGCCGAGTGCACCCACGGTATCCCAGGCGCCGAGAAACTCAATAGGTGTAAGATCCGCAACAGCGAAACGCTTGCGGAAATCCTCGGCAGTTTTTTCACCCGGTGCGGTCTTTCGGGTGCGCTGCCGGTACAGATCGAAGGCTTCAGGTATCCGATCGGCATGTTCGCGTTTGATCAGACCACAGTTGCGGATGAAACCGGCCAGTGAGCGCACAGTATAGGCGCCACGGCTGAAACCGAACAGAAACAGCTTGTCGCCGGCTTTGTAGTTGTGCACCAGAAAGCGGTAGCAGTCCATGATGTTCTTGTCGATGCCCGCACCGGTGATACCGCCAGCGAGTTGCTTGCGGTCTGTACCGACGCCCCAATCATAGAATGCCACTTGTGTGGTGTTGCCCACCAGGGGTTTAACTGCGCGCGCCATCTGCAGTACATTGGTGGCACCGCCTTTTTCAGGTGAGTTCCATGTGCCGTCCGCGAAAATTGCCATGCGCTTCATAGTCCGCCCTCATCCTGTTTAATGATCCATAGGTCAGTTATCCTTGTTGACCATTGAGTATATACTTTGAGTCAGGCAGAAAAAATGACGGGAGTCGCAAAATGCCCGGAGCACGGACGTGGTTGCTGTTGACGCTGGCGGTTGTGACAGGCATCAGCCTGTGGGTACGTATCACCGATGTTGACCGTGAAGAGATTCGTCAGCAGGCTGAAAGCATCGCGGCCGAATCGGCAGAAGCCGCTGCCCGGCTGGCAGCTCGTGGCAGCGAGGAGGTTGAGGCCGCGGCCGGCGCGCTGGATTCTGCCTCCACAGAAGGTTTTGCAAGGGATACGGCGCACGAGCACAGCGATGCTGATTCGGGGTCGGGATCAGGGCCAGGGCCAGATACCGCGGCTGGCAGCGACCACGGCAACAACGACCAGGCGGCCTCCGATGCGGGCGCTGATGCCGGGGTTGGCGGGCAGGCCGTGCTCAGCGCACGGGTCTACGACGTGATCAACGAGGTGCAGCAGCGCTTCATGGCGCAGCAGTGGGTTGAAGGCCTGGATGACCTGAACGCCCTGTACGAGGACTTTGAGCAACTCAATGCGCTTGAACAGTCTACAGTACTGAATTTCTATACCAATGCATTGATCAGTCTTGAAATGTATGACGAAGCCATCATTGCCTTCGAGGAGGTGCTGACCTTGCCAGACCTGCGCAGCAATGTGGAATCCCGTGCCACAATGGCGCTGGGCCAATTGTATGCGCGTGATGGGAATTACGCGGCCTCAGCGGCCTATCTGTCCGACTGGCTGGCGCTGGAAGGCAACAGCAGCGCTGATGCGCCCGGCGCCGACGCGGTCCTGCTGATGCTGGCCAACGCCCACCTGAACATGGACAACCATGGTGCAGCAATTGCCTTTCTGGAAGATCACATCGGGGTTCGCATGCACATGGGGCAACCGGTACCACGGCAAAGTTACGAATTGCTGCGCCAGCTGCAAGCGCAAACCGGTAATCACGAAGACGCCACTGCAGTGCAGCGCATCCTGGACAATCTGCAGGATTGACCCGGGCTGGCAGCTGGCGGCGGGAAACTGGACTCGTCAATCAAAGCAATGTATGTTCGGTCGTGAGAAGGGAATGCGATTGCGATTGCCCGGTGTGTTGCGAGTGTCGCTGCCACACCTTTGATGCCCCGCCTGTACACTGCATCCCGGTTACACGAAAGCCAGATTTGAACGAGGTTGCAGTGAGCCCATTGAATTCTTTCAGAGCCGTTACTGTTGAGTTGCATTCGGGCGTCGTCGCCTTCCCCGGGCAGGGCTTTGTGCAAATCGGCACGTGGGTGGCCTGCCCATGATGAGCAACCGCACACAGAAGCCCGAAGCAGCTGACGCTGAGGGCCCGGAGACAGGCCCCGTCTCATGGCTGGATTACCCGGTTCAATGGTTGTCCAACCCGCGCTACTTGTACCCTTTTCTGAGTGTTCTTCTGCTTTCGGTTGTCTGGTCGGCAACCTTCAGAGTGACGGGTGCCCGAGATCACGCAGCGTTGATGTTGGCAGAAGCAGCCACACGTGAGCTGTCGGATACCTACGAAGCGCAGGTTGTGCACATCTTGCGTGAGATCGACCAGGCAGCGAGGTTGCTGGATTTTTTTGTTGAACCCGGACTTGAAATCGAGCGTTTGTACACTCTGCTCAATGAAGGCGTGCTGCCCAGGAATCTGCTGTTTCGAGTGCGCATTGTTGATGACCGCGGCGAGCGGTTGCTGGCAACACAGTCAAGTGAAGACGATAGGGTGGACATTGACCCGAGCGCTTTCCATCGTTCTGAGTTGCATGTGGGAGATACATGGCACGATGTCGAGAGTGATCGCTGGTGGCTGGATTTCAGCATGGGTCTGTATACAGACGATAGCACTTTATTCGGTGCCATTGTCATTTCTGTGGACGCGGGGTCTCTTGTCAGCGCCCATGAAACCGGCAGATTGGGTGAACATGGTTTGCTGGGACTCGTAGGAACTGATGGCGTTGTGAGAGCTGCTCATGGTAACGGTGGTAACTTCCACGGCGTCCAGATTCCGTTATCTGAGCTGCTTTCCATTCTGGCAGAGGTGCCAGGTGGTGTTGCCGCATTCGAGTATCCTGTTGACGGTATGAAGCGTTACACCACGGTCAGAGAGATCGACGGCTTCCCTCTGGCGTTGGTGCTTGGTCTTTCCGTGGAAGAGCTGCATGCTCAAACCCTGATCGACAACCGGGAGCTGCGTTTTCAGGCCGTTACCCTCAGTACCGTAATGCTGGCACTGATGGCGATGCTCGGTTATCTCGGCAATCAGTTGCAGCGCAGCCGGGAAGCCGCGCTGCTGGAGCAGACAGCTCACGCCAGGCAGCTTGAACATATGGCACTTCATGACGCCTTGACCGGTCTTCCCAATCGCAGCCTGTTCAGCCAGTTGCTGGCACAGGGCATCCAGGAAGCCAGGCGTAGCGAATACTCACTGGCCGTGCTGTTTCTGGATCTGGATAAATTCAAGTTGGTCAATGATACCCTGGGTCATGATGCGGGTGATCAGCTACTGATCGAAATCGGGCATAGAATCAACCAAGCTCTTCGTGCCAGTGATGTTGTGGCCAGAATTGGCGGTGATGAGTTCATTGTGTTGCTGTCGGACCTGGACAACAATATTCAGATCCGACAAGTGGCAGAAAAAATACTGGCCGCAGTTTGTGAGCCTTACACGCTGGCCGGTCAGCAATTGCGCATCGCGACGGTGAGCATCGGTATCAGTGTCTATCCCAGGGATGGTGAGGACGAAGAGACGCTGATCAGGACTGCTGATACTGCCATGTACAACGCAAAGAAATCCGGTCGAGACATGTATCGCTTTTATACGGTGGATATGGAAGCCGAGCCTGGCAAAAAAAGGCTGGCCTCTGCCGCTCTTGAGCTATAGAGGACAGACCAGGGCGCTCAGTCGTGCCGGTTGCTGAGCCAGACACATTGATACGGTGCCATGGTCAGTGTGCCGTGAGTGGTGTCCAGTGATTCCCCCGAAATCAGGTCCAGCCACGGGTCCGTATCAATCAGATTGATGTCGGACAGCGACAGGGTCTGCGTCTGATGGCTGATATTGTGCAGGGCAAATATGCTCTGGTCGCGCTGGGCGCTCTGGCGCCAGAAGGCAAATACCCGCTCACCCAGATGCAGAGTGAACTGCGTGGCATTTGGGTGGAAGGCGGGCTGGCGCTGCCGTATGCGGATCAGGCTTTTCAGCGTCCGCAGTACCTTGTGGTGGTGCGATTCCGGGTTGGCGAGCAGGCCGGAAAGCTCGTCGTAATCCCAGTGGTGCCGATTGATGTGACGGTTGTGCCCACTTTGATTCACACGATGATGGTCATTGCCTGTGGCCAGAAAGCTGTGGATATACAATGCCGGTATGCCTTCCAGTGCCAACAGTAGGGTGTGAGCGCAGATAAAGCGTTGCAGTTGCCAGTCATCGGCGCCCTCAACCGTACCCTTCATTGCTTCCCACAGGCTGATATTGATCTCGTAGGGGCGTCGCTCCACGGCGGAAGTGGAGCGCCAGGAAATACGGCCACCGAACTGCTCCATGGCGCGAATCAGGTCGTGAATTTCAGAATCATCAAGCAGACCCTCTGCGGGTCGCAGGCCGATGCCATCATGCGAAGCAATGAAGTTGAAATAGAAGGTGCCCGCCTGCGCCGGTGGCATGGTCATCAGCCAGGTCTTCAGGTGCCGGCAACTGCCGGTCACCATGGTGTGCAGCAGCAGCGGTGGTAACGAAAAGTTATAGATGCTGTGCGCTTCGTTGGAATTACCGAAGTAGGTCAGGTTTTCCCGTTTCGGAATGTTGGTTTCAGTAATGATGATGGCGTCATGGTCGGCATGTTCAATCAGGGCGCGTAGCAGGCGTACAATTTCGTGCGTCTGCGGCAGGTTAAGGCAGCTGGTGCCGGCCTGCTTCCAGATAAAGGCCACAGCGTCCAGGCGGAATACCTTTACGCCGCGATCAAGGTATTGCCGTATGATGCGGACAAATTCCAGCAGTACCTGTGGGTTGCGAAAGTCCAGATCCACCTGGTCATGACCGAAGGTGCACCACACCAGCTGCTCGCCTGCATGTGTCGCCACCGGCATCAGCAGCTCGCTGGTGCGAGGACGAATGACACCGGAAATGTCGTCCTGCGCAGCGGCTGTGAAAAAATAGTCCCGCCCCGGGTCGTCACCGGCAATAAAATTGATGAACCAGGGGTGGGAGGCGGAGCAGTGATTGATGACCAGGTCCGCCATGAGTTTGAAGTCAGCGGCAATTTTCTCGATGTGTTGCCACTCACCCTGAGCAGGATCAACCTGCAGGTAGTCGGTGACAGCAAAGCCATCATCCGAGCTCCAGGGGAAAAATGGCAGTATATGCACACCGGTCACGGTGCCAGCCAATTGCTGGTCAAGAAAACTGTGCAATGTCTGCAAAGGGGGTTCGGTCGGATTTGACGGGTGGCAACTGACGCTGTTGCCGTAGGTGATGACGTAGACATCCCGCTGGTCCCAGCTGCCGGCGTACCGGGCTGGAGCATCGGCCACCTCCTGAAGCCGCATTTCCCTGATCAGTTGTTGGCAAAAGGCGGCCCGATCGCTGTCAGGGTACAACACGTCAATGTGGTGCATCAGTCGTTCCTGTAGCTCATTCATTTTTCAGAGTACTCTGCCGTATCGGCTTCGACGGCGTCGTTAATCTGCTCCAGGATTTCGGGTATGGCGCTGCGCACCCGATTCCAGCTCGGAATGAACGGGGTTTCCATGGGGTTGGCCAGAAAGTGGTCACCGGCTTTCTTGATGTTCTGGGCAAAGAGTTCAACTGCCTGTTCTTCCTTGTGTACGTCAAATTTCAACCCATTGATCACGGCATCGTTGCGATAGGTCTCGACAAAGTCCAGCGCAATGCGCAGGTAGGTGGCTTTGAGTGTCCGGAAGGTCTCGCTGGACAGCACCACGCCGTTGGTCGCCAGTTTTCGGAAAATGGCCTTGGATATGTCGATGGACATGCGTGACAGACCGCCACTTTCATTATCCGCTGACAGATCCTGGTGCTTGTGATCATAGGCGTCGGCGATATCCACCTGGCAGATACGGTTGGTGGAGTAGTTGCGGTACATTTCGGACAGGATACCAATCTCCAGCCCCCAGTCACTGGGGATGCGCAGATCGTTGACCACATCGGTGCGAAAGGCGAACTCTCCTGCGAGTGCGTAGCGATAGCTGTCCAGGTAATCCAGATAATCAAGGGGGCCAAGTACCTTTTTCAGGGCACGCAGGACAGGTGTGACAAGCAGGCGGCAGACCCTGCCGTTGATGGCAGTGTCGGTGACGCGTGAATAATAGCCTTTGCAGAACTGGTAGTTGAAGCCGGGGTTGGCGACCGGGTAAATGAGACGAGCCAGCAGTTCCCGATTGTAGGTGACGATATCACAATCATGCAGCGCGATTGCCTGGCTGCGACGTGAGGACAGCGTGTAACCCAGGCAATACCAGACGTTTCTGCCTTTGCCTGGCTCGCGGGGCGCCAGGCCTTCCTTTTCCAGGCGTTGGTGGATGGACGTCAGGCGTGGGCCGTCATTCCACAGTATGCGGCAGTGTTGTGACAGCTCGCCGAAAAACCGGCGTGCATGCAGATATTCGGACTCATCAGCACGGTCAAGCCCGATCACAATCTGATCGAGATAGGGCACCTGCTTAAGGTGCTCGATGATTGCAGGCAGCGCCGGTCCATGCAGTTCGCTGTACAGTGACGGCAGGATCAGTGTCATCGGCCGCTGGCGCGAAAACACCTGCAGTTCGTATTCCAGTTCTGCCAGTGGCCGGTGACTCAGGTTGTGCAGGGTAGTGATGATGCCATTCTGGTGAAAGTCACCCATTGCTCAGTCCTCTTGTCATTTGTTCATTACAGTCAATGAATGCCGTGTTGTGCCAGGACCTGGCTGACACACTCGGCCCAGCCGGCTGGACCGGTCTGTTTGCTGATCATGGGTTGATGTACCGTGCTGAGGTCCGGCAGATCATTGACCGGTGACCGGACAACCGCCGCGATGTCGGCTGCCTGCAACATGGC
Organism: Gammaproteobacteria bacterium; assembly: GCA_050486205.1. GTDB lineage: Bacteria > Pseudomonadota > Gammaproteobacteria > Pseudomonadales > Pseudohongiellaceae > PWQG01. The sequence goes on along the minus strand of JBJHCW010000001.1, from coordinate 331,895 downwards.
CAGATCGTTGTGACTGTCCCCCAATGCCATGACCAATGTGTTCTGCGTGCTGTTGTTCATGCAGTCGTAGATGTGTTTCAATTGTTTCATGGCACGACCTTTGTCTGTGTTGCCCAGTACATGCAGGTACCGCCCGCCCCGAAGCAGGTTCATGCCTGCAGCCAGCACTTCCTTTCTGAAACATGTGAGAGCCTTCTCGGTGTCCTGCCAGACAAGCGGTTCACTGTACTGTCGGGCCATGGCCCGTTGGGCATCGGCCATGCCGAGCCCCGTGCCGGCCATGATGTCCTCAAGCGGGGTGCTGCCCAGGTTGGCGAAACGGTAGCGGGTTTTCAGGGTTTGCAGGCGTCCGAGTACCTCCGCATAGGAAATGCCTGCGATATGTACCCAGTAGGCGCCTTGTGACACACAACCAGGCGGGGGCGTCGCCATGCTGCGTTTCGGGAAGTAGATCGCCGAACCGTTCTCGACAATGAAAGGGTTGCTCAGCGCCAACTTTTCACTCAACGCCTGCGACTCGGCGCTGGTCTTGCTGGTGTTGAATACAAGAGGAATGCGGTATTGCTGGAGCAGGCGAACAACCGCCATTGCCGGTTCCAGGCTGTAACTGTGGTGATCAAGCAGGGTGCCGTCGAGGTCAGTCACAACAATCAGCGGCGGGGTGTGCCCGGCAGCGCGCATCAGGTCGTCACTCCGCTGTCCGTTGGTATAAGTGTAGCCATCTCGGGTGAGATGCCACAGATATGGTGACTGGCGTCCAGTGACAGCACCAGGTCGGCCATTGAGGGCAGGGACCTCAGACCATGTCGGGTCAGGCGCTCAAAGTGCTGGATGAATCGCTGTACGGCTTCACGGTCCATAAGGGGATTGTCCATCTTGCTTTCCTGCAGCCACCGCCATTCCAGCACACAGTAGAAGGATGGCACACGAAGCATGATCAGCAGATCCAGGCGCGCGAACAGTGGCTGATATTGCCTGGCAAGGGCATCGTTGACAAAGCGGCGCCAACGACCCTCGCGATCCTCGTTGGCTTCCAGATTGTTGACAGGGTTCTCCAGTGCTTCAACGGGCTGGGGACTGAGTCCTACGCACCAACCCTCAAACAGGATGATGTCAGGCCGGCTGCCAACAACGGGCCATCCGGGCTGTGGCGCCCGGTCATCGGTGGACTTGTCGAACAGGGGCAATGACACCCCGGTTGTTTGATTGTTGTGACTGGAGTCACCATTGTGGTCCTCCGGGCTGTTGCTGCCCGCCAGGGCATCAAGTGTCCGGTGCATCAGCGACACATCATGGGTGCCAGGTACCCCGCGTGTGCCCAGTAGCGGATGCACCTGCTCGGCCAGTATCCTGCGCTCGGCTCGAGTCAGGTAGAAATCGTCCAATGACAGTGTCACAACAGCCTTTTTGTAGTTCTCCTGCAATAGCAGGCCCAGCACACGTGCAAGTGTGGTCTTGCCACTTCCCTGTGCACCGTTTATGCCAACCAGCAAACCCGGCTGCGAGGCACTGCGCGCGGCCAGTGTGGCTGCCAGTGGTTGCAGCACTGTGTGCACGGTATCGGCGTAGGTGGCAGGCAGCTGCTCTCGTGCCAGCAACTGTTGCAGCGCCTGATCTTGCATGGATCCGGTCCTGTTTTGGTGCGGGGTAAGCGTATGGCAGTCGGCCTGCCCCAAAAGGGTGCGCATTGTGTTGCGCCTTGACCGGGCCAGTATACAGGCATGTTAACAGTGCATCAGACGAATGCAATCCAGCGGCCAGCCACCAGCGCCAGTGTCCACAGCAGCAGTGACAGTGCTGCGTTCAACCGGAGGACGGGATGAATTGAGTCAGCGATTAACGCCCGGCGCCAGTAGGGCAGAAAACGCACAAGCAGCGCGTTTACAATGGCAAGACCAACCAGTACCAGTTTCAGGAGAAACGCTGTGTTGCTGACGTACTGACCCGGCTGCACAGTAAACAGGGCAAAACCGGTAAACAGCGCAAGCGCAACGCCAATGGCCGCCACGCGTATCAGAGGGCGCGCGAGATTGGCAACCGGCAGATCCCGGAACAGGCCCAGCAAGCGCAGGTCCATTGGCACAATGGCACCAATGATCATGCCGAGGGAAAAAATGTGTGCGGCGCTGGTAAGCGGATAGGCCCAGACCGATTGCCGCAAGAGTACGGCAATCGGCAACTGGGCAAGCGTGTCCAGCACTTCTGGCACGCCGGCTGTCAGTCTTCGCGGATCAGATCGGGATAGAAGTCGTACTGTTGGTCATCGATAGTGGCGCGTACTGCCTTGATCAGCTTTTCGTCGCCATTGGTGGAACGGTGCCCGCGCACCAGGACAGTGTCACCTACAGATGCGCTGCCTTCAACGAAGCCGGCATCGCGGGTCTGGTTGGGATTGCCCAGATCCACCTGCCATGGGCCGTCATCGGTATCAATCATCAAACGCGGGTGGGGCGGGCCAATGTAGATGTCCGTGATGGTTCCGGTCATTTCCGTCTGATCGTCTTCTGCCCAGTTCCAGCCATGGTGAGCGATCGCGCCAGATACCAGTAACAGAGCCACAAGGCCGGCGGCTAAAGATCCTGTTGCTGTCTTCATGTTACACCTCTTTACTGTTCAGAGAGTGACGTTTGATCATAACAGTCTGCAATTCAACCGGCAAATTCGACCGTTGTTCTGGCGCCGCCGACCGGTTGATGTGGTAGCATCTATGACCATGATTTCAACTCCCGTGATCACGCTGTCCAAACGTACTGCAAGCCTCTGATGCAATCATCCCTGATACCTGAGCGCCCGCTTATCATCTCGCCCACACTGGCTGCCACCATCGGTCTGGAGGAGGCGGTCATGCTACATGTACTGAGTGAACTGATCAGTCACCGTGGTGAACTTCGGCGTGATGGCCGACGCTGGGTGGCGCTGGATCAGGCGGCGCTGGCCGAGGCGTTGCCATTCTGGGCGCTCATAGACATCAGAAGGGTTCAGAAGAGCCTGCAGGACCTGGGTCTGCTGTTGATTGCCGCGGAGCCAGATCATTCCCGGCAGCCTGACGGATGGCACTTTGCCATCAACCAGCGTGAACACGAGGAGCCAGCTCAGACCCCGAGCCCCGCTGCAGCGTCTCCCGCGCACCCGGTGCCGGCGCCGAAACCGGCCCGATCCGGTGCCAGCCATATTCCGCCAGACTGGCAGCCCTCTCGCGAGTGGCTGGAGAAGTGTCGTCAGCACAATGTGCCGGAGGACTTTGTCAGGGATTGTGTGCCCGCGTTTGTGATGTACTGGCGTGATCGTGGTCAGGCCCGTTTCTCGTGGGGAAATGCTTTCTACAAACATGTCATTCGTGAATGGCGTCAGGAGCAGACCCGGCGTGGGGCCAGTCAGCGCGAGGCGCCGATGTCCGCGGACTGGTGGCCCAGTGACGAGGCTCTGAACATACTCGTCAACGCGGGTGTCAGCCAGGCTTTCGTCGAGGACGCGGTGCCGGAGTTTGTATTATACTGGCGCGAGCGCGGAGTGGCGCACTCCGCCTGGAACAGCAAGTTTATCGAACATATTCGACGTCAATGGGCGCGCTACTCCACGGCGCTGGTGCATGATGGTCTGCCCCGGCCTGTTCCTGAGGACTGGCAACCCAGCCCCGAGGTGTTTGACATACTGCGCATGGCCGAGATCGATGAGGACTATGCGCGGCAGCGCATTCCGGAGTTTGTTCTGTACTGGCGGGATTCCGGACAGGTACACAGTTCCTGGAATACCAGGTTTCTGCAATACATCAAATACGGCTGGGCACGTCAACTGGGCATGACACCTGAGGCGTCAGGACACACAGATGCGAGAAATCAATCCCCTGTTGCAAAAGGCAGCGCAAGCGGCTCAGGCCGGTCAGGATCCGACGACAGCCTTGCAGCGGCCTTCCAGCGATTCACGGACCGAAGCTGGGCCGAATGAGCCGCCGGGTGCCGACGCCCGGCAGCCTGATCGTGTCGACGCCATCAACCAGCTCTTTGCCGAGTTCGAACTCGCCTACCATAACCAGTACCACAAGGCGTATGGTGATCCGGATCGATTGATGCTGACCAAGAAATTCTGGCTCCAGACCCTGGCTGAATTCAGTCCGCTGCAGATAGTCGCGGCGGCGCGACAACTGGTCAGAACCCATGAATTCCTGCCGTCGCTGGCTGTGGTCATTCGTGCCTGTGAACAGGGCCATTCGCTGTTCGGCTTGCCGACGCCGCGAGAGGCTTACGTGGAGGCCTGTCGTGCGTCACACCCCAAAAGTGCCTGGCCCTGGAGCCATCCGGCGGTCTACCAGGCAGGCAAGGCGACAGATTGGCACCTGCTCGGCTCCGAGCCGGAAGACCGTGTGTTTCCGGTATTTGCGCATTATTACAAGCAGTATTGCCAGCGGGTCATGCGTGGCGAGGATCTGGATGTGCCGGAGCCACCTGCCCTGGAGGATAATCCGGGCAAGCCCCTGGCCGTGGAGGAACAGCGGGCGCACATGAAAGCGCTTCGCGAGGCACTCAGGCTCTGAGCCTGTCAGCCATGATGCTCCAGGGCACCGAGTTCGCGCTCCAGCAGTGAGACATCGCCCAGATTCAACTCCACCAGTCTGCGCAGATGCGTCAGGCTGTCCAGGTCAATGTTTTCACAGTGAAGCCCGAGCCGGTCTCCACGGTGGTTGACAACGCTGAGCGTCATTCTGATCTGGATGTCGCCACCCAGGTGGATGCAGCCCTCGACCGGGATGTCGGGTTGAACGTGCTGCTCCGGTAACAGCTGAACCAGCATGCCCTGCAGGGAAACATCCATCAGCTTGACGATGTGCGCGGTATCGCCTTGTGCCAGCACGGTTTCGGCATCAAAGAAAATGCGGGTAAACCGACGCCTGTTGTTGTCGGCGCCGGTTCGTGCCTCTGGAGCTGGCGCCGGTGTTGCATCTGTCATTGCAATAGTCTCCACTCGGGGCCTGAATTTTGCCCGCTCGTACCTCTGAATCGGCCGCCGGAGCAGATACTTGAGTCTGCTCCGGCTCTCGGCTGCCGAAACCGGCCCGGAACGCTCCCGCACTCGCAACGGATATCAGGCCAGTTTTCGGTACTTGATGCGTGTGGGCTGTGCCGCGTCGCCAAGGCGTTTTTTGCGATCTGCTTCGTAGTCACTGTAGTTGCCCTCGTGGAACACTACCTGACTGTCGCCCTCGAACGCCAGTATGTGAGTACAGATACGATCCAGGAACCAGCGGTCGTGCGAGACCACAACCACGCTGCCAGGGAAGTTCAGGAGCCCTTCCTCCAGGGCACGCAGGGTTTCCACGTCCAGGTCATTGGTTGGTTCGTCCAGCAACAGCACATTGGCGCCACGCCGAAGCAATTTGGCCAGGTGCACACGGTTACGCTCGCCACCGGACAGGTCCTTGATGAATTTCTGCTGGTCGCCACCCTTGAAGTTGAAACGGCCCACATAGGCGCGCGACGGCACTTCGTACCGGCCAATCTGCATGATGTCCTGACCGTCCGAGATTTCCTCCCAGACTGACTTGCTGCCATCCAGGGCGTCCCGGCTCTGGTCGACGTAGGCCAGATCCACGGTGTCGCCCAGAGTGATGCTGCCGCTGTCGGGCTGTTCGCTGCCCACGAGCATACGCAGGAAGGTGGTCTTTCCTGCGCCATTGGCGCCGATTATGCCGACAATTGCACCTTTTGGCACCGAAAAGCTGAGATTGTCGATCAGTACGCGACCATCAAAGGCTTTGCTCAGGTTTTCTACCTCGATGACTTTGTCACCCAGGCGTGGGCCCGGGGGAATGTACAGTTCGGTGGTTTCATTGCGCTTCTGGAATTCCTGTGAGTTCAGCTCCTCAAACCGGGCCAGGCGTGCCTTGCTTTTGGCCTGGCGCCCTTTGGGGTTGTTGCGCACCCATTCCAGTTCTGACCGGATGGTTTTCTCGCGGGCTGCTTCCTGCTTGGCTTCGGTGGCCAGGCGCTTTTCCTTGGCTTCCAGCCAGGTTGTGTAGTTGCCCTCGTAGGGAATGCCATGGCCGCGGTCAAGTTCAAGAATCCAGCCGGCGGCATTGTCCAGGAAATAGCGGTCGTGAGTGATGGCAACCACGGTGCCGGGGAACTCGACCAGAAAGCGTTCCAGCCAGGCCACGCTTTCAGCATCCAGGTGGTTGGTTGGTTCATCCAGCAACAACATGTCCGGGTTGGACAGCAGCAGGCGACACAGGGCAACGCGGCGCCGCTCGCCGCCAGACAGTGTGCTGACGTCTGCATCCCATGGCGGCAGGCGCAGGGCGTCAGCGGCAATCTCCAGCGTGCGCTCGATATCCCAGCCATTGCAGGCATCAATGGCGTTCTGAAGTTCACCCTGGCGTTCCAGCAGCGTATTCATTTCCTCATCGCTCATGGGTTCGGCAAAGCGGTCACTGATGGCGTTGAACTCCTCGATCAGCTTCATGGTGCTGGCCACGCCTTCCTCGATATTGCCACGCACATCCTTGTCAGGGTCCAGTTGTGGTTCCTGCGGCAGGTACCCGACGTTCAGGTCGGGCTGCGGGCGAGCTTCCCCGTTGAACTCGGTGTCCACGCCGGCCATGATGCGCAGCAGGGTGGATTTGCCAGAGCCGTTCAGGCCCAGCACGCCAATTTTGGCGCCGGGAAAAAAGGACAGGGAGATATCTTTCAGAATCTCTTTTTTCGGGGGAACCACCTTGCCCACGCGGTTCATGGTGTATACAAATTGTGCCATACGCTCCAGGTTCTCTTGCGTAACAGTAAAAAGCAGCAAGTTTAGCATGCAAAGCCGCAGTTTTCAGGCAGATCCGTACCGTGCGCAAGATTCCCGATGCTTTGAAGGGCTGCATCATGTAAAATGTCGCTCCACTGAAATTCAGCCGTTTCCACGGTATGCAGCCAGAGCGAGCGGTGAGGCACAGACAACGGGGTCTTGAATGTTTAGCAGCGATATGACCATTGCCGGATTTGATCCGGAAATCCACAACGCCATTGAAGGTGAACGCAAGCGTCAGGAAGAGCACATCGAGCTGATTGCCTCCGAGAACTACACCAGCCCGCGGGTGATGGAAGCCCAGGGTACAGTGCTGACCAACAAGTATGCCGAGGGTTACCCGGGCAAGCGCTACTACGGTGGCTGTGAACATGTGGACGTGGTTGAAACCGTAGCCATAGAGCGGGCGAAGAAGCTGTTTGGTGCCGACTATGCCAATGTGCAGCCGCACTCCGGTTCCCAGGCCAATGCAGCGGTGTACATGGCGCTGCTGAAACCCGGCGATACTGTGCTGGGCATGAGTCTGGCCGACGGCGGCCACCTTACCCACGGGGCCAGTGTCAGTTTCTCCGGCCGTATCTATAACGCTGTGCAATACGGGCTGAACAACGAGACCGGCGAGATCGATTATGAGCAGGTCGAGGCACTGGCGCTAGAGCACAAGCCAAAAATGATTGTTGCCGGGTTTTCTGCGTATTCACGCATCATTGACTGGCAGCGTTTCCGTGACATTGCCGACAGGGTAGGTGCCTGGTTCCTGGTGGACATGGCCCATGTTGCCGGTCTGGTTGCTGCCGGTGTATACCCCAGTCCTGTACAGATAGCTGATGTCACTACCACAACCACACACAAGACATTGCGTGGCCCTCGCGGTGGCATCATCCTGGCAAAATCCAATCCGGAACTGGAAAAGAAACTGAATTTCTCCGTCTTTCCTGAAAGCCAGGGTGGTCCGCTGATGCATGTGATTGCAGCCAAGGCTGTCTGCTTCAAGGAAGCCATGAGTGATGAGTTCAGGACTTACCAGCAGCAGGTGGTGAAGAATGCGCAGACCATGGCGCACGGCTTCATGTCCCGCGGTTACGATGTGATCTCCGGCGGTACTGATGACCATCTGTTCCTGCTCAGCCTGGTCAAGCAGGATATCACCGGCAAGGACGCGGATGCCGCGCTTGGTCTGGCCAATATCACCGTGAACAAGAATGCGGTGCCGAATGATCCGCGACCGCCCTTTGTCACCAGCGGACTGCGGATCGGCTCACCGGCGGCCACCAGTCGCGGATTCAAGGAAGCCGAGATGGCGCAGCTTACCGAGTGGATGTGCGACATCCTGGATGACATCAACAATGCCCAGACCATCAGCACTGTGAAGGAAAAGGTATTGGCGCTGTGCGCCCGGTTCCCGGTTTACCGGAACTGAAAACAGGGTATGAACCATGCATTGTCCGTTCTGCGGGGCCAATGACACCAAGGTGATCGATTCGCGCCTGGTTGCCGAGGGTGACCAGGTTCGGCGCAGACGCGAATGCATAACCTGTGTCGAGCGTTTTACCACCTATGAAACAGCAGAGCTGGTCATGCCCCGGATCATCAAACAGAACGGCGTCCGGGAGCCGTTTGACGAAAACAAGCTGCATTCCGGCCTGATGAAGGCCCTGGAAAAGCGACCTGTCAGTATCGAACGGGTAGACGAGGCAATCAACCGCATCCGTCACAATCTCAGGGCAACCGGCGAGCGTGAGGTGTCCTCGCGTATGGTTGGCGAGGAAGTGATGCGCGAGCTGCGACAGCTTGATGAAGTAGCCTTTGTGCGCTTTGCGTCGGTATATCGCAGCTTCAAGGACCTCAATGAATTCAGGGCGGAGATTGACCGCCTGTCCAGCGAATGAGCTGCCGGCAAGCACGGACTCCGCAATGACCACCGCAGAACAGTATATGCAACAGGCCCTGGCGCTGGCGCGCCGGGTCTACACAGCCACACCCAATCCGCGAGTCGGTTGTGTGATCGTGCGCGATGGCAGAGTGGTTGGTGAGGGTTGGCATGAGTGTGCCGGTGAACCCCATGCCGAGGTCAATGCACTGCGCAGCGCTGGTGATCTGGCCCGCGGCGCCACCGCCTATGTAACACTGGAGCCTTGCTGTATCCATGGTCGCACGCCGCCATGCACGGGTGCGCTGATCAAGGCAGGCGTGGCCGAGGTGGTCTACGGTATGCAGGATCCCAACCCCGCGGTAGCCGGGCAGGGCCTTGAAGCACTCAAGGCCGCAGGCATCCGCGTCAGTGGTCCGATACTGGAGGCGCAGGCACGTGACCTGAATGCGGGTTTCATCAAGCGTATGACCCGGCAACTGCCCTGGGTGCGCTGCAAGATGGCGATGAGCCTTGATGGCCGTACCGCGATGGCCTCGGGGGAAAGCAAGTGGATCACCGGTCCGCTGGCGCGTCAGGATGTGCAACGATTGCGCGCAGGCAGTTGTGCCATGCTAACCGGTGTCAACACGGTAATTGGAGATGATCCATCATTGAATGTACGGGCTGAAGACCTGCCCGGCAACAAGATGGCATTGCGACAACCGCTGCGGGTGATTGTGGACAGCGCTCTGCGAACTCCGCCGGACTCGCGTATCATTGCCGTCCCGGGTGACGTGCTGCTGTTGACCACGCGGGCACATGATCGTCAGCTGGCCCGGTTTGTGGACTCCAGTGCGCAGATCAGGCAGGTGGCGGCCGACAGCAACGGGCAGGTGAGCCTTCGCGCCGTCATGCGGTTGCTGGCCGGTGAGTATGCCTGTAATGAGGTCATGCTGGAGGCAGGTCCGACCTTGAGTGGTGCCATGGTGCGCGAGCGGCTTGTTGATGAGGTGGTGGTGTATGTCGGCGCCCGTTTCCTGGGCAGTGACGCCATGCCGTTGCTGAACCTGCCGGGCTTGAGCAGCATGAAGGATCAGGTCGCACTTGAAATGAGTGATGTTTGCAGAATTGGTGAGGATTGTCGTATTACGGCACGCGTGAAGGCCTGAGGTTGAAGCGATGTTTACAGGTATCATAGAGGCATTGGGCCATGTTGATTCATTGGCCCTGAAAGGTCGGGAATGGCAGCTGCGCATTCAAAGTGAAGCGCTGGATCTGTCTGATGTGCAGCCGGGCGACAGTATCGCTGTTAATGGTGTGTGCCTGACTGTCACTGCGTTTGGTGGTCACAGGTTCAGCGCGGATGTATCAGCCGAGACACTCAGGTTGACCACACTTGAGGATCTGAAGGTTGGTTCCAAAGTGAATCTGGAAAAAGCGCTGACACCGGCCAAACGTATGGGTGGTCATATTGTCAGCGGGCATGTGGATGGTGTTGGCATGTTGGTGGAGACATACCCGGAGGGTGGCAGTGTGGTCATGCGATTCCGTGTACCGGATGAACTGGCCCGGTATATTGCGCGCAAAGGCTCGATCTGCATTGATGGTACCAGCCTGACGGTTAATACAGTTACCGGCACCGAGTTCACTGTCAATGTGATTCCTCATACGCAGGAGCAGACCATCATGCACACCTACCAACCGGGCCAGCCGGTGAATCTGGAAGTGGATGTGATCGCCCGGTATCTGGAACGACTGTTGCTCGGTGACGCAGCGGCCGATCCGAGTGCTGAGGCCGGGGCTGGTGCAGCAAGACTGACGCGTGAATTTCTCCAGCAGCACGGCTACGTGTGAACCAATCGGGAGCCAAGATGAAGCTGAACACAACAGAAGAGATCATAGATGACATCCGGCAGGGCCGGATGGTGATCCTGATGGATGACGAAGACCGTGAAAACGAGGGTGACCTGGTCATTGCCGCCGAGCGCGTGACACCGGAACACATCAATTTCATGACCAAATACGCCCGTGGGCTGGTCTGCCTGACGCTGACACGCGAGCGCTGTGAGTATCTGCAGCTGCCACTGATGGTGAGCCGGAACAATACACCGTATAACACCAACTTCACGGTATCCATCGAGGCCGCCACCGGTGTGACCACGGGAATTTCAGCTGCCGATCGTGCCCGCACCATCCAGGTGGCGGTGGCGCGCGAGAGCAAGCCGGAGGATATTGTCCAGCCCGGACATATCTTCCCGATCATGGCCCAGCCAGGTGGCGTCCTGCAACGCGCCGGTCATACCGAAGCGGGATGCGACCTGGCACGTATGGCGGGTTATATGCCAGCGGCCGCCATTGTCGAAATCATGAACGAAGACGGTACCATGGCCCGGCGCGGTGATCTGGAAAAATTCGCTGAGCAACACAATCTGAAAATCGGCACCATTGTGGATCTGATCCATTACCGTATTGCCAACGAGCATACTGTTCAGCGCAAGGAGAGCCATGAGGTGCAGACCGAACATGGCACGTTCATGCTGCACACCTTCGAGGACACCATCCAGGGCGGCACACATCTGGCCTTCACCCTGGGGGACTTCAAGCCGGATGACCCGGTGCTGGTGCGTGTTCATATAGCCAACACCTTGCGTGATGTCTGTGATGTACTGACGCCAGGGGGCACCAGTTGGTCCTTCAGCAGGGCACTGGAGCGCATCGCCCGTGAAGGCAGTGGTGTTGCCGTGCTGCTCGGAGGTGAGGACTATGACGAGGACATTGATGAAAGTCTGGCAACGGTGATGCGTCCCGGCCAGAGCCGGCGGGAGCAACACCGTCGCACGGGCAGCGACCTGACCATTGGTACCGGTTCCCAGATTCTCCGGGATCTGGGAGTGGGCAAGATGCGTCTGCTCAGTTATCCGGCGCGATTCAATGCCATTTCCGGGTTTGATCTGGAAGTGGTGGACTTTGTACAGTTCGAGGAACCCGCTACTACGGGTGGACAAGGATAAAGGGGATCAGACATGACGATCAGGACCATAGAAGGCGACTTTCAGCACACCGGCGGGCGCTATGCCCTGGTGGTCGCGCGTTTCAACAGCTTTGTGGTGGACAGCTTGCAGGCCGGTGCCATTGACGCGCTGCGTCGGCACGGCGTCAAGGATGAGCAGATCACTGTGATCAAGGCGCCCGGCGCCTACGAGCTGCCGCTGCTGACCAGAAAAGTGCTGGCCACCGGCAACTATGATGCCGTGGTGGCCCTTGGTGCCGTCATTCGTGGCGGCACGCCGCATTTTGAATACGTGGCCGGAGAGTGTGTCAAAGGTCTGGGTCAGGTGAGTCTGGACAGTGGTGTACCGGTCGCCTTTGGCGTGTTGACTGTGGACAGTATCGAGCAGGCCATCGAACGTGCCGGCACCAAGGCCGGTAACAAGGGCGCAGAAGCCGCGCTCAGTGCGCTGGAAATGCTCAGTGTCATTGATCGGCTGGGAGCGTGATTGCGTGACCGATGAACAGGTGACAGGTGGCAAAAAGCGCAAGCTCTCTGAGCGGCACAAGGCCAGGCGCATGATTCTGCAGGCTTTGTATCAGTGGCAGATGGCGGGTGCACCTGTGAACGAGATCCAGGCCGAATTTCTGACCTATTACCAGGGCAAGATCGATCGGGACTATTTCAGGGAAGTGTTTGCCGCGGTGGTTGCCGAGGTGGATGCTCTGGATGAGCGTATTCGCCCCTTGCTGGATCGGGAACTCAAGGCGCTGGATCCTGTGGAACTGTCCTTGCTGCGCATGGGTATCTATGAACTCAGTGCGCGGCTGGATGTGCCCTATAAAGTGGTGATCAATGAATCCATCGAGCTGGCTCGGGACTTCGGTGCCACCGACAGCCACAAGTATATAAACGGTATTCTGGACCGGGCAGCTAAAGAGCTTCGGGCGGTTGAGCTGCGTGGCCTTGGGTGAGTTTGAACTGATCCGGCGTTTCTTCAATACGCCGGAACTGGCTTTCAGGCGCGCCGGCGTGCTGCTGGGCATTGGCGACGATGCTGCAGTGATAACGCCGTCTGCTGGCGTGCAGTTGCTGATGTCCATGGATCTGCTGCAGGAGAATGTGCACTTTCCTGCCAGGTGTGATGGCTTTCTGCTCGGCCAACGTGCCTTGCTGGTGAATCTCAGTGATCTGGCTGCCATGGGCGCGGATCCACTGTGTTTCACACTGGGCCTGAGTCTACCTGCCGTTGATGAGCACTGGCTGGATGCATTTTCGTGTGGTCTGGCGCAAGTGGCCGCTGCTCACAACTGCCCACTGGTTGGTGGGGATATCACACGCGGGCCGCTGGGAATAAGCATACAGGTGCATGGGCAGGCGCCGGTGGGCACGGAGTTGCGCAGATCCGGCGCCCGTGTCGGAGACGTGATCTGTGTCACCGGGACACTCGGTGACGCCGCGGCTGCCCTGCCCTTCATTGTTGACGGAGCAGAGCTGCCTGCTGAGCTGTCGGATGCCTGGTATTGCCCGGACTCACGTGTGGCAGCAGGCCTGGCGCTGAGAGGGCTGGCATCGGCTGCCATTGATGTGTCCGATGGTTTACAGGCTGATCTCGGGCATATACTGACCGCCAGCGAGGTGGGTGCTGAGGTCAATGTTGACGAGCTGCCACTGTCTGAAACATTCCGGCAGACGGTGCCGCCTGAGCAATGGTATGACCTGGCGCTGACTGGTGGTGATGACTACGAACTGTGTTTCACGGTGTCGCCGGACCAGGCAGACCAGGCTGTCAAGGCGCTGGCAGCGCTGGGAGTCAACTGCAGCCGGATCGGGCGTATTGTGGCAGGCAACGGTATCCGCTGGTTCAACAACAAGGGTGCCGGACTGACATTCAGGACACGTGCCTACACCCATTTCCGGGCTGACTGAAGGGGAGCCGGATGACAGACAGCAACAAACGGACAAGTATCCATACGCCGGATTCGGTATGGCGCAATCCGGTTCATTTTGCTGCTTTCGGTTTTGGCAGTGGTGCCTCGCCAAAGGCGCCTGGCACTGTCGGCACCGTGGCGGCAGTGATCATCTATCTGTTGTTGCCGGCCATGAGCTGGCCCATTTATCTGGGATTCTTGCTGGTCACTTTTGTTACAGGTATCTGGCTGTGTGGCAAAACTGCCGAAGATGTGGGCGTGCACGATCACGGTGGCATTGTCTGGGATGAATTTGTCGGTTTCTGGCTCACGATGTTTCTTGCTCCGCCGGGCCTGGTCTGGGTTGTGCTCGGTTTTGTCTTGTTCCGGTTCTTCGATATCGTCAAGCCGTGGCCCATCCGCTGGCTGGATGAGCATGTGCATGGCGGCATGGGCATCATGGTGGATGATGTGCTGGCCGGTATCATGGCGCTTGCCTGTATTCAGCTGCTGGCGCTGGTCGTCATTTGAAGGGGTAGTGTGTGAGAATCAAGTTTATAGCCACGGCCAAGTTGCCAACCGAATGGGGTACCTTCAGTATCCACGGGTTCGAGGATCTGGTGACTGGCAAGGAGCATGTCGTGCTGGCCATGGGTGAACCGGAACCGGGGCAGGCAGTGTTGTGCCGGGTGCATTCGGAATGCCTGACCGGCGATGCGCTGTTCAGTCTGCGTTGTGATTGTGGCCCCCAGTTGCAGTTCGCCATGAAAAAAATCGCCGAGGAAGGCACGGGTCTGATTCTCTACCTGCGACAGGAAGGGCGTGGCATCGGCTTGCTCAACAAGATCAAGGCTTACTCCTTGCAGGATCAGGGTGCTGATACCGTCGAGGCCAACGAGCAGCTCGGATTCGAGGCTGATCGAAGGGAGTATGAAATCTGCAAACCCATGCTTGATCACTTTGGTGTGTCGCGCCTGAGACTGATGACCAACAATCCGAAAAAAGTGGCAGCGCTGGAGCTTTCAGGTTTTGATGTGGTTGAACGTCTGCCGATACGCACCGGGCTCAATCGACACAATGAAAGCTATCTTGCGGCCAAGGTCAGCAAACTGGGGCACATGCTGCATGGTGACTGGTAAGTGATTCCGGGGACCTGTCTGGGGAAAGTTCTGGAAAAAACCCGGGAATAGCTCAGGAATAGATCGCGAGCTCGCGGTTGCGGCGAATCCTGTCCGGATCCTCCTGTACCGCAAGCGATTCAATGGCGGCAATATAATCGGCAGGCAAACCGTGACGACGGGCGCCGCGCAACACATGCTCCCGGTACCAGCAAAATGGCAACAAGCCGGGTCGGGTCAGTGTGGCGATATAGGTCTCGGCCTGCACGATCGTTCCGTCTGAACGGGTGATGTCCAGCGTTTCCCTGTCATAACCGAATCCCACACCTTCATAGGCATCCAGTGTCGGCAGTTCCTCCGGATGCAGGCTGTAGAGCACGCCGTACACACGGTCATCGGGATTGGTGCTCAGGGGGACATCGCACTTGCCGGAACCATCCTCCCGGCTCAATTTCCGGAAGGCCAATCGACGTCCCGCCAGTGTGCCAACGCCCAGCGGTCGCGCTGATGGCGTTCTGGCCTGCAGGCGCTCGGGCGCCATGTTTGAACCGTAGGCAAAATACAGAAGATGGTTACTCATGCGGGCATTCTGCCAGATTCATCCGGTAAGGTCACATCTTGCCGGCGGTAGCGGCGCTGTGTTCAGCGGGCCTGATCGATATACTCACACATTTGCCGGGCGCCCTGGATGGCACGCAGGCTGTGGCGTTGGACCAGTTCCGGCGCGAGTGCATACAGGTGGTTGTTGGCCACCGCGCCTATGCCGGGCCAGTCGCGCCAATCCTCCAGCCAGCGCGGGTGTGTCCGGTCCGAACCGCTGGCCAGAATCACATCCGGATTGCGCAGTATGACCGATTCCCGGTCGACGGTTGGTCCGACCCCCAGCTCAGAAAATATGTTGCGTCCACCGCACAGGCTGATCATGTCATTGACCAGTTCGCGTCCACCCACACTGACAATGGGTGAGTGCCATACCTGATAGAACACCGACACCGGCTCACGATTGCCGTAGCGCTGGCGCAGGCTCTCGATCTGTCGGTCAAACGCATTGACCAGCATGTCCGCCTGGTCCTGTTGTCCGGTGAGAGTCCCCAGTCGTGCCAGATGACTGCCGATACTGGCCAATGACTCAGGTTCAGCAACATACAGGGTGAAACCAAGTTCCCGCAGTCGCTGCAGTGAAGAGCGGGGATTGCCACTGCGCCAGGCGACAATCAGATCGGGGTTCAGGGCCAGTATACCTTCCATGTCCAGCAGGTCGTGACGACCGACCACAGGCAGGCTGGTAGCATCAGGCGGGAAGTCGCTGTGTGCCATGACGCCCACAATACGGTCGCCGACACCGAGGCTGTAGAGCAATTCGGTCATTGATGGCGCCAGGCTTATGATCCGCGTGGCAGCCTGATCCAGTGCGACAGTATTCTGTTCATCATCCAGCACGGAGATCGGCCGGGCCGCTGTTGGAACCGACCAGGCGACAAGCATCATGAACAGGCCAAGGCTCAGGTTCACGCTTATGCCCAGGCTCATACCCGGTCTCAGTCTCAACACCCGGTTCACTGGGCTTCGTTCAGAAGTCGATGCCTTTCTGTACCTTGATGCCGTTGTTGAAAGCATGCTTGATGTCCTTGACCTCGCTGACAGTGTCGGCCAGCTCGATCAGTGCCCTGTTTGCATTGCGACCGGTAATCACAACATGTTGGCCGGCCGGGCGCTTGCTGATGGCTTCCACGACGGTGTCAGTATCCAGATAACCATAAGTGAGCATGTAAGTCAGCTCATCAAGGACCAGCAGCTGGCAATTACTGTCCTGCAACAGCCGCTCGGCCTGTTGCCAGGTCTGTCTTGCAGCGGCGATGTCCTTTTCCCTGTCCTGGGTCTCCCACGTGAAGCCGGTTTTCATGACATGGAATTCGACCAGCGGATGATTCTGGAACAGCAGTTGTTCGCCGCATTCCCAGATGCCCTTGATAAATTGCACCACGCCCGATCGCATGCCATGACCAACACTGCGCGCCAGCATGCCAAAGGCTGACGAACTTTTACCCTTGCCATTGCCCGTCAGCACTACAACAAGGCCCTTGTCCACGGTGGCAGCGGCAATACGCTCATCCACATGCGCCTTCTTGCGTTGCATGGCACGTTTGTGGCGCTCCTTGCGCTCGTTGTTGGTGTTGTCAGTCATACAGCCTGTGACCGGGAATCAGGTTTTTTCAGTCGCTGATGGATGCGACGGACTATGCTGTTGGTGTCCAGCCCGGCGTCCGCCAGCATCTGCCCGGGTTTACCGTGCTCCAGGAATCGATCCGGCAAACCCAGATTCAGTACCCGTGTAGCGTAGCCCATCTCGCACAGGTATTCGTTGACCGCGGAACCGGCACCGCCACTGACGGTGTTTTCCTCCAGTGTGACCAGCAAGTCGTGCTTTTCCGCCATGCGCAGTACCGTATCGGTGTCCAGCGGTTTGACGAAGCGCATGTCCACCACGGTGCAGTTGAGTGATTCGGCCGCCGCCAATGCGGTGCTTACCAGGCTGCCAAAAGCCAGAATTGCCACGCGTTCGCCCTCGCGGCGCACCAGGGCCTTGCCGATGGTGAGTGCCTGCATTTCTTTATTGATAGTGGCACCAGGCCCCTTTCCTCGTGGATAACGCACGGCCGCTGGTCCCGGGTATTGGTGGCCTGTGTACAACATCTGCCGTGTTTCGTTCTCGTCGCTGGGCGCCATGATCACCATATTGGGTATACAGCGCAGGAAGCTCAGGTCAAAACTGCCAGCATGAGTGGGCCCGTCCTCCCCGACAAGACCAGCCCGGTCAATGGCAAACAGTACATCCAGGTTCTGCAGGGCGACATCGTGGATGAGTTGATCATAGGCCCGCTGCAAAAACGTTGAATAGATGGCCACTACCGGTTTCATACCATCACAGGCCAGACCCGCGGCGAAAGTGACCGCATGTTGCTCGGCAATGGCCACATCGTGGAAGCGTTCGGGAAACCGTTCGGCAAAGTGGTCCATTCCGGAACCTGTGCTCATGGCCGGCGTGATGCCGACAGTGCGCTCATCGCTGGCTGCCATGTCGCATAACCACTGACCAAAGACTGCGGAGTAGGTTGGCGATGTGCTGGCAGGTGCCGGTCGAGCCGGTTTGGGCTCGATCTTTGTCAGGGCATGCATGCCAAAGGGGTCATTTTCCGAAGCCTTGTAGCCTTTGCCTTTCTGGGTCACGACATGCAGCAGCTGGGGGCCACGCAGTGTCTTGATGTTGTTCAGCACGTCAATCAGGCCAAGTGTGTCATGACCGTCAATCAGGCCGATATAGTTGAAGCCGATTTCCTCAAACAGGGTGCCGGGTGACACCATTCCCTTCATGTATTCCTCTGCACGGTGTGCAGCCTTGAGCGCTGGCGGAATGTGTGACAGCACTTTTTTGCTACCGGAACGAATGAAGTTGTAGGGCTTGCTGGCCCACATTCGAGCGAAGTAACTGGACAGGCCGCCGACATTGTGAGAAATCGACATATTGTTGTCGTTGAGTATGACCAGAAAATCGTTGTCCAGATGTCCGGCGTGGTTGAGGGCCTCGAAGGCCATGCCGGCGGTCATGGCGCCGTCACCTATCACCGCAATACTGTGCCTTTCCAGCTTCTGGTCCCGTGCGGCCACCATCATGCCAAGGGCGGCGCTGATCGATGTACTGGAATGACCGACACCAAATGTGTCGTAGTCACTTTCCGTACGCGAAGGGAAGGCGGCAAGTCCGCCGGCCTGCCGCATGCTGAGCATTCGCTCCCGCCTGCCGGTCAGGATCTTGTGGGGGTAGGTCTGGTGGCCAACATCCCACACAATGCGGTCATGCGGGGTGTTGAACACGTAATGCAGGGCGATGGTAAGCTCAACCACGCCAAGGCCAGCCCCGAAGTGACCACCGGTCTGGCCGACTGAATACAGCAGGTAGGCGCGAAGCTCCCGGGCAAGATCGTCAAGCTGCTCCGGGGCAATCTGTTTCAGGTCATCCGGTGTGTTGACCTGATCCAGTAGTGGCGTTTCCGGCCGGGTCAAAGGAATTTCGTCGAGCATGGTGATAAGTCGAGTCAAGGCAATTCACTACGTTAATGGACTGTGGGTGCTTCGTCAATGTTGCCGCTGGATGATATAACCAGCAATGGCGTGCAACGCATCGGCGCGGGCGCCGAAACCACTGAGGGCGTCCCGGGCATTTGCCAGCAACTCAGTGGCTTTTTCGCGGGCTCCGTCCAGACCGAGCAGCGTGACGTAGGTGGGTTTGTTTCTTGCCTGATCCGCGCCTTGTTGCTTGCCCAGAATGCTGGTGTCACTGGCAACATCCAGGATGTCATCCTGTACCTGGAACGCCAGTCCAATGTTTCGGGCATAGGTGTCCAGCGCTTCACGATCCGGCCGTGTGCTGTTGCCGGTGGCCAGCGCGCCGAGACTGACCGACGCACGGATCAGGGCTCCGGTTTTCAGCCGATGCATGGTTTCGAGTTCCAGCAGGCTCAGGGCACGATTGGCTGCCTGGATGTCGATGCCCTGACCGCCTACCATACCTTCATAGCCGGCTGCAGCTGCCAGCTCCCGGCACATCTGCAATTGTACTTCAGCCGGCGGGCTGTCAGGTCCTGCTGTGCTTATGATACGGAACGCCAGCGCCTGCAGGGCGTCTCCTGCCAGGATGGCAGTTGCTTCGTCCCATGCCTTGTGAACTGTGGGGCGCCCACGGCGCAGGTTGTCATTATCCATGGCCGGCAGGTCATCATGGATAAGCGAGTAACAGTGAATCAATTCCAGCGCGCAGGCAGCATCGTCAATCCGGGCCGGCGAGTGGTCCCCGATTGCGCGCGCAGCAGCGTAGGCCAGGGCCGGGCGAATGCGTTTACCACCAAGCAGGGAGGCATACTCCATGGCGTCCCGCAGTGGTGTTGGCAGTGCGGGCAATGCGGTCAGTCGATCCTGCATGGCGCGCTGGCAGCGCTGCTGGCACTCGGTCAGATAAGACGCCAGACTGAAACTGTCAGCGTCGCCTGTTTCATGTCCGTGGGATGGGGGATGGGGCGTATTCATCAGGGTTGGTCTGCGGTCTGCGGATCCATGGGCTCGGGATCCCCGTCCGCATCCATCAGCACCTGAACCTTCTGCTCTGCCTGTTGCAGGGCACTCTGGCACTGGCGCGTCAGCCGGATACCCGCCTCGAAGGCCTTGAGCGACTCTTCCAGCGACAGGTCGCCTTCTTCCATCGCGGCCACCAGCGATTCCAGCTCGGCCAGTGACTTCTCAAAATCAAAGGTGGCATCCTGTTTGTCTGCCATGAATGCGTGCTCCCGAGGCGATCTCTGCGGTGTTCCAGCGGTGAATTATCGAATGTCTGGCTGCCAATAGCAATGATTCAACGCGCTGGCCTGTGCAGCGTTGACCTGTTCAGGCAGGGGCAGTATTCTGGCGGCTGAATCCGTAACGTCAGCCCCGCCTGCAGTCTGTCATGAAGAAACCCAACAAAGAAGTCTATGGTCGCACAGACTGGCGCATTGGTTTCGGTCTGGTCATGACCGCTGTCTGGCTGATACTCGGATATCTCTACATAACCCTGAACGTCGGCTGGCGCGAATTTGTCGTGATGCCAATCGAGGACATGGGTGGGTTTCTGGAAGGTGCTTTTGCGCCGCTGGCGTTCCTCTGGCTGGTCATCGGTCTGTTTATCCAGCAAACCATTCTGGCACAGAACAATCGCGAACTGCATCGCAGCAATGTGGTGTCTGCCAAACAGGCTGAGGCACTTACTGCCAACGAACGCAATGTGCGCCAGGAGACGTTTTTCAAGATCGCCGAGACAACACGGCGGCAGTTGGGCGGTATTGCCGGGCTGTTGTTGCAGAGCAGCCGTGGACCACGTGGTGCCAATGCCATCAGTGACGCCGAATTTACCGAGATGTGGCACAAGTATGCAACCGGTGATTCGGAGATATTCTCCCGCCGCTTCCTGATCCTGGCCGGCCAGGGTGAGGATCTGCACCGCTTGTTCTACGGATCCCAGATTCGCACAACCCACACCGAAAACTTCATAGTTAATTTTGATCGCCTGCTGAAGCTTGCCGGGGAGTGTGACATCAACAGAGTGATCACCGACGCTCAGTTACACTCCGCACACGGACTGCTGTGTGCCCGCATGCGTGAGATGCATCCGCGCATCCGCTTCAAGCGGTATGAAATGACCCGCAGCAACGAGTATCTGTCCCAGGTTGTGCAGCAAAGCGAAGACGCACGCTAATGGATGGCGTGTCTGAGCGTTACAGCATTCCACGCATGGGCATCTGATGGACCCTTTCAGTCATGGCATTACCGGTGCCTTGTTGGCCCAGAGCGCGGCCCGCCCGCAAAGCGTGCGAACCGCCGCTGCGGCTGGTGCCATTGGCGCCATGCTGGTAGATCTGGATATTCTGATCCGCTCTGGCAACGATCCGCTGCTGAACCTGGACTTTCACCGTCATTTCACACACGCACTGGTATTCATTCCGGTTGGAGGGCTGCTGGCTGCCCTGGTGTTGTGGCCTTTGCTCCAGCGACCGCATTGGCACCGGGGTCTGCTGGAGCCGGTTGCTTTCGCGCGACTGTATCTGTTTGGCACACTGGGCTGCGCCACCGCCGGCTTGCTGGATGCAGCCACCAGTTATGGTACGCATCTGTTATGGCCATTCTCTGATGCCAGAACGGCCTGGAGTGTGATATCAATCATTGACCCGGTCTACACGCTGCTGGGCGCAGCGGTGTTGCTGTATGTGCTGTTGAAGCGGCAGCCGGCGGTAGCCTGGGTCGGGGTGATCCTGCTGCTGGCATGGCCTGGTCTTGGCTGGCTGCAGCAAAGCCGGGCGAGTCTGGCACTGGACGCGGTAGTGGACGCGCGTGGCCATCGGGTCGAGCGTCGCGTGGTCAAACCTTCTTTTGGCAACCTGTTGCTCTGGCGCGGAGTGTATGAATATGACGGGCATTTCTACGTGGATGCCTATCGGGCCGGGCCTTTTTCTGCTGTCCGCTTTTATCCGGGCGGTGTGGAACGTGTCGCCACGCCCGAAGTGATCACAAATGCGGTGAACGCACGTGGTACTGCGCATGAAGCGTTGTTGCGGGATATTGACCGATTCGCCGGGTTTTCCGACAATTATCTGACACTGCAGGAGATGTCCGACGAGCCGGGGTGTCTGGTGCTGGGTGACATACGGTTTGCGATGTTGCCATATCGTGTGGATCCTCTGTGGGGGCTGGTGATTTGCCCGGGCGCAGAGCCGAATGTCGCGTTCCGGAATTTTCGACAGTTCTCATCGGAAGATCGGGACCAGTTTTTTTCCATGCTTCTGGGGCGATGACATCATGCAGACCGTAGCCGATCTGGTCGAGACTCAGGTGCCGGCGCTGGACCGGGAGCTGCTCGGGCAGCTTGCCGACGCCTTGCGCAACACGGGATACGCGTCCATTCAGAACGCGGTGCCGCCAGGATTGCTGCAGGCGCTTGTGGATCAGGTACACAGGCAGTCAGTGGGTGACTTTGATCGCGCAGGTATTGGTCGCGAGGCGGATCATCAGCTCAACAGCTTTGTGCGCCGGGATCGTATCCGGTGGATCGAAGGGGAGACGCCAGCAGAGAAGAACTGGCTGGCCTGGACTGCGCAGCTGCGTCTGGCGCTGAACCGGGAGCTGTTACTGGGGCTGTTTTCCTTTGAAAGCCACTTTGCGCACTACGCGCCGGGTGCGTTCTATCGCAAGCACCTGGACAGTTTTCGAGAGCCCGGTCCGAATGTGATCCTGTCACAGAGAGTCCTGTCACTGGTGACCTATCTGAATCCGGACTGGGACGCTGAAGATGGAGGGGAGTTGGTAATTTACAGTACCGACGGCGAATCTGCGGTGCAGCGGGTGACCCCTCTTGCTGGTACGCTGGTGGTGTTTCTCAGTGCGGAGATCCCGCACGAGGTATTGCCGGCGCAGCGCGATCGTTACAGTATCGCGGGCTGGTTTCGTGTCAACGGATCACATGCAGACCGTGTTGATCCACCCACGTAAAAACACAGGAAGAATCCAGTAGTGACGTAGTTCGATAATTGTTTGGATAATGCAGAAGAGGGATTTACACATGTTTGACAGAGCTTTTCGACAATGGTGCAAAGGATTGTTGGCACTGGTACTGTTGGTACTTTCTCACACGGTCCATGCCGCTGATCTGACTGGCACCTGGCGTTTTGATGTGGAAATTGCCGGAATGGGTGGTGGCACGGCGACGGTCACGCTGAGTCAGGCCGATGGCGGCAACCTGACCGGCACCTATGCCGGCCAGCTGGGGAATACCGGCATCACTGGCACCGTTGAGGGTAAAACGTTCGAGTTTGACGTGGTCGGCGACATGGGTACCGTCACCTACACCGGTGAGCTGCAGGACGACGGCACGGTCACCGGTACCCTGGATCTGGGAGGCATGGCCAGCGGCACCTTTGTTGGTACCCGCCAGTAAGCCTTACTGGGGATACAGAAAGTATCGTGAAATGTATTCTGCGTCCTGCCTGGGGATGTCGCCGTAGATGAATTCGGCGTAGCGCAGGTCGTGGTCCATGTACAGCTTGAGCCAGGCAATGGCATAACGCCCCAGCAGCGGATGCCATTGCTCGCCGATGTTGTTCCCGATAAAGTGATCACCATTGGCAATCTCCAGATAAGCCCTGTGCGTTGAGTACGGCAGTGACGCATAATGTGGCCAGGCGTGATCAACAATCGACGCAATGGTATCCGACTCACCAGCCAGCACCAGGGTGGGCACAGTGGTGTTGCTGAAGTCTGCGTCGGGTTGCCAGGGTGTGAACGGGATCGACGCGCGCAATCGGTGACCGTTGTTGTTTGCTGCGATCATTGCACCGCCGCCGCCCATGGAGTGTCCCATCACTGCCATTTTTTGCGTATCAATTCTGTTGTAAAGCGGGCTGCCCCGGCGACGGCTCTCTGCCTGCAGAGTATCAATGCCGGCCATCAGGGCGTCAGCGCGGGCTTCTGGTCGATCCTGCGGAGAATTGGTGTCCAGGACCAGCACGGCAAAGCCGTGAGAGGCCAGACGCGAGCCCCACCAGTTGATATGGCGCTGACCCTGTGTGAATCCCGGTGAGATGGCAATGCCCCCGATTTTCGACCCGGTGTCCAGCGGATAGTAGATGGTGGCGCGCGCATACTCATCGGGAACAGGCGCAGTGTTATAGGCACGAATCTCGAAAGGGCCGTTGCGTGACAGTGATTCGACAGTCGGGTCGGGGCCGTGGATAGTCGGTTCCGGCGCGCTGGCGCAGCCGGTTAGCATGACCACCAGGGTCATCGCCACGAACATGGTCAGTAGCTGTCTTTTGATTGTCTTTGTCATTGCCTGTTCTCTTTATTCCTGCATCGTTTCGCGAGCATACCCGAAGTTGTCTGACGGCGGAAGAAACCAGTACGCGCAGCCCTGTCGCCACTGGCCGCGAACGGCTTGACAGCCCCAAGGCATAATGGTTATATCGAGCCACCGAATGGGGAGGATTATAAAAATGTCAAAAAGCCTCAAGAAACTGCAATTGCTTTCCGCTGCGATAGCCGTATCTTTCCTTGCATGTACACCTGATGATTCACAAGGCACATCAGCGCCTTCTCCGGCCATGACGCCGACTGCATCGGCACAGACCAACTCCAATGCCATACCCAGAACGCCTGACGGAAAACCGGACCTCAACGGTATCTGGCAGGTGCTGACCACGGCCAACAACAATCTCGAGCCTGCACCGCCCAGGGCCGCCTTTGCCATGGTTCCGGGCGACTTTGTGCCGGTGCCGGCACCGGAAGTGGTGGCGCTGGGAGCGGTTGGTTCAGTACCGGCCAGTGAAGGTGTGGTGGAAGGCGGTTATATCCCCTATAAGCCCGAAGCGTTGGCGCAACGCGATGAGAACCGAGAGAACTGGTTGACCCGGGATCCGGAAATCAAGTGTTATATGCCGGGTGTACCTCGTGCCACCTATTTGCCGCATCCGTTCCAGATATTCCAGAGCAACAGTGCTTTTTTCATTGCTTACTCCTTCGCCGGAGCTGTGCGTAACGTCTATCTGGAAGATCCGGGTGAGGCGCCTATTGATTCCTGGATGGGGCAGTCCTACGGCTGGTGGGAAGACGATACCTTTGTGGTCGAGGTGACCGGAATGCTGGATTCCACCTGGTATGACCGGGCAGGAAACTACCGTACCTGGGAGTCCAAAGTCACAGAACGTTACACCATGGTCAGCGAGAATGTGATTGAATACTCGGCAACAATCGAGGATCCGGCCATTTATGAGCGTCCCTGGACCATCAGAATGCCACTGTATCGCCGACTGGAAGAGAATTTCGAACTGCCACAGTTCAAATGTGTCGAGTTTGTGGAAGAGCTACTGTACGGGCGATTCCGACTGGGTCGACCGATAGAAGACATGCAGATGCCGTTCTGACCTTGATCTGAATCAGAATCGGTGAACATCATCGTCTGTCAGATGAGCGTTTTGTGCAGGGCGCAGGGTCTTTGGTATAATGTAAACAATCGCATTGCGCGGACATTAAGCTGGCATTAAGGCTGGTACCCGTAATCTGATAGTCAAATTTGTCAGTTTGGATAGTACGAAAGGGGTGAATACGATGAAGATGAAGTTACTTGTAGCCGTAGCCGCTGTCGCCGGTGGTGTGATGGCGATGGGCGCCAAGACACCGGCAACCGCCCACCACGCATTTTCCGCAGAGTTTGATGCGGATCTGCCGGTAGCGCTGCGTGGACCAATCACACGTGTGGAGTGGATCAATCCACACAGCTGGATCCACATCATGCATACCAATGAAGATGGCTCGGAGCAGGCCTGGATGGCTGAAGGTGGCACACCAAACACCTTGCTTCGACGCGGCATCAACCGTAACTCGCTGCAGATTGGCACAGAGCTGGTGATCACCGGTTATCAGTCCAAGGACCGACTGTGTACGCCTGCCTGTCGTGCCAATGGTCGCGATATCACATTCCCGGACGGCACCAAGTTGTTTATGGGCTCCTCCGGTATTGGTGCACCACGCGATGGCTCTGATCCGACAGAGCAGCCCTGATCTACAGGTCTGAATGACCAATAAGCTCAAAAAATACCCGCCACTGGCGGGTATTTTTTTGCCCGTTTGTTGAGCCAGTCGGACTCCGCGACATGGATACCCTGATCGAGCTCAACAATGATCTGTACATGTCCTGTGAGAGTTGCCACGACGCCATACGTTGATGGCTTCTGACGGGCAATAAGGGCAGACAGGGCAACGTCAGTCGAAGACTGATCGCAGTGTACGATCGGCTGTACCACCGTCCCGGTACTCGGTAGCCTGGGTAGTGAACCCTGACGCATGTAATCGCAGTGTGACTTCTTCGAAGCTCCGGTTTTCCCAGAACCAGCCATGGACACCGGGGTAGGGCGCAACAAAGGTGCCGCGGCGCTCTGATGCGTCGCCGCTGTCAAAACTTTCCTCGTAATCCTCGATGCCCGAATGCTCGCCATGGAAGTCGAAGTACAGTTCGCCGTTGGCGCGCCAGGAGTACACCAACGCTGCACCTTCATCCATATGGAACTTGTATTCCACTGACTGGAAAGGTTCCAGGACAAGTTCGATGGTGTCAATGCTGTGGTCCTGGTGCATTTCCGTATTGGCCTCCGATGGGCTTTGTGACATTTCGGTCAGCCCCAGTAGTTGGCCAGTCCGCAAGGGGTCGATGCCGAATTCGGCAGGCAGCACCACGGCAACAAGAATCAGCGCGCCTGCAGCCAGGGCGACCGCAGTGGCGATGCCAATCTTGCGATTGGATGAAGTGTTGTTCGGTGTATTCATCTCAGTACTCCCTGTTCTTCACGCTAATCGGTCCTCAGGTCAACCAGTATGCGCTGAGCTGGTACCCCATGGCCAGGAAGCCGCCTGCCATGAGCACTGTGTTGCTGACAAATGCATATTTTACGAAACTTTCGCGTTGGCGCCATGCCGTAAACAGAATCAGCATGAAGAACAGGGCCAGCAACTGACCAATCTCCACTCCGATGTTGAAACTGATCAGGTTGGTCAGCAGGCCGTCCGGTGCCAGTGAGATATCCTGCAGGCTCGTGGCCAGCCCAAAGCCGTGAAAAAGGCCAAACACAAACACCGCCAGGCGGGTATCGGGACGGTATTTTCCGAGCCGCTCCAGTGCCCCCATGTTCTCCAGTGCCTTGTAGACAATGGACAGGCCGATGATGGCATCAACGAGATGCGCGTTGATACGAATGTCAGCCAGTACACCAAAAATCAGGGTAATGCTGTGCCCGACAGCAAACAGGGTGACGTACTTGATCACGTCTATCGGGCGGTAAAGGAAAAAAATCACGCCAGCGAGGAACAGCAGATGGTCAAAGCCGGTGACCATGTGTTTGGCGCCAAGATAGATGAAAGGGATCACGGCGGGACCGTCGGCGCCCAATACGAAGGCAGCGTCACCCTCGGCGATGCTGTGAGCCAACAACACGGATGGCAGCAGTGCAATCAGGGCTGCCATCAGTGTCAGTGCCATTATGGTGGACGCGCTGCCTTGCCTGTCGCTGCTCATACTGCTTCAGCCAGTTCACTCGAAGAATCGGGACATTTCCGGATTGTAGGCCTGGTGGCACGCATTACAGACGCTGTAAAGCTGTGCGCCGGACTGGAACAGGTCCTCTTCGTTCTGCTCCTGCGCAGCCTGCATGGCTGTCAGGCCAACATCGCTCATGGCTCGCGTATAGGTCAGCCAGGGGCCGCCGAATTCATCGCGTCCAGGCAATGCCAGGGCGTTGCCTGCCTCAACAATGATGGCAGCCCATTCCCTGACCTGTTGCCACCCCTCATCGTCGGTGGGATAGAGTTCGTAGTAACCCTCGTGCTGGTCGTCAATCCAGCCGGCTGATTGCCAGAGTTTCTGCGCGACCGGTTCCAGCACCAGGTCCATGAAATCGTGCATGTTGAGCGCGGTGTTGTAGCGGGCGCGCTCTTCAGCGGCGCCGGCTGTGGCAGAAGGCGATGCGGGCTGCTCATTGTCGGCACTACAGGCGCCAAGCAGTGCAAGGCAGGACATCAGGGCCAGGATTCTTGGTAACGGATTGTTCATGATGATGACGGCATCCTGTTGATGGTTGACTTGATGGTTGACGCATGACCGCAGGGGCCTGTGATCATTGCCATTGTCCACAAAGTGAATGAACCATGATAAATCAATTGGCCAGTGTTTGCCGCACTTCTTTGATTCCGCGCCAGCGCATGTCACCGACAGTGGTCGGGTCGCCATGCTGACTTGATTGCCTTGTGCGGCTGGTTTACCGTGAAACATTCTGGTTCCACTGACAATAACAATGACAAGAAATAATGAACACTGACAGGAGCTGCCGAACCATGACCACGCAGAGTGTATCCCCGCGACCCCTGGTACCAGTGCTGGCCATCGCCGCATTGAGCCTTTCCACCCTGACCCATGCCGCCGATACCTACGAGCCGCCACGCACACCAGAAGGGCGGCCGGATTTCCAGGGTACCTGGTCCAATGCCTCGATAACCACATTGCAGCGCGCCGCGCGCTACGAAGATCTGGTGATCCCGCCTGAGGAGCTCGCCCGCTTTGCCGCCGAGCACCCCCAGAATGTGCGTCAGGCCACGGATGACAATCTGCAGCCGGGAGAGCTGCTGGACGGCTCTGATTTGCAGATGGGGCGCGGTTACAACGCGTTCTGGATAGATCCGGGTGCGCAGTTTGGCCTGGTTCGCGGTGAGTATCGGACGTCCTGGATCATTGATCCACCAGACGGACGCATTCCCTATTCCGAGCAGGGACAACAGCTGCGGCAGCAGTATCGGGCGCAGTGGGTGAACAATGATGGTCCGGAAGGTCGCTCATTGGGTGAGCGTTGCCTGATCGGCTTTGGTGGAACCGGCGGACCGCCGATGCTGAATGTGCTGTACAACAATAATTACCGTATTGTGCAGATTGATGACTATCTGATGATCATGGTGGAAATGAATCAGGATGCGCGGATCATTCCCATCGACGGGAAGCATCGCCCGGAAAGCTGGCAGCGCTGGCTGGGAGATTCGGTGGGCAGATGGGAGGACGACACTCTGGTGGTGGAAACCCGCCATATGCATCCTCAGCAGGCGCAGAGTGGCTCGGTCAACCTGTCAAGGGAGGGTGTGGTCATCGAGCGCTTCACACGTTACTCCGATGACCAGATACTGTATGAGTTCACGGTGGACGACCCGGTTTATTACACGCAACGCTGGCACGGCGAGATGAGCTTCAATGCCACGGATGAGCGGATCTACGAGTATGCCTGTCATGAGGGCAATTACGGTTTGCCAGGTATTCTGGTCGGTGCGCGACGGGCGGAGGCGGATGCCGCAGAGGCGCGTTGAAAAACGCCTTGAAATGGCGCTTTCCGGGTGAGTGGGAATTGCAAATGCAAATGAGATCAATTATCATTTGCGACATTGAGGCAATCCACCAGAGCCCCCGGAGCTGTACTGATGCGCAGATTTCTGATCACGTTATTGATGTTGGCCCTGACCCCCGTTCTTCATGCAGATGAGGTCAATGTGTATTCGGCCCGACAGGAAAACCTGATCAAGCCGATTCTGGACCGCTTTACCGAGCAGACAGGCATTCGGGTGAATCTTGTCACTGGCGGCGCTGATGAACTGATCACCCGACTGGAGCTGGAAGGTCGCAACTCGCCTGCCGATATTCTGCTGACCGTGGATGTAGGGCGACTGCATCGCGCCCGTGAGCTGGAACTGCTGCAGCCGGTTCATTCTGACATACTGACCGATGCGGTGCCCGAGCGGTATCGTGATCCGGATGGCTACTGGTATGCCATGTCCCTGCGCGCCCGGGTGCTGGTCTACAACCGAAACCGTGTGTCGGCCGATGAGTTGTCCTCCTATGCTGCGCTGACCGAACCCCAGTGGCGCGGCCGAATCTGCGTCCGATCCTCTTCCAATATCTACAATCAGTCCATGGTGGCGGCCATGATCAGCCGTCAGGGTGTGGATGCCACAGAAACCTGGGCCCGCGGGCTGGTGGCCAATTTTGCCCGTTCTCCGCAGGGCGGGGATCGAGACCAGATCAGCGCTGTGGCTGCGGGTCAGTGTGATGTGGCAATTGTGAACACCTACTACCTGGCCGGCATGATGCAGTCACCGGTGGCTCGGGATCGTCGCACGGCGGAAAGTGTCGGACTGTTCTGGCCCGATCAGGATGGTGGTGGTGTCCATGTCAACGCCAGTGGCGCCGGCCTGACGCGTACAGCGCCCAATGCCGATGCGGCGCGGCAGCTGCTGGAATTTCTGGTGCTTGAAGAGGCGCAGACCTGGTACGCCGAAGCCAATAACGAGTATCCGGTACGCGAAGGAATAAAGACCAGCGCCATTCTGTCAGCGTGGGGAGATTTCCGGGGCGAGGACGTTGCTCTGGAGGATCTGGGCACCTACAACGCTGAGGCCGTTCGTCTGATGGACAGGGCCGGCTGGAGATGATTGCATGCGCATGAGCGCCGGGACAGCAGGAATTCTGCTGCTCTGTCTGCTGATCAGTATCCCGGTGCTGACGGTACTGGCCTCCATCGGTGGTGATTCGGGGGGTGTCTGGCAACACCTGCGGGACACGGTTCTTTTCGACTATATCAGCGGCTCGCTCACGCTTATGGTGGGAGTGGGTGTATCTGTTCTGCTGTTGGGTGTGGTGCCGGCCTGGCTGGTCACCATGACCCGGTTTCCCGGTAGCAGGATTCTGGAGTGGGCGCTGGTGTTGCCGCTGGCCATGCCGGCCTACATCATTGCCTATGCCTACGCGGGTATGCTCGATGTCATGGGACCGATCCAGTTTGCCATTCGGGACTGGTTTGGTCTGAGCTTTGGGGAATACTGGTTCCCTGAAATCCGCTCCATGGGTGGCGCCATAGCCATGCTGTCGCTGGTGCTCTATCCGTACGTCTATCTGTTGTCACGCATGGCATTTCTGGAGCAGTCCGTTTGTGTGCTGGAAGTGTCCCGAACCCTTGGCGCGGGCTCGTTCCGGGCCTTTCGCCGTGTGGCCCTGCCGCTGGCCCGCCCCGCGATTGTAGCCGGCCTGGCACTGGTGCTGATGGAAACCCTGGCCGATTACGGCACTGTGCAGTTTTTTGGGGTCCCGAGTTTCACCACCGGCATCTTCCGGACCTGGTTCGGCATGGGCAGCGCCACGGCCGCCGCGCAGCTTTCTGCGCTGCTGATGATTTTCATTCTTGTTCTGGTGGTGACCGAACAGTGGTCACGAAACCGGGCCCGTTACCATCACACCAGCACCCGATACAGCAGCCTGAGACCGCCGCGCCTTCGCGGAGCACGTGCGTCAATGGCGGCCACGGTTTGTGCCCTGCCACTGATTGCCGGTTTCTTCATACCACTGCTGCAGCTGGTGAGCTGGGCCATACAAAGCTGGTCAATCACCGATCACAGCGCGTTTGTCGGCCTGATGCTGAACAGCCTGAAACTGGCAGGCATTGCAGCCAGTATCGCACTGGGCCTTGGGCTGGTGATCACCTACGTCAAGCGTCTGCAGCCAACCGTGCTGGTTCGCAGCCTTTTCCGGGTACTCGGTCTGGGTTATGCCATCCCTGGTACTGTGATCGCTGTTGGTGTGTTGATTCCCTTCGCCTGGTTTGACAATACCCTGGACAGTTGGTTGCGCGACAACATGAATGTGTCGTCTGGGTTGCTGCTCAGTGGTACATTGGTTGCTGTGGTTTTTGCCTATGTGGTGCGCTTCCTGCCGGTTGCCATGAACACCGTGGACGCCGGCCTGAGCAAGATCCGGCCAAGCATGGACGATGCCGGGCGATCCATGGGTCTGAGTTCGCCGCAGATACTGCGCAGGGTGCACATGCCGCTGCTGCGCGGCAGTCTGCTGACTGCCGCGCTGCTGGTGTTTGTGGATGTGCTGAAGGAGCTGCCGGCGACACTGATTCTGCGTCCTTTCAATTTTAATACACTGGCTATTCGCGCCTACGAACTGGCCAATCAGGAGCGTCTTGCAGAAGCCGCTTTGCCTGCGTTGCTGATTGTACTGGTGGGAATCATTCCTGTTATTATCCTGAGCCTCAGTATTTCCCGGTCCCGGCCCGGCCACAAGCGGCCTGCGCCCCGTGAGGCCATGACGACACCTGTTGCCGTCAACCAGGTTGGAGCCATTCATGTCAAAGGCGCTTGAGCTGAAAAATGTTGCTGTTTCCCTTGGTGGCACACCGGTCCTGAGCGATATCAGTATTGAGCTTGATGCCGGCGACATTGGTTGCCTGCTCGGTCCCAGCGGTTGTGGCAAGACGACACTGCTGCGCACCATCGCCGGTTTCGAACAACCCGAAACGGGTGAAGTGTGGATCGACGGCTGGCGCGTCAGTGATGCACGAACCAATACACCGGTAGAAAAACGTCTGGTTGGTATGGTGTTCCAGGACTACGCCCTGTTTCCGCATCTGACGGTCCGCGACAATATTGCCTTCGGCCTGGCCGCCTTGACACGTGAACAGCGCAGGGAGCGGGTCCAGGAGCTGAGCGCCATGCTGAAAATCGGGGACCTGCTTGATGCCTGGCCGCACCGCCTGTCCGGGGGGCAGCAGCAACGCGTTGCCATCGCACGGGCCATGGCACCGAGGCCGCGTATCCTGCTACTGGATGAACCGTTTGCCAGTCTGGATGTGGAGCTGCGCGAGAACATCGCGCGCGAGATTCGCCAGGTGCTGAAAGCGGACGGTATTACAGCCGTTCTGGTCAGCCACAATCAATACGAAGCCTTTGCCATGGCAGACGAAATTGGTGTCATCAGGGCCGGGAAGCTGCTGCAGTGGAGCACGGCGTTTGAGCTGTACCACGAACCGGCATCGGCTTTTGTGGCAGATTTTGTGGGCGAAGGTGTGTTCCTGCCGGGCGAGATCAGTGACGCGCGGAGTGTCAAGACCGAACTGGGCGTTCTGCAGGGTGAGCACCTGCATGGATTTGACGCCGGGCAATCAGTGTCTGTGTTGATCCGTCCGGATGACGTGATCCATGACGATGACAGTCCGTTTACCGCCCGTGTGGTCGAGAAGGCCTTCCGCGGTGCCGAGTTCATGTACACCCTGGCGTTGGACAGCGGCGCCCAGATCATGAGCCTGGTGCCCAGCCACCACGCTCATGCCCGGGACAGTGATATCGGTATCCGGATCGAGATGGATCACCTGGTGGTGTTCCCACGCGATGCCGTCAACCCGTCCTGATCATTTCAGTTCGCGCTCGAAGGTTTCGCTCAGGCGCAGCGCACCCTTGTCGTCAAAAGCCTGCATTTCCAGACGCGACCCACCGGGACCGAATGGCCATCGCAGTGTAATCAGTCCGCTATGGCCGCCGCTGGTGACTTGCCCCGCAGTGATGAAGAAGTTGCGGGACAGGCCTATGGCTGTCCATTCACAGGCACCTTCACCTGATGAGCTCAGGCTGAAGAGCTCGTCGCCGTACCGCGGCGAGCGCCCCATGCTTTTGACTTCCAGCCGACAACTGCCGCGGCCGTTCTCCCCGGCCGGTGAGTGGTAGATACCTTCCACGGGTGACTGTGACCAGGCCGGTGAGGACAGAAGGAGTCCGCCCGCAGCAATTGCCAGAACGCGTAACGTTTTCATGCGCTGATTCCTCCGACAACAAGTGACAGACCCGATTCTATGATGTTTTCGACCGGTCGTTTTGATTCAGGTCAATATCGGAGCTTCCCGGGGTGCTGCGGTACGGATGGGCAGGGATATAAGTAGCGCCTACTCGGCGTTGTCAGGATCAACCAGGAATGACTCGAGTTTCTGGCCGGTCAGTTTGCTGATACGGGAGAACACAAACCAGATGGCAAACAGCAGCACGATCATGCTGGGCACAACAATCACCGGGTAGCTCAGTGCCGTCATGCGCCCGAGTTCTTCGCTGAAAGCCTGGGTGCCGGGGGAGCTGACCACAATGGTGCGGGTGAGAACGTAGTTCAGTGCCGAGGACAGAAAGAACGAGCCGGTCACTATCAGGGAGGCCTGCGCCAGTCGGCGCTCGAACAGCTCTGCGTTGCCCCGATCCTCAAGCGCCTGGTACAGTGCTTTGGTACGGATGATCTGTGCATTCAGTATCAGCATCTTGACCAGTGGATACCGGGTCCGTTGGCTGACCAGAACAGCAATCCCTATGATGCCGGGTATGGCCGCTTCCTTGATGGCCAGATACTGCGGATCAAGCTGCAGCAGACTGATGCCACCGGTGAGCAATACACTGATCACGCCCAGCACCGAAAACGGATTTATCTTGCCGGATTGGTGCAGGTCCCATACCCCATAACAGATGGGAAAGGCCAGAGCGATAATAATGCTCCAGGTGGGACCAAGCGAATCCTCGCCGGCGAACCGAGTAAGAATCAGTACCGGGATGATGATGTTGAACGCCAGATTGCCGAGGAATCCGCCGCGCTTCTTGGGTTTGGTTACGGTTTTGTTTTCATGCATGGGGCGGGCATTATGCAGGCTGCGCTGGACCCTGTCCAGCGCAGCTGCCCCGGGTTATGGCACTTGTCTCAGTCGTGACTGATGAAGTCGTCACCATTCCAGCAGCGGGTCTCACGGGGCGGATCAGGGTTGCCGCACAGATTGTGGTTGCCGCCCGGATTCCGGTCGATGACTCGCGTGTTGCCGTTGCTGTCGCGTTCTATGTCAAAGGCGTCATAAAGGGTGCCGGTAACCGTGCGCGCTTCGTAGACTATCCGGTCCTCTTTGAACTCGATCAACTGAAACAGCTGGGTGTCCTCGCCCACGCGATCCATGGTTTCCTGTGCGGTTTCGGTAACAAGATACATTTTGGGTCCGGCAACGGAGACCACGTACATGGGGCCGGCGTCTGACAGTTGCCCGGTTGCACCCGTGGGCACGTTCTGCCCGCGTCCGTAGGTGTGGTCGTGGCCTTGCAGCACCAGGTTTACACCGTGGCGCTCGTACACCGGTTGCCAGTGCTCGCGCAGGGCAGGATTGTCACGCCCCAGTGACACCGAGAACATCGGATGGTGATGTGATACCACAGTCCAGCGATTGGGATTGTCGGCCAGAATTTGGTCCAGCCATTCGGCCTGGAGGCGTGCCAGACTTTCATCCTGCAGTGCTTCCATGGAATCGAGCGCCACATACCGAACCCCTTGGTAATCGGTGTAATAGACGGTGGCCTGCAGCGGCACCGGGCCATTGTTCGGCGTGGCAAATTGCACCGGCACCTGCGGTGCCAGTGTACGCGGACCATTGGGCTGGCTGTGATACTCATGATTGCCGACGGCGACAAAATTGTTGATCATGCTGTTGACCCAACCGCCAGCCTCGAACCACTCACCCCATTCGTCATCATCACGGCCAGCGCGTGAATTGACCAGATCGCCGGCGTGAATCATCATTTGTGCGCGCGGCGCACTGCTGTAGGCTTCGCGGATAACCCGGGAGAAATGGGATTTGACCGCGTTCTGTGCATCACCAAAATAGATGGCCGTATGTGGCGCAAATCCTTGGCTGGCGGTGCGGAACTGGAACCATTCACTCCAGGTGTTGCCACCGATCACACGATAGGCGTACAGCGTGTCCGGTTCCAGTCCGGTAAAGGTGGCATTGTGATGATGAGCCAGACCATTTTCGGTTTCCAGGGGTTGGGTATTTCCACGGATTGTGCGGGAATGCAGATGCAGGCCCGGTGTGTCGGTGGCCAGTGCGATTTCGGCGACGGCCTCTGTGACCGATGTGTCTGTTCGCCAGTTCACACTCTGGCTGTGTTCCGGCGCCTGGGTCGGCACCAGCACAATGCGGTCAGGGAAAATTGTCGGGTGGTAGCGGGACTCCCCGGGTGGTACCAGCGTATTCTGGGCAGAGGCCATCGGCACACACAGAACAACCGACAGGACATAGAACCCCAGAACCGACGCACGTCGGCGAATCGATGACAGGTTGGGCATGAGTTTTCCCCCTGGAAACGCGTTGAAAAATCAATCGCAGATTGTGGGTGACGTGTGTGACGGGGTGATGACAGTCGGCGCGCAACTGGCGCACGGGGTACGTCGGGGGACTCGCAGGGGAGGAAGGCAAGTGGTAGCTATGGGTGGACTTGAACCACCGACCCCAGCATTATGAATGCTGTGCTCTAACCAGCTGAGCTACATAGCCACATGCCTTTTAAAGGATGCGAATTCTGGCGATTTCCGACCCACTTGTCAAGGGCAAAGGCGGCTTGCCAATTTGATTACAATCAGTATGCTGTTCTCATAATGACAACAGGATATTGCTTTGCAGAAACCGGCATCGGACCCGGCGTACGCTATTTCAATGTGGCGAGCGGAATTCTCAGACCCTGCCACTGAACAGGCGTATCGACGACATATTGCTGACGAAACCGCCCGGCACCTGCGAATCAGTCTTGTGGTCTGGGCATCTTTGTTGTTGCTGTTTGCACTGCCGGATCTGGAGGACATGGGGCCGACACCGGGCTTCTACCTGCTGTTGGGGCTGCGTGTGGTGCAGGCCGCTTTGCTGTTCGCCCTGGCCTGGTGGGTGGTCAGGCGCCCGTCCTGGGCGACTAACGGTTGGCCTGTGACGATACTGATGATC
This sequence comes from Gammaproteobacteria bacterium, assembly GCA_050486205.1. GTDB lineage: Bacteria > Pseudomonadota > Gammaproteobacteria > Pseudomonadales > Pseudohongiellaceae > PWQG01. Next base: position 295,518 of record JBJHCW010000001.1, on the reverse strand, counting down.
ACAGGTTTTCCGATGTTCTTTGTGATATTCCACCTGCGCCCGGATATTGTGGTGCTGAACATCAGTGTCATCATGTTCCTGCTGATCACCATGTTCGTTGTCATTCCCGGTCGGGTGGTGTTGACCACATTGGCTGCCCTTGTGGGTATCCTTGGTACACTGCTCAGTCTGGCGATTCATCCGGATCCGGAAGTTGATTTACAGCTGGCCACCCTGTTACCGGTACTGGTCATGCCGACGTTGACCGGATTTGTGGCTGCGCATCGCTTGCAGCTCTCCCGACGACATGCCTTTACCTTGTTGGTCGAGCTTCAGCGGCAGGCAAACACTGATCCGCTGACCGGCCTGCTCAACCGGCGCCAGTATGAGGACCTGTACCGACGCGAACGCGAGCGCTGCCGGCGCATGCAGACACCGCTCATGGTAGGCATTGTGGATCTGGATCATTTCAAGCGTATCAATGATTCACTGGGTCACGATTGTGGTGATCAGGTATTGAAACACGTGGCCAAGGTGCTGCAGAGCCCACTCCGCCAGACCGATGTGTTGGGTCGTTTCGGAGGTGAGGAGTTTATTCTGTTGTTGCCGGATACTGCGCCTGAAGAAGCGGCACAGGTGGTTGAGCGACTGCGCCGGGCGCTGGAGCAGACGCCGTTTCTGCACAACGGTGATCGACTGAAACTGACGGCAACTTTTGCCATCACAGAAGTGCAGGCCGCTGATGAAGGGATCGAGGATGCTATCCGGCGCGTGGATGAAGCGCTGTATCGCGGCAAGCGCGCCGGACGCAATCGGGTGGAGGTGGCTTGAGCCTGACCGTCAGACGTTGAACCGGAAGTGAATGACATCCCCGTCCTTCACAATGTACTCCTTTCCTTCCAGTCGCCACTTGCCAGCTTCCTTGGCACCCTGCTCGCCATTGTTGGCAACAAAGTCATCGTAAGCGATCACTTCGGCCCGGATAAAACCGCGCTCGAAGTCGGTATGGATCACGCCGGCAGCCTGGGGCGCGGTGGCCCCAATGCGCACGGTCCAGGCACGCACCTCCTTCTCACCGGCGGTAAAATAGGTTTGCAGGCCCAGCAGGCTGTAACCGGCACGAATCACGCGATCAAGGCCAGGCTCATCCATCCCCAGATCCTGCAGGAATTCGGTTTTCTCGTCGTCTTCGAGCTCGGCAATTTCCGATTCCAGTTTGTTGCAGATCGGCACAATGACAGCGCCTTCCTCGGCAGCGATTTTCGCCACTTCGTCCAGCATGCGATTGTTCTCGAATCCATTTTCGTCCACGTTGGCGATATACATGGTGGGCTTGCCGGTGAGCAGGTGCAGGGAATACAGATCGGCCCGTTCTTCCTTGCCCAGATCCATGCTGCGAGCTGGTTTGCCTTCGTCCAGATGGGCGCGGACTCTCTCGAACAGGGCCATCTGACGCACAGCATCCTTGTCGCCACCCTTGGCCACACGGGTCAGCCGGTTGATGCCTTTTTCAACCGTTTCCAGATCGGCCAGGGCCAGCTCGGTGTTGATGGTTTCAATATCGGAACGTGGACTGATTCTGTCGGAGACATGCACAATATTGCTGTCCTCGAAACAACGCACAACATGGGCAATGGCATCGGTCTCGCGGATATTGGCCAGGAACTTGTTGCCCAGGCCTTCACCCTTGGACGCCCCTGCCACCAGTCCGGCGATGTCAACAAACTCCATGGTGGTGGGGATGACTTTCTGTGGCTTGACAATGTCCGCCAACGCATTGAGCCTCGGGTCAGGCATGGGCACCATGCCTGAGTTGGGTTCGATGGTGCAGAACGGGAAGTTCTCGGCAGCGATTCCTGCCTTGGTCAGGGCATTGAACAGGGTGGATTTGCCGACATTGGGCAGCCCCACGATACCACACTTGAATCCCATAACAGTCCAGCCTCTTGAATCCAGAAATCAGGGTTGATCGGTTTTGTCAGCGGCACTGTTGTCGCTGCTGTGAAAGTTGAGCATGGCCTGTTGCCATCTGCCTGCCACACAGTCGGCGGTCACTCGCACCGCGTCATCAATATTGTCTTCAATCAGTCCGGCCTCAGAGGCAGGGGGATTGCTCAGTACATAGTTGGCTACCTGGGCCTTGTTACCGGGGTGACCAACACCGATGCGCAAGCGATAAAAGTCCCGATTGCCACCCAGAACCTGAATGATGTCACGCATGCCGTTGTGACCCCCATGGCCACCGCCGAACTTGAGGCGGCTGGTGCCCGGAGGGAAGTCGATTTCGTCATAAGCCACCAGCATGTTTTCCGGTTCGATGTCGAAATACCGGCAAAGTGCCCCAACGGACTGGCCGCTTCGGTTCATATAGGTGGTTGGAAACAGCAGGCGAAGATCGGTACCGCCGATGGTGATGCGGGCTGTTTCGCCGAAAAACCGGGCTTCGGGACGCAGTTCGCCCCCAAATGCACGACACAGCGCGTCCAGATACCAGGCGCCGGCATTGTGTCGATTCATCTGGTATTGCGGGCCCGGGTTGCCCAGTCCGACGATGAGCTTCAGTGGGTGCTGCTGCATGGCTGACGCATCCGATTGAGAGGAAGCCCCGGCCAATGTGACCGGGGCAGTCGTTCAGCTGTCTCAGTCTTTCTTGTCAGCTTCGTCCTGGTCGTCAGCCTCGTCCTGTGCTGTCGGCACGTCCGGGGTTTCTTCCGGCGCATCGCTGTCTTCTTCCGTCACAACGCGTGGTGCCTTGACAGTCACCACAGCGTGGTCAGCGTCTTCGCCGTGTTGCAGGTCTACACTTTCGACGCCCTTGGGCAGTTTGATGTCGGTGATGTGCAGGGTTTGACCAACATCCAGGTCGGCCAGGTCCAGTTCCAGGTACTCGGGCAGATCGCCAGGCAGGCAGACAACTTCCAGTTCGTTCATGTTGCTGATGATGCTGCCGCCGCGTAACTTGACACCTTTACAGTTGTCTTCGTTCAGGAAGTGGATCGGCACTCGAACGTGAATGGCCTGTTTGGCGCTGACGCGCTGGAAATCGGCATGGACCAGGAAAGGTTTGGCCGGGTGGCGCTGCAGATCCTTGATTACTGCCTTTTCTTTCTTGCCGTCAATCACCAGCGTGATGATGTGCGAGAAAAAGGCTTCGTTTTCCAGTGCCTTGCTCAGATCCTTGTGGGAAATGGTTATTGGCTGCGGTGCTTTCTTGCCGCCGTAGACAATTGCCGGTATTTCACCGGCCAGGCGACGCAGGCGGCGGCTCGCACCCTTGCCCTGATCGGCTCTGGCCTTTGCATGTATTTCGAATTCATTGGACATTTCAGTTTTCTCCAATAACAAAACCACTGCAGGCTCCGCGACCAGAGCCGGCAGTGGTGTTTCAGTACGTCCGCGGTATGCGGACAGCGTTGCCGTCAGCGCCTGTTACGTGTTGTCGAACATTGCGCTGATGGATTCTTCGTTGCTCACCCGACGGATGGACTCGGCGAGCAGTTTTGCCATGCTGAGCTGACGGATACGGCTGCAGTCGCGCGCTTCGGCCGACAGTGGAATGGTGTCTGTCACCACCAGTGAATCCAGCTCGGAATTCTTGATGTTGTCCAAGGCCTTGCCGGACAGCACAGGGTGGGTACAGTACGCGATCACCTCGCGGGCGCCATGCTCTTTCAGTGCGCTGGCAGCCTTGCACAGAGTGCCGGCAGTATCCACCATGTCGTCAACGATCAGGCAGGTCCGGCCCTTGACCTCACCGATAATGTGCATGATCTGTGCTTCATTGGCCTGTGGGCGACGTTTGTCGATGATCGCCAGGTCCACGTTCAGCTGTTTGGCTACCGCCCTGGCGCGAACCACACCGCCCACATCGGGGGATACCACGGTCAGATTCTGGTAGTTCTGCCGCTCGATATCGTCAGTCAACACTGGCGAGCCGTAGACGTTATCCACAGGGATATTGAAAAAACCCTGTATCTGTTCGGCGTGCAGATCCACTGTCAGCACCCGGTTCACGCCTACTGCAGAGATCATGTCGGCCACCACCTTGGCGCTGATGGCGACGCGCGCCGAGCGTACCCGTCTGTCCTGGCGTGCGTACCCGAAATAGGGAATCACTGCAGTGATGCGATTGGCCGAGGCCCGGTGGATGGCGTCTGCGGTCAGCAACAGTTCCATCAGGCTATCATTGGTTGGTGCGCACGTGGACTGAATGATGAACACGTCCTTGCCGCGGACGTTTTCCTTTATCTCGACAGCAATCTCTCCATCGCTGAACTTGCCGATGTCCGCCGAACCCAGTGGGATGCCAATGTGTCGGGCGATCTTGTCAGCGAGTTCGGGGTTGGCGTTACCGGTGAACACCATCAGATTGTTTGCCATTGAATCTATACCTTGTTCCAGCCGCGCCGAGGAAGACTGCGCCTTTTTCCTGAACGCCTTCTGCGTTGCCAGCTTGATTTTTGTGTTGGGTCTTGTCTTGATTTTGGAGCCCATCCGCGGATCAGGGGGTTATCCGAGTCGGCATCTGCAGAACTGCACCGGGGCCGCAGAGCGTGGGTGCCTGACCTTGGGCAGGCACCCACCTGGTTTGGCTGGGGTGGCTGGATTCGAACCAACGAATGCAAGGATCAAAACCTTGTGCCTTACCACTTGGCGACACCCCAAAAGTGAACCGTATTATACGCAGTTCCGACGCAGATTGCATGCCCGTCACGGGTAGTGGTTGATGCCTCTGGCAACAAAACCACTGATGCCTTTCAGACGCCCGTGATCATTGTCCGGCAACCGTTCCAGCACTTCCCGGGCCTGCGTTTCGTGGTCAAAACCTGCGAATACGCTGGCGCCGGTGCCGGTCATGCGTGGCGGGGCCCATTGGCCCAGCCAATTCAATGCAGCGTCTACCTGCGGATAAAGCCGACGGACAAGCGCCTCACAATCATTGCGGGAGTGCCCTGTCAGAAAGCCGTGCATTTTGATGGCAGATTCGTTGCGTGTCAATTCCCGATGAGAAAAAATCTCACCAGTACTGACCTGCACTTGCGGGGTCAGGACCACATACCAGCGCTCGGCCAAGGGCATTGGTGTGAGCTTTTCACCAATGCCCTCTCCCCAGGCGGTATTGCCGTAGACAAAGACCGGCACATCAGCACCCAGGGATTTGCCCAGCTGCGCCAGCGCATCTGGGCCCAGCCCTGTCTGCCAGAGATGATTCAATGCGCGCAGGGTGGTGGCCGCATTCGAACTGCCACCGCCCAGGCCGGCACCGCTTGGCAGCCGCTTTATCAGTTCGATGTCGGCGCCGGCGCTGGTGCCGGTGGCAGCCTGCAGGCTGCGCGCAGCGGCCAGCACCAGGTTATCCGATGTTTCCAGCTCATGACGGTTGCAGCGCAATCGGAGCTGTTGGTCCTGGCGCGGGTGGATGTGCAGGACATCGCCGTAATCCAGCAGCTGGAACAGGGTCTGCAGCTCGTGATAACCGTCCGGTCGGCGGGCCAGCACATGCAGGAAGAGATTGATTTTTGCCGGTGAGAACCAGGCTGCTTCAGAGCTCAAGGCTGTTTCGGAGTTCAAGGCTGTTTCAGTGCTCATCAAGTGTCGGTGATCAGGGTCCAGTTCAGCCGGAGCAGGTCAACTCGCAGCGGGTTCTTGATCATACGAATACGCACGGGCAGGGTTTCGGTGCCGTAGTTGCTGTATGCCATGTACTCGATCTGCCAGCCGGACTGGTGCAGATGGGTAAGCTGATTGTTTTCACCGAACTCGGACTCTGACGGGCTGTCTGGTGCCGGGATGCCCTTGAGCCAGTAGTTGAGATGGGAAACCGGTAGTTCGTAACCCAGCTCATCATAGATCAGCTGTTCGGCAGAGTCAGTCACCACTTCCTCGCCCTGACGGCTGATGCGCACAAGATCCGGCCCACCGGAGATTTCAGTGGCGCCAACATTGAATGTGCCCCACAGGTTGATGCGGTAATCCTCACGTTGCTGGCGCCAGCGGATGCGTGAGGTGTGGGATTTCTGTTCGTCGCGCACGCTGATGCTGCCGGTGAACTCCCAGTCATCCAGCGCCGCCAGCACCTGCCGCCGCTGCTCCCAGTCCGGATTCACCGGCGCTTCCATCCGCAGCGGAGTACAGGCACTGATCATCAGCGCGACGCTGAGCAGTGTCAGCGCAGTGCGGGCTGAGGTCATGGTACCAGGCGCTCCATGGTCTCCAGCACGTGCTCGCTGTCCGGATTCTGTTCCAGAGCCTGGCGCCAGATTTCCAGGGCGGCGTCCTGTTCACCCATGACCCAGAGCACTTCGCCCAGATGGGCAGCAACTTCGTGGTCAGGGAAAGCCTCGTAGGCCCTGGCCAGGTTCACCAGCGCTTCTTCGTGCATGCCCAGTTTGTACTGTACCCAGCCCAGACTGTCCATGATGGCCGGATCGTCCGGGGCCAGCACAATGGCGCGCTCGATCAGGTCCAGAGCTTCTTCAAAGCGATCGGTGTGCAGTGTCAGGGTGTAACCCAGGTGGTTCAGGGCGCGGGCGCTGTCTGGTTCCAGCTCAAGAATATGGCGCAGGTCGGATTCCACCTGGCGGAAGTCTTCCAGTTGATCATTGAGCAATGTTCTGGCGAACAGCAGATCCACATTGTCGGGGTGCCGTTCCAGTGCGCCGTCCAGCACCCGGGATGCTTGCTCAAGATGACCGGCATTGGCCATGGCTTCGGCTTCCAGGGTGGCAAAGGCCGGTGCAAGCTGTGGATCCTGTTCAGTAAAGCTTCGGGTATAGGCGCTGGCGTCTTCAAAACGGGCACTTTCCGCATAGATGCGCATGATCTGCCGCTGAGCCGCGAGGAATGCACCGGAACCCGGTTCGACCTGCCGGTACCATGCCAGCACTGTGTCATCGGGCGCATCGAGCAGTTCTGCCCGGTATCCCTGATAGAAGCGTGCTTCATTGTGTCGATGCTGGTTGTCGAGCAGGGCCTGCAGCTGTTGGCCGGCCTCGTCGAGTCGATTCAGCTCCAGATTGAGCAGTGCCAGCGAATACAGCGTCTCAAGGTCCTCGGGGCGACGGCGCATCAGTTCGTTGAACTGCGCGCGGGCACGTTCCAGCCGATTGGTCTGCACCAGAATCTGGGCATAGTTGTAACGCAGCAGGCGGTGTTCGGGAAACCGGTCCACACCCTGGGCCAGAACCTGCAGGGCGCCTTCATGATCGCCAAGATTCTGCATGATCTGGGCGCGCAGTATGCGCGAGCGTGCGGTATCACCAAAACGATCAATGGCATCATCCAGTGTGGCGCTGGCCCGTGCGCTGTCCCCGGCCTGGTCCTGGACCTGGGCTACCGCGTAGTGCAGCGACGGTTCATGCGGGAATTGAACCAGCAGCTGCTCCAGGCGTTGTCTCAAGTGTGTGTGCTGCTGCCGTGTCAGGGTGTGGCTGCGCGCGGTGACTGCAGTGAAGTCCACTCGGCCACCCAGCGCAATGGCCGAGGCCAGATGCTCAAGTCCACGAGCCAGTTCGCCCTGATCCAGGTACTGATAGCCGAGCATCAGATGGGGATCCAGTTGGCCTGGCTCGCGCTCCAGCCAAAGACTCGCCAGTTCAATGGTGGCTTCTTCGTGGCCGGCAGCGGCGGCAAACTCTGCTGCGCGGGCAATGATGCCGGTGTCACCGGTCTGGCGGGCCAGTTCGTGATAATTGCGTGCCGAGCGCTGCAGCTCGCCACGCTGACCGCCCAGCTCGTTCAGAATGATGTCGGTAAGCTGGTCACGGGTAAAGTTGCCGTAACGCTCGGGACCTGGCGCCGGCGCAGGGATTGGCGTGAGCACTGCACCGATGCCGCCGCCATCCGGCGCCTCACCAGCAGGTTCCTGCGCCTGCTCCATGCTTGTGCATGCGCCAAGCAGCACAACAATCGCGATAATTCGGGTCAAAGTGACTGCAAAAGTGACTGCAACTGGTTTCATGTATTGGCTGTTTCCGCCGTCAGGTCTACTACTGTTTGCGCAATCACCGCAATGGTGTATGTCATTGCTGGCGTGCCATGTGCCGGTGTCCCGGCATACAATACACTGACCGGGCATTGTAGCAAGTTTATTGCCCTGGTCATCCGGGTCACTTCTGAATTGGGGAAAACCCGAACATTTTCCGGTAAGATAGCGCATTTTTTCTGGCAAGGCTCTGTATGGCGCTTGTACTCCTTGGAATCAACCACAATACGGCATCAGTCGACCTGCGAGAGCAGGTTGCTTTTCCGCCCGAGAAGATGGCAGACGCCATGAAGGGTGTAGCCGGGCTCGAGCAGGTGGAGGAGGTTGTCATTGTCTCCACCTGCAATCGCACCGAGCTGTATGTTGATCTGCGAATGGACCAGGCGGATGCGGACAACCCCGATGCCGAGCTGGATCCGGCCATGCTGCAACGCCAGCAGGAGAAGTTGCTGCGCTGGCTCAGCGACTATCATCAGCTTGATTTCGAGTCCCTGGGCAAGTCCAGCTACTTCCACTGGCGTGATGACGTCATCCGTCACCTGATGCGCGTGGCCTGTGGTCTGGACTCCATGGTTCTGGGGGAGCCCCAGATTCTTGGCCAGATCAAATCGGCTTACGCGGTTGCCAGGGAGCTGGGCTCGGCCAGGGCGCAATTGGGCAAGGCATTCCAGGAAGCCTTCACCATCGCCAAGCAGGTCCGCACAGACACTGCAATTGGCGAAAACCCGGTATCGGTGGCCTATGCGGCCGTCACCCTGGCCGAGCAGATCTTTTCCGATCTGGGCAGTCTCAGTGCATTGCTCATTGGTGCCGGACATACCATTGAGCTGGTGGCCCGGCACCTTACTGATAAAGGTGTAAAGAACCTGGTGGTGGCCAACAGGACGCTGGAAAACGCTGTCAAACTCGGCGACAAATTCGGCGCTGACGCTGTTCTGCTCTCGGATATCCCCCAGCGCCTGGAACAGGCTGACATCGTCGTGTCCTCCACCAACAGCCAGTTGCCCTTGTTGGGCAAGGGCGCAGTGGAGCGAGCCATCCGCAAGCGAAAGCACAAACCCATATTGCTGGTGGATCTGGCAGTGCCCAGGGACATCGAGCCTGAGGTGGGCGACATCAGTGACGCCTATCTTTACAGTATTGACGACATTCGTGACGTCATCGAGGATTCGGTGAAGAGTCGCGCCGAGGCGGCCGCGCAGGCAACCGACATAATAGAGCGGGGCGTGGAGGAGTATATCCGGCGGGTGCGCGCACTGAACGCCGTAGCCTCACTGCGTGCGTTCCGGGACAAGGCTGAGTCACTCCGCCAGCTGGAGGTGGAAAAGGCACGCCGGGCGCTGGAAAAAGGGGTGCCAGCAGCTGATGTGCTGGAGAGCCTGTCTCGTGGACTGACCAACAAACTGATCCATGCCCCGAGTGTGCAGATGAAAAAGGCCAGTGCCGAAGGGCGCGATGATCTGGTGCGATTGACCCGTGAGCTGTTTGAGCTGGATGAGGGTGGGCAGCCATGAAAGCCTCCATGCTTGAGAAACTGGACAATCTTGCTGACCGTTACCAGGAAATTGAAGGCCTGTTGAGTGATGCGGAGGTCATTGCCGAACAGGACCGTTTTCGTGACCTGTCACGCGAATTTTCCGAGCTTGGGCCCGTAGTAGCCGCGTTCAACCGGTACCGTCAGGCAACCCAGGCGCTTGCCGAGGCGAGAGAAATGCTTCAGGACAGCGACGCCGACATGAGGGCAATGGCGGAGGACGAGGCAAGGCGGGTGAGCGACGAGCTGCCTGAGCTGGAAGAGCAGTTACAGTTGCTGCTGTTGCCCAGGGATGAGAACGATGCCTGCGATGTGTTTCTTGAAGTGCGAGCTGGCACCGGAGGCGACGAGGCAGCGATTTTTGCCGGCGACCTGTTTCGTATGTACAGCCGTTATGCCGAGACGCAGGGTTGGCGGGTCGAGGTGTTGAGTGAGCGTCCCGGTGAACACGGGGGTTACAAGGAAATCATTGCCCGTATTGAAGGGCGCCAGGTCTACGGTCACCTGAAGTTCGAGTCCGGTGCGCATCGGGTTCAGCGGGTGCCGGAAACCGAAACCCAGGGGCGCATCCATACCTCGGCATGCACTGTGGCGATTCTGCCGGTACCGGACGAGCAACAGGAAGTGACCGTGAACAAGGCGGAGCTGCGTATTGACACCTTTCGTGCCAGCGGCGCCGGGGGCCAGCATGTCAACAAGACGGATTCCGCAATTCGTATTACCCACCTGCCGTCCGGTGTGGTGGTTGAGTGTCAGGATGAGCGCTCCCAGCACAAGAACAGAGCGAGAGCGATGTCACTGCTGCTGGCCCGTCTCAACGACATCAACCGCAGTGCGGCACAGAAAGAGCAGTCGGATACGCGGCGCAAACTGGTTGGCAGCGGCGACCGGTCAGAGCGGATACGTACCTACAATTTTCCGCAGGGACGTATTACTGATCACCGCATCAATCTGACCCTGTACAAATTGACAGAAATCATGGCCGGTGAACTGGGCGCGGTCATTGACCCTCTTATCCGGGAGCACCAGGCAGACCTGCTGGCCGAGCTGGCAGCATGAGCACTACCGTCCGGCAGGCCCTGGCCAGCGCCGCCCGACTGGTGTCGGTGACTGCAACACCGGCGCTGGATGCCGAGGTGTTGCTGGCTCACGTGTTGCAGCGCCCGCGCGCCTGGCTATACAGTTGGCCGGAGCAGGTGATTGAGGAGGCAACACTGGCGCGTTTCCATCAACTGCTTGCCCGTCGGGTCCAGGGCCAGCCAGTGGCTTATCTGGTCGGGCAACAGGCGTTCTGGACACTGGAACTGCGGGTCACGCCAGCGGTGCTGATTCCGCGCCCTGAAACCGAACTGCTGGTCGAACAGGCCTTGCGTCTTGGTCCTGAAGGAGCGGCGCGTGTTGTGGATATGGGTACGGGCAGTGGCGCCGTGGCGCTGGCGCTGGCCGCTGAACGACCGATGTGGTCTGTACTGGCCACCGATGCCAGTGACGGTGCGCTGGCCGTGGCCCGGGACAACGCTCAACGTCTGGCCCTGTCCAATGTCAGTTTTGCCCTGGGCAGCTGGTTCGATGCCATTGAACCGGGCGCCTGTTTTGATCTGGTGGTGAGCAATCCGCCCTATATAGATCCACAAGACCCGCATCTGCACCAGGGGGCGTTGGTGCACGAACCGCGCATGGCGCTGGTGTCTGACGATACCGGGCTTGCGGACATTCGAGTGTTGGCTTGCGAGGCGCGAAGCCACCTGGTCAGCGGCGGTCATCTGCTACTGGAGCATGGCCATGACCAGGGCGCCGCGGTACGGGCAATACTCGGTGGCATGGGTTACAGTGACGTCGTCACAGTCCGCGACCTGGCCGGTCACGAGCGGGTCAGTATGGCTCAATGGTGTGGCGTTGACAGCAAATCGGAGCAGACGGATGCATGACGAACAGTTACTGCGCTACAGCCGGCAGATCATGTTGCCGCAGCTGGATGTGGCAGGGCAGCAGCGACTGCTGGCTTCCACTGTGCTGGTGCTCGGGGCCGGTGGCCTGGGTAGCCCGGTGGCGCTGTACCTGGCTGCTGCCGGCGTGGGCAAACTGATCATCGCCGATGATGATGTGGTGGATCTGAGCAACCTGCAGCGCCAGATTCTGCACGGTGAGAGTGATGTGGGCACCGCCAAGGTCATCTCGGCCCAGCGGCGCCTGCTGGGCATGAACAGCGATGTTGACGTGGTGCCAATCAACGCGCGACTGGACGAGACCGCCATGACTGAACTGATGGCTGGCAATGTGGACCTTGTCATTGACGCCAGTGACAATTTCGGCACGCGATTTGCCATCAATCGTGTGTGTGTCAACGAGCGAATACCCCTGGTCTCCGGTGCCGCCATCCGCATGGAAGGCCAGGTCAGTGTGTTCGATCCGCGTGATCCACAAAGCCCGTGTTATCAATGCCTGTACGGCAACGGCGACAACGAGGACATGAGCTGCACCCGAAACGGCGTGATGGCGCCGCTGGTCGGTATCATAGGTGCGGTCCAGGCCATGGAGGCAATCAAACTGCTCGCCGGCGTCGGTCGCAGCCTGGCTGGCAGGTTGCTGCTGCTGGATGCGATGAGCATGCGCTGGCGTGATCTCAAGCTGCGACGTGACCCGACCTGCAAGGTGTGTGGTAGTCCGCTCAGCCCATGAAGCAGCCAGATTTGCCGTGATGGGCAGTATTGATGTTACTGCAGGTCGGCGATATGATGCCTGCGCCTTCCTATGAGAGAGAATTATGCAAGATCAGGACACTAATCAGGACACTGGCCAGGACACCAGCCAGGACACCAGCCAGGACACTCAAGGGGTCCCTGCGGAAGAGGCTGAGCACAAGGCAGGGCACGGCGAAGTTGCACAGGACAAGGCTGCACAGGACAAGGCTGCACAGGACAAGGTGCCTTTTTCCCGATTCGATCTGGTGGAACCCCTGCAGCGTGCCATCGCTGACCTTGGTTTTGCCTATTGCACACCCATCCAGGCGCAGAGCCTGAAGTACACCCTTGAAGGGCATGACATGACCGGTCGCGCCCAGACCGGCACCGGCAAGACAGCAGCATTCCTGATCACCCTGATCAACGATATGCTGAAAAACCCTGTCAGCGAACAGCGATATGTGGGCGAGCCTCGAGGCCTGATTATTGCACCAACACGTGAGCTGGCCATTCAGATTGCCAACGACGCCCGTGACCTTGGCAAATACACCGATCTGCACACCGTTACCCTGGTTGGCGGTGAAGACTACCAGAAGCAGCTACGTGCGGTTAACAGCCGGCCGGTTGACATTGTGGTGGCCACGCCGGGGCGGCTGCTTGATTTTGTGCAGAGTGAACACATCTATCTGGGCCTGATTGAACACCTGGTTATTGATGAAGCCGACCGTATGCTGGACATGGGATTCATTCCGCAGGTGCGTCGTATTGTTGGCCGCGCACCGGACAAGGAATGTCGCCAGACGCTGCTGTTCAGTGCCACTTTTACTCCCGAGATCATGGAGCTTGCCGGGCGCTGGGCGATGGATCCGCTGATCGTACAGGTGGAACCGGAAAAAGTGGCCACCGACTCGGTTGAACAGATTGTCTATCTGGTCACCACCGATGACAAATACAAGCTGCTGTACAATATAGTTTCCACCGATGCCGCCAGCAAGGTGATTGTCTTCAGCAATCGTCGCGATCAGGTACGCAAGCTGGCTGACAATCTCTATCGTAATGGCATTGACTGCGGCATGTTGTCTGGCGAGGTGGCGCAGAACAAACGGGTTCAGACCCTGGAGGCTTTCAGGGACGGTCAGCTGCGCGTGCTGGTAGCCACCGATGTGGCGGGACGGGGATTACATATTGACAGTGTGACCCACGTGATCAACTACACACTGCCGGAAGAGTCCGATGATTACGTGCACCGGATCGGGCGCACCGGACGCGGAAGCGCGTTGGGCATCTCCATCAGCTTTGCCTGTGAAGAAGACTCTTTCCTGCTGCCGGCCATTGAGGAAAAACTGGGCATGAAGCTGCCCTGTGTGCATCCTGATGAGAGCCTGCTCGTCGAGCCACCGGCTTTCACCAGAGCCTCACGTTTCAAGCCTGCTGCCCGCCCCGGTGGACGCAGTGGTGCACGTCCCAAGGGGGCATCGTCGCGCCCCCGGCGCTGATGCCGGTTTGCCCGGTATCCTTCTGGCGGCTCAGTTCCCGGAACCACCGCGCACCGCGCCGGCGTTTTCCAGCGCCGCAATGTAGGGCCCGGCGCGACGGTGGCGACTGAGATGATCCAGCACGGTACTGCCGTCGGGAAGACGGCTGTTGACGTCGCGTCCATCCTCCACGAAAAACACCACAAAGCGCTCGAACATTTCCGGCAGCATGCCGCGATATGCCTTGACCAGGATGTGATAATCCGCGGGCACGCCCTCGGGCGGCTCCAGTGACAGAAACGTCTTGATACGCTCGTCACTCCATTGTTCATTGCGGGTTGCCGGCTGGATTCTGTCCTTGCCGGATTTTTTGGTTTCTGTTGCCATAAGTCGGTCTGTGTCCTGATCTTATCCCTGAAGTTTCTGTTTCAGCAGCGCATTGACCTGTGCTGGATTGGCCTTGCCTTTTGATGCTTTCATGCACTGGCCGACAAAAAAGCCGAATACCTTGTCCTTGCCTTCGCGGTACTGTTGTACCTGCTCGGGATTGGCGGCGATCACCTCATCGATCATCTTCTCGATGGCGCCGGTGTCGGTTACCTGCTTCAAGCCCTTCTGTTCGATGATGCTGTCCACCTCACCGCCGGTTTCTACCATATGTTCAAATACGGTCTTGGCGATTTTCCCTGAAATGGTGTTGTCCTTGATTCTTGTGATCAGGTCACCAAGCTGCTCAGCACGGACCGGGGACTCTGCGATTCCCACGCCCCGTTTGTTCAACACGGCCAGCAAATCCACGGTGACCCAGTTGGCTGACAGCTTGGCATCATTGCAACGACTGGTGACGGTTTCAAAATAGTCGGCCAGTTGCCGATCACTTGCCAGAACGCCGGCATCGTACGCGCTGAGGCCATATTGTTCAACAAAGCGCAGTTTCTTGGGGTCAGGCAGCTCCGGCAGTGTCTTTCTGACAGCGTCGATATAGGCGTCATCTATGATCACAGGCAGCAGATCCGGTTCCGGGAAGTAGCGGTAGTCGTTGGCCACTTCCTTGCTTCGCATGGAACGGGTTTCATTGCGATCTGCATCGTAGAGCCGGGTTTCCTGCACAACACGTGCGCCGTCCTCAATCAGCTCGATCTGACGTTCCACCTCATGGTTGATGGCTTTCTCCACAAAGCGGAAAGAGTTGATGTTCTTGATTTCCGTGCGAGTACCAAGCTCGGTGTCGCCCTTGCGACGAACTGATACATTGGCGTCACAGCGCATGGAGCCTTGTGCCATGTTGCCGTCGGAGATGCCGAGATACAGTACAATCGAATGCAGTTTCTTCAGGTAAGCCACCGCTTCCTTGGCGCTGCGAAGATCCGGCTCCGATACAATTTCAAGCAGTGGTGTGCCTGCCCTGTTCAGGTCGATGCCGCTTTGACCATGGTAGTCTTCGTGCAGCGACTTGCCGGCGTCCTCTTCCATGTGTGCCCGTGTGATGCCGATGACTTTTTCACTGCCGTCTTCCAGCGTGATGGTGAGCGACCCCTTGCCAACAGTCGGGTGGTCAAGCTGGCTGACCTGATAACCCTTTGGCAGGTCCGGGTAGAAGTAGTTCTTCCGGTCAAAAACGGAATATTTCCCGATCTCTGCGTCTACTGACAGCCCGAACAGTACTGCCATTCGCAGAGCCGCGCCGTTGAGCACCGGCAAAGTGCCGGGCAGTGCCAGGTCATAGATGTTTGCCTGGGTGTTCGGCGCGGCACCAAAGGCGGTGCTGCTGCCGGAAAACAGTTTGCTTTTGGTGGCCAGTTGTACGTGCACTTCCAGCCCGATGACGGTTTCCCAACTCATTTCAGATCTCCGGTCGCTGTTTGTGCCAGTCAGTGTTGCACTGGAACTGATGTGCCACGTTGAGAATGCGTGCTTCGGCCAGATCTGAACCGACGATCTGCAATCCTGTTGGCAGCCCTTCATGCTGGCCGGCCGGTATGGAGATGCCGGGCAGACCTGCCAGGTTGACCGCGATGGTGTAGATGTCCTCAAGGTACATGGTGACCGGATCATCGTTCTTCTCTCCGATCCGGAAGGCACAGTGAGGGCTGGTGGGCCCCATGATCACGTCTACCTGCTCGAAAGCACGGTCAAAGTCCTGCTTGATCAGCCGCCGGATTTTCTGCGCCTTCAGATAGTAGGCGTCGTAGTAACCGGCTGACAGGGCATAGGTGCCGACCAGGATCCGGCGCTTGACCTCGTCGCCGAAACCTTCACTGCGCGAGCGTTTGTACATGTCTTCCAGGTTCATCGGATTTTCGCAGCGGTGACCGTAGCGCACGCCGTCGTAGCGGGAAAGATTGGCCGATGCCTCGGCCGGAGCGATCACATAGTAGGCCGGCACAGACAGATGGTTGTGCGGCAGATCAATATCCACCAGGGTGGCACCGAGTTTCTCGTAGACCCGGAAAGCTTCCTGGATCGCAGCTTCCACACCAGCCGCCAGGCCTTCGGCAAAGTGTTGTTTGGGCACGCCGATGCGCAGACCTTCAAGTGGTTGCCGCAGTTGAGCAGTAAAATCCTCGGCAGGCAGATCCAGGCAGGTTGAGTCTCTCGGGTCGCCGCCTGCCATCACGTTCATCATCAGTGCGGCATCCTCGGCACTTTTGCAGATGGGTCCGGCCTGATCCAGGCTGGAGGCAAAGGCGATCATGCCGAATCGTGACACGCGGCCGTAGCCGGGTTTGAAACCAGTGACTCCACAGAAGGAGGCGGGTTGACGGATCGAGCCGCCGGTGTCGGTGCCGGTAGACATGGCACAAAGGTCGGCAGCCACTGCGGCAGCTGAACCGCCAGAGGAACCACCCGGTACCCGCTGCCTGTCCCAGGGATTGCGCACCGGGCCGAAGTAGCTGGTTTCGTTTGACGAACCCATGGCAAATTCGTCCATATTGGTTTTGCCAAGTGTGACTGCGCCGGCCTGTTCGAAACGCTCGGTGACTGTGGCGTCGTAGGGTGAGATGAAGTTTTCCAGCATTCTCGAACCGCAACTGGTCCGAATGCCACGGGTGCAGAAAATATCCTTGTGCGCCAACGGAATGCCGGTCAGTGGTCCGGCTTTGCCATCAATGCGGCGCTGATCCGCCGCCCTGGCCTGGGCAAGGGCCTGCTCTTCCGTCAGGGTGACGTAGGCGTTGAGCACCGGGTTCAGTGCCTTGATACGGGTGAGGTATTCCCCTGTCAGTTCCACGCTGGAGATCTCGCGGCGCTCCAGAGCAGCTGCCAGTTCGGCGGCGGTTTTGCTTAACATGCGGTTGTGGCCTTTGCGATGTCTGAATGGGTGTCTGAATGGATGTCTGAATCAGTATCTGGTTGAGCCCCTGCCGGCTGACGCCGCGCGCGGCTGCATATTATTCGATGACCTTGGGCACCAGATACAGGCCATCTTCGGTGGCCGGTGCGATGCGCTGCAACGCTTCGCGCTGATCGGACTCGGTGACAATGTCTTCGCGCAGACGCTGGCTTGCATCAAAGGGGTGGGACAGCGGCCGGACAGTGCTGGTGTCCACGCTCTGCATCTGGTCGATCAGGCCAAGAATATCGCCAATGCGGCGGGTGACTTCCTGGCTGTCCTGTTCACTGATCTGCAATCGCGCAAGATGTGCGATTTTTTCCACTTCTTTGTTGTCCAAAGCCATTAAAGGGCTCCCTGAAGTTTGTCGGGGTTGCGATTGTGCCACTTGCAAAAAGGCGACGGCAAAAATGATACTTGCCCAATTTATCGTGCATTGTTAGAGTGCGTATCTATTCGCTGGAGAGCCGTGATTATACGGGATTATGACCGGTTTTGGGCAACAGTTTGCAGGTGCCGCCCGATCCGGCCGGTTTGTTCATCGGTTCCCACCGGGATTTCAAACGTTCTCCGAAGATTTGCTGTACTGAACCTCGGGCATTATGGGCGGGGCAGGCGTGGATGTTATTCCGGATTTTCCTGTCCGGCACATGACCACGTACAGCAGCAGAAGTCAGAGGCTCGGGTTGCCACAGCCACCCTGAAGAAGTAGTTGAGGAATAAGAAAGTCGATGTTCAAGAAAATACGGGGAATGTTTTCCAACGATCTGGCCATAGATCTGGGTACCGCCAACACGCTGATCTATGTGCGTGGCGAGGGTATTGTCCTGAATGAGCCCTCTGTGGTTGCCATACGCAACCACAATGGCCAGAAGACCGTGACTGCGGTTGGCGCCGATGCCAAACGTATGCTGGGCCGAACGCCTGGCGACATCACTGCCATCCGGCCGCTCAAGGATGGTGTGATTGCAGACTTCCAGGTCACCGAGAAAATGCTGCAGCACTTCATCAGCAAGGTGCACGAGACCAGTTTCTTTCCGCCCAGCCCGCGCGTGCTGGTCTGTGTGCCGTGCAAATCCACCCAGGTCGAGCGTCGTGCCATCCGGGAATCGGTGGTCAGCGCCGGCGCACGCGAGGTGCGTCTGATCGAGGAACCCATGGCGGCAGCTATCGGCGCTGGCCTGCCGGTAGATCAGGCCAACGGCTCCATGGTGGTGGATATTGGTGGTGGTACCACTGAAATCGCCATCATTTCACTGAATGGTGTGGTTTATGCAGAGTCGGTTCGTATTGGTGGAGACCGCTTTGACGAAGCCATCGTGACGCATGTGCGTCGCAACTATGGCAGTCTTATCGGCGACGCAACAGCCGAGCGAATCAAGAAAGAAATCGGTTGTGCCTACCGGTCTGAAGGAGTACTGAGAGAAATTGACGTGCGTGGCCGCAATCTGGCGGAAGGTGTGCCGAGAAGTTTCACGTTGAACAGCGATGAAATACTGGAGGCCTTGCAGGAGTCGCTGTCGGCCATCGTCCAGGCGGTCAAAAGTGCCCTTGAGCAGTCTCCGCCTGAACTGGCCTCGGATATAGCCGAAAATGGCATGGTGCTGACCGGTGGTGGGGCGCTGCTGAAGGATCTGGATAAACTGCTGTCGGAGGAAACCGGTTTGCCGGTGATTGTGGCCGACGATCCGTTGACCTGTGTCGCCCGAGGCGGCGGCAAAGCCATGGAGATGATGGACAGCAATGACCTGTACGCCCTGAGTCTGGAATAACCCGGGCGTACCCGAACTGGATTGACAGACCCGGCATAACGAGGTTGTACCATCAAGACCCTGTTCATCAAAGGTGTTTCCCTGGAATACCGGGTGGCCGCTTTTGTGGCGCTCTCGGTAGCAGTCATGTTTGCCGATAATCGTTACGACTATCTGGATCGTGTCCGTTTTGCCCTTGCCTATCTGACCACCCCGGTCTACTGGGTTGCAGATATTCCCACTCGCGCCTCATTCTGGATCGATGATGTGTTTGTTTCGCACCGGGATCTGATCGAGGAAAACGCCGAACTGCGCCAGCAGCTGCTGTTCGCCCAGCGTGAGTTGCAACTGCTCGCCAGCCTGACCACGGAAAACACACTGCTACGCGAACTGCAGGAAGCCTCCCGGGATGTCCAGGGTCAGGTCATGACTGCCGAAATCATCAATGTGTCCAATGATCCGGGATCCCGCCGCGTGCTGATCAACCGTGGCGCCCACAACGGCATCGAGGAAGGCCAGGCAGTGCTGGATGCCCATGGCATCATGGGGCAGGTGGTCGAAGTCTTGCCGTTTACCAGCTGGGTGCTGCTGATCATCGATTCCCGCCACGGTACCCCGGTGCAGGTCAATCGTAATGGCGAACGAGCCATTGCCCGGGGCAGTCGCACATCCACCGGACTGGAGCTGGAGTTTGTGCCTGACACGGCGGATATTGTTGCCGGTGACCTGCTGGTGAGCTCGGGCCTGGGTCAGCGCTTTCCGAAAGGCTACCCAGTGGCAGAAGTCAGTGATGTACGGCACGATCCGGGCCAGCCGTTTGCCATCATTCGGGCACGTCCGCTGGCACAGGTGGACAGGACCCGTCACGTCATGGTGGTAACGGATGACATTCCAATGTCGCCGTTTGCAGAGTTGCCCATCCTCACAATGGACGATGTGCCCGCCGACGCCGCTGACGTGGAAATGGAGCCCTGACACCATGCAGCCAAATCCCAATGCACGCTGGATCATCGTTCTCAGCTTTCTGGTGGCCTATCTGCTGGCCATTGTGCCGTTCCCGGACTGGGCGCTTTACTACCGACCGCAGTGGCTGGCTATTGTGTTGATCTACTGGATAATGGCTTTGCCGTATCGTGTGGGTATCGGCAGTGCCTGGTGTATCGGGCTGTTTCTGGATATCCTGGAAGGTTCCATGCTCGGGCTGAATGCCATGTCGCTGGCAATCATTGCCTATATCACGCTCAGCCTGCACCAGCGGCTGCGCATGTTTTCCTTTCTGCAGCAAAGTGTGCTGGTGTTGGCACTGGTCGGTGTGCACATGCTACTCGTCTATTGGGTCAAGGTTGGCGTCGATCAGACCGATCCGGGCTCAATGCTGTTTCTTCTCGGTGCCGTATCAAGCGCTTTCGTCTGGCCCTGGATGTTTGTGTTCCTGCGCCAACTGCGGCGCGCGTTTGATGTGCGCTGAGCCGCTGGTGGTCGCATGTCTGGTTCTCTGAATGCCCCCGCTCCCCTGGTGCTTGCCTCGGCTTCGCCGCGACGCCGCGAATTGTTGGCTCAGATAGGTGTCCACTTTCGCACAGAGCCGGCAGACATCAACGAAACCCGTGTCCCGGGTGAATCGCCGATAGCTTACGTACAGCGTATGGCACAAGAGAAGGCGCAAGCGATAGCCCGGCGTCTCGCCCAGCCTGCCGGCACCGATAACAGTGCCGGTGTCGGGATACCGGTGGTGTTGGGCGCCGACACCTCGGTGGTGGTCGATGAAGTTGTGTTGGGAAAGCCGGTTGATGAGCGGGATGCGCTGCGTATGCTGGGCCTGCTGTCGGGCCAGGTGCATCAGGTGATCTCTGCAGTGGCAGTGTGCCGTGGGCAGGAGATGGCGCAGGCGCTGTCCTGCTCGAAGGTCAGTTTCCGGGAACTGACAGATGCTGAAATGCTGGCATACTGGCGCACCGGGGAGCCGTTGGGCAAGGCGGGGGCCTATGCCATCCAGGGGCTGGGGGCGGTGTTTGTGGCAGGCATTGAAGGCAGCTATACCGGTATCGTTGGCTTACCGGTATTTGAAACCGCCGCCCTGCTGCGACAGTTCGGTGTGACAACAGGGCTGCAGGTCTGTGAAGGAGGTGCGCGGTGAGCGAAGAGATACTGATCAACTGCACACCCATGGAGATCCGCCTGGCCTTGCTGGAAAACGGTCTGTTGCAGGAACTCTACATCGAACGTCACAGCAAGCAGGGGCATGTCGGTGACATCTACCTTGGCAAGGTGGTGCGCGTGATGCCCGGCATGGAGGCAGCATTTGTTGATATCGGCCAGGCACGTGCGGCATTTATCCACAACTCGGATATCTCGCAGGTAGGCACCGATGGTTACGAGGTGCGCACAGAGGCACCGCTGCCGATTCATGAACTGTTGCGGGATGGACAGAATGTGGTGGTGCAGGTAGCCAAGGACCCCATCGGCAGCAAGGGCGCCAGGCTGACCACGCACCTGACCTTGCCATCACGCAATCTGGTTTACCTGCCACGAAATCGTCATATCGGTATCTCGCAGCGCCTTGAAAATGAAGCTGAGCGGGAACGTCTCCTGGCATTGTTGACTGGTTGTCTTGAACAGGAAGGCATGCTGGAAGAGGGTGGTTTCATCATCCGCACCGCAGCAGAGGGTGTTGCTGAAACCGAATTGCTGGAGGATGTGCGCTTTCTTCGCCGCCTCTGGCAGGCAGTGCAGCGTCGTATTGCCCGGCAGGATACGGTAGCGCCCCTATATACAGAGTTGCCGCTGTATCTGCGGGCTGTTCGTGATCTGATAACACCCACGGTAGAAAAAATCCGCGTCGATTCCCGCGCCGCGTATACGGAGATCACCGAATTTATCCGGGACTTCATTCCCGAATTCACCCACTCGGTGGAATTCTATGCCGGCGAGCGGCCGATATTCGATCTTTATGGCATTGATGATGAGATCGACAAGGCCCTGGGGCGGCAGGTTAAACTGAAATCCGGCGGTGATCTGATTATCGATCAGACGGAAGCCATGACCACCATTGATGTCAATACCGGTGCCTATCTGGGGAGCCGGAATCATGCCGAAACGGTGCTCAAGACCAATCTGGAGGCAGCCACCGCCATTGCGCGCCAACTTCGGGTGCGTAACCTGGGTGGCATCATCATCATCGATTTCATCGATATGCTGGATCCTGAGCATCAACGGCAGGTGGTTCGCACTCTGAGCAAGGCCCTGGAAAAGGATCATGCACGCACGGCCGTGTCCGGGCTCTCAGGGCTGGGCCTGGTTGAGATGACACGCAAGCGTACCCGGGAAAGCCTGGGGCAGATGCTGTGCAGTCCCTGCCCGGTGTGTGATGGAAGAGGCAGGCTGAAAACACCGGAAACCATCTGTTACGAGATCTTTCGTGAAATTCTGCGTGTGGCACGGGTCTACGAGAATGATGTATTGCTGGTGATGGCGTCCCAGCTTGTGGTCGACCGGCTGCTGGACGAAGAGTCCAGCACGTTGGCCGATCTGGAGGAGCTGATCGGAAAGACCATCAAATTCGAAGTGGAACCCATGTATACTCAGGAACAGTACGATGTGGTGCTGTACTGAAAGGTCACTATGATCCATCCCATAGCCGGTATTGTTTTCAGGCAACTGTGCGCTGTGTTTCTGGCAGCCGTCGTGCTGTTGGCCACTTATGTGCTGGCTGGCCGTGTTCTGCTGCCCATGGCCGGCGATTACCGGGCTGAGGTCGAGCAGAGGCTGTCGGAAATGACCGGTATGCAGGCCTCCATTACCGGCCTGCGTGGGGAGATGCGCGGCTTCAATCCGGTACTCAGCGCAGACCGGCTGTCACTCACACCCGCAGACGGTGACGCGGAGGTTGCGTCGCTGGCCATCGATGATCTTGAGTTGATTCTGGGAACCCGGGCCAGCCTGTTGGCGCTGCGCCCCATAGTGGCCCGTGCGCGGCTGAGCCAGCCTGTGCTGGAAATGCACGAGGATGAGACGGGTGCCTGGCGGCTTGCGGGATTCTCCGGCGCCGGCAACGCACGACTGGAAGATGTCTTTGACATTGCCACTGGTCTTGGGCATCTGGAGTTGACCGATGCCAGCATCCAGTTCCGGTTCGCCAACGGCGAGCAGCGCCGCTTTCATCACGCTGACCTGCAGTTCCAGAGCCGGCAGGGACGTCATCTGCTGGTGCTTGATGCGGCCTTTGCCGAGCAATCCGAGCCCGGCCTGGTGCTGACCGCAGACTTTCATGGTGATCATTTCCGGCACTTGAGTGGTCATCTGCATGCTGATGTGGCTGACTATGACTGGGCACCGTTTCTTGCCCGGTCAGCGGCGGCGCACCTGGCACTTCGTGAGCTTACAGTGAGCGCGCAGATATGGATGCGTCTGGACCAGGGCCGGATTACCAGCGCAGATGTCAATGTCCAGCCCTCCACCCTTCGCGCGGTAGCATCAGAAGGAGGCACGGCCGGACCTGCCGTCACGGTAAGCGATCTGCGTGCGAACCTGGCACTTCGACAGGATGGCGGTCACTGGCAGTTGTGGCTGAGTGATCTTGGCATGACGCGTGGCAGCAGTCGGTGGACTGACAGCGAACTGTATGCATCGATGACCTCGGACGGTACGTTTTCAGCCACACTTGCCCGAATGGACGCAGGACTGGTATCCGGCCTGCTGCAGGACCTGGTGTTGCTGCCACCGCGTGGCATGGATGAATTACGGGTACTCAATCCGCGTGGGCACCTGGAAAATCTGCGCCTGGATGGCAATATTGATGGCGGGCAACTGCAGACGCTCTCGGTGGCCACCAACCTTGACAATGTCAGGGTCAATGCCAGGGGCGCGGCACCCGCGGTGTGGGGCGTATTCGGCTACGCAGAGCTGGATTTCTCCTCCGCCACTGCCTTGACCCGGGGTTTTGTTGAGGTCGATTCCAGCGAAGTCATGCTTCATCTGCCAAACCTGTTCACGGACATCTGGCAGTATGATCGCGTCAATGGCCGGGTCAATTTCCGGGCCGACACCAGTGATGGCCTGAAACTGCGTGTGGACAGCAGTGTCATTGTTGCCCAGTCCGACATTCTGAGCGGGCGTGCCCAGTTTGCCACCGAGTACGATGTGCCGCCGGGTGAGTCGGCGCAGATCACACTGGAATTGCTGGTTGGTGCGCTGGAGGCGGACGTGGCCCAAAAATCAACCTACCTGCCAATGGCGCCAAATGCCCCGCAAGGTGCGCAGGCTGTGCTGGGTTGGGTGGATTCGGCTGTGCGCAGCGGTGAGGGCGGTGGCAGTGGTTTTCTGTTCCGTGGCCATGTGCATGCTGGCGCTGCGTCGC
Organism: Gammaproteobacteria bacterium; assembly: GCA_050486205.1. Classification (GTDB taxonomy): domain Bacteria; phylum Pseudomonadota; class Gammaproteobacteria; order Pseudomonadales; family Pseudohongiellaceae; genus PWQG01. The sequence continues at coordinate 271,424 of JBJHCW010000001.1, read as the reverse complement.
AATCGCGCACGGTACAGATGTTCTACCGTATTGAGGACGGTGTGCTGCAGTTTGATCCCGAATGGCCCACGCTGGACTCCCTGGATGGGTATGTGGTGGTGGATGATCAGGAGGTTGATGTACTGGTCAGCGATGGTCAGTCCATGGAGATCGGCTTCACCGCAACCACGGCCGCCGTGCGCGGTAACCCGGACGGGCCGGGTCGCTGGCTTACCGTCAGCGGTCAGGGGCGCGGACAGGCCGGGCAGGGGCTGCAGTATCTGGCCAGCACGCCGGTAACAGCGGGTCTTGGTGCCTATTTCTCCAACTGGCAGACCGAAGGCGATGTGGATTTTGCGCTGGATCTTGCCATTCCGTTCGGTGTGGCCGATGCCGGTCCGCAGATCAATCTGCGCCTGGGGCTGGATGACAATACCATCCATATCCCCGAATACGCCCTGGACATCGCTGATGTTCGGGGCCAGCTCGTCTTTGACGCCCGCCATGGCCTGTCCAGCGAAGACCTGGGCGGTACCTTGTTTGGCAACCCGGTCATGGTCAACGTGGTAACCGGTGCAGAGGATCAGCAGGGGAACGATACCCGCGTTGAGGTCCTGGGCAGGATGGATGTTGATGACTTCCAGCGCTGGCCCATGAATCCGGCTGCTCTGGAAACACTGCTGTCCACGGCAGAGGGGGAATTTGTCTATTCAGCCAGTCTGGATCTGCCACAACAGGGAGAAGGGCAGCAGCGCCATCCACAGTTGAGCGTGCGCAGTTCCCTGGAAGGCGTCGATTTTGGTTTCCCGGTGCCGCTGGACAAGGCAGTTGATCAGGAGTTGCCGCTGGATTTGCGAATTCTGTTCGAGGACGGGCGGCAGGACCTGAGAGTCAGGCTGGGTGATGTTGTCTCGGTCAACGCCCGCATCACGGCAGATGGTGTTGATCGCGGTCTGGTGTTTCTGACTCCGCCTGCCGATGGCGTGCGGGTGCGCCGCTTTGATACCCGTCGTCCGGGCCTTGAGGTGGTCGGTCGGGTACCACGACTCGACGCGCAGGAATGGATGTCGTTTTTGCAGGGCCAGGCCGGCAGCGATGCCGGAGACGTGTCCATACCACAGGGAATTGTGTCGCAGCTGGATGTCACCATAGATGAATTGCTGCTGCTGGATGAAGTTGTGCAGTCGGTCAATATCCAGCTTGACCCCGCCACCGAGCATTGGCTGCTGTCTGTGCGTAGCGAGGGTATCCGGGGTCAGGTGCGTCTGCCGTATGTCAGCGGCGAACTGATCGAGGCCAGCTTCGAGCGACTGCACATAGGCGAAGCCCCTGATATGCCTGAAGATGAGGCCGGGAACAACGTGGTGGCCAGCGAGGTGGAAATTCTTTTCGATGAGCTGGAAACGGTGGAATATGTGATGCCTCGGGTGGATCCGCTGGCGCATATTGACCCACGGCGCTTCCCGGCAATGCGCGCCACGGTGGCGTCACTGATTGTGCGCGGCATCGATTTTGGCAGTTGGCAGTTCGCGCTGGAGCCGGAGGACGGTGGTGCTGCATTCAACGAACTGAGAGTGGATGCCAGGGGCTTGCAGATTGGCCGGGAGGACGAACCCGCCCGGTTTTACTGGGCCTATGACGGGGACTCCCATCACAGCGAGCTGACGGGGGTCATTCGTGCCGGCAATCTGGGGGAGGTGCTGAGCGCCTACGGTTATGCGCCGAACCTGGAAAGCCGTGAGGCGGTATTTGATGCCAGGCTGGACTGGCAGGGCTCGCCCGGTTACTTCTCGGCTGTGGGCCTGAGTGGCGACGTGGACCTGTCCATTCGTGATGGCCGGTTCCTGCGGGGTACCGGTGCTGCCAACAATGCATTGAAACTGATCAGTATCATCAACTTCGATGCCGTGGTCCGTCGTCTGAGATTCAGCGATGACCTGGTCCGCCAGGGGCTTGCCTATGATGAGATCCGGGGCAGCGTGAAGCTTGATGAGGGTGTCGTCACCATTGAGGACAGGCTGCAGATCATCGGTCCCTCCAGCCTGTTTCAGGTCAGTGGCCAGATTGATCTGCCCAACGAGTCCATTGATGGCAATCTGTACGTGACACTGCCTGTCAGTGAAAACATTCCCTGGCTCAGTGGCCTGGCTGTACTGAACAATCTCATCAACTGGCAGGTTGCCATTGGTGTGTTTGTGCTGGATCGCATATTTGGCGATCAGGTGGACAATCTGACCAGTGCACAATATGTTCTGCAGGGGCCCTGGGACGAGCTGGAGCCCAGACTCTATCAAGTGTTCAGTGGGGGAAGCTGAAGCGATGTCCGGACAAACCGTAGCCGCTGTGCAAATGGTGAGCACATCCAGTGTGGAACACAATATGGGTGCAGCCGCGCGACTGGTCGCCGAAGCTGCTGCCCGTGGCGCTTCACTGGTGGTGTTGCCGGAAAATTTTGCGGTGCTGGATTGTGGGCCCTTGACCCGACATGCGGAAATTGAAGGGGCGTCAGGTGCACCTTTGCAGGCACTTCTGTCCGGGCTCGCCCGTGAGCATGCCATTTACCTGGTAGGTGGCACTGTCCCCCTGATCAGCCGTCCGGGGGACAGTGAAAACCGCGTCACTGATGGTCGTGTGCGCCCGGCTTCGCTGGTTTATGGCCCCGACGGCTCCCTGGCTGGCCGTTACGACAAGATTCATCTGTTTGACGTGGAAGTGGAGGATGCGCAGTCACAATACAGCGAATCCACGTCATTTGAGCCCGGCACCGAGGCGGTGGTTGTGGACACGCCGGTGGCCACGGTCGGGCTCAGTATCTGTTACGACCTGCGTTTTCCCGAACTGTATCGCCGGCTGCTGTCCCAGCGGGCGGAACTGGTGACAGTGCCCTCAGCATTTACGCGTGTGACCGGCGAAGCGCACTGGGAAGTGCTGCTGCGCGCGCGTGCAATCGAAAATCAGGTTTACGTGGTGGCTCCGAATCAGGGTGGGCGGCATAATGCGCAACGTGAGACCTGGGGCCACTCCATGATCATAGATCCCTGGGGTCGGGTGCTGGCGTCGCTGGATACAGGGGAAGGCGTGGTGACCGCCGATCTGGACCTGGATGCCTTGCACGAGCTGCGCCGAAAAATGCCGGTGGCTACCCACCGACAACTTTGAGCAAGGCAGTGACACAAAGCATGATGAACAAGAGTCTGCTGACCAACCTGGTGGCCCTGACACTGGTGGTTGTTGGCCTGGTGCTGCCTGAACCCTGGCGCCCCTGGGTGCTCATTACCGGTCTGTTTGCGCTGTCCGGCGGTATCACCAACTGGCTGGCGGTGTACATGTTGTTCGAGCGAGTGCCCGGTTTCTATGGCTCCGGCGTCATTCCCCTGCATTTCGAGGCATTCAAGACCGGTATCCGCAGCATGCTCATGCAGCAGTTCTTCAACCGGGAAGCCATCGAGCGCTTCTGGCGTGAGCAGAGTGATCTGCAGGTCGAGGCGCGGCTGGAAAGTGAGCTCAAGGCACTGGTAGCGGATATCGACTACGACAGAGCGTTTGATGCGTTGGCAGAGAGTATCATGCAATCCTCACTCGGAAACATGCTGGGCATGTTCGGTGGCAAGGAAGCAATCAATGGCCTGCGCGAGCCTTTCAGTCTGCGAATGCGTGAACAGTTGCTCAAGGTGATGGATTCACCTGCTGTGCGCGAGAAGCTCAAATCCGGCGTAGCCGGTGCGCTTGATTCGGAAACGCTTTGTGACAATATCGAGCGCCTGGTCGAGCGTCGTCTGTCCGAGCTGACCCCGGCGCTGGTCAAGCAGATTGTCCAGGAAATGATCCAGCAGCATCTCGGTTGGTTGGTTGTCTGGGGTGCCGTCATTGGTGGGGCAGTGGGTCTGCTGTTCACGTCTGCAGGCGCGGTGGCCTGATTGTTGTTGATCGGGTTTTCCAAGCTGGAACGTCAATTCCTGATTAACGGCGCCATTCCCCTTGTGCCTGAAATGCAGGGGTCGCCTGAGCCTGTTGACACTTTGTAATTTAGTGAGCTTGCTCACAAAAACGCGATGAAATGTATTATTTTGTATCACTGGGTGTAATAACGTCTGTTCTGTAATACAATGCGCGCCTTTTTGTCAATCCACGAAAATCCGAGGTTAAGTGAGCTGTTATGGCAAGACCTGTTGAGTTTGTTTACGAAGACGTACTGACCAATGCAATGGAGCAATTCTGGCGTGAGGGCTTTGAGGCCAGCTCGGTCCAGAAGCTGTTGGATGCTACGGGTATCAACCGGGGTACGCTCTATAATTCGTTCGGAGACAAGGACACTTTTTTCCGATCTTGCCTGGGGCACTATGATGCCCTGGTTCAAAAGGATCTGGACGCCACCCTGAACAACGATCAGCTTGATGCCTGGGCGGCCATTGCCGCCTACTTCCAGACTGCTGTGCTGGGTGTCAGCGCCAAAAAACGCGCCATGGGCTGCCTGCTGGTCAACTCTTTCTGCGAGAGCATCAATTACGACAAGGATTTGCAGAAGGTAGTGCGTGGCTACTACAACAATATCCGCAAGGCGTTTCTGGCGCGCACCAAGCAAGCAGAAAAAGCAGGTACCCTGGCCAAGGGTGTCAATGCCGAGCTGGCCGCCGATGTGCTGATGAACACCCTGAACGGGGTTCGCGTCAGCTCTCGCGAGGGCAAGGCACCCAAGCAACTCAATGCGATCATTGATTTTGCACTGAATTCACTGAAATAAAGTTGGTTGATCGGGGTCGGCCCCTGTTGTGGCGCAAGCCATATCAGGTATACTTGGGGTCAATGTCGGTGTGGTGCCGGCCCGGATTTACTGTGTATTTGATTGGTATTTGATAGCCATTGCATGCCTGTCCCAAGACACAGAAAGCCGGAAAAAATGAAAATAACCCAAAAAATTCAAGTATTTATCAGTGAGTTGGTGGCAAGATGAAAAGACTGGCAGGTGGTAGAAAGAAAGACGACAGCGGTATTGATCTCACGCCCATGCTCGACGTGGTGTTCATTCTTCTGATTTTCTTCGTAGTGACAGCCACGTTCCTCTCAGAGCAGGCCATTGACGCTGCCAGTAACGAGAACGATGATCAGCCGCCACCGGAAGATATGGAAGACCGCAATATCCTGGTGGAGCTCAGTGCAAACAACGAAATCACCTTCAATGGTGAGCCGCGTAACATCATAGAAAGCCAGGTCCGGGCAAATATCGACCGACTGAAGGCGGAAAACCCCGATGCCTCGGTCATCATCCGGCCACACAACAACTCGAGCGTGTCCACGCTGGTGCTGATCATGGATTCGGCGCGTCAGGCTGGTATCTATGACATATCAATAGTTGAGCCCTGACGGGAAAAAGACGGGCGATAACTGTGTGATGTCAGCACTGACATCCCTGAAAACGCACCCGAGCCGGGTGCGTTTTCCGTTCTACATGGAGGCTCCCATGCCATCTCCCACTGAGTCGATTCCCACCACATGACAACAGCATCTGTAACGCGAACAGTATGGTTTGACGATCAGTCGGACCAGTTGATGATCATTGACCAGACCCGCCTGCCGCATGTGCTGGACGTTGTACCGGTGAACTCATTGCAGCAGGCCTGTCGTGCCATCAGCGACATGCAGGTTCGCGGCGCGCCGCTGATCGGCATCGTGGCAGCGTTCGGCCTGTACTTTGCACTTCGTGATCGCAGTGCAAGCCTGGCAACGGGTTGTCAGCAACTGCTGGCTACCCGGCCCACCGCCGTCAATCTGCACTGGGCCCTGGAACGCGCCGCCCGAACCCTTGAAAGCACGAGCGATGCGAGCGGTCGGCCCCAGGCAGCTCTTGATTTTGCCCGCTTGCTGCTGGAGGAAGATGCCGCAGCCTGCAACGCCATTGGTGATCATGGGCTGGCCGTGCTTGAAGCGACCTGGAAAACCCGACAGGCAGCCGGCGCGGAACGACTCAATATCCTGACCCATTGCAATGCCGGCTGGTTAGCCACTGCGCAGTGGGGTACGGCGCTTGCGCCCATCTACAAAGCCCATCAGGCCGGCATTCCAGTGCATGTCTGGGTGGATGAAACCCGCCCGCGCAGTCAGGGTGCCTCGCTTACTGTCTGGGAGCTTGGTCAGATGGGGGTGCCACACACGCTGATCGTCGACAATGCCGGTGGTCATCTGATGCAACACGGCCAGGTGGACCTGTGTATCGTGGGCAGTGATCGGACCACCGCCGATGGCGATGTCTGTAACAAAATTGGTACTTACCTGAAGGCCCTTGCAGCGGCAGACAACGGTATTCCCTTTTATGTGGCGCTGCCGGTTTCCACAATAGATTTCAGCCTGCGTGATGGCGTGACCGCAATTCCCATTGAGGAACGTGATGGCGATGAGATCTGCCTGGTGCATGGGCTGGGAGAAGACGGCAGCTTAACTGCCGTGCGGGTCACACCAGAGGGGACACGTGCCAGCAACCCCGGTTTTGATGTCACCCCTGCCCGCCTGGTTACCGGCCTGATCACGGAGCAGGGTGTTGTGCCGGCCACTGCTGAGGGTGTGGCCGCGTTAAAAGCACAGGTCTGACCCCGACTGGCTTAACCGGGCGGCCAGCTCAACTGGCGGCCACCAATAACATGCAAGTGGATGTGGAAGACACTCTGTCCGCCATGTTCGCCAGTATTGATCACAAAGCGGAATCCGGCTTCCTGCAGATCCTCCTGCGCTGCGATACGCTGGCCGCATAGCAGCAATTTCCCAAGCAAGGCCTCATCTCCCTCATCGGCTTTGTTGATACTGCTGATGTGTTTACGGGGAATGACCAGGATATGTGTTGGCGCCTGCGGGTTGACATCACGGAAGGCGTAGACATGCTCATCGGCGTACACCCGTTCTGACGGGATGTCACCAGCTATAATCTTGCAGAACAGACAATCACTTGCCATAGTATTTCTTCCTCCATAAACTGCCTGACACGAGTTATATCAGATGGGAGCCGGTGTGTTAACCAGAAAGCTCTATGTGCTTTGCCTGCTGCTGGTGGCCTGTGCCCCTGCGGTCAACGGGACGGCCACAGCCGGGATCCCTGTTTACGACTATCGAGTGGTAACTGCCTATCCACACCGCACGGATGCGTTCACCCAGGGCTTACAGTTTCATGATGGATACCTGTACGAAGGCACCGGTCTTCATGGACGGTCCACGCTCTCACGTATCGATCTGGAATCCGGCGAGGTTCTGCAGAGTCGAAGACTTGCCGATCAGTATTTTGGTGAAGGGGTTGCCATTGTTGATGACCGCATCTACCAGCTTACATGGCGCTCCAATGTGGTGTTTGTTCATGACCTGGAAACCTTCGAGACCCTGACCACTCACTATCATCCGGGTGAGGGTTGGGGTCTGGCCTGGAATGGCACGCGTCTGGTTCTCAGCGATGGCACCGAATACCTGCAATTCATTGATCCGGACACCTTTGTGGCGGAGCACCGGGTTCGTGTCACGGCTGACGGACAGCCGGTGCGCAACCTCAACGAGCTGGCGTGGATAGATGGTGAAGTCTGGGCCAATGTCTGGATGCAGGACCATATTGTGCGTATTGATCCGGCGTCAGGCGACGTGACGGGCATTGTTGACCTGAGCGGATTGATTGATCACACCAGCATTCACGGCAGTGCCAATGAAGCGGTACTCAACGGCATTGCCTGGGACGAAGGCCAGGAGCGGCTGCTGGTTACCGGCAAACTCTGGGCACACATCTTTGAAATCGAACTTGTACCAAGATGATGTTCGTGCAGGTCTTGCGAATCATTCCGGTCGCAGTACTGGCCCTGTTGCTCAGCGCATGTGACAGCCTTTCCTATTACACCCACGCCGCCAGCGGTCAATTGTCCCTGTTGTTGCAACGCCAACCCATCGAGCGATTGCTGGCAGACGACTCACTTGCGGCTCCGGAGCGCGAGCGGCTTGAGACAGTGTTGCGCGCCCGGGAGTTTGCCGAACACAGGCTGGCGCTGGATGCGGGTGGCAGTTACCGAAGTTTTGTGGACCTTGACCGTGAGCACGTGTTGTGGAACGTGTTTGCTGCTCCTGAGTTTTCCACTGTACCGGTGACCTGGTGTTTTCCGATTGCCGGCTGTGTTGCCTATCGTGGTTACTTTGCCGAGCATCGTGCAAGGGCCTATGCGGGGCAGTTGGCCGAGCAGGGTTTTGATGTCTATGTGGGCGGCGTGGATGCCTACTCGACTCTGGGCTGGTTTGCTGATCCGCTGTTCAGTACGCTGATGAATCGTCCACCTCACCGGTTGGCCGGGTTGGTGTTTCATGAACTTGCACATCAGCGGGCCTATCTGCCTGGTGATACCACCTTCAACGAAAGTTATGCCAGTTTTGTCGAGCGTGAAGGTTTGCGTCTTTGGCTGGATGAAGAGGGTGACACGGCGCTTTACCAGCAGGTACTGGCTGAGCAGCAACGCCATGCCGACTTCACGTCGCTGGTCATCCGGTACCGGGACGCCTTTGCCGAACTGTACCTGTCAGATCTGTCGGAAGAGCAGATGCGGGGCGAAAAGGCGGCATTGCAACAGGCGCTGCGGGATGAGCACGGTTCGCTGGTTCAGGCCTGGGGTGTCAATGCCTATCAGGGATGGTTCAACGGACCGCTCAACAATGCGCAGCTGGCAACGGTAGCGTCATACAACGATCTGATTCCGGCGTTTGAAGTGTTGTTTGAACAGCAGGGGCGTGAGTGGGCCTCGTTCCACGAGGCCGTGGTGTCACTGATAGCACTGTCCGCCGAGGAGCGACAGGCGGCCGTGGCTGCGTTGATGGATGCAGCGCAGCGCGTACCCGACGCCTGACCCTGACGCCAGACGATTCCCGGATGCGGGTCGTTCAGTTGTTGTCCTGCTGCCGCCATTGGATTCGCTCTTCGGTTTCGCGCACCAGCTGGCGGTAAAAGTCACTGCTCAGGTCAATTTCGGCCGCGCGCCGATAGTGCTCCAGCGCCTTCTCCAGTTCGTCCTGTTCGTCATACATGCGGCCCAGCGTGCGATGAAAGAAAGCATCGGTAGGATGCAATTCCAATGCCTTCTCGTATACCTGTGCGGCTTTTTCCGGATAACCCCGATTCTCGTAGGCATTGCCGAGCAGAAACACCAGGGAGCGATTGTCCCGGTCTGCCTGTACCGCGCGCAGGTCATATTCCAGGGCGTCCTGATAGCGATCCATGGCACGCAGTTCGTTGCCGATGTTAGTGAGCGCCGCACGCAGCGCTGTATCGGGCGGGCCGTCGTAGAGATTGACGAAACGGATATACATGGGCACCGCCTCTTCGGGGCGCTCGAGTGTCATGAAGATATTGCCCATATTGCGGTAGGAATCCAGAAACTCGCTGTGCGCTGCCACCGAGAGGCGGTACTCTTCAATCGCATCTTCGTAGCGGCCAAGATTGTTGTAGGTATTGCCGCGCTGGTAATGGCGAATGGCCAGATCGGTATCGTTGGAGGAAGCGCTGCGTGAACTGCTGCCTTGCGCCCAGGACGATGAGTGGCCGATCATCATCAGACACAGGCTCAGCAGAAAAACCAGCTTGCGTGCCATGCTTTGTTGTTTCATCACGTCACCAGTACAAAATGAGTATTTCATGGGCGACAGTGTATCATGAAGTGCTGCCTGGTCATTGATGTTCAGCCTTGGCCCCGGAGGCAGCTTGCAGCTGTGTGAAACCGGCATCAGGCGCGCCGCAGCCATGCTGGATTGTTATCTGATGCTTGCTTGGGATTACTGTATGTCAGCCCTTACCCTGATGGCCGGTCCTCGCGCGCTTGCGCATGTGAGGGAATCTGGCCTGAACCAGCAGGATTTTCGCCTGATCGTCGGTGCCTCCGGTGGTCCGAAGTGGTTTGTGTTATACGGTCTTGATCGTTACCTGTTCGGCGAATTTTTTGCCGGGCGAACAACGCCGCTGGCTACCATGGGGACTTCCGCCGGGGCCTGGCGCCTTGCCTGCCTGGCTCGCAAGGAGCCGGTTGCAGCCCTTGACCTGCTTGCCCGGTATTATTCTCAGCAGACATATTCGGCGTCGCCGGACAGACACGAGGTAAGCCGTGAGGCCCGGCAATTGCTTGACAGGGTGCTTGGCGATAGCGGGGCGGAGGAAATCGCAGCCAATCCGCTGGTGCATGTGAACATTCTGGCCAACCGGGCGCGTCGCCCGCTGCGTTCAGAACACAGACACCTGCTGACCGCCGGGCTGGCGGCCTGTGGTCTGGCCAATATGTTCAGCAGGCGCAGCCTGTCGCTGTTTCTGGAGCGGGTGGTTTTCCACAATCGCCACCCCGAAGCCTGCGTCCTGCAACCGGATGACCTGCCCACGCGCTTCTGCGAATTACAGGCAGATGATGTCAAGGCAGCGCTGATGGCAACCGGCTCCATTCCGCTTGTCATGGAAGGTGTGACCGATGTTTCAGGGATGAGAGGCAGCCTGTTCCGGGACGGAGGCATTATCGATTACCACTTTGACCTGCCGTTTTGTGACGTGGACGGTCTGGTACTGTATCCACACTTTTATGCAGGCATCACACCTGGTTGGTTCGACAAGCTGGCGCCGTGGCGACGCATTCGTGCCCAACACTTCGATAATGTGTTGCTGGTGGCGCCTTCAGCTGAATTTGTTGCCAGTCTGCCCTATGGCAAGATTCCTGATCGAAAGGACTTCGAGACGCTGTCTGATGCCGAGCGACTGGCGTACTGGGATGCGGTGTTGTCCGCGTCTGCGCGGATGGGGGAGGAATTCGCCCGCATGGTGGATTGTGGTTTCAGCCCTGATGCCATCCAACCACTGAGCACCCGCCGCGTCCGGCACCTGCCAGCGACCTTTCACCCCTGAGCTTTGTGGCAAGGCACTGATGTGGCATAATCCGGCGGATGCAAAAGCCAACAGATCAGACCAGAGACCCGGCCGGAAACCCGGCCAAAGTCCAGAAGGCCGTGCCACGCCCCGAGGATTACGGCCTGCCGGATACTTACAATCATTGGCAGGGGGACAGCGCCGAGGACTACACCGGCCCGTTCTTCTTCCGAATGGACAATGAGCTGGCGCATACGCGCTTCCGTATACAGCCACACAACTGCAATGCACACGGCATTGTGCACGGCGGGGTGTTGATGATGTTCGCAGATTACACCCTCTGTATAGCGGCGCTGGGCGGGACCCAGGAAAGTGTGGTGACGGTCACGTGCAACAACGAATTCATCGGCCCCGCGGCTTCAGGGGACGTGGTTGAAGGCCTGGGGGAGGTGACGCGCCGCGGCGGTTCGCTGATCTTCACGCGGGCAACCTTGCGTGCCAATGGTCGTATCATCCTCACTGCCAGTGCCGTGATCAAGAGGCTGGACGGTAAACTGCGCAATCAGTCCGGCAAGCGATCCAGTCCGTAAACCCGTTCCGCTGTCCCGTAGAACAGGGCATGTTTTTCATCTTCGCTGAAGTCGGCGACCATTTTCTTGAATCCATTCCAGAGCACCGGGTAGGAAATCGACAGGCGATCAACGGGGAAGTTGCTTTCGAACATGCAACGCTCGGGGCCGAAGCACTCCAGTGTGTGCAGGTAATAGCGCCTCTGGGCGGCGACAAACTCGTCCGACGTGGGTGGCATTGCCCGCCTGTCCCAACCAAATCCGTTGTCGGGCATGGCCAGTCCACCCAGTTTTGCATAGACATTCGAGCACCGGGACAGGCGCCGGATATCGTCTTTCCATTGTTCGAATATTGCATCGCGGGCGCCACGGTAGATCCCTACGCCAAGCGGTGTGCCGAAATGATCGAGTACCATTGTGGTTTCCGGTACCGCTTCAGCCAGATCAATGAAGTCAACATTCTGATGGTGGTAGTGCCAGGTATCGTATACAAGGCCGCGCGCTGCCAGTGCTCTCAAACCCTGTCGGAAATCTTCACGCCCGTAAAGGTAGGCGGGTGCCTGGCCCGGAATCAAAAGATCCTCCGGGCGCGGATCACGTGCGCCGGCATGACGGATGCCGCAGAACAGGCCGATACAGTGTTTTTCGTGCGCGGTCATCAGCTCGTCAAACAGTTCTGGCGCACGCCCGGCCAGTGTCAGGTCTGCGTGGGCCACAATGCCTGCGATGGGTGGATGCGTGCTTTGCTGCAGTGATTGCGCGGCCAGTTCACCGATGTAAGCCGTCTCGCCGGCGGGTCGCAGATGTTCGGCGCCTTCACGCAAATAAAATGCGCGGCACTCTATGAAAACCGTCTTCTTGATGGCGTGGCCGGATGCGGTATCCTGCCAGTGCTCGTCCAGCAGGTAATCACGTCCGAAACGCTTGCGCCACAAATGGTGGTGCGCATCGATAATCGGACGTTCCGGATCAATGATGTCTTCCTGTACCTGGTCAAGCCAGGCATCAGTGCCAGGGGCTGGTGTTGTCATGGCGCCAACGGTATCACCATGAGCGGCAGCTTGTCATGGTCTGGCGCAGAAAGCGGTTGCTGGCTGCGCAATCCCGATTGACCTGTTCAATAATAATCTTCGTAGTAGCGGTAACGTCGCTTGGGCACCACGGGTCCAAGCAACGCGTACAGTATCCAGGCAAACCAGGACAGGAACAGTATAGCCAGTATCCAGCACAGTTTTTCCAGTCGTGTAGCCTGCTCGGATCCCATGATAAGCAGAATGGGCAGCAGCCAGATCAGGAAAATACCGCCGGCTACCAGCAATGCGAGAGTGGCGCCGATCACGGGCAGCAGGAACACGGCGAGCAGTATCAGCAGGAGCAGTGTAAACAGAGCGTTGAGCAATTTCATGGGCACGGTTTCCGTAAAGTGTTTCCGGTGTCGACAGTATTGCCGTCATAGGTACCCGGTTATAAGCGAATTTTGTGCCAGCAAATAAAGTGTTTTAAAACAAAGGCTTGCGATTGCAAGACTCGCCGGGCCCGGGAATAATCGCCAATTTTTGGCGAAAATCCCCAACTGAGCCCGCCTGTCATCGATCCGGAACCGGCTTTCAGCACTGCGCCTGGATCAGGAACGGACCTGGCTCGCGATAGCTGCGCTCCAGCAGAGTGGCCAGCTGCTGTGGCGTTTCGGCCCTGGCACTGGGTACGCCCATGCTGGCAGCCATGGCGGTCCAGTCCACCTCCGGGTTGCCGATATCGAACAGGCTGGCGGCCGTCGCACCCACATTTTCAACACCCAGCCGTGAATACTCGATGTTCAGGATGTTGTACGCGCGATTGGCAAAAATCACTGTGGTGACGTTAAGCTGCTCCCGGGCCTGAGTCCACAGGCATTGAATGGTGTAACCGGCACCACCGTCGCCCAGCAGGGCTACTACGGGACGATTGGGGCAGGCCAGTGCAGCGCCGGTGGATACCGGCCCGCCCTGTCCGATGGAGCCACCGGTAAGGCTTAACCAACTGTGAGGGTTGGCGCCCTGGCAGTAGGGGAACATGCCGTTGCCTGCGCCGGAGTCGGTGCACACTATGGCCTGTTCCGGCAAGGTGGCGGCGATCACCTGGGTCATGGATCTGTTGTCGAGGCTGTTGCCCTGGGGTATGCCACCCTCGCTGCGGGGCAGGCGCTGCACGGGCGAGTCTGTAGCATCCAGTGCTTGCCCAAGCCGCACAAGTGCGTCAACGGCATCTTCCTCTGTGCGGGCCAGTGTATGGACCTGACAGCCTTCCGGCACCAGTCGGCTTGGCATGTTGCGGTAGGCAAAGAAGCTGGCAGGTGTCTGGCCACCAACCAGGATCAGGTGCTTGATCCCGTCCAGTGACGCCAGGATCTGTTCCGGGAAATACGGCATACGTTCGACGCTGACAGTACCCGCGCCACTGTCCACGCGGGCAGGAAAGGTGGCAGTCATCAGGCGGCAGGACGTCTTGCCGCGAATACGCCCGGCTGCCTCCAGCGCGGCGTCGGATACCGCCTGATGCTCCAGGATGACAACGCAGGGCTCACCGGATGCAAGTGCGCGAGCAGAGGCTTCAACAGAGCTGTCAGCAACCGGTGCACGACGCGGTGCAGGCACTGCACTGGCAGGGCCGGGTGAGTCACCCCAGGCGGCATCCGCGCCAATGATCAGCGTGGAAATCTGTCCCTGCGACCCCGGTGTGGCCCGCATGGCTGCGGCCCATGCTTCGGCACCATCACGGGCCAGCGTGTCGGCTGTGCTGCAGGATTTGATCCAGGATGAGCAGTTGCGCGCCAGTGTATCAATATCCGAAGTGAGCGGGGCATCGTATCCCATGTGGAATTGAGGATGGTTGCCGACCAGGTTGATGATGGGTGTGCCGGCCTTGCGCGCGTTGTGCAGATTGGCAATGCCATTGGCAAGGCCGGGGCCAAGATGCAACAGCGTGGCTGCCGGTTTGCCGGCCATACGGCCGTATCCGTCGGCGGCGCCGGTGCATACACCTTCGAAAAGTGCCAGCACAGATCGTAGCTGTGGCACCTTGTCCAGGCCTTCGACCAAATGCATTTCCGATGTCCCGGGATTGGCCAGGCACAGTTCCACGCCACAATTGGCGAGAGTTTCCACAAGGGCTTGTGCACCGTTCATGTTGATTCGCTCCAGCAGTTGCAAAGGTTCGCTATCATAGGCACTGGTGGCGCGTTGGGCAAGTTTGCCGCCTGCCACCCCGCCACTTGATCATCATGTGTTCTTTGTTATTATGGCGACAATTTCGGCGCATGACCTGCCTGAGCGCAATGACCGAATTAACCGGTTTTCCCTGGCCCGACCTCCGGGTCTGTACGATGACAATAAGAAGCGCGTTTAATTGAATTCACTCATCCGATTCATGCAGTGCCTCATGCAGCACCTTGTGCAGGCTCCCGCCCCGGGTAACCGCAGTCGACGCCGGCTGCTCTCCTGTCGCTTGCTCCCGGTCCTGCTGCTTGGCGGGCTGTTGTCGTCATTTGCCGGCGCTCAGACAACGCCAGTCATTGCCGATCGTGATCGTATCCCGCTACCCGACGATTTCAGCCAGGTGCACTTCTATCTGATCACCGTCGATGTTGGTAACCGGGTCTGGGACAATTTTGGCCACACAGCGCTGCGTGTGGTTGATGACAGCTCCGGTACTGATCTGATGTTCAATTGGGGCCTGTTTGATACCAGTGTTGGTGTGATGCGTTTTGGTGTCAATTTCATGCGCGGCATCATGGAGTATCAGCTGGGAGTTGCGCCGTCTGATTGGGAGCTGGGGCGCTACGAGCGAGAACAACGCTCTGTCTGGCAAGATCGCATCAATCTCACCGATGCGCAGAAGCGAACCCTGTACCAGCGCCTGTCATGGAATCTGCGCGAGGAGAATATTGTCTACGACTACGACTATTTCTTCGACAATTGCACGACCCGGGTACGTGACTATCTGGATGAGGCCATGGGCGGAGCCATTGCAGAACAGAATCGGCAGCTGGTACCGCGTACCTACCGCGACGAGGTGTTCAGCCATTATGAAAGCCTGCCGGTGATTGCGCTGTCGCTGGATGTGTTGATGAACAGTAATATCGACCAGCGCATGACACGATGGCAGCAGATGTTTTTGCCCTTGTCATTGAGGGAGCAGCTGCGCAGCACACCCTCCGACGTCAGTGTCGGCGGTCAGCGCGTCAATGTGCTGAGTGATGCCCGGTTGCTGATGCAGTTTCCGGCACCGGCAAAGAAGCCCAATGCCTATTACTTCGCGGGGGGGCTGATGTTGCCGGTGTTGCTGTTGTTGTTGCTGGTACGCAGAGTGTCCCTTGTCTCCTTTGGTGCCATGCCTGGTTACACACTTGCTGCCCCGGCGCTGACCTATCGGCTCTTGGGGCTGCTGGCTCTGGTGATTGCACTGTTCAGTGGTGTTTACGGCTTCATCATGACGGCTGGATGGCTGTTCTCCGGGCACCAGGACCTGCACGCCAATATCAATCTGCTGTTGTTCTGGCCCACTGACATCATTGGTGTCTGGTTTGCAGCGCACTGGCTGCTGAGAGGTCGCAGTTTTGCAGTCAGCACCACAAACCATCAGTTGATCAGCCTGTACCTGTGGCTTCATGTGCTGGGGGCGCTGGTCTACCTGGTAGTGGGTCTGCTGGGTGTGACCGATCAGCGTACAGGCAGTCTGATGCTGTTTGTTGTACCGCTGCTGTTGCTGTTCACCTCATTGGTGGCTGTGGCCGGCCTGCGCCCGGTGCGCGCCATCCGCTTCAGGTAGCCGTAGCCGGGCCACGCCCGGCGCTCGTGCTATCCGCCACACCAGCTACGGTGTGGCTCTGGCAATTGAGTGACGAGTCAATAGTCTTCAGCGTTGACGCACAAAGCAGTCCTGGCCTCGCCGGTTCAGGGCCTGGCACAGTTCTCCGGCTTGCTCCCGGGTCATAGCCTGGGTCACCAGTCGATACAGGCCATTGGTCTGCTCCGCCTCCAGTCCGATGTCGCCAAGGACCTCGGACAGCTGTTGCTGAAGTTGCTCGATTCCTGCATTGGCCTGGTCCTGGGTGCGAACCGCTGCCAACTGCACCCGATGGGTTCCCTGCTCGGCCAGGCGCTGGGCTTCGAGCTCGCGTTCCCGCTGCCGCTCAAGTTCGCGCTCCTGTTCGCGACGCTCGGCCTCGGCCTGCGCCGCCAGCTCTCGACGTTCGGCCTCGGCCGCCAGCTCACTGGCACGGGCACGTGCATCCTCAGCTTCAGGGCTGTCGGCGTGTTCGTCGGCAAAGCGCTGCAGCGCGGCGATGTCGTTGCTGGTGGCCAGGTTCTGCCAGGCGGCTTCGCGCTCAAGCGTTTGCAGCCGTGCCCGGGCCTCGTCGGCTTCGGCGGCGTCAGGATAGGTGTCAAGAAACTCGCGGTGAGCCGCCATGGTGTCGAGCTGGCGGGCTTGCTGCCAGGCCTGCTCGGCACGCAGGGTATCGATGCGGTTTCGGGCCAGTTGGGTATTCGGGGTATCGGGGTAGCGCTCTATATACGCTTCATAGGCAACGATGGTGTCTTCCTGCTGGGCTTCTTCCCACTGCGCACCCTGGCGGTCGCAGGCTACCAGGGTGAGTACGAACATCAAACACAGAATCCGGATGATCATGGTGACGTCCTCCACGGCAAAGCTGTTTCAGAAGTTCAGCCTGTCCTGACACTCTACGCCAGCCGGGAATACAAGACAACTTGTTCAAGATCAACGCCGTCCCGGTCAAGGCTGTGATACTGAACAGTTTATGAACCGGCATCGAGCGACCAGACGTTCGCCTTGTTCACTATCCGGCTACCGGTGGCATGGTCAGAATTGCTGTTGCTATGCCAAAGTACACAAGCACCCCGGCAGCGTCGGCAATGGAGGCGACCAGCGGCGCCGAAGCAGTGGCAGGGTCCAGGTTGAACCTGCTGAGCACGAACGGCAGGCTCATGCCAATCAGGCTGCCGACAACGACCACTGCAATCATGCTCAGGGAGACCACGATGGCGATTTCGTAACCACCACGATAGACCGCCAGCATTGACACTGCCGCAGCCATCGTCAGACCCAGCGCCGTGGCCACCAGCACTTCCTTGCCCAGCAGCCTGCCCCAGTCTTTCATGCGCACATCGCCGGTGGCCAGACCCCGCACCATCAGGGTGGCGGCCTGGGAGCCGGCGTTACCACTGCTGCCCACCAGCAGGGGCAGGAAGAAAATCAGCGCGATATAGGTGGCAATGGTATTTTCGTAGTAGGCAATGCCCATGCCGGAGAACAGTTGCCCGAATACCAGCAGCACAAGCCAGCCTGCGCGCTTGCGATAGAGCGTCAACATGCTGGCGCCGCGCAGGCTCTCGGTCATCTTGCCGATGGTGGCACCCTTGTGAATGTCCTCCGTGGCCTCGGCTTCGGCGACGTCCATGGCATCGTCATAGGTCACTATGCCGACCATACGGTCACCACCGTTGACAATGGGCAGGGCCAGCAGGTCATAACGTGCAATCAGTCGCGCCACTTCCTCCTGCGGCGTGTCGACACCCACGGACAATACGTCGGTGGTCATCAGCTCAGCAATCGGTGTGGTTGAGCGTGAAAGTATCAGTTCCCGCAGGGACACTGTGCCCGCTATGCGGTGCTGGTCATCCAGCAGATAGACCTGGTAGATGGTTTCGGCGTCCGGTGCGGTAGCACGCAGATGGGCCAATGCCTGCTCGACCGTACAATTGACAGGAATAACAGCGTATTCACTGGTCATGATGGCACCGGCCGTGCCTTCTTCGTAGCTGGACAGCTTGCGCAGATCCTCGCGCTCGTCTCTCGCCAGGCGGCGAAGAATGGTCTCCTGGCGTTCCTGGTCCAGGCCGTTGAACAGGTCGGCACGTTCGTCCGAGTTCATGTGCATGAACAGGCGTGCAAGACTGTTTTCGTCCAGGCTGCGGGCTATTTCAAGCTGGTCGGAGAATTCCAGGTAGGCAATGGTATCTGCACGGTCTTCAATCGGCAGGTAACTGATCAGCCTGAGGGTGGTTTCCGTGTCTTCATGACGGACAAATTCAGCAATGTCGGCCGGCTGTAATTCATCGAGCGCAGCCTGGATCTGTGCGTCGTCGGCACTGGCTATGGCTTCGCGCAGGGCATCGGTGAGAGTTTCGTAGCTCATCGGGTACTCCTCGGTGCGTGCTGGGTATCACGCTGCGAGTGCCCGACCGTAGTCAGTAGGCGGGGTGGTGTCCGGCAGCGAACAGGTCAGCGTTGCACAGTTGCTGATATTCGTCAGTTTGTAAAAGGGTCAAGCGACTACTGGGAAGTTCCATTGTTGCCTCAGGATGACACCGGCGCGTTGCGGCGGCGGTATGATAGAAGCCTGCCTCGTTCAAGTCAAGGTAATCAAGGGTTTATCAGAGGAATATCCAGAGCAGAAAGACGCCCAGGATGATGCGGTAGGCCACAAAGGGCATCATGCCGATACGTCTGATGAATGCCAGGAAGTAATGGATACAGAGGTAGGCGCTGATGCCCGACAGCACAACACCACCCACGACGGCTGTCCAGTAGACCGGTTCCGGTGAGCGGATCAGCCCGACAGTTTCCAGACCGCAAGCCATGACAATGACCGGGATGGACAGCAGAAAGGAGAACCGGGCAGCGCCTTCGCGGCTCATGCCCATCATCAGGGCCGCGGTCATGGTGATGCCCGAGCGTGAGGTGCCGGGAATCAGCGCCAGTGCCTGGGCAAATCCGATGACGGCCACATCCTTCCAGTTCATCTGATATTCGTTACGGCTGCCGCGCCGGCGCCAGTCGGCCCAGCCCAGCAGCAGCCCGAATCCGATCAGGCTCGTGGCCAGGATGACAGGTGAGCGCATCAGCTCAGACACTTCGTGCCGAAAGGTGATGCCTGCCAGACCCACGGGGATGGTGCCCAGCAGTACGGCCCAGGCCAGTCGCGCATTGGCATCCAGCTCCCGGGTACTGACTGACTGAAACCAGCTTGTGGTCATGTTGAGCAGATCGTGGCGGAAATACGCGACGACGGCGATCAGGCTGCCCAGATGCAGGGCCACGTCAAAGGCCAGCCCCTGATCATCCCAGTTGGTGAGCTCCGGCACCAGGATCAGGTGGGCCGAGCTGGAGATCGGCAGGAACTCGGTAAGCCCCTGTACAACGGCCAGTATTATGACCTGCAACCATTCCATCTCGATCGGCCTCCAGCCCTCTAGAATTTTTCCGGGTCCACCATCGGTGCCCAGTTGCCCATGAACTGTGCGCCGTCGGCAACAATGCTGGCGCCGTTGATGTAGCGCGCGGCCGGGGAGCACAGAAACAGTGTAATGGCCGCCATCTCCTCCGCCGTACCCATACGGTGGGCAGGCACGTCCCGCACGGTGGATTCGGCCAGATCATCGAACTCCGCGCTGGCAAATTCTTCTTCGTGCACACCATGGGTATCAATGGTGCCGGGCGCCAGTGTGTTGATGGTGACCCCCTTGCGTGCCAGGTAATAGGCCAGGCTCTGGGTCATGCTGACAACGCCGGCGCGGGCGGCGCCGGAGTGGACAAAGGGTGGCGCACCCCGGTTGAAAGAATAGACGTGGACCATGTTGACGATGGCGCCAAACCCGTTGTCCACCATGTGCGGTGCAATACGGTTGCACATGTTCCAGGTGCCGTTGAGGTTCAGGTCTACCACTGCGCGCCAGCCCCGGTCACTGATCTGTGACGGGCGAGACGGGAACTGACCGCCTGCATTGTTGATCAGGAAATCGATCTTGCCGAAGGCTTCCAGTGTCCTGTCACGAAGCGCTTCCACCGCCGTGGTCTCCCGGATATTGGCGCTCACCGCCAGGCACTCACTGCCCGACTCCCGGCACAGTACAGACAGTTTTTCCGCCGCCGGCAACAGATTGGCCTCATGCCGGCTGGCAATGACCACATTGGCGCCGTATCGGGCAAAACCTTCTGCAATGGCCAGACCGATGCCGCGCCCGCCACCGGTAATCAAAGCAGTTCTGCCCCGGAACAGATCGTTTCTGAATACCTCCATGGGGTTGAAACTCATAAGCGCTGCGGTCTCCAACGTTATCGGAAAGGCGTCGATGATAACGACAGCACGGAGTGAAAGCTACTGTTCCGCCATACCGAGCAATCGCTCGAAAATGCTTTTGACGGGATGATGAAAAGTGGTAAAGTTGCCTCTGTTTTTATTGACAATTGGTCAGGAGAGTCTTCGTGAACGCAGAATTTACAGCTGAGCAGCTGGCATTCCGGGAAGAAGTGCGTACCTTTCTCGAGACGGAATTTCCCAAAGATATCAAGCACAAGGTCGACAATGGGATCAAGCTGGAGAAGGACGATTATGTCCGTTGGCAGAAGATTCTCTACAAAAAAGGCTGGGTAGCGCCGAACTGGCCTGAAGAATATGGTGGCACCGGATGGGACCACACCCAGAAGTACATATTTGCCATGGAAATGGGGCTGATGGGTGCGCCTGAGCCGGTGGCTTTTGGCATGAAAATGGTCGCCCCGGTCATTTACACATTCGGCAACGAGGAGCAGAAACAGCGCTTTCTGCCCGATATCCTGCAGAGCAATGTCTGGTGGTGCCAGGGTTATTCAGAGCCCAATGCGGGTTCTGATCTGGCGGCATTAAAAACCACTGCTGTGCGTGACGGCGATCATTACATCGTCAATGGCACAAAAACCTGGAACACGCTGGGGCAGTACGCTGACTGGATTTTCTGTCTGGTGCGAACCGACAGCACGGTGAAAAAGCAGGAAGGCATCAGTTTCCTGCTGATCGACATGAAAACGCCCGGCATCACGCTGTCACCGATAGTGCTGCTCGATGGTGAGCCTGAAGTGAACGAGGTGCACTTTGAAGATGTGCGTGTGCCTGCAGAGAACCTGATTGGCGAGGAGAACAAGGGCTGGACCTACGCCAAGTTGCTGCTCACACACGAGCGGACCAACATCGCCCAGGTGCCCAATTCCAAGCTAAAATTACAGAAACTGCGCCAGTATGCTGCCAGTACCCCGGACGGTCACGGTGGCAGCCTGATTGACGACCCTGTGTTTGCTCGCAAACTGGCTGAGGCCGAGATCGAGGTGCTGGCGCTGGAATACGCCGAACTGCGCACGCTGGCCGCTGTCAGCGTGGGCAAGGCGCCGGGCCCGGAGTCGTCGATTCTTAAAATTGTGGGTACCGAGGCATCTCAATACATTGACGAGCTGTTCATGGAAGTGTCCGGTTATCACAGCATGCCGCATGTGCCCGAACAGTTCCTGGACGGCTTTGAGGGTGAATACGTTGGTCGGGGTACAGCGGCGGCAACGTCCAATACCTACTTCAACAACCGCAAGAAATCGATCTACGGCGGTTCCAACGAAATTCAGAAGAACATCATTTCCAAGGCCGTACTGGGCCTGTAACAGCCTGGCGGCCAGCGAGAGGTATCATCGTGGATTTTTCATACAGTGACGAGCAGCAGATGCTGCAGGACAGTGTCCGCAAGTTTGTGCACAACCAGTACGACTTTGACACACGCAAGGAAATTCTGGCGAGCGAGAAGGGTTACAGTGAGAAAAACTGGTCCCTGTTTGCCGAGCTGGGCTGGTTGACCGTGCCCTTTGCCGAGGAAGATGGCGGTTTTGGCGCGCGTGCCACAGACCTGATGGTGATGATGGAAGAGTTTGGCAAGGGTATGGTGGTTGAGCCTTATGTGCCCACTGCTGTAATCAGCGGAACGCTGATCAGCGAGCTTGGCAACGCAAAGCAGAAAGAGGCGTTGATTGGTGCCATCATGGAGGGCAGCCTGCAGCTGGCAACGGCTTACGCAGAGGCTGACAGTCGTTACAATCTGGCCTGCGTTGGCACGCACGCCGAGAAACAGGGCGATGATTACGTGCTCAACGGCGCCAAGATCCTGGTCCTCAATGGTGCTGAGGCCGATCGTCTTC
Source organism: Gammaproteobacteria bacterium (assembly GCA_050486205.1). GTDB lineage: Bacteria > Pseudomonadota > Gammaproteobacteria > Pseudomonadales > Pseudohongiellaceae > PWQG01. The sequence continues at coordinate 249,041 of JBJHCW010000001.1, read as the reverse complement.
TGGTGGTTGCTCGCACGTCCGGCGCTGACACCGATGCTGATGGCATCTCATTGCTGCTGGTGGACGCCGGGGCAGAAGGTGTGCATCGCAAGGGCTATACCAATGTGGATGGACATCGGGCAGCCGAGATCCGTTTCACCAACGTCAGGGTACCGGCATCCGATCTGCTGGGCGCTGAGGGCAAGGCGTTGCCAGCGCTTGAAAAGGTTATTGATCTGGCAGCCCTGGCGGTCTGTGCCGAAGCCGTGGGTGCCATGGACTCGCTGTTGACAAAGACGGTTGAGTACAGCAAGACCCGCAAACAGTTCGGCACCGCAATTGGGACTTTCCAGGCACTGCAGCATCGCATGGCGGAAATGTTCATTGAGTGCCAGCTGGCACGGTCAGTGGTAATCATGGCGGCCATGAAACTGGACAGCAACGAGACGGTAGCAGAAAAACAGAAGGCGGTGTCGGCGGCCAAGAGTCGTGTGGGCAAGGCCATGCGCCGTGTTGGTCAGGAGGCGGTTCAGATTCACGGCGGCATTGGTGTCACCGACGAGCTCGATGTTGGACACCTGTTCAAGCGCACGACCACCGCCGAGAACCTTTTCGGCAATAGCGACTACCATACGCTGCGTTATGCACGACTGTAATCGGCCATGAGTGAACTGGTTCTTGTCCGCCATGGACAGGCTTCGTTCGGTGAGGACAACTATGACCGGCTCAGCAGTACCGGCCATCGCCAGGTGGCCCTACTGGCCGGACATTGGCAGGCGCTTGGCGAACAGTTTGATGCCATTTACAGTGGCACTCTGCAGCGACAGCAGGAAACTGCGTCCGCATTGCTGCCACTGGTCAGTGGCGAACCGGCCACGCCGCTGGTACACCCCGGTTTCAACGAATACGACGGCTCGCCACTGATTGCCATTTACCTGCGTGATCACGCGGCGGTTGAAGGTTTTGATCCGGATCCGGTCCAGCTTGCTGACCGTCGTCACTTTCAACTGGTATTTGAGGCTGCAACCACAAAATGGTTGAATGGTGAGCTGGAAGCACGCGAGGATGACATCGGGTTTGAGCCGTGGCGCGTGTTTACCGAGCGCGTTCATCAGGCCATTGACGAAGTCATGCAGTTGTATCCGCGCAGCAAGCGGGTATTGATTTCGACTTCCGGTGGCGTGATTGCGGTGGCGCTGCAGAAAGTGCTGGGTCTTCCAGCAGAGCAGACCATTGCCACCAACTGGATGGTGAACAACAGTTCGTATACACGGATCCGATACGGCGCCGGCAGGTTGTCGCTGAGTCAGTTCAATGCGCTTCCGCATCTGGAGAATACAAAGTACCGTGACCTGATCACCTACCGCTAGCCAGGGAAGAACGACGGAGAATGACAACAGTGTCAGAACAAGCCAAATTGCAAGTGGACCAGGCGCAGTCAGTCAGGTCCGGCGAAGAGTTGCCGATTGACGCATTGCGCGAGAATCTGCGCCCGGTGCTGGGCGCCCGGGTGGATTCACTCACCGTCAGGCAGTTCCCCGGTGGTTATTCGAACCTGACCTACCTGCTTACTGACGGTGAGCAGGAGTGGGTCCTGCGCCGACCGCCGTTCGGCAGCACGGTGAAGTCCGCGCATGACATGGGTCGGGAATTCCGGATCCTGTCGGCGCTCAAGGGTGTGTTTCCCTACGCGCCCGAGCCCCTGCATTTCTGTGATGATCATGAGGTCATGGGTTGTGATTTCTACCTCATGGAGTATATCCGTGGCGTAGTGATCCGGCGTGAATATCCACCGGAGTTGAAGCTGTCCCCGCCGCAGGTGCGCGAACAGTTCTTTACCCTGTTTGACGTGCTGGGCGAATTGCACTCGGTGGACCTGGAAAAAGCCGGGCTGCAGGATTTTGGGCGGCCACAGGGCTATGTGCAGAGACAAGTGGAAGGCTGGAGCAAGCGTTACAAGGGCGCTGTCACGGATGATGCGCCGGATTTTGACAGTATCATGGACTGGTTGCATCAGCGCATGCCTGCTGAAAGTGGTGTGGTCAGTCTCATTCATAACGACTACAAGCTGGACAACGTGATCTGGTCGCCCGAGGATCCATTAAAAATCATTGGCGTGCTGGACTGGGAAATGTCCACCGTGGGAGATCCACTGATGGATCTTGGTTGCACCCTGGGTTATTGGGTGCAGGCCGATGATCCGGCCTTCTACCGGGAGTTTCGTGCCATGCCCAGTGACGCCCGCGGTGCGCCGACACGCGAGGAAATCATTGCGCGCTTCAGTGAGCGGACCGGCATCAATGTGGATAACATCGATTTCTACTTCGTTTTTGGTCTGTTTCGTCTGGCTGTTATCGGACAGCAGATCTACTACCGTTATGACAAGGGTCTGACCCAGGACCAACGTTTCGCCCGGCTGATCGGCAAGGTCATCAGCCTGAAAAAAATGTGCGACCTGGTCATTGCCAGGTCTGATCTTTAGGAAACCTTTTCCCGGGAGTTATTCAGTGACACAGACCACCAGGCCCTTCCTGCCCGAACATATGGGGCTGAACTTCGAGCGGGTAGAGCACGGCAGCGTGACCGCATCCCTTGAGATTTGCAGCCATCATATGGCACCCAATGGTTACCTGCATGCCGGTACGGTGGTCACACTGGCCGATTCCGCCTGTGGTTACGGCTGTACTGCATCCCTGCCTGAAGGAGCGCGCAGTTTCACCACAGTGGAGCTCAAATCAAATTTTCTTGGTACGGCGCTGGAAGGCACAATCGCCTGCGAAGCGCGCCTTGTGCACGCCGGGCGCAGCACCCAGCTGTGGGATGCAGAGGTCATTCATCGCAACAGCGGCAAACGTATTGCCCTGTTTCGATGCACACAGATGATTCTGTACCCCCGCTGATGGCAGCGCCTGTGCAGACACGCCTGATCCGTTTCACCATTCTTACGGTGGCTTTTGTCAACGGTTTTGTCATCATGGCAGTTGAGCTGTTGGGCGCCCGGGTGCTTTCTCCGTATTTCGGCAGCAGCGTGCATGTCTGGGGCAGCATCATCACAGTGTTCATGTTGTCGCTGTCACTGGGCTACCTGTGGGGCGGGCGCCTGTCCTCACGTCGGCCGGACCCCAACACCTACGCCGCGTTCTTTGTTACTGCGGCGCTGCTGTGCCTGCCCATCATCTATCTGGCCGACTGGACCATGATGCGGATATTCCTTATTGTGGACGATCCACGTTATGGTTCATTGCTGACAGCGATTGCGCTGTATTTTGCGCCGATCTGTGTCATGGGCATGGTGTCGCCTTACTCGATCCGGCTGCTGGTCAGTACCGAGCAGCACAGTGGGCGCATGGCTGGTCTGCTGTATTTTGTTTCCACTGTTGGCAGCGCCTTGGGTACACTGGCCACATCGTTCTATTTTGTGCTCTGGTTTGACATCAATCACATCATGTGGGGATCGGTCATTGCGTTGTTGCTGTGTGGAAGCTGGGTCCTGCTGCTTGGCAGGCTCAGTGGTGGTCAGGGCTGGAATCAGGAGGCAAAGCGGTGAGCATCGGTAGTCGTCTGTTGATTGTCAGTGGCGCTGTTGCAGCGGCGCTGGGCTGTGTCATGGCTGTGGCCCAGACCCAGATCATCCACGAAGAACGTTCCATGTATCGCAATGTCATTGTAACTGAGCTTAACCAGCGTCGCTGCATGCGCTTTGATGTTCACCGCGGCACCATGAACCAGAGTTGTGTTGATCTGCGCAACCCGCAGGAACTGGTGTTTGACTACACCCGGATGAGTTTTGCCGGTCTGTTGCTGAACCCTGAGCCGCGTCGCATCCTGGTGGCCGGTCTGGGAGGAGGCTCCATTCCGGTGGTATTGAACGAGGTCTTCCCCGATGCGCATATTGATGTGCTGGAAGTGGATCCGGCCGTGGTGAGGGTGGCCGAACGATTTTTCGACTTCCGCGAAACCGGCAATATGCGGGTGCATGTGGCTGATGCCCGGGTGTTCGTCAAGCGTGCAGGTCTGAGAGGGGAGCAATATGACTACATTGTGCTGGATGCCTTCACCGGTGAGTATATTCCGGAGCATCTTCTGACGCGGGAATTTCTGGAGGAAGTTCGTGACATCCTGACGCCCGAGGGTGTGCTCGTTGCCAATACCTTTTCCGAGAGCCGACTCTACGATCATGAGTCTGTCACCTATCATGCCGTCTATGGTGACTTCTACAACTTCAAGCTGCCGGGCACCGGCAATCGCATCATCATGGCTACTCCGGGGGACCTCCCATCGCCCGGTGACTTGCGCGCACCCGCGCGCCTGTTGCACGATAGACTGACCGATTATGGTATTTCCCTGCTGGAGTATCCGGCCCGACTTACGTCACGCCCGGATTGGGACATGTCGGCGCGTGTGCTCACCGACCAGTACTCTCCGGCAAACCTGCTCAACTGATAACCGACAACAACACTAAAGAAATGAGGTTCGTATGAAGGCAATAACACAATATCTGCTGGTAGCCTGTCTGCTGTGTACCTGGAATCTGGCTCAGGCCGAGGTACGCATCCAGTCCGATGTGGTCTACGGTCACAAGGACGGCATGGCGCTGATCTATGATGTGTTTTATCCCGATACAGCGCAGAACGGTGCTGCGGTGGTCTACATGATCAGTGGTGGCTGGTTCTCGCGCTGGACCGAGCCGCAGAACCGGGTACCCGGCTATCAGTATCTGCTGGATGAAGGGTATACGGTTTTTGCTGTCCATCACGGCAGTGCGCCGCGGTACTACGTGCCGGAGGCCTATGCTGACGTGAGCCGGGCGCTTCGCCATATCCGTATGCATGCCAACAGTTATGGCATTGATGCTGATCGACTGGGTGTTACCGGCGCCAGTGCCGGCGGTCACCTGTCACTGATGATCGGACTCAATGCCGACGAAGGGGATCCGTCGGCAGAGGACCCCGTCCTGCAGCACAGCAATGCGGTGGCCGCTGTGGTTGCCTATTTTCCGCCCGTGGACCTGAGACAGATGACCGGGCCCAATGAGCGATTCCCGGCGCTGAATTTCCCCAGGGAGCGGGCCGCCGGCATATCACCAGTGCTGCTGGCCGATGTGGATGACCCGCCGGTATTGCTCATTCATGGAGACGCCGACGAGCTGGTCAATATCAGCCACAGCGTTGCCATGTACGAGGCGCTTCAGCAAGCGGGTGTGGTCTCCGGGTTCATTACCATCCCTGGTGCCGGTCACGGGTTTGTCGGCGACGATGGCAGACGCGCCACACAGGCGCGCCTGGACTGGTTCAACAAGTACCTGCACTGAGCAGTTGCCCGGTCACGCGGCTTTTGCCGGGCGCTGGAGCAGTTCGTAGATGGCCATGCCAGCGAGCATGGCCAGAACAAACACCAGAGCTTTGGCTTCACCTGCTCCGACCGCGACCAGCGCGGGTCCGGGGCAGAAACCAGCCAATCCCCAGCCTACGCCGAACCCCAGACTGCCCATAATCAGACGCTTGTCGATCGCTCTGTTGGTGGGCAGCCTGATGGTGGTGCCTGTGAGCGTGTTCTGACGCTTCCCGGCTACCCGGAAGCCTATCAGCCCGACAGCAATGGCGCCGGCCATCACCAGAGCCAGGGAAGGGTCCCAGGCGCCCGCAAGATCCAGAAACGACAGTACCTTGTCCGGATTGGCCATACCGGAGATCAGCAGGCCGAGGCCGAACAAAATACCGATGAGCAGGGCGGAGACATGTTCTGTTTTCAGGTTCACGATGAGACTCCTAGGCGCCAATCAGGTGGCGAGTGACATACACGGTCAGAAATCCGGTGGCCATGAAGGCCAGTGTTGCTACCAATGAGCGGGGCGACAGCCTGGACAGCCCGCAGACGCCGTGACCACTGGTGCAGCCGGCGCCGTAACGTGTGCTTACCCCGACCAGCAGTCCGGCAACAACGAGCAGTGGATACCCGGCATCAATGCGAATTTCTGGCAGCGCGCTGAACAGCACCCAGATCACCGGGGCGCCGAGCATGCCAACAACAAACAATACGCGCCATAACACGTCGCCCGGCTGTGGTCGCAGCAGGGCACCAACAATGCCGGAAATGCCGGCAATACGCCCGTTGATCAGAATCAGCGCAACGGCAGCAAGGCCGATCATGATGCCGCCTGCCAACGAGGCCCAGGGTGTGAACGCGTTCCAGTCTATGGTCATGCTCATATCTCCTCGCCGGTAAGCTGTCCGGCTTCACAGTACTGTTCATAAAGAGTCTGCAGCAGAGCCAGGATGCGTCTGTCGGCAATGCTGTAGTAGATATGCTTGCCATCGCGTCGGGTGGACACCAGGCCTTCCCGGCGCAGCACACCAAGCTGTTGGGACAGGCTGGGCTGGTGTATGTGCAGGCGATGTTCCAGATCGCTCACACACAGCTCTTCCTGGCTTAGCTGACAAAGCAGCAACAACCTGTCCTCATTGGCCAGTGAGCGAAGGGCGCGCCTCGCCTCGCCTGCGCTTTGGCGCATGGTGTTGATATCGAGACCGAGACCGGCAGGGGCAGGCATGGTCCATTCTCCTGAAGGCGTGTCATTGTGTTGCACAATATTATATATAGTTATATTATGTTTTCAACTTAATTGAAAGCTTCGGCTACCGATCAGGAGGGCGGCCAATGACACCCCATATCAAGGCGTTTCTTGACAATGACTCGGAAACCTTCAGTTATGTTGTCTACGATCGTGAGGGTGGGCATGCTGCCGTCATAGATCCCGTGCTGGACTACGACCCCAAGTCCGGTCGCACTGCCACAAAAGGCGCACAGCGCCTGGTGGACTTTGTCCGGGAAAAGGACCTCACCGTGGACTGGGTGCTGGAAACCCACGCCCATGCGGACCACCTGTCCGCAGCACCGTTCATTCGTGACAAGGTTGGTGGCCGGATTGGCATCGGCAACAGAATCACGCAGGTTCAGGCAATTTTTCGTGAGGTGTTCAATCTTGAAAAACAGTTCCTGACGGACGGTTCCCAGTTCGATAAACTGTTTGCCGAGGGGGAAGTGTTCCGGATAGGTGAACTTGAGGGTGAGGTGATCTATACCCCCGGACACACACCGGCGGACATGTCCTGGCGCATAGGGGATGCCATTTTTGTCGGGGACACCCTGTTCATGCCGGATGTTGGCACGGCGCGTTGTGACTTTCCCGGCGGTGATGCTGCCACGCTGTATCGGTCCATTCAGCGTCTGTTGTCCTATCCGCCAGACACGCGGCTGTACATGTGTCACGACTATCCCGGGGACAGGCGCGCACATGCCTATGAGACCACGGTGGGCGAGCAGCGCAGGCACAATGTCCATGTGCACGACGGCATAGACGAGCAGGCTTTTGTAAGTATGCGTGAGGCGCGTGACGCCACACTGGAGATGCCGCGACTGATATTGCCGTCAATCCAGGTCAATGTGCGTGCTGGTCGCATGCCGCCGGCAGAGGACAACGGGACGGTGTACCTGAAGATTCCGGTCAACGCGCTATGAGTGGGGAAAGCAAAGTACTGGCAATTGATCAGGCCTGGTGGTTCATTCGTTGACCAATGCCTTGAGCGCCGCCATGTCCAGAATTGTTATTTCACGGTTCTGGACGTTGATCACGCCTTTCTTCTGCAGCCCGGAAAGGATTCTGCTGACAGTCTCAAGTGTAAGACCCAGGTATTCGCCGATATCCCCGCGTGTCATGTGCAGAAGGAATCGGTCTGGTGACAGTTGGCAGCGTGCGTGTCGGACTGACAGGCTGAGCAGGAATGATGCGATACGTTGCTCGGCGCTGTAACTGCTGAGCAGCGTATGAACCTGTTGGTCCTTGGTGATTTCGTTGCTCATGATGGAGAAAAAACGGTTCTGCAGATTTGGCAGTTGCTGGCTCAGTTTTTCCAGTTGCGCAAAAGGGATCTCGCAGATCGAAGAGTGCTCCAGGGCCATCATTGAGTTGACGTGAACCCGGCTGCCTATTCCGTCCATTCCGATGATTTCCCCGGGCATGTAAAAACCCGTGACCCGGCTCTGTCCGTCGGCATTGAGTACGTAGGATTTAAAGCTGCCGCTACGCACAGCGTAAACCGAACGAAACGGATCGCGTTGACGATACAGGTGATCACCTTTTTTTAACGGTCGGTTTCTTTCGATGATTTCGTCAAGCTGGGCGATTTCCCGCTGGTTCAGGGAGATGGGCAGACACAGGTCGCTCAGGCGGCAACTGGTGCAGCTGACGGCCGGGTTCTGCGGGCAGGCGCGAACCAGGGGATTGGAAACCGTGATAGTGTTGCTGCCGGTGCCGGGCGGTCCCTGATCATTCATGATCGTTCACCTTACAGTGCCGATGGCCGGGGTTGGTCATTCCCCGACCCTGACTGTCAATATGTCGCATTTTGCGCCGTGCAGAACCTTGTTCGCTGTTGAGCCCAGCAGGAGTTTCCATCCAGACGTGCCATGGCTGCCAATGACGATAAGGTCGCAGCCCAACTCATCGGCCGTGTTTCGTATCTCAGTGGCGGGTGAACCGATGGCAACCGACTGTTGCTCTTCCGACAAGCCGTATCGTTGAGCAAATCCGGTGAGTTTCTTGCCGGCAATTTCCAGCGCCTCTTCCTGCAATTTCGTCATGTTGATGGCGTAGGCATCAATCGGGTAAGCGGCAGCAACCGGCTCCACTACGTGTATCAGATTGATACGCTCGCTGTGTTGTTCGGCGATCTCCATTGCGCGTTCTATTACCCTGTCTGATTCATTCGATAAATCGATGGCAACAAGCAGCTTCCTGTAACTGTTCATGGCTCCAACTCCAGTCGAACTGACGACCGAGTGTAACCGAGGCCATGGCGAAAGAGAAGGCTTGCATGAGGCAGATTGATTCTGCCGCGGCTTTGACTTAATCTGAAAAAATCCTTCAGGGAGACGGAGAAGCGAACATGTTGTCATTGAACAAGATACTGGTGATCATCGAGCCGGAAGCCGACAGTCAGCTTGCCCTGGACAAGGCGCTGAGGCTGGCGGGCAAGTCCGGTGCAGCGCTGGAATTGCTGATCGCCGACCACAGCACCTATCTGGAGGATGGTTACTATTTTGATCCGGTGCAGGCGGCAGACCTGCGCAAGGAGCATCTGGCCAGGCACCGCCAGATGCTTGACGGCATGGCTGATGTGATCCGCGCGCGAGGTTTCACGGTCAGCGTGGACGTGTTGTGGGGAAACCCGCCCTGGGAGCAGGTGCTCAACAAGGTAATGGACAGCGCTCCTGACCTGCTGGTACAAAGCACCCGTCACCATGAAAAGATAGCCCGATTGCTGTTGTCCCACCAGGACTGGCAGCTTCTTCGTTATTGTCCGTGTCCGCTGCTTCTGGTCAAGGATGAGCCCTGGCAGAAGTCGCCTGTTGTGCTGGTTTCCGTGGATCCGACACATGCCAATGACAAACCGGCAGAACTGGACGAGCGCCTTGTTGAAATGGGCAACACGGTTGCCGGGCTTACAGGGGGCACCGTTCACGTTTTCCACTCCTGTTACCAGGCACCGGTGTCGGGTATCTACAGCGTCAAGGTCGATGAATCCGGATACCGGGAAGCCACTGCCAGACTGTTGCAGCCGCATGATATTCCGGACAGCAGGCTGCACCTGTCAGACGAGGAAATCCAGGAATCCCTTCCTGCCAAAGCCGACGAAATCAGTGCCGACGTGATTGTCATGGGTGTGATCTCACGATCACGGCTGGACAGACTCTTTGTGGGAAACACGGCCGAAAAGCTGCTGGACAGACTGCACCAGGATGTGTTGGTTCTGAAACCGGAAGGTTTCAGAGATACGGTGAAAAAAGCCAGACTATAGAGTCCCTGAGCTGTGCCGCCAGGCTGCGGTTCTGTATCTGCTCGCGTGTCACGCGCGTGGATGCTGCTGCCTTGTCGTCAAAGTACCTGGCGAGCTTTTGGCTTACTTCTTCGCTGAACAGTTCCACACCCAGTTCATAGTTCAGTCGCAAGCTGCGCGGATCCATATTGGCCGAACCGATAAGCGCGTAGTGATTGTCCACCAGCAACAGTTTTGAATGCACAAACGGTGCTGGCTGATAACGGATATCAATGTCGTGTTCCAGAATCTGGCGCAGTACATTCTGTGATGCCCAGTGTACAGCCTTGTTATTGTTGTAACCCGGGAGCAGTATGGTGACGTTGACACCCCGGAAATGTGCCGCCGTAATGGCGCTGATAAGGTCCAGCGTCGGCAGGAAGTAGGGTGTCATTATCCGCACACTTGATCTGGCGGCAGAAATCACGCCAATCATCAGGCTGTTGAGCTTGTCAAAATCCTTGTTCGGTCCGTCCAGTATCACCCGGCTCCAGGTGTGGGAGGTGGGCACATTCACGTTGTTGCCACGAAAGGTCTCCATCTCGCGCTCACCCTTGCAATAGTGCCAGTCCTGCCAGAAAGACCATTCCAGCTCGTCAACCACTTTTCCGCTGAGCCGGAAATGTATGTCCTGCACCCTTTTTGGATTCACCGCCGCCCGGGCGAGGTGGCGATCACCAATGTTCTGGCCACCAGTGAATGCCTGCAGACCGTCAACGATCAGCAGTTTGCGGTGGTTTCGCATATTGATGTTGAGTGCCGGTGGCCATAACCGGACCGGATTGAAGCGCAGAAAGGGGATGCCGTGATCCTGCAGACGGCCGCCGATGCGTGGCATGCTGGTGAATTCACCGAGTCCGTCGATAATCACCTTGACGTCTACGCCGCGTTTGACCGCAGCAGCAAGGGCCTGCACAAACTGATGACCGGTATCGTCGTTGTCAAAGATGTAGGACGCCAGTAATACGCGGTGCCTTGCCCCGTCTATGGCTTCGAGCATGGCCGGGTAAAGCGCTTCGCCATCTATCAGGATTTCCACGTCATTGCAGGAACTCAGGCCTTTGTTGGTCAATACCTCGCCAACGGTGGACAATGGACGGAAGTGTGTGGCCTGTGGATCGGCAATGGTGCTCAGGGAGTCGCGATTGGCCTTAACGTCGTAGTCTTTCTGCGCACGCTGATGAACGCGATTGATACCAAAAAGCACGTAAAGAACAGGTCCCGCCAGTGGCAGGATGATGATCAGCGCAATCCAGCCGAATGCCGCCTTGGAGTCGCGTTTGTTGAGCAGTGCGTGTGCGGCCGCCAGAATGGCAACAGTCAACAGGATAAATGGTACTGCCCACAACAGTAGTGACACGTGCGCACTCCATCGCTGAATCAGCGTGCTTGCAGGGAGATGTCGGCAACCAGCGCGCAGTGATCGGAGAAATCGCGCCAGTTACTGCCGGAGATACTATCACAGTGTGTGGTCTGGAATCCCCGCAGGTAAATTCGATCCATGGGCAGGAATGGCAGAAAGGCCGGGAAAGTGTCGGCGCAGCGGCCATGGGCGCTTTCGTGCGCTTCGGTCAACGCCAGGTTGTCCAGCAGGTTGCGATGACTTGTCCGGCGCCAGTCGTTGAAGTCTCCGGCAATGATGAGCGGCGCATCGTGGGGTATCCGGCGCTGTATGTAGTCAACCAACTGAAACACCTGTCCCCGTCTCTCTTTTTCGAACAGACCGAAATGGGTACAGATCAGATGGATGCCACCCAGTATGCTGCCGTGAAGGAAACCGCGCTGGGAAAAGTTCATCAATGAGACATCGATATTGTCCCACTGAATGAATGGGTGTTCGCTGAGTATGGCATTGCCGTGGTGACCGTGCTGGTAGATGGCGTTCTTGCCATAGGCATGATGTGGCCAGACGGTGTCGGCAAGGAATTCCAGTTGGCTGTCGTCAGGCCAAAGCGCCAGTTTCTTGCTGTGCTTGCTGTTCATGCCCACGACTTCCTGCAGGAACACGATATTGGCGCCACTGTCCCGCAGGTACTCACGGATACTGTTGAGCACCAGTCGGCGGGGGCCTACGGCAAACCCCTTGTGTATGTTCAGTGTCAGGACGCGAAAACTGCTGGTCATTATTTCGCCGGTGAGGTCTCCGGGCAAACGGGATTTCGCATGGCCAGCACGTCACAACTGGTATCGTAAAGCATCTTTTCTGCCGTACTGCCGACAATGGTTCGCTCAACAAAATTGCGTGACAGTGCCCCAAGCACCAGTATATTGGTTTTTTCTCTCTGGATGCTGTGTTGCAGCGTTCTGACCAGATCGCCCCGGGTCAGAATCACATCATCCATGCTCATTTCGTGTTGCCTTAACAGCTCTTCAATGCGCACCACATGACGTGCCTTGACCTCCTGGATGTATTCATGGGCGTCGATCACCTTGGGGAACATGGCGCTCAGATCCGGAAAGTAACAATGAAACACACGAGTGCTGAGGTTCAGTTTTTGCGCCAGTGAGCTGGCCGTGTCCAGCAACAGGTGATCGAGCTGGTTCTGGGCAGACTTTGCGTGCAGGGGGTCAACAGCCGCCATGATGCTGCCATCACTGGCCCAGTGCCGGGACTTGACCAGCAGCACCGGAACGGGCGAACTCTTGATCAGGCGCCAGTCGGTATTGGTGATCAGGATGCGCGCCAGTGCGCTTTGGCGCTGCACACTCTTGAGCACCAGGTCGGGTTTGTGCTGCTGTATGCGCCGAAGAATCGAGTCGGCGGTGCTGCGCTCGGCCGTGAATTCGGTCTCCACCGCCACATCCAGATCACTGAATTGCTGCTTGATGGTCTTCAGGCGCTGGCGGTGATGCCGGGAGAACAGTTTTTCCCCGGTGGGGAAGAAACGGCTGAGGAAACTCCTGGTTGCGTTTTTTCCAGGCGTGACGGCGTTGGGCTTGTTCACGTAGAGCTGAACTTTGGGACGGTAAGCAGAGGCGATAAGGCGCGCGCGCTCAATCACGAAGTCATCGTCGATATCGGGATCGATGATTACCAGCAGATTGTTGATGTCTTTCACAATCCATCCTGCCCATGTCGGATTACCCGGCGGTCTCAGCCTTTGATGGCGTCGATCTCGTCCAGTATATACCGGGGCAGGGCAAAGGCGCCATGGTGCAGTGCCGGGGTATAGTACCGGGTTGGCACTTTTTCCTTTTGCCAGCGCTGTTCCAGCGCGGCCAGGTCCAGTTGTCTTGGCGCCGGGCTGTCACTGGCCCAAGCAAAGGTCATGATGCCACCCACGTAGGTCGGCACCGCCGCGCCGTAGAAAGTCCAGTCGTTGAACAGAGGCTTCAGCCGCTGCGCCGTGTTACGCAGCTCATCAAGCTGCATGAAGGCGACACCATTCTGGGTCACCAGAATGCCACCGGGGTTAAGGCAGCGCTTGCAGCCGGCGTAGAAATCCTTGCTGAACAACACCTCGCCGGGGCCTTGCGGGTCGGTGGAGTCAGAAATGACAAGGTCAAACGTCTGGTCGGTGGTCTGGACGAAGTCATAGCCGTCCCCGATCACAATGTTGGCCCGTGGATCGTCGTAGGCGCCTGCGCTGTGACCGGGCAGGTACTGAAGGCACATGTCGATGACGGCCTGGTCGATTTCCACCTGGGTGACATGCTCGATGCCCGGGTGACGGCAGACTTCCCGCAGGATGCCGCCGTCCCCGCCGCCTATGATCAGGACGCGGCGCACTGCACCGTGCGCCATGATGGGCACGTGGGTAAGCATTTCGTGGTAGACGAACTCGTCGCGCTCGGTGGTCTGAACGACCCCGTCCAGGGCCAGCACCGTGCCGAACTGTTGGTTTTCAAAGATCAGCAGGTGCTGGTGCTCGGACTTGATTTCGAAGAGCACCTTGTCAAGACTGAGCGACTGCCCGTATCCCTGGTAAAGTGTCTCGGTCCAGTAGGGTGTCGACATCCATTGCTCTCCTGCGGGTCAGTTTCCGGAGCTGTCCAGGTCCTTCAGACCGCGCAGTTGCTCGCCCAACGTCACGCTGCTGGGTTTGAAAGCCTCTTTCAGGATAGGCACGGCCATTTCGGGCTGGGCATCACCACACATGAATATATCAAATGCGGCGTAACCACGTTCGGGCCATGTGTGAACACTGATATGGGACTCGGCCAACACGGCAACACCGGAGATGCCGCCATTGGGCGTAAAGTGGTGCAGATGGATGTGCAGCAGGGTCGCGCCACAGGCTTCCACGCATTCGCGGAACTTGGTTTCCATCAATTCCAGGTCGGTCAGGCCTTCGGCGCCCCAGAAGTCGATCAGCAGGTGAGTGCCGGCAAACTCGACGCCGTTGCGACGAATGAAATGGTCCTTTTCCTCATACTGCGCTTCGTCAGTATAGGTTGGCCAGTCGTTCTCGTTCGCGCTGGTGGCGTGCAAGGATTTGAAGGACTCTTTAAGGGAGGCGATTTTGCTCATGACCCGGACCCCGAATAAAGATGGCGGCGAACTTATAGACTTTTCTGTATGGCTGTCATCAAGACAGGAAATCAGTTCGGCTACAAGCCTCCACACCATGCGTGAATTGATCGTACTCTTGCCTGCTGGGACCGCCGTGGGCGGGGGCAGCAGAGGGAACGCAGTTTATGTATTTTTTGCCGAAATACAAGCGAAATTTTCAGTTTTCCACGTAAAATCGAGGCCGATCCGGCGCCTGGGCCCGGACAGCATCGATTACCGATTCAAAGTGCCTGATTCTATTGGTTCTACGGCAAAAATCAACTGGCTTCCCGGATCATGTTCCTGGCAATGATGATCTGCTGGATCTGGCTGGTGCCTTCGTACAGACGCAACAGGCGTACATCGCGATAGAATCGCTCAACCGCATATTCGGAGATATAGCCGGCGCCACCGTGGATCTGGACGGCCCGGTCTGCCACCCGGCCCACCATTTCGGTGGCAAAGAGTTTGCACGCCGCAGATTCAGTGCTGATGTTCTCGCCATTGTCGCGCTTCTGCGCGGCATCCACCACCATACACTTTGCAGCGTAGGCTTCGGTTTTGGAGTCAGCCAGCATGGCCTGGATCAATTGATGCTCTGCAATCGGTTTTCCGAACTGTTTGCGTTCAATGGCGTATTGCAGGGCGTCCTCGATCAGGCGCTCGGCGATACCAACACTGACGCCGGCGATATGCAGGCGGCCGCGATCCAGTACTTTCATGGCGGTGATGAAACCCTGGCCTTCCTCGCCGATCAGGTTGCTGGCCGGCACTCTGCAGTCCTCGAAGATCACATCACAGGTCAATGAGCCTGCCTGCCCCATTTTCTTGTCCACCGCGCCCAGCGTGATGCCGGGTGTGCCTTTTTCCACGATGAAGGCTGATACGCCCCGTGCGCCCTTGATCTCGGGATCTGTTCGCGCCATCACGTTGAAGGTGTCGGCAACCGGTCCATTGGTGATGTAGCGTTTGGTGCCGTTGAGCACATAATGGTCACCGTCACGCCGGGCAGTGGTTTTTACAGCAGCGGCGTCAGAGCCGACATCCGGTTCGGTCAGGCAGAAACAGCCGATGTACTCACCGCTGGCATACTTGGGCAGGAAGCGCTGTTTCTGTTCCTCTGTGCCGTCAAAGACCACGGCAGCGGAGCCAATGCCGTTGTTGGTGCCAAGTATGGAACGGAAGGCGGGGGAGGTATGCCCCAGTGCCATGGCGACATGAATCTCCTCTTCCATGGTCAGGCCAAGGCCGCCGTATTCCTCCGGGATGGTCATGCCGAACAGACCCAGTTCCTTCATTTCCTGGATGATTTCGTCCGGGACCTTGCCTTCCTCGGCCACTTGGTGCTCGATGGGCACCAGGCGTTCCCTGACGAAGCGGTCCACCATGTCCACGAGCTGGGTCAGAATTTCCTGGTCACGTATCATCGGCTTACCTCATTGCATTCTTTGAGCCATTGGTTTCCGGCAATTGCGCGCCGGCCGTGTAGCGGGCGGATAGTTTAAGCGTAAAGCGGTCACCGAGCAATCGCTCGAATTCCACCGTTGCAGGCCTTGTGCTAACATGTGCGCCCTGCAATTATCCACCAAGGGATCCTAGAGAGCGAATCTATGAGTAATCTGACAGAAGCTTTCATCTATGATGGAGGCCGTACCGCGTTTGGTCGTCATGGGGGGGCGCTGGCGCCGGTAAGACCGGATGATCTGCTGGCACATGTGATCAAGTCCGTTGTTGCGCGCAACCCGTTTTCTCCCGAAGAATTCGAGGATGTGATCATGGGCAACACGAATGGCGCCGGTGAGGATTGCCGCAACGTCGCGCGATTCTCGGCCCTGTTGGCCGGTCTGCCAACATCGGTAGCCGGACTCACCGTGAACCGTCTGTGCGGGTCGGGACTGGCCGCAGTGCTCGATGCCAGTCGTGCCGTCAAGGCGGGTGAAGGTGAACTGTTCATCGCCGGTGGTGTCGAGTCCATGAGCCGGGCGCCGTTGGTGTTGTCCAAGGCCCAGTCAGCCTATGACCGTGGGCAGCAGATTGCCGACAGCACCATGGGCGCGCGGTTCACCAATCCCCTGATTTCCGCGAACTTCGGCGACGACACCATGCCGCAGACGGCAGACAATGTGGCAGCCGATCACGCGATCAGCCGGGAACAGGCAGACACTTTTGCCGCCGCCTCGCAGGCCAAATACGAAGCCGCCCGCCTGGACGGCTTTTTTAATGAAGAAATCATACCCATTGATGTGCCCCAGGGGCGCAAGAAGCCGCCACTCACCGTGGCCGCCGACGAGCACCCGCGACCGGGGACAGACCTGGACGCCCTGGGCAGGCTTCGACCGCTGTTCGATGGTGGTGTTGTCACCGCAGGCAACGCCTCGGGCATCAATGATGGTGCCGCCGCGCTGATCATCGGCAACAGCGCAATTGGCCAGAAGTATGGCATCAGGCCGCGAGCCCGCATCATTGCCGGTGGTGTGGCGGGGGTTGAGCCGCGTGTCATGGGCCTGGGTCCGGTGTTTGCGGCGCGTAAGGCGCTGGCCCGCGCAGGCCTGAGCCTGGATGACATGGACATTATCGAAATCAACGAAGCGTTTGCCAGCCAGGTGCTGGGTTGCCTGAAACTGCTGGAAATCGATTTTGAAGACCCGCGTGTCAATCCCAATGGGGGCGCCATTGCTGTCGGCCATCCGCTGGGTGCTTCCGGCGCGCGTATTGCCCTGAGTACTGTGAGGCAACTGGAACGCACAGGTGCTCGTTATGCCCTGGTCAGCCTGTGTATCGGTATTGGCCAGGGAGTCGCCGCTGTCATTGAGCGACTGGATTGAGATTGCGTCAGATCGAACGCCAGCAAGTACTTCAATATCAGACAAGTATAAGGAAGAGAGAGCATGTCAAACGTAGTGACGTATGAAGTGGTCGACAATATCGGGGTTATCACGGTCAACAGTCCGCCGGTCAACGCGCTGTCGCAGGCCGTACGTGAGGGCATTGTTGACGCAGTCAAGCAGGCCCAGGGTGATGATACCGATGCCGTGGTACTGATGTGTGAGGGGCGCACTTTCATCGCCGGTGCGGATATCACCGAGTTCGGCAAGCCGCCAAAAAATCCGTCCTTGCCTGATGTACTGTCAGTTATTGAAAACTCGAAGAAACTGGTTGTAGCGGCTATTCATGGCACCGCGCTTGGTGGTGGGTACGAGGTGGCGCTGGCCTGTCATTATCGCTGTGCCGTGCCTTCGGCCAAAGTTGGTCTGCCTGAGGTCAAACTCGGCCTGCTGCCCGGCGCCGGCGGCACCCAGCGTGTGCCCCGTATTGCCGGTGTCAAGGCTGCGCTGGACATGATCACCAGTGGTAACCCCATTGCTGCCGCCACGGCCAGCGACATGGGGTTGCTTGATGAAGTACTGGCCGACGAGAACCTGAAGCAGGGCGCGATTACCTATGCGAAGGATCTGGCCGACTCAGGTGCACCGCTCAAGCGTATTCGCGATATCACCATTGATCCGGGTTCCATAGAACCTGGTTTTTTTGACAACTACCGCAAGCAGGTCGCCAAACGCGCTCGTGGTCAGATTGCCCAGGACCGGATTGTTTCCTGCGTCGAGGCAGCGGTCGGCAAACCCATGGACGAAGGCCTGAAGGTGGAGCGGGAGCTCTTCACCGAATTGATGAATTCCCCACAGTCCAGCGCTATGCGTCACGCCTTTTTTGCCGAGCGTGAAGCGGCAAAGATCAAGGGCCTGTCCAAAGACACACCGATTCGGGACATCAACAGTGTGGCCATCATTGGTGGCGGTACCATGGGCGGTGGCATTGCCATGTGTTTTGCCAACGCGGGTATACCGGTCATCATTGTGGAAATCAGTGACGAAGGTGTGGAGCGCGGCCTGGGTATCGTGCGCAAGAACTACGGCATCACCGTCAAGAAAGGCAAGATGTCTGAAGCGCAGATGGATCAACGCCTGAAGCTGATCAGTGGTACAACCAGCTATGACGATCTGAAGGACGTGGATCTGGTCATCGAGGCAGTGTTTGAGGATCCTGAGATCAAGAAGGAGGTTTTTGCCAAGCTGGACGCGGTATGCAAACCTGGCTGTATTCTTGCCACCAACACCTCTTATCAGAACATTGACGATATCGCCTCTGCGGTCAAGCGTCCGGAAGATGTCATTGGCATGCACTTCTTCAGCCCGGCCAACGTCATGAAGCTGCTGGAAGTGGTACGGGCTGAGAAAACTGCTGATGATGTCCTGGCAACGGCCATGAAGATCGGCAAGAAGATCGGCAAGGTGTGTGTCATGGCACGGGTGTGCTACGGCTTTATTGGTAATCGCATGCTGACAGGCTATGGCCGACAGGCGCACATGCTGCTGCTCGACGGTGCCACCCCGACCCAGGTCGATGCTGCAGCCGAGGAATTCGGCATGGCCATGGGACCGCTGGCTGTTGGTGACCTGGCCGGTCTGGATATTGGTTACAAGGCGCGCCAGGCCCGCAAGGACGTCGAACACGATCCCAGAACCCATTGTGTGGCCACTGCGCTGGTGGAAATGGGGCGCCTCGGCCAGAAAAGTGGTGCCGGGTACTATAAGTATGACCCGGAAACCCGCGCCCGTCAGGCTGATCCGGAAGTGGAGGCACTGATCAGGGAAAAGGCAAAGGAGCTGGGCATCAAGCAGCGAGAGATAAGCAAGGAAGAAATTGTTGACCGGTTGTTTTTCCCGCTGATCAATGAAGGTGCCTTGATCCTGGAAGAAGGCATTGCCCAGCGCCCCGGCGACATCGATATTGTTTACCTCTACGGTTACGGTTTTCCGGTGGCCAAGGGCGGTCCCATGTGTTACGGCGACCAGGTAGGGCTGAAAAAAGTCTACGACCGCATTTGTGAGTTCCGCGACTCGCTGGGGGCCGATTACTGGCAGCCAGCGCCGCTGCTGGAAAAACTGGCAAAGGACGGCAAGTCGTTTGCTCAGTGGGCTGCGGAAAACAAATGAGGAGCTGGCAATGATTTCCTATCAGACTGCGGCGCCCGGTGCGCCGCTGGAACGCAAGGAAGACACAACACCGCAGCCCCAGGGCACGGAAGTACTGGTGAAGATGGTCGCCTGTGGCGTCTGCCACTCGGATATTCACCTTCACGAGGGCCATTTTGATCTGGGCAATGGCAAGCAACTGGACGTGGGACGACCGGGTCTGGTGTTGGGTCACGAGATTTTTGGTGAAGTGGTGGCCGTGGGGCCCGAGGCCGATGGTGTGAAAGTTGGCGATCGCCGGGTGGTTTATCCCTGGATCGGCTGTGGCGAATGTGCAGTGTGCAAGCGCGGTGATGAACATCTGTGTACGCCCGGTCGCGGCCTGGGCACGGTGAAGCAGGGCGGTTTTGCCGACCATGTCATGGTGCCCCATGCCCGTTACCTGTTCGACAAGGGCGACGTTTCCGACGCACTGGCCTCCACCTATGCCTGCTCTGGTCTTACTGCCTACAGTGCGCTGAACAAGGTAGGTGAGCTGACCGAGGGGGACGCGGTGGTGATCATCGGCGCCGGTGGTGTTGGCATGATGGCGCTGCAGATTGCTCTGTCAAAAGGCATCAGGCCGATTGTC
Source organism: Gammaproteobacteria bacterium (assembly GCA_050486205.1). Taxonomy (GTDB): domain Bacteria; phylum Pseudomonadota; class Gammaproteobacteria; order Pseudomonadales; family Pseudohongiellaceae; genus PWQG01. The sequence goes on along the minus strand of JBJHCW010000001.1, from coordinate 229,091 downwards.
TGCGACATCGACGAGGCCAAGCTGGAGGCTGCCAGGGAGATGGGTGCCAAAGCGGTGCTGAATTCTTCCGATCGTGCCTCGGTCAAGGAAATCAAGAAAATGACCGACGGCGGTGCGTACGCGGCGCTGGATTTTGTTGGTGCTGAGGCCTCGGTGAACTTCGGGCTGGGTACCCTGCGCAAAGGCGGCAAACTCATCATTGTTGGACTCTATGGTGGTGCGCTGAACCTGCCGCTGCCTTTCATCCCGATGAGCGCCAGAATCATCCAGGGCACCTATGTCGGTAGCCTCAAGGAAATGGGCGAGTTGATGGAGCTGGTGCGTGCCGGCCGGATAGCGCCCATTGCCATTGATGAGCGGCCACTGGATTCAGTCAACGACGCCCTGTCTGATCTCAAGCAGGGCAAGGTCGCGGGTCGTATCGTTCTGCGAGGCTGATATCGCCGGCTCTGCCGGCAGACCCGGTGGGTACACTCATCGGGTCTGCTGGTCCCCTTCCGTAAGCACATGCCAGAGGCTTTTCACGTTGCTTCGTTTTTCACGCAGCGTCAGTGAAATGATTATCTGCTCCAGTGCCGCTCCCACCGCGATGACACAGGCAAGCTGGAAGGTCCACGCCGGGCCGCCGGACAGAAAAATTGTGCCACCTGCCACTATGGCGACGGCTGCGGCCTTGGTCAACCAGGTGTGGTAGCTCGTCAGTGAGCCGAAACGAGTCAATGCAACCAATGGAACAATCAGGATACTGGCGATCACCGGCAAGGTGAACAGTGCCTGCTCCATGAGTAGATCGTTCCACAGCAGGAATGCTGAAATGACCAGGGTCAGGTAGATGGCCAGGTCACCCCAGCTGTCCAGGCGTGCGCCCAATTCGGTAACCTGATTCAGCTGCCGGGCAATCATGCCGTCAAGTGCATCGCTAAGAAATGCCACCAGCAAAAGCACAACAAATGCGCGCTCTTGACCGGCCCAGGCCAGCGCAATCAGCCCAGGGGCGATCGCCAGCCGGAAGCCACTGAGAATATTGGGCAGATTCAGGTTGGCAGGCTTCATTCAGGCCTCTGAAATGCTGGCTTCAGAAATCATATCGCAAGCCGACGGAAAATCCGTAGGGGTCTTCGCCCGGCAACGGTGTGATCTGTGCGCCGTGCCCACCCTTGCTGTTCGAGTAACGTGCATTACTGTCATTGCGGGTGTGGGCATAGGAGAACAGCATGCGCATGGCCGGGCTGACTATGTGTTCATAACCGATGGCCAGCATCCGGGCATCGCGCTGCTCCCCATCGGCGCTGCTGACGTAGAGCTGGCTTTTGATGGTGCGGCCGGGTGCCAGTGCGTAACTGGCGGCAAGCCCGTAGGTGTTCACATCCTGATCACTGCCCAATGTGGATTCCTTCACTGTGACGAACTGCGCCAGTGCATTGATGCGCAGTTCACCGAATGACTGCCCGCCGACAAGACGCACGCCCTGACTGCCGGTATCGTTCTTGCGTTCAAATGCCGCTGCCAGGTACTGCGTTGAGGTCTGCCAGCTCAGCGCCGAGCTGATGGCATCGTTGCTGTTGTCCGTGCTGGATCCGGTATTGGTATTGGTCGAGTAGTGAATGTCGAAAGTGATATTGTTCATTGTCGGGCTGCGGTAATGAATGCCGTTGCGAAAGCGTGTGTCAAAATCGAAGTCGCCGCCGCTGTAGTTGTCGCGTACGCGCGTCATGTTGCGGTTGTCTCCAAGCATGTCGGAGAACATGTCCACCCGTGCGCGGGCGACCTTGAACGGTGTGTCCATGAAGCCCAGACGGACGGTGCCGAATTCGCCGCGAACGCCGACAAAGGAATCACGTGTGGCAAATGAACCGGTGCCGTTTTCGTAACGCACTTCCTGTTCCAGTTGCATGATTGCGGTGAGCTCATCCGTCACCACGGTGTTGGCTCTGAAACCAATACGGCTGGCGTTGGAGGACACATTGAAACCGCCGCTTTGCCCGTCATGCAGATAATCCGTGCTCACGTTGGCGCGGCCATAGACCTGGACATCGGCCAGTGTATTTGTGGCCAGTGCTGAAGAGGTGGTGAATGCGAGGGCAAAACGAAGGAATGACTTCCTTGTGGGGCTGAAGAAATCCATGAATCCGGTCCTGTCGGTAGAGGTAACAATATTGTCACTGATATGACATCCAATTGTACCATGGTCGAAAAAGGGGACAGATTTATTTTTCCGCGCATGGCAGAATGCAGTGGCGTATGCCAGAGAGGCGGTGAGTACCAGCCCAAAAATAAATCTGTCCCCTTTTCCAGAGGAGGAACGAGTTGTGCTCTATCCCATGTTTGCAATGGTGTTGCTGACCTTCGCAGTGGCTGCGGCCACCCTCAGAATCCGCATTGACGCGGCCAGGACGGGGAAGATAGAAAGTGCCTATTTCAAGTTGATGCAGGGGGATGATCTGCCGGAATCGCTGATCAAAAGCTCGCGTCATTTCAACAATCTTTTCGAAATGCCGGTACTGTTCTACGTGGTCTGTACGGTTTATCTGGCGCTGGATGTTCAAAGTGGTCTTGCATTGTTTGTGGCGTGGCTGTTTGTGCTGTTTCGCTGCCTGCATACATGGATTCACCTGGGGTATAACAAGGTGATGCATCGATTCGGCGCGTTTATGGCCGGTAATGTGTGCATTCTGCTGCTCTGGATTATCCTGCTGTTTCGGTAGCCTTGTTTTGATACATTCGCTTGTCAGCCGCCAGCAGCAGCTCATCGGCTGTGTCACCGTCCTTGCCCCACTGCGCGGCGCCGGCGCTTGTGCTGACCCGGATCTGCTGCCCGTCCAGTTCAAAGGGCCGTTCAAGGCACTGGCGGAAACGATCCATGGCAGACTGCTGTTCGGTTGCCGAGTCAGCTGTATGCAGTATCACCAGAAACTCATCGCCACCCAGCCGGGCGATGAAGTCCGATTCCCTGACCTGCTCGGTCAATCGCCGGGACACACGGATCAATACCGCGTCCCCGGCGGCATGGCCCATCGTGTCGTTGACAGCCTTGAATCCATCCAGATCCAGCAGAATCAGGCTGAACGCCTTGCCGCTGCGCCTGGCGCGCTGGATTTCCTGTTCCAGCGCCTCATCGGCGCCGCGCCGATTCGGCAGGCCCGTCAATGGATCCTCGCGCGCCAACGCCAGCGCTGACTGCTGTGCCCGGAAATAACACGCCAGCGTGATGCTGTAGGTCCACCCAGCCGAAAACACCAGGAAGCCGAGAAACACAATACTGTTGAAATACAGCGGCTCAGCCATCGATACTGTTGATGTAGTGGTGAGCGCAATCAGCCATCGCAGTGAAACCAGACCGCCTGCCATTGTGCAGAACAGTGCGGCGACACTGTATATGACCAGGGCCTGGCGACTCTCGGCGCGGCGGACCATGACAACAGCAATACTGAAAAAGACCACAGTGGTATAGAAATCGATGACTCGGTATCGTAGCAGCGGGTTGTCCACATTGATCACAATGAACACCGCAGTAATCGGTAGGAGTAACCCGGCGAGAAGCCACCGCCGGCCTGGCGGATGACCGCGGAATTGCAGCGCGCCTTCCAGCATCAGCAGCAGACTCGTGATGATCAGCACGTTGTTGAGTGCTACACCAGCGCCGCCGGTCGTCAGTACGAGAGGGCTTGCGTATGCCGCAGCCTGCAGCAGGCTGGCGATAAACCACAGCAGGACGCCATGCTGTGTCGTGTTGATGCGCCACAGCAGGAACATGACCATGGCCGAGACCAGCGCCATAAGGGAGATTGCGACCAGTAACGTCTGTGTGTCCAGTGCGGGCATATCCGGTCCTTTGGCTGGGCTTGCTCGGGGATGTGGGCTGGCCCTTACCACCTGTGCCGACAGTGTTATACTCAGGGACCCGAACAAAAATAGCAACCGGAGGCGACATGCGCATCCTCAGATCGATCACCCTGGCTTTGCCCCTGCTGCTGTCCGTGCCGGTAGCGGCGGACACACCAGCCAGTGGGCTTGCGGCGGCAATACCGGAACGAGTCGGCATGTCATCGGAGCGTCTGCAACGCATTGATGCACTGATGCAGCGTAATATTGATGCAGACCTGGTGGCAGGCACCGTCACTGTCGTTGCCCGGAAGGGGCAGGTGGTGCACTTCAGTGCCAGCGGCATGAAAGATGTTGAGCGCGATCTGCCGATGACCACTGACACCATTTTCCGCATGGCATCCATGACCAAACCCATTGCCTCGGTTGCCCTGATGATGTTGTACGAGGAAGGCTGGTTCCAGCTGGATGATCCCATATCCGACTGGTTGCCCGAGTTCAGTGACATGCAGGTCCAGCACGAAGACCCGGAGACCGGTGAGGTCAGCCTGCATCCGGCGCGCAATGCCATCACATTCACGCATATACTGGCGCACACTGCCGGGCTGCAGAACAGCTATTTCGGTGACACCTCGCGTTACTCCGAAGTTGCGGCTGTGCGTGACGGTGAAGCGCTGGATACCTGGACCGAGCGGTTGGCCACTCTGCCGCTGAGGTATGAGCCCGGTACGCGGTGGGAATACTCCCAGGCAACCAATGTGGTCGGTCGCCTGGTCGAGGTGATTTCCGGTGAGGATCTGGATACGTTTATGCGTACACGCATTTTTGAACCGCTGCGGATGATTGACACACACTTCTATCTTCCGGAGTCCAAGGTCGAGCGTTTTGCGACGCTGTACGGACCTGATCCGGACAATGAGAACCGCATGATGCTGACTGAAGTCGGAGATGCCAACAGCCGGTATGTTGCCGGGCCACACACGTTTTTTTCAGGCTCTGGCGGTCTGGTGTCCACGGCACATGACTACATCCGTTTTGCGCAGATGATACTCAACAATGGCGAACTCGATGGTGTGCAGATTCTCGGGCGCAAGACGGTCGAGCTGATGTTGAGCAATCACACCGGGGGGTTGCCATTGTGGCTGCCGGGGCCGGGTATGGGCTTCGGCCTGGGGTTCGCAGTTGTTCTGGATCGGGCGGTCGCACAGACTTCGGACAGTGAAGGTTCGGCCTATTGGGGTGGTGCATTTGGCACCATTTTCTGGGTGGATCCGCAGGAAGATCTGGCGGCGGTTCTGCTGACACAGATCAGACCATACAATCATCTTGGTATACGTCAGAATTTCCACAATGTAGTCAATCAGGCAATTGTTGACTGACGTTTCTGACATGGAATCGACAAGGGGGGTGCTGCTTGCAGGAGCTAGAGAAATTTCGAAAGGAAGTGCGACAGTGGCTGGAAGACAATTGTCCGCAGTCCATGCGCACGCCCATGCCGGAAGACGAAGTGGTTTGGGGCGGGCGCAATGCTGTGTTCAAAAACCCGGACAGCAAGCTCTGGCTTGAGCGCATGGCAGACAAGGGCTGGACCTGTCCGGAGTGGCCTGCCGAATATGGCGGTGGCGGACTGGGCAAGGCCCAGAGTCTGGTGCTGGCCGAGGAGCTGCAACGTATCAGCGCCCGACCGCCGCTGGTCAGTTTTGGTATTTCCATGCTCGGGCCGGTGCTGCTCGAATTCGGTACACACGATCAGAAAGCTGAGCATATTCCGCGGATAGTCCGTGGTGAGGTCCGCTGGTGCCAGGGTTACAGCGAACCGGGTGCCGGATCGGATCTGGCGGGGCTGAGTACCAAGGCCGTGTTGCACGGTGACATCTATACCGTGGATGGATCCAAGATATGGACATCGTATGCTGACAAGTCAGACTGGATATTCTGTCTGGTGCGCACCGACTTTGAAGTCCCCAAGCATAACGGCATCTCGTTTCTGCTCATAGATATGGCTTCGGACGGGGTGAGCACCAAACCCATTGACCTGATCAGCGGGTCGTCAGTGTTCTGTGAAACCTTCTTTGATGACGTGAAAGTGCCCGCGGGTAATCTGGTTGGTCGGGTAAACGACGGGTGGACCATAGCCAAGCGTCTGCTGCAGCACGAACGTACCATGATTTCCGGGTTCGGGCTCAGCTCGGGACGCAACAACCGTGGTGGGCTCACGGCCAGTCTTGGCCGCACTGCCATGCAATACCGTGGTGACGAGAAAAGGCTTTCCGACGCTTCCCTGCGCGACCGGATTGCACAGTTTGATATTGATGCCCAGGCCTTCGCTCTGACCTCGCAGCGCTCCCGCGAAGAGTCCAGGGTCAGTGAGGGGCCAAATGCCACGTCTTCCATGCTGAAGAACTATGGCTGCGAGCTGAACAAGCGTCGTCATGAGTTGGCGCTTGAAGCTGTCGGCAGTCAGGCGCTGGGTTGGGAGCCAGTTCAGGACGGGGATTTCTCCCCTGATGAGCTGAACCTGACCCGACAATGGTTGCGCTCCAAGGGTAACTCCATAGAAGGGGGAACCTACGAAATCCAACTGAACGTGATCGCCAAACGCGTGCTGGGTCTGCCGGACATGACCAGCATGCTGGCGAAGAAGTAGCGGAGCCTGGCCATGAGTATGGTATTGAATGAAGACCAATTGATGCTGCAGGACGCCGTGCGCAACTTCTGCCGGAACAAGGCGTCGGTTGGCGTTTTGCGTGCTGTGCGTGACCGTGCGGATGAACAGGGATACCCGGAGGTCCTGTGGCAGGAGATGGTGGAACTGGGTTGGGCCGGCATGGCAATCCCGGAGGCTTTTGGTGGCTTCGAATTCGGGTATGGCGGGTTGGGCATAGTGCTGGAGGAAACCGGCCGAACGCTGGTTCCTTCTCCGCTGGTGGCCACAGTCCTGCTGGGTGCTACGGCCGTCAATCTCGCCGGCAATGAGGAACAGAAAGCCGATCTGTTGTCGGCAGTGGCTGGCGGTGAACTGACGTTGGCATTGGCGCTGGATGAAACCCCATTCCATGCCCCCTCCCGTATTGCCTGCAAAGCCGAACGGTCGGGTGAGGCCTGGCTCCTCAATGGGCGTAAACAGTTTGTGCTGGATGGTGGCAGTGCCGACATGTTGGTTGTGGCATGTCGCACTGACGGGGCAATAACAGAAGAGTCCGGCATCACGCTGTTTCTGGTCAATTCGGATGCGCCCGGTGTTACCGTTCAGCGCACGATGATGGTGGACAGTCGCAACGCGGCCATTGTCAGTTTCGACAATGCCGAGGTGCCAGACAATGCTTTGCTGGGGCAGGTCGACCAGGGGTTTCCTGTGCTGGAGCAGACGCTGGATATTGGCCGTATCGGCCTGTCCGCGGAGATGTTGGGCGGGATAGAGGAGGTATTCGAGCGCACTGTGGCTTACCTGAAGGAGCGCACGCAGTTCGGCGTGCAGATTGGTGCTTTCCAGGCGCTGCAACACCGGGCTGCCATCATGTACAGTGAAATTGAACTGTGCCGGTCACTGGTGCGCCAGGCGTTTGCCGACCTGGACGGTGAACGTCGGCAACTTCCGGTGCTGGCCAGTGCCTGCAAGGCCAAACTGTCCGAGGTTTTCATGCTGGTCAGCAACGAAGGCGTACAGATGCATGGCGGCATCGGCATGACCGATGAGTTTGACATCGGCTTCTATCTGAAGCGCGCGCGAGTGGCTCAGCAGGCCCTGGGTGATGCTGCGTTTCATCGTGACAGGTATGCACGCCTGAACGGTTACTGATAAAAAAAGGGGACGGATTTATTTTTGCTGCAGCAGCGTACACACATGCGCAGCAAAAATAAATCCGTCCCCTTTTTTTGCTCAGAACCGGGAGCGAGTCAGGGTGACATCCGCGTTGCGCCAGATCGCATCAAATTTGCGCCGCAGAATCAGCGCCTCCTCTTCGCGATCCTGTGCCTCCAGCGACTGCATCAGTCCGAAGGTGGACCACCCGTTCTGCTGGTGCCAGGCCAGATCATCACGATAGACCGCTTCGGCTTCCGCGGGACGGTCAGCGGCCAGCAGTGCGGCGCCCAGATAGTGGCGCATGGGCTGCTGCCAATCCGGTGGTTCGATGTAGCTGTTCTGATCCTCCAGCTCCACAGCCTGCCGGAATGCATACACCGCACGATCAAGCTCACCAGCGGCTTCAAGGATTTCACCCTCCAGGCCGTAGGCGGCAATCTGCAGGATGGTGGACGCCGGGGTCGGGCCTACGCCCAGACGATCCACATTCTCGTGCGTAACCTGTGCCTGCAAAGCCGACAGTGCTTCGCGGGCCCGGTCCAGCTGCCCGGTGTTGGCATAGGCACTGCCAACCACGTACTGCCACATACCATCAAGATAGGGTGTGTCACCGTGGCTCTGTTCGGCAGCCAGCAGCCTGTCCCACTTGCCAAATGCCTTGTCCACCAGCCAGGCGCTGACCACGCGCTTCTGCACACCACCCCCTCGCGCTGCGGCTTCACGGGTAACCATTGAGGCGCCGCGTTCGGCGGCTTCGATGGCAGTATCGTAAGTGCCCTGCAGAAATGCCGCGTAACGCACAAAGTCCAGCGCATGCATGGCGTGACCGCGGTGTGACAGGTTGTAGGTGCCAATCATCGGCATCTGGGTGTCACCCCAGATGCCGGCGAACTGCCGATCCACAATCTGGGATCGTTCATTCATATAAATGGCTTTCTCGTAGTCACCGGTACGCAGGTAGATATGCCCGGGCATGTGTACCATGTGACCCACAATCGGTGAGATTGCTTCCAGCCGGTGTGCCGAGGCAAGCGCCAGTTCCGGTTCCATCGAAGACTCCATCATGTGGATGTACATGTGGTTGGCACCGGGGTGATAGGGTGAGACACGGATAGCATGCTCGAGCGCATCGGTTGCTGCCGTTGTGCCAGGCTTGGGTGAACCGTCACGATGCCAGTAGTCCCACCGGCTGATGAACATATAGGTGGCCGCATAGATGGTGGCGATGTCCGGGTCGTCCGGGTAACGCTCGAACAGTGCCTTGCCGGCCTGCAGAAACGCCTGGTCGCGTTCGTCGCTGTCAGGGATGGCATCCCTGTCGTACAGTACCCACAGGGCGCGTATCATGTCCTGCTCTTTCTGTGGTGCCCGGTCGATCAGATCCATGGCACGCTGAATGGCTGCGAGCCCGGTACCATGGGGGTCATCGGGCAGACCCGAGTATCGGCTGTTCGGGTTTGGGCCAATGGCAAAGGCCTTGGCAAAATGAATGACCGGGTTGTCCGGATCGTGTCTCAGCGCTTCCTGGAAGGAGGCAATTGCCTCGGGGAAATAGAAGCCCCAGGTCAACCGCAAACCCTGATCAAAGTAGGTCTGGGCGGTTTCTGAGTCCGTGGGGATGGAGCGGCTGTAGTCACCTGACCCGGGGACCAGCACGGCCAGTGCTTCATCGGCAACTGCCTGTGTTGCCATGCTCACTGTCATGGCGCCAGCCAGCAGCCCGGTGGCCAGCAGGGTGGCAAAGGGCAGGCGCATGGCCTTGAATGATAAGGGCATCTTCTCTGTTCTCCCGCAGACGGAACCGGACGGATGTTCCGACAGCTCCTGTAGTTTACGGAAGCGCTGGTGATGGATGAACACTCAGAGCTTCCTCCAGACTGGCTTTTCTAACACAGCCCGGACACAAGAACCAGTCTGTCAAGCCCTGGAGTTGATACCGATCAGGTTTGCTGTCTTGCCTTCACACACGCAGACTGGAATGATGTGCCCCTGTTGCCGGGTCCTGACTTCTGTACCTGGCCGGTGCAGTACCTGCTGCTGCGGTGTATACCCTGGTCCACCTGTTGGAGGTTGGATACTGATGTTTTTGCTGGTTCTTGGCGTTGTCCTGGTGCTGCTGGTGCTGTTCCCGCAGTTCTGGGTAAAGTATGTCATGCGTAAACACCACAAGGCCGATCCTGCCATCCCGGGCACGGGGGGAGAGCTTGCCGAACATCTTGTTCAGCGCTTTGAGCTGGAAGGCATCAAGGTGGAGCAGTGTGAAGAGGGCCGTGATCACTTTGACCCCAACGACAGGACCGTTCGTCTCAGTCCCAGCAATTATGAAGGAAAGTCACTGACCGCTGTTGCAGTGGCCGCGCACGAAGTCGGTCACGCCATTCAGTTTCATCGCAATGAACCGATATTCGAGCTTCGCAAGAAGTACATTCCGCTTGCTGCCAGATTCACGCGATTTGGCATTGCGTTGATGTGGTCGATACCGATTGCTGCCATTGTGCTGCGCTCACCCGTGGCAGTCGCCACAGTGCTGTCGCTCAGTATCCTGCTTCAGGTCATCGGAGCGCTTGCCTACCTGATCATACTGCCGGAGGAGTGGGATGCCAGTTTCAACAAGGCACTGCCCATACTGATGCAGGGTGACTATATCGATGAAAAACAGCAGGGCGCGGTACGCGAGGTATTGCGGGCGGCGGCGCTGACCTACTTTGCCGCCGCCCTGGCCAATGTCTTCAATATCGGTCGCTGGCTCATGGTCCTGCGACGCTGACTTGCTGCCGTGCGCCTACTGCAAAGCGCTGTAGACCAGACGCTTGCTTTCAGCCTGCAGCTGGCGTGCAAAACCCAGGTTCCTGTTCTGGATCAGACCAATGAAGATCAGATCTTCCACCGGATCGATCCAGAACCAGGTGCCACCGATGCCCCACCACCAGTAGCTTCCCTCGGACATGCCGTCGTTGCGGGCAGGGTCATTGACAATCGCAAAGTTCAGGCCAAAGGCGTTCCCCGGGTATCCCGGAATTTCAGTCATGCCGGCGGGCAACTGGTTGATGCGCATCAGTTCCACCGACTCCTCCGACAAAATGCGCACACCATCAAGCTCGCCATTGTTGGCCAGCATCTGGGTGAATCGCAGGTAGTCGTGTGCGGTAGAGGTCAGGCCGCCACCGCCACCCAGAAAACTGACCGGTTCCCTGAAACTGCCGCCCAGTGCCGGGGGTATTGACAGTCCGTTCGGGCTGGACACGTACATCTCGGAAAATCGGTCGTGTTTGTTTTCCGGCACATAGAACCCGGTGTCGTCCATGCCCAGCGGGCCGAACAGACGCTCCTGGAGGAATTCATCAAAGCGCTGTCCGGCAATGACTTCCACCAGATGGCCCTGTACGTCCACCGAAACACTGTAGTGCCAGAGTGTGCCAGGCTGCTGGCGCAGCGGTATCTCGGCCAGCTTGTCAATCATGTCCTGCAGGGTGCCGGATTCGTCGAGTATATTGGCCTGCACGTACAGGGTGTCGACCTGCGACTGGGAGAACATGCCGTAGGTAAGTCCACCTGTGTGGGACATCAGCTCGCGAATTGTCATCTCATGGGTGGCGGGCTCTGTGATCGGGAAACCGTCCGGGCCCTCATCCACAGCAACCTGCAGATTTGCAAGTTCCGGTATGTAGTCTGATACGGCATCGTCAAGCGAGAAAAGTCCTTCGTCGTGCAGGATCATCAGGGCGGTGCCTGCGATGGGCTTGGTCATCGAGTAGATGCGGAAGATGCTGTCAGCATCAAGCGGAGTACCGGCCTCAACGTCCTGATAACCATAACTGTCGAAATGTGCCAGTTTGCCATTACGCGCAAGCACGGTGGTGATTCCGGCCAGTCGGCCTGCATCAACGTGTGCGTGCATGGCGTCGTTCAAGGCCTGCAGGCCCGAGTCACTCAGTCCGACCTCCGACGGTGCCACGTGGGCAAGGTCGCGCTCGCTGGCGTGGACCAGAGCGCTGACGGACAAGGCTGATACCATCAGAAGTGACGAAGCCAGGGCCAGCAGAGACCTGGACTGAGTGCTTGATTGAATGGATGTGTTCATGTTTTCCCCGTTGGTTCTGATTGAGTTGTCAATATGTCTGCAACACAGTGCCCTGGACACATGGACAGACCACGAAGTGTATACCAGGCTGGCCTGCTGCGTCCCGGCTGGCAGGGTCCATTTGTCTCTGAAAATGTGAGCTTTGTCCTGTGACGGGGAGGTCCTGTCAGGGTATAATGAAGGCTTATTTTACGTATCAGTGAATTTTATTTGGCAAAAGGTGTTTCCTTGGCAACAGTATTGATTACGGGGTGCAATCGCGGTATCGGTCTGGAGTTGGTGCGCCAGTTCCTGGAGCGCGGAGACGAGGTGATCGCCACCTGTCGCAATCCGGATGCCGCCGACGCGTTGAACGCACTGCAGGCGGATTTCAGCGCCCTGCAGATCTTGCCCCTGGACGTCGCTGAACCGTCGTCAATGGATACCTTTACAGCCGCGCTGAACAGCAAACCCATAGACATATTCATCAACAACGCCGGCATCTATGGTCAGCGTGATGCGGGTCTTGGTGATGTCAATGCAGATGCCTGGCAGCGGGCGTTCATGGTCAATACCATTGCACCGCTGATGCTGACCCAACGACTGCTGCCCAATCTTCGCAAGGGGCGTGGCAAACGCCTGATGTATATCAGTTCCAAAATGGGTTCGATTGCTGACAACAGCAGTGGTGGCAGTTATGTCTACCGCAGTACCAAATCAGCCCTGAATCAGGTGGTGAAGAGTCTGGCAATGGATCTTGCCTCCGAGGGATTTGTGGTTATTGCCCAGCACCCCGGCTGGGTGTTGACCGATATGGGTGGCCCGAACGCACTCATCAGCACCCGCACCAGTGTTGAAGGTATGCTGTCGGTTCTGTCAACGGCAGGGCCGGAACAGAACGGACGGTTCCTGAACTACGACGGCAAGGTAATTCCGTATTGACATCCCGGATGCCCTGGCGCATCATTCGCGCCATGAACACAACACGTTACTTTTTCTGGTGGCCGGATATCGCGGGTTGCCAGGAAGAAGAGATCTGATCCCGACTTCATGGCTGCCCCCGATCTGGAAGGCGGCCTGCTGTTTGTCTGAAACCTGACTCTCCCTCTCAGACTATCCCAACAAAGCCCAGTTCGCATTCCAGCCCGGTGGCAGTCAATACTGCAGGTGCAATAAGGAATCGAACATGTCAGCCATGACCAATCATCACTACCGGACCGCGGGCGGCGTCCGGATCACCCGTCAGAAACAGCCCATCAGCTACGATGGCGCCACGGATGACCTGTGTCAGAGACTTGATACCCACCGGGGTGTGCTGTTGGGATCTTCCTTCGACTTTCCCGGTCGATACAGCCGCTGGGACATCGGTTTTATCAATCCACCACTGGTCATCACGGCACGCGGGCGCAAGCTGTCCATAGAAGCGCTGAATCGACGTGGCCGAGTGTTGTTGCCCGAGATTCTTCGTGCTGTGGAACACTGCGCAGCTGCGGACAGGGCGCTCCTGCGCGAGATCACAACAGAAGATGATGCAGTACATCTGCGTGTGGCAGAGCCAGAGAAAACTTTCAGTGAGTCACTGCGCAGCCGGCAGCCGAGTGTTTTCTCGGTGTTGCGCGCTATCATCGCTCACTTTGGCAGTGATGCCGACAGTCATCTGGGATTCTACGGCGCTTTCGGGTATGACCTGGCGTTCCAGTTCGAAGCTGTTCATCTCAATGCGGCCGTGCGCGCTGCAGATTCAGGTGCCGGCACGGCACGCGACATGGTGCTTTACCTGCCCGATGATCTGGTGGTGGTGGATCATCACAGTCGAGTTGCACACCGGATCCGCTACGAATTCGTCTGCCGGCGCAGGGATCAGAAGGGTGCTGTGCGTGATGCGCAGGAGCTGGACACCACGGGTGGCATGGCCCGGGATGGCACGTCACTGCCATGGGTGCCTGCCATCAATACAGGCAGCAACTGTGACCACCAGCCCGGTGAATACGTTGGTACGGTGAACAGGGCGCTGGAGTACTTCCGTCAGGGCAAACTGTTTGAGGTGGTTCCCGGTCAGGTGTTTCGCCAGGCCTGCCAGGACAGCCCGTCGCGTGTCTTCCAGCGACTGCGCCGTGACAATCCGGCGCCCTATGGTGCACTGATGAATCTGGGCGATCAGGAATACCTGGTGGCAGCATCCCCGGAAATGTATGTGCGGGTGCAGGGTGATCAGGCCGAGAGTTGTCCGATCAGCGGCACGATTGCCCGCGGTGCTGATGCCATTGAGGATGCCCGACAGATACGCATCTTGCTCAACTCGGCCAAGGACGAGGCCGAACTTTCCATGTGCACCGACGTGGATCGCAACGACAAGGCCCGGATCTGCGTGCCGGGTAGCGTGCGGGTTGTCGGAAGGCGTCAGGTAGAACTGTACTCTCGTCTTATCCACACTGTGGACCATGTCAAAGGTACGCTGGCGCCAGAGTACGATGCACTGGATGCGTTTCTGGCTCACGCCTGGGCTGTTACCGTGACCGGTGCTCCCAAGGCGGATGCCATGCAGTTCATCGAGGATCACGAGCGATCACCGCGGCACTGGTACGGCGGCGCCATGGGTCACCTGGGCTTTGATGGCAATATGAATACAGGCTTGACCTTGAGAACCATCCGTATCCTGCGCGGTGTGGCGGAAGTACGTGCCGGCGCCACACTGCTGGTGGATTCCGATCCCGAGGCCGAAGAGGCGGAAACGCGACTCAAGGCTTCGGCTCTGCTGGCAGCGTTGAAACCCTCAGGCATTGCACAGCCGGATGACACCGATCAGAAAAGTGCTTCAGCAATTCCGGACGCAAGCCAGCTGAACGTGTTGATGATCGATCACCGCGATTCCTTTGTCCATAACCTTGGTGCCTACTTCCGGGAATATGGCGTGAATCTGCTGACACTGCGGCCGGAACCCGGGCGCGAGTTGCTGGCCAGCGATGCCGGGGCTGAATTTGATCTGGTGGTGCTGTCACCGGGGCCAGGTGCACCACAGGATTTTGATATGCATGACACACTGGCGCTGTGCCTTGCACGTAATGTTCCTGTTTTCGGGGTGTGCCTGGGGTTGCAGGGTATTGTCAGTCACTTTGGTGGTAAACTGGCATTGTTGGACACACCGGTGCACGGCAAGGCCAGCACCATCAGGCATACGGGCAAGACATTGTTCGATGCGCTGCCATCCCGCTTCCAGGCCGGGCGTTATCATTCATTGCATGCCGTGTCTGTGCCGGACTGCCTGGAAGTGATTGCGCAGTCTGCTGATGACGCCGCCGTGGTGATGGCGGTCCAGCACCGGAACCTGCCGATCAGCGCGGTACAGTTCCATCCCGAGTCCCTGCTCACATTGGACGGGAAAGCCGGTCACGTCCTCATAGGCAATGTGGTGGCCGAGGCGCTCAGTCGGCAGCAGTTGTGCGATAATAGAGAAGTTCCCAATGTTTTTGAGCACACGAGGTCAACGTGAGTCTGAGTGAACAGTACAGCGACAGCAGCCAGAGATTCCTTATTGACAACACCGACATCCGCGGTGAACTGGTGCATCTGAACAGCAGCTACACCCAGGCAGTGCATGGGCACAATTACCCGCCTGCCGTTCGGCGCCTGCTGGGCGAATTCCTGGCCGCCACGGTCCTGTTGGCCTCGACCATCAAGTATGAGGGACGTCTGGTGTTGCAGGCGCGCGGTGAGGGCCTGGTCAGTCTGGTCATGGCCGAGTGCACCAGCGAGGGGGCGGTGCGCGGTATTGTGCGTTACGATGCGCCGCCGCAAAGTGATGATTTTCGTGCACTGCTGGGCAATGGCACGCTGGCGATCACTGTGGACTCGCGCAAGGGTGAGCCGTATCAGGGTATTGTGGCGCTTGCCGGTGACTCATTGGCCGAGTGTCTGGTGCAGTACTTTGCCCAGTCCGAGCAATTGGGCACACGGTTCTTTATTGCATCTGACAATGACCAGGTTGCTGCATTGTTGCTGCAGCAATTGCCAGCCAGTGCCAAAGCAGACAAAGTGGTGCGTGACGAACGGTGGCAACACATCACGGCGCTGGCTCAGACCCTGCAGGATGAGGAATTGCTGGGTCTGGACAACAGTACCCTGCTGCATCGACTGTACCATCAGGAGTCGGTACGGCTGTTCGACCCGGTGTCACTGCGCTATCAGTGCAGTTGCTCGCGTGAACGCACCGCCGGCGCACTGCTGGCCATTGGTCGTGAGCAGGTTGAGGAAATACTGTCTGAAGATGCCGAGGTCAGCATGACCTGTGAATTCTGTGGCACACACTACCGTTTCAGCGAAGCCGAAGTCCTGCTGCTGCTCAATGAGCGTGGTAGCACGCTTACTCACTGAGCCATTCTTTACCATCAGGCTCTCTCCCACTGAGCTATTGCCTCACTGAGCCTGTCAGGTGCGCATGGAATGAAAGGCGGCTACGGTTTTTTCGATATCACTGTCATCAACATCCAGATGCGTGACCATGCGCATCTTCTGCGGTTCATGCAAATCCACACGAATGCGATGTTCCGCCAGTGTTGATTTCAGGCGATCCAGCGGCAGCGCCGAACTGTCCACAAACACCATATTGGTGCCGGTTTCCTGCACCGGGTAGCCTGCTTCACGCAGACCATCGGCGAGTAGGCTGGCGCGACGGTGATCCTCTGACAGGCGATCAACATGATGGGTCAGGGCATGCAGCCCCGCTGCTGCCAGCATGCCGGCCTGCCGCATACCGCCGCCTGTCACCTTGCGCCAGCGATGCGCTTTTCTGATGAAGTCCCGGGAGCCAAGCAGTACCGAACCAACCGGTGCGCCAAGACCTTTGGACAGGCAGATGGACACCGTGTCTGCAAAACAGGTGATATCACGCAGCGCCACGCCCTGGGCCACCACGGCGTTGAACACCCGGGCGCCGTCCAGATGCAGGGCAAGGCCGTATTCACGACTCAGCGTCCACGCGCGTGAGAGGTGGTCCATGGACAGGGCTCGTCCGTGCACGGTGTTTTCCAGGCACAACAGCCGTGTACGGGCAAAATGTGCATCGTCCGGCTTGATTGCCGCGCGCACACTGTGAAGATCCAGCTCGCCGAGATCGTTGAAGGGTAGTGGCTGTGGTTGAATGCCGCCCAGCGCGGCTGCGCCGCCACCTTCGTAACGATAGGTATGTGCGGTCTGACCAACAATGTATTCATCGCCGCGCCCGCAGTGGGTCAGCAGAGCCACCAGATTGGATTGTGTGCCCGAGGGCATGAACAGCGCTGCCTGCTTGTCAGCCAACTCCGCCAGCCGTTCCTGCAGCGCATTGACCGTGGGATCCTCCCCGTAGACATCATCACCGGTGGCTGCTGCCAGCATAGCATCACGCATGGCATCGGATGGTTGTGTCACGGTGTCACTTCTTAGGTCTGTCCAGCGCTCGGCCATGGTTCGGGTCCTGTCATTCAGAGGCTGCCTGACAGGATGCCAGACCAGGGCACTGCCTGGCCAGCGTGCCAGGCAGGTTTTTTCGGGCCAGCAGGGGTGAGGCCTTGTCTGTCAGAAGCTGTAGCGCCCGCCGATTTCAAAGCTGCGCGAGGTACCCGCATAGATGCCCTGGCGCAGACTGGCAATATAGCGTCGGTCGGTCAGGTTCTTCACGGCGCCAAACACACTGAACTGCTCGGAAACGTTGTACATCGCGTTGAAGTCCACAGTGGTGTAGGAATCGATCCGACCGGTAAAGAATCCACTGGTGTTTTCGGTGATTACCATACTGTTTTCTGCATCGGTGTACTGGGTGCTGGTATGGTGCGCGCTCAGCGACGTATTCAGATTGCCGATCTGGTAACCCACCCGCAGGTTGGCGACCAGCTCCGGTGTGTAAGGCACACGGTTGCCATCACGGGTTGTGCTGACGCTGCCGTCGGAGGACAGGCGATCACCCACAAAGCTGGCATCGGGCACCCAGGTCAGGTTGGTATCCAGGCGCAGTCCGGTATCGGTACCGTAGCCCAGTGATACTTCCATGCCCTGGTGCAGGGTCTTGCCGCCATTTGAGTTGACAAAAATATTGCTGATGGCCGGTACTATCTGGTTGCTGAAGTCCATGCGAAAGGCGGTCACTTCATAGGCCAGCTCATTGACGAATCCGCGTACACCCAGCTCCAGGTTACGAGACTGTTCTGCACGCAGTCGCTGGTCGTCGCCCCCGGCAATTGCGGCACTGTTCTGCGCCGGGGAGAAAGCCTCATAGACACTGCCGTACAGCTGAACCACCGGGGTCAGCTCATAGGTGGCACCCACACCAGGCATGATTTCTGTATTGCTCGTGCTGCCATTGTTTGCACTGTTGTAACGATCATTGACCTTCTGCTCATAGGTTTCCATACGCACGCCAGGCGTCAGGGCCAGTCGGTCGGTCAGCATTGTGCGGTTCTGGGCATACAGCGCCAGGCTGCTGGCGGTTTCCTTACTGTTGCGATCCACCACGCCGGCCCGGGGATTGGCGCGGGTGGCCTGCTCACGCAGGTTGTCCATGGATTCAGTGTCGACGCGTATCCCGATTTCCGCCCGGTTGTCCCTGCCAAAACTGCTGTGTCGCACGTTCAGACGCGTGTCCAGTCCGACCCGCTCGAATTCGCGGTTGTTACCGGTGATATTGTCAGTATATATCCACCGTGACGCATCCCGGGAGGCAGCCTGATTGACACCGAAGCGCCAGTAGTCACGGTACATCTGGCTCCAGTAGGCAACACTGTTCACAGACACGGTGTCACTGATCTGCCACTCGTGGTTGACATCAAAAGCGGTGCGCCCGGTCAGGTAATAGTCATCGGGCGCCGGATTGTGTGTGGCGCCTGCGCGGTACTCGTCAAGGAACAGGCCGCGATAGGAGATATTGGCGTCATTGCGATACTGCGTGAATTTTGCGCTCAACGTCTGGTTGTTGCCGATCTGCAGGCCTGTCTTGACCATCAGGTCCTGCATGTCGTAACCCTTGTTCTGGAAGCCGTCACTTTGGGCGTAGGTATAGGAAATGCCGGCAACCGCATCACCGGACGAGGACCTGCCACCGGCCTCGATCATGCCTTCGCGGTAGCCGAATGATCCGGCACGGGTGCTTACTGTCACGCCGTCCACGGGCGCGCGTGTCTTGTAGTTGATCACGCCGCCAATGGTGTTGGGTCCATAGCGCAACGAGGCGGCGCCCTTGAGCACTTCAATGCCTTCCATACGCTGAATGCGCGGATTGTAGTAACGGCCGTTGCCCACGAACAGTCCCGGTGCTACCGGCACACCGTCTTCCAGAATCAGTGACTTGTAGTCGGCTGCGCTCAGGCCGCGAATGCCGATATTGGCCACAATACCGGATTCCTCTTCGCCTTTGATGGCTACGCCGGCAACACCACGCAGGGCGTCTTCTGTTGACATGGGCTGCATCAGGTCAAGCTCCTGTCGGGTCACCAGGCCAACGGAGCCTGCCTGGGTGTTGATCGCCTGTATGCCTTCACCGATCACGTCGATACGTGTCAGCGGCACGTCTGCCTGGCCCAGCGCAGGAAGCATGAGACTGGCCACAGCCAGGGAAAGCAGGGTGCGATTTGCTGAAAAAAGTCTGGTGGCTGAAACAGGTCTGGTGGCTGAAACAGGTCTGGTTGTCGTAGGAAGGCTGGCAGGCAACATCAATCATCTCCATCAAATGCTGATCAAAAACACGTCAGTGTAGGTGTATGGCATGGCAGTTACGTGACGGCCTTGCCTCTCATTGAACGCTAATGTAAATGAGAATGATTCGCATTACAAGTAAAATCTGTTGTTGTTTTATCGGCAGGCAGTGTCAGAGGTCGACTATGATCTGACGGGCAGTGGAGTCACAAAGCGAGCGTGAAATGCCCCAGGTGATGGGCGCTGCCATTGAGCAGCAATTCCAGCCGATGCTCACCAGGATAGTGTCGACGGGTAGTCATGGGTGCCAGTGACAGTGTCTTGCCCACGGTCTCTGTGGCGCCAGCGGTCAGCGAGAGGGTCTTGATCTTGAATACCTTGGCCGCGGTGCTGCCATTGGCCTTGACGTAATGAACACAAAGGTCCGCCAGCACGTCCTGTGACACACCTGTCGGGTTATGCAGATCCACCACCACACGCACCTTGTCCCCTTCGGTCGCCAAAGCGGGTGTGATGCGTATATTCGTGATACTGATCTGTGCCACCTGACCGTAGCCCAGTATCGCCAGTGCTTGTGGATCGCTGCGTTTGACGGCAGAGCGCAGTGCATGGCGGATCAGCCACTGACGCTGCTCGTCGGCGTCGCGCATCCAGCGCCGGGCAGTCTTGACGAGCACTGCCGGATGATCCTTGCCGATGTCATTGAGGTTGTTGGCCACTGAGCGTCTGACATACAGTGATGGATCATCCTTCAGCCGCTCCAGTAACTCCAGCACTGGCGTCGGGTCACGCTGGAACTCACGCAGATGTGATGCCCAGGGCAGTCGTGGCCGGGTACCTTCTGATACAAGCCGGCGTACATGCTCATTGCTGTCCTGTGTCCAGTCGTGCAGGCGAGTCAGGGTAGCCGCCGGGTGTTGCTCCAGAAACGGTCGGATACTGAACTCACAGGTGAACACCTGCGTCAGCTTGTACTGCGCACGCATGGACGTCTCGAAGTCATTGAGCCCGTAACTGGCGACGAAGTGGGTGTGAGGCAAATAGATGAACGGCCCGATACCACCGTCTCCGTCCTTGCGGGACGGGCGAGGTCCGAGTGAGGCGAGCATGATGTCCACAGCCTGTTCATAGTCCGAAGGCAGGAATTCGCGCAGGCTGACAGCAATCCTGTGCCCGCGTGGCAGCAATTCCAGCGCCTCGTAGCCGTCAAGGGCGTGAGCAAGAAAGTCCTGCTCCGCAAAGTCCGGGTAGACCTGGCGGATCATGGCGCCGATACACCTGGGTATTTCCGGTCCGTAGAAATTCTTGAGTGGTTCGGCCACAGTCGGCTCCTGTCAGCGCTGTTCTACCATCCGCCGGCTCTCCAGTACTTTCCAGATGAAACCCAGCCCTACCGAGGTGGTGAAGTTTTCGCGAAACAGCGGACTGTCCGTGTTGGCAGCGCCGTTGTGATTCATGGTTTGTACACCACCGAAAATCTGGAATGCTTCCGAGATATGCCAGGTACCGTAGAAGTTCAGGTGGGTTCCGAAGTAACCGCTGCTGGCCCGGTAGTCCGGGCGATCCGGTGTGACAAAGGCCGGGCCCACATCGTAGAAATAACCATGCAGTTTGCGATCTGCCCATACCGGACGCAGTGATACGGTCAGGTCAAAGGCATTGGTCAGCAGGCCGTAGTGGCGATAGCGCAGCATGGGTTCAAACACATGACCCCGGTGATCGATGCCGGTAAAGTCGGTGGAAAAAACGCCACGGGCCTGGAGCTGCAGGCGCAGATCGCTGCGGCCACCGTCCTCAAAGTGGTAGTCGGCCAGTTTGAAAATCAGCTGTGGCCCGGCCTCGAACAGAAAGTCCAGGTCGTCCATTCCCTGGCGGGCCCGGTTGTCCTCGCTGCTGGCGTCAAAGGCTGCGTCGAATGACATCGACAACTCATACCAGCTGCTTTCTGCCGCCACGGCCCGGGCGGCCTGCCCATCACCAAGACGGAAGATTTCGCCCCGATAGATTGCGTACGGCAGGGCAATGGCACGTACACGGCTTTGTGAGGCGGATGGATAGTCGGGGATATGCAGGGCGCCGGCACCAAAGCCCAGCTCCCACAGTGGCACCTGCTCGCCGGGTGGCTCGGAAGGTGTGGTCTGGGCGTTGGAGATGGCAGGCAGGCTGATCAGCAGCAGCAGGCAGGTACGAATCAGATACGGCATGGCTCGGGTTCCCCTGGGCAGAACTTGCATTGTACCTGACTGTCTACGCAGCTTCACCGCTTATGGATACCTGATTGTCGTCGCGTTGCCGTGCTGCGCAAGTGCTGCTCCACCAGCCACAGGGTTGACAGGGCTGATTGCTTACCCTCTGTTCAGGTTCCTGCGCAGGCTGATTGCTCCACGGACCTGTCCTGCCAGGTAACCGGTGGCGGTGTCCTGCGGGTAGTGCTGATCCAGCAGGGCCTGCACATCACCGCTGATCTGAGTGCCGTGACAGGTCAGACAGAGCGGGCCCGTTACCTGTGCCTGCATGTAACGGAATTCGCCGTTCACGACCTCCGCAGCATTGAGTTGCTCAACAGTTTCCCCGGCCTGTTGGCGCTGGTCAAAGTCGCTCAGAACCCGGGCCTCCCATTCGTCGGGAATGGCCGTTTCGTGGTTCCGGGCACGCAGGCTGACACGCGTGACCTCCCAGCCTGAACCGGCCGACAGGTCGGCAGCAATCCGTGGTGCTTCCACCGTGCAGACTTCAATGCCCCTGACCGGACCGCCTTCCTGCATGGCGCTCTGCAGCGTGGGCAACAGTGCAGAGACAAACTGCCCGGTGATCATTTGTGCCTGCTCGGTCAGTTCTGCTGTGGATGCTGTTTCGTTGCTCTCGTTCTGGCAGCCGCTCATGGCTGCCAGGCTGGCAATGGCAAGTGCGAATGCTTTCGTTGATGAACCCTGGATTGACATAACTGGCTCCTGTCTGAAAGATGAAGGCTCCCCAGATTGGCAAGATACCTGTCAAGCGATGCCAGTGCAGCATTTCTGCACTTCACATTATGGGGCACGATCATTGTATTGCCAGGGAGGCGACATGAAAACAAAAACGCCCAGCCACAATAATGTGACCGGGCGTTTTTAATTCCTCGCCGGCAATTACTTCAGATCAAAGCGATCTGCATTCATCACCTTGGTCCAGGCAGAAACAAAGTCCCTGACAAACTTTTCCTTCGCGTCACTCTGGGCGTAGACCTCAGACAGCGCCCGCAGCTGTGAATTCGACCCGAATATCAGATCCACCCGGGTACCGGTCCATTTCACATTGCCAGACTTGCGGTCCTTGCCTTCGAACAGGTAGTTATCGTCGGAGGTTGGTGACCACTCGGTTTCCAGGTCAACCAGATTGACAAAGAAATCATTGGTCAGCTTGCCGGGCGACTGGGTGAAGACACCGTGCTTCGTGCCCTTGTAGTTGGCACCCAGTACACGCATGCCACCCACCAGTACGGTCATTTCCGGCGCGCTGAGGCCCAGAAGTTGCGCCTTGTCCACCAGCATCTCCTCGTCAGAGACAGTGAACGCAGTTCTGCGGTAGTTGCGGAAACCGTCAGCT
The DNA here is from genome assembly GCA_050486205.1 of Gammaproteobacteria bacterium. Classification (GTDB taxonomy): domain Bacteria; phylum Pseudomonadota; class Gammaproteobacteria; order Pseudomonadales; family Pseudohongiellaceae; genus PWQG01. Next base: position 206,157 of record JBJHCW010000001.1, on the reverse strand, counting down.
TCCGGCCGAAGGTACTCGAAGCTGTCAGCATCGGTCTGCTCGTCGGTGGCATCTGTGCGACCGGGCGAGAAAGGTACTTCAATGCTGTGGCCGGCATCTTTTGCGGCTTTCTCGATTGCGGCACATCCACCAAGCACGATCAGGTCGGCCAGGGAGACCTTTTTTTTGCCCGATTGGGCGCCATTGAAGTCTTTCTGTATGCCTTCCAGTGCTTTCAGCACCCTGGCCAGCTGTTCGGGCTGGTTCACCTCCCAGCTCTTCTGGGGCGCAAGTCGGATACGTGCGCCGTTGGCGCCACCACGAAGGTCCGAGCCGCGGAAGGTTGAAGCCGATGACCAGGCGGTGTAGACCAACTCGGACACCGTCAGGCCTGACGCCAGGATCTTGCCCTTCAGGTCGGCGATATCCTGCCCGTCCACCAGGTCATGATCCACTGCCGGCACAGGATCCTGCCAGATAAGATCTTCCTTTGGCACTTCCGGTCCCAGGTAGCGAGATTTCGGTCCCATGTCCCGGTGCGTCAATTTGAACCAGGCGCGCGCAAAGGCATCGGCGAACTCTTCGGGATTATCTTTGAAGTGTTCCAGAATCTTTCGATATGCCGGATCCTCACGCATGGCCATATCGGCTGTGGTCATCATGATGCCAACGCGTTTTGAGCTGTCTTCGGCATCGGGTGCCTTGTCCTTTTCAGCAAGTCCTTTGGGTGTCCACTGATTGGCGCCGGCCGGGCTTTTGGTCACCTCCCACTCATAACCCAGCAGCACATCAAAGTAGCTCATATCCCATTTGGTTGGTGTGGGAGTCCACGCGCCTTCAAGACCACTGGTAATGGTATCGCGACCCTTGCCGCTGCCAAAGCTGTTTTTCCAGCCAATGCCCATGGCTTCCATCGGGGCAGCCTCGGGTTCCGGACCGACGTACTCGTCCGGGTTGGCGGCACCATGTGTCTTGCCGAAGGTGTGGCCACCGGCCGTCAGTGCCACGGTTTCATAATCGTCCATTGCCATGCGGGCAAAGGTTTCCCGGACATCCGTGGCCGAGGCCAACGGGTCCGGATTGCCGTCGGGGCCTTCCGGGTTCACGTAGATCAGACCCATCTGCACCGCAGCCAGCGGATTCTCCAGGTCGCGTTCGCCGGAGTAACGGCTGTTGGGTTTGTCGCTGGTTGCCAGCCATTCGTCTTCTGCACCCCAGTAAATGTCTTCCTCGGGTGCATAGATGTCTTCCCGGCCGCCGGCGAAACCAAAGGTCTTGAAACCCATGCTTTCCATGGCCACATTGCCGGCCAGAATCATCAGGTCTGCCCAGGACAGTTTATTGCCATACTTCTGTTTGATTGGCCACAGCAGTCGGCGTGCCTTGTCCAGGTTGCCGTTGTCCGGCCAGCTGTTGATGGGTGCGAAACGCTGGTTTCCGGTACCGGCACCACCTCGGCCATCGCCTATGCGGTAGGTGCCGGCGCTGTGCCAGGTCATGCGGATCATGAAAGGACCGTAATGACCATAATCGGCGGGCCACCAGTCCCTGGAGTCGGTCATCAGGGCCTGAAGGTCCTTCTTCACCGCCGCCAGATCCAGCTTCTTGAACTCTTCAGCATAGTTGAAGTCCTCGCCCAGTGGGTTGGACTTCGGAGAATGCTGGTGCAGAATGCTCAGACTGAGTTGATTCGGCCACCAGTCATGATTGCCTGTTCCCTTGTCACCCAGTTTAGTGCGAGAACCGTGCATGACCGGGCACTTGCCAGCGGTATTTGTATCACTTGCGCTCATTTCCACTCTCCATTGTTCGCGGGTTAACAGGATTAATGCACTTATGGATCTTCAAGACTATACAGCAAACAACTGTTCTGGTTTAGGATGAATTCCTGATGACAATGATAGATATTTTATATTAACCGGGCGGCCCTGATTTACGTACCCAAGGGTGAACCGGACTGACAAAGACGATAGGGAGCACACCATGGATAATCCAGTAATTGCGGACAACAAGCCAGTAAAAGTCAAGCTGGAAAAAGGCGAGGCATATTACTTCTGCGTCTGCGGTAAATCAGCCGATCAACCGTTCTGTGACGGATCGCACAAGGGCAGCGGTTTCAAGCCGAAAAAGTTCGAACTGGATGAAAGCGACGAGGCCTGGCTCTGTCGTTGTAAACATACGGGTAACGCGCCCTACTGTGATGGCAGCCACAAGCAATTTGATGACGAGCAAGTGGGTAAGCCGGGACCCGGCAGGCAGGGCGGGGGTGACGGGGAAGAAAACAACAACAGACAACCCGATCCGGAGGACACTGAGGAGGAACCCAACCTGGAGTTCATCCATGAACTGGCGCGCAATGGTCTGAGTGAACTTGGTCGTCATGGGCCTATCAGCGCCATGGGGGTGCCGGGAAATCAGCTACCGCGTTGGGATGATCTGCAGATCATGGTGGCGCAGATGGCCAGCAAACCATTGCTGGACGATGTTGAGGTGGCTACCGAACTGGTTATCGGGCCTGAGGCGAAAAAACCGCTGACCTTGAAAATTCCCCTGATGGTCTCGGACATGAGTTTCGGCGCTCTGTCCGAAGAGGCCAAGGTTGCCCTGGCGCGCGGCGCTGAGTTGGCCGGCACCGGTATCTGTTCGGGAGAGGGCGGCATGTTGCCGGAAGAACAGGCTGAAAACTCCCGCTACTTCTACGAGTTGGCCAGCGCCATGTTCGGTTATCACGACGAGCTGCTTGAAAAAGTCCAGGCCTTTCATTTCAAAGGCGGGCAAGGCGCAAAGACCGGTACCGGTGGTTTTCTGCCGGGTATCAAGAACAGAGGAAAAATAGCCGAAGTTCGCCAGCTTGAGGCCGGAACAGCCGCCAAATCGCCATCGACATTCAAGGATCTGAATTCAGTGGCTGATTTCCGGCGTTTTGCCGATCGGGTGCGTGAGATTTCCGGCGGGGTTCCCATTGGTTTCAAGCTAAGTGCCAATCACATCGAGCATGACATACAGTTTGCACTGGACGCCGGCGCAGATTACATCATCCTCGACGGCCGCGGCGGAGGTACCGGCGCCGCGCCTGACATATTCCGCAACCACATCAGTGTGCCGACCATCCCGGCATTGGCGCGGGCTCGTAAGTATCTGGACGAACAGGGGGCAAGTGGTCGAGTGACCCTGATCATCACTGGCGGCATCCGCGTGCCGAGCGACTTTGTCAAAGCGCTCGCGCTGGGCGCCGACGGCGTGGCGCTGGCCAACAGTGCCATGCAGGCTATCGGTTGTGTCAACGCGCGTATCTGTCATACCAACAACTGCCCCGCCGGTGTCGCCACGCAACGGGAAGAGCTACGCAAGCGCCTGGATGTTAATGAGTCGGCAAAGCGCCTGCACAATCTTCTGCAGGCCTCCACCGAATTGATGCAGGTGATGGCCCGTGCTTGTGGACACGATTCGCTTGCCGGTTTCAATGCGCAGGATCTGGCCACCTGGCACCGGGATATGGCTCTGCTCTCGGGTGTGCGGTATGCGGGTGTCATGGCGCCTTGATGACAGAAACAGGCAGTCGACCGGAGAGCAACATGAAAATTGTGTCACTGAAGGAGCGACCGCAGCATCTCATGACGCTGGCACGGTGGCATCATGATGAGTGGTCCTATCTGAATCCGCAGCGCAGCTTTGACGAGCGTGTGGCGGAAATGCGCCAGGACCTGCTGGGTCAGGTGATGCCGGCGACCTTTATCGCCGAGGAGGAAGGGGAGTTGATGGGTTCAGCTTCCCTGCTGGTCGGGGATATGAGCACACATCCTGAGCTGGCACCGTGGCTGGCCAGTGTCTATGTGGCCGCACAGTACCGCAGACGCGGCCTGGGTTCAGACCTGGTCCGGCATGTCATGCTCCATGCCCAGGCGCATGACATCAGACGTCTGTACCTGTACACCCCGGACCAGGAGCAGCTGTATGCGCGCCTGGGTTGGCGAATCTTCAGCCGTGAACCCTACCATGGCACACCGGTGACCATCATGTGTATAGACATGCCGGGTTGACCCGGATTGCAGAAAGTGATGTATCCTGTGTGTATCGGTCAATAACAACAAGGAGCCCGTGCGATGTCCAACAGCCAGCATGAAAATCATCCCCTGCTTTCCCGGCGCGCACTGCTGGCGGGCACAGCGGCTGCGTTGGGCTCCACTCTGCTGCCCCGGGGCCAGGCCAATGCCCAGCCTGCCATCTCGACCGCCAGCTCCACCAACAATGGCACCGTTGTCTTCACCCACACGACGGTGGTGACCAACAATGCGGCGCGGGAAACACTGCGGGATGTGGCGCTGGCCGTGCAGGACGATCGTATTGCAGCCATTGGAGATACCAATGAGGTGTTGGCTCAGTTTCCCCAGGCTGAAGTGTACGATGGGCGTCGCAAGGCAATCATGCCCGGGCTCATCAACTGTCATGCCCATCTTGCCCAGGCGCTGGACAAGGGATTCAACGAGGATTTCGGGTTCCCCAACAGTCTTGAACTGCCGATTCGCCCTGCTCAGCTGATTTCATCCGAAGAAGCCACCCTCATGTCCATGGTTGGTGCGCTGGAAGCGCTGCGTGGTGGCACCACCACCGTGGTGCAGATGGTGACCAATATTGCGCGTGATGCCGAGGCGCTGGCATCCACGGGCCAGCGCTGGGTGTTTGCCGAGTCTGTACGGGATATAGAGACGGTGGATGGCCCCATGTCCCCGCCGCGTCTGGCCAACAGTGTGCCACCGCGTTTTTCCGACCAACTGCGCGAGGACGGCATGCAACGTATAGTGGACCTGCATGCCAGATGGCATGGACACGACAATGGCCGGGTCCAGGTGTTTCCGGCCGCTGCGCTGGTTGAGTTGTCATCGCCGCAGCTGCTACGGGACGTTCGTGAATTCGCCGACAGCCACGGCCTGGGGTACACCATACACATGACACAGTCGCAGCCGGAAGTGGACTTCATGCTGCGTTATCACGATGCGCGTCCAGCCATTTTTCTGGATCAGCACGGATTTCTCGGGCCTCGCCTGTTCGCTGCCCATGCGCGTTACTGCGATGCCACCGAAATTGCTGCACTGGCGCGTACCGGTACCATTGTGGCGCACCAGGCGGCCATGGCCGCCAATCGTGGCGTCAATCCGCCGATCACGGCCATTCGTGAAGCTGGCATCCGTATTTCCCATGGCACTGACAATAACAACAACGACATGTTGCATGTGATGAAAACCGCCATCTCCATGGAGCGTATCCAGCGCAGTGACGAGATACCCGGCACCCTGCCTCAGCCCGAAGACATGCTCAGTGACTGCTGCACCGGCGGCGCTCACGCCATCAACATGGCAGATGATGTGGGCACACTGGCAGTGGGCCGCAAGGCGGATCTGATTGTGCTGGATGTGATGAAACCGCACCTGACCCCTTCGGGTCGAATCCTGTCCGCGTGGATTCATAACGGGCAGCCCTCGGATATCGAGTCCGTAATGGTGGACGGGCGTTTCCTGATGCGTGACCACAGGGTGCTGACAGTGGACGAGGATGCCCTGATGGAGGAGGCCTATCAGATTGGCCAGCGTGTCTGGAACCGGATTCTGGAGGATGGCCCGGTGCCGTTACCCCGGTTTTCTGTATAACCCCACGCCTGCCTGATACCCCAGCGTGATTTTCACCGGGCTCTGCGGTAACCTTGTGCGCTGACCCGTTGAAGCATTACAAGGACTGACAAAAACAATATGCGGATTCCCGGCCTGCGCAGTACGGATACAAGTACCAGCAACAATAGCACCAACAACAATGGTGAACAGAGCGCCAGCAGATCCTATTCCCGTGCTCAGTCTGTCGGGCTTGTGTTGGGGCCGTTTCTGTTTGCGGTCACCCTGTTGTTCTTCCATCCCGAGGGCTTGAGTCCCGAAGGGCGGGCGGTGCTTGCCGTCACACTCTGGATTGCCACCTGGTGGATTACCGAGGCCATTCCGATTCCGGCGACCTCCCTGTTGCCCATCGTGCTGCTGCCGGTCACGGGGGCACTGGACAGTGCCACGGTCACCTCGGCGTACGGGGACGACATCATTTTCCTGTTTCTGGGTGGATTCTTCATTGCCACCGCCATGGAGAAATGGAATCTGCATCGACGTATGGCGCTGGCCATCATTGCCTTTGTTGGCACCAGCACCCAGCGTATTCTGCTGGGCTTCATGATTGCTACAGCCTTTCTGTCCATGTGGGTGTCAAACACGGCCTCGGTGATGATGATGGTGCCCATGGCGCTGGCCATCACCGCGCAGGTTGCGCTGGCTCTGAAGGGCACCCCGCAGGAGCGGGATCTGCCGGTATTTGAAAAGTCGCTGATTTTTGGTGTCGGTTATGCCGGCACCATTGGTGGTATCGGCACGCTGATCGGTACACCACCGAATATCATTCTGGCCGCACAGGTGCGGCAACTGTTTGACGTGGAAATCACCTTCGCCAGCTGGATGATGGTTGGTGTTCCGGTGGTCATTGTACTGCTGACCATTGCCTGGCTCTATCTTGGGCGGGTAGCTTTCCCCATGCGTATCAAGGGCCTGCCCGGTGGCAGGGAGACCATTCAGCGCGAACGTGATGCCCTGGGGCCCATCGGTTTCGAGGAAAAGGTGGTGGCCTGCGTTTTTGCGTTTGCCGCTTTCATGTGGATCACACGTGAATTTCTCTGGAGCGCCATTCTGCCGGAGCTGCGCGATGGCATGATCGCGGTGTTTGCAGCGGTGACACTTTTTGTCATGCCAACCCGGGCCTCTCTCGGCTCGCGGGTGCTGGACTGGAAGGACTCAGTGAAGATTCCATGGGGCATTCTGCTGCTGTTCGGCGGCGGGCTGGCCATTGCAGCCGGGTTCCGGGCCACTGGCCTGTCAGAGTGGATTGGCACCCAGCTTACCGTGCTGGAGACCTTCCACCTGCTGGTGATTATTGCCAGCGCTACGGGGTTGATCCTGTTCCTGACCGAGATCACCTCCAATACCGCAACTGCCACCATGATTCTGCCAGTGGTGGCTGCCCTGGCGCTGGCGCTGGACATCCATCCGTTTGCCCTGATGATTCCCTGCGCCATGGCTGCCAACTGTGCCTTCATGCTGCCGGTGGGCACACCACCGAATGCCATCATTTTTGCAACCGAGAAACTCACCATCATCGAGATGGTACGTACTGGCTTTCTGATGAACCTTATTTCCGTGGTACTGATTGTACTGGCAGTGTATTTTGCTGTTCCGATGCTGTGGGGGCTGGATCTGAATGTGGTGCCGGAGGCGTTTCGCTTCTAGCCGGCCAGTCGCTGGCCGTTGATCAGCAGATCCCCGCCCGTGCCAAGCCCTCGCCCACCACCACCGCCGCTGATCGACACCCCGGGAATCCGGTCCAGCATGTCACTGGCGGAGTTGGGGTTGTACGGTTCAAAAAACGAGGCCGGGTAAATGACGGTGGTATCGTCCGAGTCCTGTTGTGGGCTCTGGCCGAGTCCAGGTATTTGAATTGTAACAGTTTGTCATGATGGTGTGACCCGATCACTTTTGAGTTACGTAAACATCACAGGTACACTGACTGTTGACTTGATGAATGATGAAGGAGGAGATCATGATAGTGAATCTATGGAAGAGGGTATTTTCCAGGCAGGTTTTGGCCGGTGCTGCGCTGGGCCTCATGGCCCCGTTCGCCCTGGCGCAGGACGCAGTGTCCAGTGTGGCAAATATCGTGCTGGAGCTGGAGCACTTCCCGACAGATCATCAGCAGCATGTACTGGAAGCCATTGCATCCAACGGTGGTAACAGTGATGAGGTTCGTGTGATCGCCGAGGCGGTGCACGACATGGAGCATCAGGTGTCCGATGAACACCGTGATGCCTTGCGGGAGATCGCGGCCGACGATTCGGTAGAGGAAGATTATCGCAAGCTGGCCGGTATCGTGGCTGACATGGAGCACATGGTGGCCGAGGAGCATCACGAAACGCTGCAGGAAATTGCCTATCACAGCGCCATCAACGACTGATGGTTGCCGCTGGCGCCCTGCGGGGCGCCGGTGTAAGCTGGACCTATGACAACTATTCGCACAAGTACAGAACCTCGCCCCGTTGCGCACCGACTGGTGTTGCTGACCCTTATGGCGGGCGCTGTCCGCCATGAGGGGGCACGCTGGTTGCCCGGGTTGCTCCTGGCATGGCTGATGGGCCTGACCGCTATCGCGGCCCAGGCACGCGAGCCCATGCAGGATCCCGATTCCCTGATCCCGGTTGAGCTGGCCACTGTGGGCGTTGACCCGTTTTCAGGCGCGCCCGTTGTCATACTGCGTGCGCCGGAATCAGGTGATATTGTGCCGATCACCATTGGCAGCAATGAAGCGATGGCCATCATGCGTGCACTGGGATCAGTCGAGATGCCAAGACCGATGACTCACGATACTGCAGTGGCCATGCTGGGCGCACTGCAGGGCGAGCTGTATCAGGTGATGGTGGACGGGCTGGTGGGCAACAGCTATCACGGCGTGCTGGATATACGCCGTGAAAGTGACCCGGACACACCGGTTTATGTGGACACCCGCCCATCCGATGCGCTGGCACTGGCTGTACGCACCGGCGCGAGAATACTGGTTGCACCGGATGTGCTGCAATCTGCCAGTGGCCGCGGGTTCGAAGGTCTGGGTGAAGATCAGGTCGTCACCGCGCTGGGCATTACGGTCAGCAATTTGACCGATGAGCTGCGGCAGGAGCTGGATTTGCCGGATCGGGAAGGTTTATTGGTCATCCGTGTCCTGCAACAGGCACGCGAGGCCGGCATCGAGCCTGGCGCAATGATACTGACAGTCAATGGTGAGACGCCGGAAAATGCGCTGGAATTCCTGCGCCTTGTACAACGCACCGAGTCCGGTGAGCAGGCAGTGATCAGATTCTGGTGGGACGGCGAGGAGCACGAAGTTTCGCTGGATACGGATGTGCCTGATACCCGGCGCGACGACAGGCCGGCTCCGGGACAGCAGCTTGCCTGGTTGGCGTCAACCCATGTCCCAGTCCCTGATCGTTGATCTGAGCATCTCCGCTGACGAATATCTCAGTCACTACAAGGGGCAGGCTCGATACGTGATTTGCCATAGCCGGGACGGCAGGCGTGTGAGATTTCCCTCGTCCGTGCTGCAACGGTTTGTGCTGCGCGACGGTATTCGTGGTAGTTTCTGTATCGAGTTCGACAATAACAACAGACTGGTATCTTTCAGACGGCTTGAGTGATGATCAGATTTTCAACGCTACTGGTACTGATGGGCTTCAGTGCGATGCTGCATGCACAGACTGCGGTCCAGGAGCAGGCCGACTGGGCTGAAGTTTTCGAGCGACTTGATGCCGAAGGCACCATCGCTGTGCTGGACGGCCGACAGCCAGAACCGCTGATCCAGGTACACAATTCCGGGCGTGCACAGCAACGATTTTCACCGGCTTCCACCTTCAAGATTCCCCACACCCTGTTTCTGCTCGACGCGGGACTGGTCCGGGACGAGTTCCAGGTATTTGCCTGGGACGGCACCCAGTACAGCTTTCCAGGACACAACCAGGATCAGAACCTTCGCTCTGCCATGCGAACATCGGCTTTGTGGGTCTATGCCGGGCTGGCTGAAGAGCTTGGCACTCACATGGCCCGTCGGTACCTTCAGCGGATTGACTACGGCAATGCCGACCCCAGCGTGTCAGAGGGCAGTTACTGGGTTGATGGTGCGCTGGCCATATCTGCGGTGGAGCAGGTCGATTTTCTGCAACGGCTCTACCTGAACAGCTTGCCCTTTCCGGTGGAACATCAACGCCTGGTCAAGGACCTGATGATTGTGGAAGCCGCGCCCGGCTGGATACTGCGGGCAAAGACCGGTTGGGAAGGCCGTTGGGGCTGGTGGGTGGGCTGGGTGGAATTGCCTGAAGGCCCGGTGTTCTTTGCCCTCAACATTGACACACCCGAACGCATGGATGATCTGTACAAACGGGAAGCGATAAGTCGCGAGATCCTGGGCTCGATTGGGGCATTGCCGAAGCCCTAGAACCGGTACAATGGCTCGCATCCGACCGGTAGCGAAGCCGACAGGAGGGAGTCGATGGGACGAGCAAGGGCGTTCAACCTGATTGGTCTGGTGGCTGTGCTGGTCGCCATGCTGCCGATAGTCGCCGCACTACTGATTGCACGACACCAGGGGCTCAGCCAGGAATATGAGCGCGTGCATACCTATGCCCAGGAAGTGGCCTACCGATCTGATCGCGCTGTTGTGCAAATGAGTGATGCGCTGGCCAGAATGGTAGAGTTGGCACCTGCCGACCCGTGCTCGGATGACACATTGGCCACCTTTCAGCGCCTGGGTCTGGAGCGGGAATACATCATTGGTGTGGGTTATGTCAGTGATGACCGTATGCCGTGTTCTACACTGGGCATTCACGAGCCGCCGTTCGATCTCGGGCCGGTGGATCTGGTAACACCGAACGGTAATTTCTTGCGTCTCGATGTAATTTTTCCCCTGATTGAAGATACCTCCATCATCGCATTGCAGCGCGAAGCTTTTGTTGTGTTTGCACATCGCACCCAGGCCCTGGACCTGACAGTGCAGCAGGAGGGGGTGCTGTTTGCGACATTTACTCCGGGGCTGCCGGGTCTCCGGACGTGGCAGGGTGACGTGAATCCACTCTGGCCGGAGCGACTGGGTGACGACAGCACACAGATCTTTGTCGAGGATGGCTACGTGGTTGCTGTGACCCGCTCGGAACAATACGCCAGTACGGGGGCCATAGCAGCAGTCCCGCTAGCTGCCGTAACGCAGCGTGTCCAGCAATTCAGCTTGCTGCTTATGCCGGTGGCCCTTCTGGTGGGTCTTGCACTTGCGCTGTCCCTGGTATACCTGGCGCGGTATCAGATGTCATTGCCCAGCCAGATCCGGATGGGTTTGAAACGTCGGGAGTTCTATCTGGTCTATCAGCCAGTGGTTGATCTTGAATCGCGGCGGTGGGTGGGCGTTGAAGCTTTGCTGCGCTGGCGACGCCCAAACGGGGAAATTGTCTATCCTGACAGCTTCATCCCTATAGCCGAGGAGTCCGACCTGATCAACCAGATCACCGAGCGGGTCATCGAACTTGCCGGGCGAGATATGACAGGTCTGATGCAGAAAGTGCCGGATCTGTACCTGTCACTGAATCTGTCGGCCAGGGACGTTGACAGTAAAATCACGCCGACGCTGCTGGGGTGTATAGTGCAGAAATTCGGTGGTGAAAATCGTGTGGTGGCCGAGGTGACCGAGCGTATGCTGGTGGCGCCGGATGCATCGCTGAACGTGGCTTTGCTGCGAAGCGCCGGCGTGCGTGTAGCCATTGATGATTTTGGAACCGGATACAGTAGCCTTTCCTATCTTGAGAACATGCAGTTCGATTTTCTGAAGATCGACAAACTCTTTGTGGAAGCCATTGACACAGAGGCAGCCACCCACCGGGTGGTACTGCATATCATAAAAATGGCAAAAACCCTGCACCTTGAGCTCATTGCAGAGGGTGTGGAGACAGAGAAGCAGGCACAATTCCTGATGGAACACGGGGTACGTTACGCCCAGGGCTGGTTGTTTGCCCGTGCCATGCCGGTTGATGAACTCTACCGGATAGCGCTGCAGCAGCACAAAGTCACGTCAGTCGAACGTGAAGCAGAGGTTTCTCTGGCCTGAAGACCAGCCGCCTGCAGGTCAGCGCCCTGCAGAAAGATCACGTCTGGCCTGATCCAGCATCCGCGCCAATCCCTCACCCAGATGGGTCTGCATGATGTCACGGTACTGCGCAGATTCCAGATAACCACCATCAGCGTCAAAGAATTCCTGCATTATTGGTTCCCAGTCACTGCCGTGAGGCATGATGTATCCAAATTGCTCTGAGGGTTCGTCACCCACGCTGTGTTGTCTGAGCGGTGCGCCGGCATCACGTGCACGCCAGTAATTGTAGACATCCACATAGGCGAAATAACGGTCTGCCTCTGCCACCCGGTTTATGATGTCGTTGTTGGATTGGGAATAACTCATGCGCATGTCCGGGAACCAGGCGTCCCGGAAAGCGGCCAGGCGTGTTTCGTGTAGCGTGCCTTCGAAGGCCAATGCATCAAGATGACTGAACTGGTCGCCGATTTCCGACAGCGCCAACAACTCCTCAGTGTCATCGTGCGTGATCAGCACCGCGATATTGGTCATGTACGCCGGGGAAAATGCCAGTTCATCACGTCGGGCCTCGGTAATGGTGACATTGCCCATACCAAAGGTGCCACTCTCCGCATCGCGCACAGCGGCGTAGAACGCCGACCACGACTCCCATGGCTGGTAATGAACAGTCAGGTCCAGTTCGTGGTGCGCTTCGACCCAGGCCACAAAGTCTCTGAATATCTCGGTGGTCACGCCGGTCAGCTCGCCATTGCTGTCGTGGTAGGCAAATCCGTCACTGGCCACATACTTCAATGTGATTTCGCCGCCACCGTGTTGCTGCACGTGCGCCCAGTCGTGTGCGACCTGGGCCTGAACCGCGCCGCTTGACCACGTGGCGCAAAGTGCAAGGCCCAGAAGTGTGGCTCTGATTGGCGAACCTGGCGCGGGATGATCCGGAGCAGGCATGGACTCAATCTCGTTGGCGGAATGTCTGTGGTTCACGGTGGTCCCGGTATACGTGTTGGTGGTACGTCGTGACCCCAGACCAGCGGAATATCCTGCTCGGGTATGGGGCGGGACAGGTCGAACTCCACCATCCAGGTGAACTCGTCATTGGCAATGGTGCCGTAGCGATAGACCTCTCCGGGGATAATCTCGATGCGCCAGCCCACCGGCACGCGTGCGTTCCAGGTGCGCTCCGGCGAGTGAAAATCCTGGCGGTTTTCGCTACCCTGACCGATGGAGTAACCACCGTACCAGGTGCGACTGCTTTCAGATCCGTCTTCCTCGCGATGATCATGTCGCAATTCCAGCCCCTGCTCGACCACGGTCAGCACCCAGGTGCGAGAGTGGTCCCACCCGTCTTCTGCATCATCGTCATCCGAGTGAAACGGGATCAGAATCTCGTGCTCGTCACAACGTCGGAAATGCACCAGCAAATGGTCGTGTTCGGGGGGCTCACCGGAGGTGACCGTCAGGCGCCCTGGAAAGGCCTGGCCACATTGGGCAGAGAGATTTTCCAGAAATGCGGCATGAGTATCCGAGGCCTGTTGTGTGAGGGCCGTCTGGCTGGTGAGCAGGCAAAGGCCGAGCAGGGCGCAGGTGAATGCAGGAATGAATCGATGTCCGGTTTTATTCATTGAGTTCTCCATGACAGTAGCGTTGATGATAAACGCTCGGTATCCCAAAACCAAGTGTGGCTGTGATAGGATCGGATTGTCCGGTTGAAAGAGTCTGCTGGCTGCCCGCGATGAAGGGCCGCCTTACCTGAGGGACTATCTTGAGGGGCTATCTCGAGGGGCTATGGGCGCGGTCATTGAATATTTTTTTATCGCCATTGTTGGTATGTTCGTGATTGTGAACCCGCTGACTACGGCGTTTGTGTTCGCGTCCCTGTCCACTGGCTACAATGAGCAGGAGCGTGAGAGCATTGCCCGGCGCGCAGTCATCACCTCCACGGCCATGCTGTTCACTTTTGCGCTTCTGGGCTCACTGATCTTCCAGCTCTTTGGTATCACGCTGGCCGCATTTCGTATTGCAGGCGGCATGATACTGTTCGGCATTGCGATGGGCATGTTACGCAAAAGTGAGGCACCGGATCACTCGGCCAGTGATGCCCACCCGACCGGCAGGGTGGCCGAGGATATTGCTGTTGTGCCCCTGGCCATACCGTTCATCAGTGGTCCCGGCGCCATTGCCACCGCGATGATTCTCACCAGCGAGGCGCCCGATCCCTGGAATGCACTGGTGGTGTTCATTGCCATTCTCCTGACCACTGTGTCGTGCTACTTCACCATGATCAATTCAAGACACGTGGTCAAATGGCTGGGAGAAAGCGGCCGTCGTGTGCTGACAAAGATATTCGGACTGATTCTTGCTGTGATCGCCGTGCAGTTTGTCATCAATGGTGTGGCGGACGCGGTGACTGATTTTCTTGCCGACTCAGAGTACTTCAGTCGATGAAAGTGCACACACCGCGACTGCGTTCAAGTGCCTTGAGCATTGCGGGCATCTATGCTGTCATTGCTTTTCTCTGGATCTATTTTTCGGACCAGGCCCTGTTCGCCATTCTGGGTGACCCCGAGGCGTTTGCGCGCTGGAGTGTCTACAAGGGTTTCGCGTTTGTTGCGGTGACCTCGGTGCTGCTGCTGTTCCTGATGTGGCGTGCTTTTGGTGCCATCGAAGCTGCCTACGCGGCACTGAAAGCCTCGGAGCGTGATCTTGGCAACAGTCGCGCGCAACTCTCCACCATCATCCAGTCGGCAGTGGACGCGATTGTTACCGTCAATGATCAGGGCAGGATCATTCTCTTCAACCGGGCCGCGGCAGAGATGTTTGATCTGGATGCCGTGGCTGTTCTGGGGCAACCACTGTCGCGTTATCTGCCGCTGGACCTGGACAGGGACGTGACCGGCTATCACCGAATGGAAGCCGTTCAGGCAACCGGCGATACTGTCCCGGTGGAAATTGCTGTATCGCGGATCAAGCGGCCGCAGGGCATCATGCATACCATCATATTGCGGGATATCCGGGAGCGTCTGACGCAAGAGGCCGAGATAGAGCGGCTCAATCGGCTATACGATGCGCTGACCAGTATCAACCAGGCAATTGTCAGTACAGGTAGCCGGGAGCCCCTTTTCCAGTCTGTGTGTCGGTTGCTCGTCGAGCGTGGAGGTCTGGCGCAGTCATGGATTGCCTGGCACGAGCCCGATCAGCGCCGCCTCGTGCCGGTGGCGACGTGTGGTCGTGAGGATGGTTTTGTGCGAGACATCCTGATCAAACTGGATGATCTTGATCACATGGTTGGGCAAAACGGCCGGGCTTTTGTTGACGGGCAACCGCACATTTGCAATGACATGTCACTGGAGCCCGACGCCAACCCGTGGCGGCGCGGAGCGCTTGAACGCGGTTTCCGGGCCAGCGCCGTGTTTCCCATTCGTCAGGGTGGGCAGGTGCTGGGCACACTCAATGTGTATGCTGATGCGGTCGGTTTTTTTCAGAACAAGGAGCGCAAGCTGCTCAACCGGGCGGCGGAGGACGTTTCTTTCGCGCTGGACAGTCTGGAGCAGGATCGTGTGCGTCGTCATGCCGAGACAGCCCTGCGAGAGCTGAACCAGACTCTGGAGAACAAGGTGTCCGAGCGCACCCGTGAACTGGAAGAAATCACCGCACGGGCGCAGGCTGCCGACCGGTTGAAGTCGGCATTTCTGGCGACCATGTCGCATGAACTGCGCACACCGCTGAATTCCATCATCGGTTTTACCGGTATTGTGCTTCAGGAGCTGGCCGGGCCTCTCACCGGGGAACAACACAAACAGCTGGGCATGGTCCGGGGCAGTGCGCGTCACCTGCTTGACCTGATCAATGATGTACTGGACCTGTCAAAGATTGAAGCAGGGGAGTTGCGAGTGCGTAACGAGCCCTTTGATCTGAACGAGTCCATCAACCGGGTTGTGGAAACAGTGCGGCCGATGGCGGAAAAGAAGGGTCTGGCGTTGGTTGCCGAGACTGACCCGGCGCTTGACGTCATGTGCAGCGACAAGCGTCGGGTAGAACAGATTCTGCTGAATCTGCTGAACAATGCCATTAAATTCACCGATGCTGGCTCTGTCAGTCTCAAGGCAGACGTCATTGATACATGGCAGCGAAAGGTCGGTGCCGACGAGGAGCGTGCGCTTCGTGTGACAATTCGCGATACCGGTATTGGTATACGTGAGGATGATCTTAAACGCCTGTTCAAGCCTTTCAACC
This sequence comes from Gammaproteobacteria bacterium, assembly GCA_050486205.1. Lineage (GTDB taxonomy): Bacteria > Pseudomonadota > Gammaproteobacteria > Pseudomonadales > Pseudohongiellaceae > PWQG01. Next base: position 190,254 of record JBJHCW010000001.1, on the reverse strand, counting down.
AGATTGACACGGGTCTTGCCCGCGAACATGATGGCACTGGACTCGGGTTGGCCATCTGTCAGCGGTTGGCCGATCTCATGGGCGGTGGTATTTCGGCAAACAGTGAGTGGAAAAAAGGCAGCGAATTCTCGGTCACATTACCTATGGTGCTGGCGCGTTCCGCGGATGCACTGAATGAACAGACGCAAGGGCAAAATAAAAAATGAAATTCCTGCTGATCGAGGACAATGAACAGAATCGGTATCTGCTTACTTTTCTGCTGGAGCGACGTGGCCACTCGGTCCTGTCGGCTGCCGATGGACCTGCCGGGGTGGTGATGGCTCGCGAGCACAGACCGGATGTGGTGTTGCTGGATATACAGCTGCCTACCATGCACGGCTATGACGTTGCCGAGGCATTACGTGGCATGCCGGAACTGGACACCACGCCCATTATTGCAGTGACCTCCTATGCCATGCCCGGAGACCGGGAAAAGGCGCTGGCTTCCGGGTGTGACGGGTACATAGAAAAACCGATAGATCCGGAAACCTTTGTCGCGGAAGTGGAACAGTTGCGCCGGGTTACCCTTGATGAGGGAAAAGCGGAATGACAGGCGCCGGACGCAACGCCATCGTTGTGGATGACAAGGAGCAGAACAGGTATTTTCTGCAGAGCCTTTTGTCAGGCCACGGTTTTCAAGTGAGAACAGCCCGTCACGGCGCCGAGGCGCTGGTGATGGCGCGGCAGACGGTGCCGGATATCATCATATCGGACCTGCTGATGCCGGTCATGGATGGCTACACGCTTTTGCGGCAGTGGAAGGCTGATCCCGCGCTGAACGCAGCTCCCTTTGTTGTTTACACTGCCACCTACACAGAGGTGGAAGATGAAAAGCTGGCTCTGGATCTGGGTGCCGATGCGTTTGTGTTGAAGCCCAGTGAGCCCGACGCGTTCATGGCACGGATCGAGGAAGTGCTGAATTTCCCTGGCGTTGCGTCTCCCAGGACCCCGGGCGACGGGGGTGCCGATGAGGCCAGTCTGCTCAAACACTATAGTGAGACGCTGGTTCGCAAGCTCGAGGAGAAGACCTTGCAGTTGTCTCGAACCAACGAGCAGTTACAGGCAGACATCGAGCGGCGTGAGGCAGCTGAACGCGCGCTCCGGGCCAGCGAGGAGCGTTTCCGTATGTTGGCCCGCGCCACCAACGACGCAATCTGGGATTGGGATATTGTTGATGGTCGCCGCTGGTGGGGCAATGGGTTTACCGAACTGTTTGGCCATGCAGAAGGCGAAGCTGGCTCCAGTGCGCCAACCTGGACTCAGTTGATTCACCCGGATGATCGTAGTCGCGTGCTGGAGGCACTGGATGCCTTGCTTGCCTCCGATGCGGATCTGTGGTCTGCCGATTATCGTTTTCAGCGTGCCGACGGCAGCTGGGCGCAGGTGGAAGATCGCGGCGTCATGGTCAGGGATGATTCCGGCCGGGCGCTGCGAATGGTCGGTGGCTTGTCCGATGTCACCGATCGCAAGGCGATGGAAGAACAGTTCAACAAGTCCCAGCGTCTTGAGGCCATCGGTCAGCTCACCGGTGGTGTGGCACACGACTTCAACAATCTGCTGACTGTTGTGCTGGGCAATGCCGAGGTACTTGCCGAACACCTGGTGGATGATCCGCAGAACCAGGCATTGGCCCGGATGATAGCCGGCGCAGCCGAACGCGGTGCGGACCTTACCCGACGGTTGCTTGCGTTTGCCCGTAAACAGACATTGTCGCCGCGAGCGGTAGACCTCAATGATCTGGTTAGCGGTCTGGATCCACTACTGAGACGCGTACTGGCCAGCGGTATAGAAGTCAGGTTCGAGCACGGCAGTGATCTGCCCCCAGCACTGGTAGACCCTGCGTTGCTTGAGCACGCCTTGTTGAATCTGTGTCTGAATGCGCGTGATGCCATGCCTGATGGGGGCACATTGACCATTACTACCAGCCTGCGAAGTGTCGATGCACCTGAGGCCAGCCGGGATGCGTTGGTCAACCCCGGAGATTACCTGTCGCTGCAGGTCAGTGATACCGGCACAGGGATTTCCACCGAGCATCTGGAGAGGATATTCGAACCGTTTTTCACCACCAAATCAGAAGGCAAGGGGACAGGTCTGGGCCTGGCCATGGTCTATGGGTTCGTGAAGCAGTCCGGTGGTCATGTGCTGGTGCATTCAGTACCGGGTCACGGGGCACAATTCACCCTGTTACTGCCTTGCGCCGAGGCGGGAACGAGCAGCGATACAGTGTCGGAGGTGGCAACAGAAAACACCGCGCCCGGCAATGAGCACGTGCTGCTGGTGGAAGACGACGCGCTGGTAAGGGACTATGCGCGTGCGCTGTTGGTGGCGCTGGGTTATCGGGTGACAGAGGTGGCCAATGGCCGGGAGGCTCTGGTTGTATTGCAGGAAGATCCGTCCATTGAGCTGTTGTTCTCCGATGTGGCCATGCCCGGAATCAGCGGCTTTCAACTGGCCGAGCGTGCCCGGGAACTGCGTTCTGACCTGCCCGTACTGCTGACTTCCGGGTTTCCGGGCTCTCCCGACGGGGTGGATGACATGCCTGACAGCAGTATCTGGCCAATGCTGGGCAAGCCCTACCGACGCGCGGAGCTTGCCAGTCAGCTCCGCAAGGCCCTGAATCGCTGACAACATGACAAGGCATGGTCTCGCCCGTATACTGGCAGCAATCCAGAGGAGAAATGTCATGAAAGTCAAACTGTTGAAATCTGTCCTTGGTGCCGGAACTGTCGCCGGAATTGCCGCCGGAATTGCCGCCGCAATGGTGACTGCCATGCCGGCCGCGATCGCCCAGCATGGTGACCATGAGGCCCATTCCATGGCCACACCGCCAGCGGAGCAGGTTGGCAGCGACCGGGTGAGCTTTGCCATTTCCTGCCACGCGGATACCCATGACGACTTCAACCGGGGTGTTGCGTTGATGCACTCCTTCTGGTTTGCCGAAGCCATCAATACCTTCAACCGGGTACTTGAAACTGACCCTGATTGCGCCATCGCGCATTGGGGTATTGCACTGAGCCACTGGGGCAATCCGTTTGCCGGCCAACGTAATGTGCAACAGGTGCAGCGAGGCCGGCAGTCGGTGGAGCAGGCGCGGGCGAGCGGGACGCCTGACGCGCGCGAGCAGGCCTATATTGATGCTGTCGCCGAATTGTTCACCGATGACAGCGGTGGCACCCAGTACGCACGCACGGTGGCCTATGAGCAGGCCATGGGTGAACTGGTAGCCCAGTGGCCCGACGATGACGAGGCAAAAATATTCTACGCACTGGCTATCAATCAGACAGCGCCCGCCACCGATCAGACCTTTGCCAACCAGCTCAGGGCAGCAGAGCTGCTGGAAGCCCTGTTTGAAGATAATCCGGACCACCCTGGCATTGCCCACTACATCATCCACGCTTATGATCACCCGCCACTGGCCGAACGTGCACTGGAAGCCGCGCGTCGTTATGCCACACTGGCGCCAGATGCCCCACATGCTCTGCACATGCCGTCACATACCTTCACCCGTGTTGGCATGTGGCAGGACTCGGTAGACAGCAATCTGCGATCGGCAGAGATCGCGCGGAACCATACAACGGCAGGCGAGGAGTTGCACGCGCTGGATTACAAGACCTATGCCTACCTGCAGATGGCGCAGGACAACAAGGCTCTGGGCGTTGTCCAGCGCGCTGAGTATCTGGTCGACCAGGTTGACATCACGGCGGTAGGTGCCACTCAGGCCGGCGCATTTGCCATTGCAGCCATTCCTGCGCGTTATGCACTGGAAAGGGGAGACTTCTCGGCGGCGGCCGAATTGGTGGTGCATCCGGCGGACACACCGCATACCCAGGCAATGACCCATTTTGCCCGTGTCATCGGTGCAGCACGCAGTGGTAATCCGGCTGCTGCGCAGCAGGACATTGACATGCTGGTCACGCTGCGGGAGCGGTCAGAGGCTCGCCAGGATGCCTACTGGACTGAGCAGATCAGTATCCAGTTGCTGGGTGCCCAGGCCTGGGTGGCTTTTGCAGAAGGGCACCATGAACACGGGCTTGAGCTGATGCGAACTGCGGCAGATCGGGAAGACCGCACTGAAAAGGCGGCGGTCACTCCCGGTCCGCTGGCGCCAGCACGCGAGATGCTCGGGGTCATGTTGCTCGAAACCGGTGATTACGATGCGGCACTGACAGCATTTCGCGACACACTTACACGTGAACCCAATCGGTTCCTGACCCTGCACGGGGCGGCCCAGGCGGCCGAGCGCGCAGGGAATGACGCAGCAGCCCGGCAGTACTATCAGCAATTGCTTGCAGTGGCTGAATCTGCGGAAGCCGACCGGGCCGGTCTGCGCGACGCCCGCGCTTATCTTTCGCGCTGACAGAAGGCTGCAGCAGCATGACACATCGCATCACGCGTCGGGACTTTCTCAACGGTGTCAGCATTGGCGTGGGTGCGATGATGATGCCCGGGCACTTTCTTGGGCACTCTCTCGGGCACTCTCTCAAGGCACAGGAGTCGCCTTATTACCCGCCAGCGCTCACCGGTCTGCGGGGCAGTCACGACGGCGCCTGGGAAGTGGCGCATCAGTTACGTGATGGCGCGGCGTTTTCGCCGCGTGATCTGGACGAGGACTACGATCTGGTTGTGGTCGGAGGCGGGCTCAGTGGGCTTGCTGCGGCGTGGTTCTTCAGGCAGTCCGCCAGACCCGGTGCCCGTATTCTTGTACTGGACAATCATGACGATTTTGGCGGCCATGCCAAACGTAATGAATTCAGCCTTGATGGCAGACGCATCCTGGTAAATGGCGGCACACTGAATCTGGAACAGGCATCAAATTACAGTCCTGTGGCGGCCGGGTTACTGCGTGATCTGGGGATAGACGTTGAGCGTTATCAACAGCAGACTGCTGATGCGCGTGCCTTTCATCGCCAGCAAGGGCTCAATGTCTCGACGTTCTTCAACCGGGAAACCTTCGGTGAAGATCGCCTGGTGGTGCGCCCGGCCTACATGCCGTGGTCGGAATTCGCCGATCGGACACCACTTTCCCCGACGGCCCGTCAGGACATCGCGCGCCTGTACGACGCCGGCGCGCTGCCGGACTATTTCCCCGGTATGAATGATGGTGAAAAGAAGGCCAGGCTGGCTGCAATGAGTTACACCGATTATCTGTTGCAGCATGTCGGCGTTCATGCCGATGTCATTGCCTTCTTTCAGACCCGAACTCATTTCCGTTTCTACATGGGACCGGAACAGGTGCCGGCGCTGTTCTGCTGGCAGATGGGTTATCCGGGGTTTCAGGGACTCGGGCTGTTGCCCAGCCCCGGCACCGGGCCGCTGGCACACCTGGCCGGTCCCCAACACGGTCGCGAGCCGGAGTCGGATGAGGACTCGGTCTACTTTCCGGATGGCAACGCCACATTGGCCCGCCTGATGGTGCGTGATCTGATACCTGCTGCCTTGTCCGGGAATTCACTCGAGGATGCCATAAGCGGAAAGCTGGACTACAGCCAGCTGGACCGCGGCAGTCATGATGTGCGGATTCGGCTTAACAGCACTGTTGTCAATGTTGAACATGCAGGCGAGCCGGAAGCGGCTGACCATGTGAAGGTGGCTTTTGTTCGTGACGGACAGGCCGTTTGTGTGAAGGCGGCGCATTGTGTGTTGGCCTGCTGGCACAGCAGCATACCGTATATCTGTCCGGAACTGCCCCAGGCACAGAAAGAGGCCCTGGCCTATGGGATCAAGGCGCCACGTGTCTACACCAATGTGTTACTCAGGCACTCTCGAGCGTTCGCCAACCTGGGTGTACGCAGCATTGATGCACCGGGCTGCTACCACAGTGCCAGCAGTCTGCAGTTTCCACTGAGTGTGGGCAGTTATCGGGGACCGCGATCGGCCAATGATCCTATTGTCCTGCGTATGCATCGGGCACCTTGCAGTCCGGGATTGCCCCGGCGTCAGCAACTGGTGGCAGGGCGCATGGAGTTGCTGAACACACCGTTCGGGACCTTTGAACGTAATATTCGCGAACAACTGGATCGAATGCTGGGGCCAGGTGGCTTTGACGCTGCCCGTGATATCGCCGGCATCACGGTAAACCGCTGGCCTCACGGCAACGCCTACATCTACAACACCCTGACCGAACCGGTGAGCTGGTCACTGCATGCCGCAGACGATCGGCCCTGTGTGCGTGCCCGCCAGCGCTGGGGGCGAATCAGTATTGCCAACTCCGATGCTGCAGCCAGCCCTTTTACCGATGCCGCCATTGACGAGGCGCACCGGGCGGTGCGCGAAGTGCTGCTGGCCCGCAGCTCCGCGAGCCTGTAACAAGATTTACGGGCGCCGGGGCTGTATCTCGAAGTTGAATGAGATGCTGTACCGGTTGCTGTCAGTATTGTTCTGTTCCACCCCGTGTTCGAGAAACGAGGGAAACAACAGCAGATTGCCTTCCAGAGGATCAATCCGGATATTGAGGGTGTTCTCCGGCAGGCTCTTTGCCAACGGTGGTGGCACCATCCAGCGTCCCTGGCGAGGATCCTTGAAATAGATCGAGCCGCTGTCGGCCTGGCAGCTGACATAGAACACACCACTGATGTGTGAGTAGGGGTGCAGATGCTGGCCGTGGGAACTGTTGCGTCGGTTGATGCTGCACCACATGCTGGACATGACCGGCACGAACCGCTGCATATCCCAGGATTGGCCGGATGCATAACGTTCAGCCTGTTGCTGCAGAAACTGTGTCAGCTCAGCAAAGACCGGATCCCGGTGCAACGCGTTCTGTGTATAGAACGACGTGTATCCGTGCGGGTATCGTTGACGTGATACGTCTATGCCTTCTGTGTCTTCCCGGCTGAGCTGATCGATTCGGGCGACCAGTCGGTTTTTTATGGTGCCATAGTCAGGATAGGCGACCTCACCGAGTAATGTGGGGAACATGATCTTCAGACGTATGGCTTCGGTGTCACTGCTTACTGCTGTCATGATACTTCCTGCCCGGTGGCAACTTACGGGTTCTATTTCCTGAGCCCAGTATAGAAAGCACAAGCCGTGCATGCCATGGCCTGGGCTTCATCTGGTATGATTGCAGATACCATTCATCGCAAACGGATCATCACAAACTGCGGTCTCAGCAGGACAGCCACAATGCCCACCGACCAGAATCCACTTCAGATCCGCCAGGCAACCATTGACGATGTGCCGCTGATTCTTGAGTTCATCAAGGGGTTGGCTGAGTACGAAAAACTGTCTCATGAGGTGGTGGCCACCGAAGAAGCGCTGCGCACGACATTGTTTGGTGAACACCCCATGGCAGAGGTGCTCATTGGTGAATCCGGCAGCACGGCTGTGGCTTTTGCGCTGTATTTTCACAATTACTCCACATTTCTGGGACAGGCCGGCATTTATCTGGAAGACCTGTTTGTGATCCCGTCCATGCGCGGTCGCGGGTTTGGGCGCGTCATGCTGTCACACCTGGCACATATTGCCGTGCAGCGTGGTTGCGGGCGGCTGGAGTGGTCAGTGCTGGACTGGAATGAGCCGGCTATCCGCTTCTATCGCGCCATCGGTGCAGTGGCCATGGACGAGTGGACGGTGCAGCGACTGACCGGTGCTCCCCTGCAGGCACTGGCGCAAGAGGCGGGTTGAGCATGGGGTTAGAAAAAGGGGCCAGTGTTCACAGCCACGAACAGATCAGGGCCCAGATGCAGGCCTGGTTGGAGCAGTTTGTGCTGGAACTGAATCTGTGCCCGTTTGCCCGGCAGCCCTGGGAGGCTGGCAGGGTGTTGTTCCAGATCAGTGATGCACGGGACGATGTTGGCCTGCTGAATGATCTTCATGCAGCGATGCAGCTGTTGGATGACAAAGACCCGCAGGAGGCTGAAACCCTGTTGCTGGTGGTTAACAACATGCTGGAGGACTTCCACGACTACAACGATTTCCTGGATCTGGCTGATGCACTGCTGGAGCAGTTTGGATGGGAGGGCAAGTACCAGATTGCCAGTTTTCATCCGCAATACCAGTTTGCCGGCACTGCACCCGATGATGCCAGTAATTACACCAACCGGGCGCCATGGCCCACACTGCATCTGCTCAGGGAATCATCAGTGGCACAGGTGCTGAAGTCCTACCCGGATCCCGAGCGCATTCCCGAACGCAATATCGATACCATGGATGCCCTGGGACGGGATGAGCTGGCATTACGTCTACTGCGATGCCGGAATCAGGGGTGAGCCAAACATGGCGGCCAACCGCAGACCGCTGAGCGCAATACGCTGGCGCGAGACTTCTCGCATTCGGTCAACATAATCATCATCCAGACTGACTGGCGGAAGGCGATCGCCACTGGCATCGGCTGCCGCAATGGCATTACGCAGGGGTTCGGTATAAACAGCCTCATGCAGCAGGCGGCGACTTTCATGCAGCCACAGCTCGGTGTCCAGAGCCAGGGGGAACTGATCATCGTTGCGTATTGCCTGGGCCTGTAACAGCAGTTCATCCAGCGTCTGGCCAAAGGGCAGTTCGCGCAAGGCCCGGTCCCATACCGCATGAAGATTGCTGCTGCCGCGCACATTGATTGCGTTGCCGCCGCGGTCCCCATCGGGGAACAACACGGCTGTCATGGCGCCGCCGGTGTGCAGGGGCTGGTGCAGATCCCCGACAAGATGCAGGATCCAGCACAGGGCAACGGCCCGGTCAGTGGCCCGGGTTGATGGTGAAGTGTACTGGTGCAGCGCGTATTCCAGCGCGGTAACCACGTTGTCTGCGCGTGACTCGCGGTCGATACTGCTGGCAAGCGGGCCGGTGACACTGGGAACCGGCACCCTGTTGATATACACATTGCCATGGATTTCCACATCACCGCGGACCCAGGCACCATCTATCCAGTGCCAGTCGGGACGGTGGTAACGGCGCTGATCAGCGCCGCGGAAACCCCGGGCCATATCTGGCCAGAAGGCGGCCTGCCCGAACAGCCAGCGATGTTGAGCGGCCAAATCCGAGTCACGCACAGACCCGGGCATCTGGGCCATGAAGTCCTGTTCAAAGCGCGGATGTTCACGCAGGGTGCTGATGACTGCTTCGCGCTCGCGTGCAGTCATGAAATCCCAGGCGACATAGGCCGTGTAACGATGGCCGCTGGCATCCCATGCCAGTGCTGCTGCACTGAAACTGATGGACAGGACAATAAACAGCAGAACAAGCGTCCGGGATACCAACACCATCGTTCACCTCAGGATCTCGCAGGTACCAGTGTGTAACCTTCCTTGCTCAGTGGCATGGTGCGCACTCGGATACCACTGGCCATGTAGATGGCGTTTCCGACGGCCGGTGCCAGTGGCGGAATGGCCGGTTCACCCAGTCCTGTAGGTTCGTTGTCACTTTCAATGAAGTGTACCGCAACGTCAGGTATCACGTTCATTCGGATCAGCGGGTAGCGGTCAAAGTTCAGGGGCGACATCCGGCCATTTTCGAACGTCAGCTGCTGTCCCATGAGTGTGCTCAGGGCGTCCACCACCGAGCCCTGCATCATGGCTTCGGCGCCACTCAGGTTGATAATCGGTCCGACATCGGCAACCACCACAACCTTGTGTACTTTCAGGCGCTTGTTGTCATCCACGCTGACTTCGGCCACCTCGGCAACATGGCCCGCATGGCTGTAGTAGAACGCAACGCCCATGCCGTGGCCGGGAGGCAGCACCTTGCCCCAGTCAGCCTTTTCCGCAGCCAGGCGCACCACGTCCATGGCGCGATACTTGTTCATTCCCATGGGGCGAGGCTCGGCCATATTCTCCAGGGTTTCCAGCAGGAACTCCAGTTGGTCACGATTGCCGGCTGCTGCCAGTTCGCCCAGGAAACTCTGCTGCGCCCAGGCAATGGTGTTCGACCCCGGTGCCCGCCAGGCACCACAGGGTATGCGCGTTGGCACCATGGTCTGGGCCAGTCGCACATTCGGGCAGGCGGTCTCCGGGTGTCCGACCTGGCCAAGCGAGCCGCCCATGACCGGTGACTGTCCGTTCTCGGTGAACGTGATCAGGTGATTGTCGAATGCCAGCAGGGCGCCGTCGGCATCCACGGCGCCCTTCATGGCATGAACGCCACCTACACGGTAGAAGTCGTGGGCGGTGTCGTCCTCGCGGCTCCACTGCAGCTTGACCGGGGCGCCGACATGACGGGAAATGGCAGCAGCCTCGCACACCGGGTCATTGACCAGGCGTCGACCGAAACCGCCGCCGGCCCGGATCTGGTGCAAGGTGACCTGGTTCTGGGCAATGCCCAGGGTGTTGGCCACGCCGGTTATCGCGCGACCGGGTGTCTGTGTGCTTGACCATACTTCCACACTGCCATCGCCTTTCCAGTGTGCCAGTGTGTTCTGTGGTTCAAGCGGCGCATGTGCCACAAAATGGTGTGTGTACACGCCTTCGGCTGTTCTGCCGGCACTGTCGGACAAGGCCGCGTTCACATCACCAATTTCCAGCAGGGCGCTCTCGGGGCCACGTTCGATCAGTGATTGTGCTGTTTGCAGGAACTCACTCCAACTGTCCTTTGATGCGTTGGACTCGTCCCATTCCACCTGCAGTTCGCGTCGAGCCCGGAATGCGGCCCAGGTGGAGTCAGCAACAATGGCAACACCGGGCATCAACTCGTCCGTATTGCCGTTACCTTCAAGGACAAAGGCGTCGTGTACACCTTTCAACGAGCGTATGTGATCAAGATTGGCGTCTGCTACCCGGCCGCCAACTGCCGGGCATTTCTCATAGACGGCGTAGAGCATACCCGGCACACGCTGGTCGATACCAAAAAGTGGCCGGCCTGTGACAATGTCGGCGTTGTCCACGCCGGTGATACGCTTGCCAAGCAGTTTATAGTCAGCCTTGTCTTTCAATCCTACCGACTGCGGCGCGGGCGGTGTGAGCAGCGCAGCTGCTTCGGCAAATTCGCCATAGCTGGCACTGCGCCCGATTGTCTTGTGCAGTATGGTGCTGTTTTCTGTGCTCAGTTCACTGACTGGCACGTTCCACTGCGCAGCAGCGGCCTCCAGCAACATGACGCGCGCGACGGCGCCTGCCTGACGCAGGCGATCCCAGTTCTGTGGAATGGAGCGTGATCCGCCGGCAAACTGCATACCGTAGGCACGCATGTCAATGGGTGACTGGACAACATCCACGTCCTCCCAGGCCGCATCCAGTTCTTCGGCCACAATCATGGGCATGGCTGTCTTGACGCCCTGACCGATTTCCGGATTTGGTGCCTGAAGTATGATCCTGCCGTCCGCTCGCACCTGGACATAGGCATTGAACAGGGGGGCATTGTTGCCTGCAGCCGCGACGGCCGGTGATTGCAGGGTGAATCCCAGTGCCAGACCGCCGCCGGCAATGCCTGCAAGGCTGAGGAATCCCCGGCGGCTGATCGCCAGGGTCCTGTCAGCTGACGCGCTGTCGGTGCCAGACAGTTCACGCATCAGCTTCTCGAAATAATCAGTGCTTGTGTGACGGGTCATGTTCAGCCCTCCCTTTGGCCGTTGCGGGCCGCGGCCGCCGAGTGGATCGCAGCTTTCACCCGGTGGTAGGTGCCGCACCGGCAAAGATTGCCGGACATGGCGCGGTCAATGTCCTCGTCGCCAGGCATGGCGTTGGAGGCCAGCAGCGCTGCCGCCGACATGATCTGTCCGGCCTGGCAATAACCACACTGGGGCACGTCGTGGTCGATCCATGCCTGCTGCAGCGGGTGAAGTTTGCCATTGCTGGCCAGCCCCTCAATGGTGGTGATCGCCATACGGGAAGCGGCACTTACCGGCATCGCGCAGGCGCGCACGGCACTGCCATCGAGGTGCACGGTGCAGGCGCCGCACTGGGCCACGCCACAACCGAATTTGGTGCCCACCAGCCCGAGCGTGTCGCGCAGAAGCCAGAGCAGGGGGGTGTCGGGATCCACGTTGGTGACGTGATGCTGTTCGCCATTGATGAAAAGGGTGTAGTCAGCCATTGTGTTGATACTCCTTGAAACACAGGGCGGCTACTTTAACGCCAAAGGCGCCGGAAACCCAGTCTGATGATCGCATGACCGGCCCGCTTTAACGGTTTTGTGCAAGCAGCTGCTTGAGTTCGGGGATACAGGAACCACAATTGGTGCCACAGCGCAGGCGTCTTCCCAGCGCTTCATGATCCCGGTCGCCCAGCTCAATGGCAGCCAGGATCTGGGAAGTACGGACCTGATGACAGCTGCAGACGGTGCGATCACTGCCGGTACCGGCCAGGTCAAGCCCGGCGATCAGGCGCCAGGACTCATCGCCGGGTTCGTGCAACAGTACCGCCAGCAGGCTGTCACCGGCGGGCAGTTCACTGTGGTGGCGGGCGGTGAATATACCCAGCTCGACATGTGTGTCTGTGCAGTGAATGGCACGGTATTCACCCTTGCCATCATTGGCAAAGGCAATGCGTTGTAATACCGAATTGCCGGTCCAGCGTTGTTCAAGTGCGACCATGTCGGGTTTGTGGTTGACAACAGCGCAGTGGTAACGGAAGCCGCCGTCGACCGGGGTTTTTACCCAATAGTCGATACCTGACATATCGAGTTCGTGTGGACTGATCACCTGCATCCATTGCTGGACGCGCACCGGTACAAGATCCACAGGAACCAGTTTGCTTTGTGGCTGGCCGGAATGCGGATCTGTTATGGCGGGCACCAGATCATCCACGCAGCCATGTGAGGCAAATTGTGCGTTCCAGTGAATCGGCATGAACAGTTCACCGTCACGAAGGCCCGGATCCACGGTCAGCGATACCAGCAATGCACCATGGCTGTTGCGCAGCTGAACCAGATCACCAGCTGACAGGCCACGGCTCCATGCATCGCGTTCGCTCATGGCGAGACGCGGGGCATCGGTGTGTTGCAGCAACCTCGGTGCGCGCCCGGTGCGGGTCATGGTATGCCACTGATCACGCAGACGACCGGTGTTCAGCACAAAGGGCAGGTCTGATTCCACGTTGTCTGGCAGTACAGGCACAAACCGGGCTTTGCGGTCAGGTGTGTGGTACTGGCCATTCTCGAACAGACGCTGACGCCCATTCGGATAATCTGTATTGACCGGCCACTGTATCGGTTGAAGAGAGTCGTAGTCCTGATCACTGATGTCGGCCAGTGCACTGATGTCGAAGCAACGCGGCACACTGTCACTGTCACCATTTTCGAATGCGGAAAGTGCGGCATGTTCGCGGAAAATGCTGGCCGCATCGGGGTAATCAAACGCCGCTGCATGCCCCATTCGCCTGGCCACTTCGCTGACAATCCACCAGTCGGATCTGGCTTCGCCCTCGGGTCGCACGAGGGCGCGTTGTCGTGAAATCCTGCGTTCGGAATTGGTGACGGTGCCGTCTTTTTCACCCCAGCCGCTGGCGGGCAGCAGTATGTCGGCCAATGCGGTGGTGTCGGTATGCTGAATGCAGTCTGACACAACAACAAGATCACAGGCAGCCAGAGCCTTTCGCACACGGGCTGCCTCGGGCAGGCTCACGGCCGGGTTGGTGGCCATGATCCACACTGCCTTGATACGTCCCTGTTCCATGGCCTGGAACATGTCCACTGCTTTCAACCCCGGCTTGCTGGCAACGTTTTTGGTGTGCCAGAACCGTTTCATGCGATCCACATTGTCCGGTGTGAAGTCCATATGCGCCGCGAGCTGGTTCGCCAGCCCTCCCACTTCCCGCCCACCCATGGCATTGGGCTGGCCCGTGATTGAAAACGGACCTGTGCCGGGCTTGCCGATGCGCCCGGTGGCCAGATGGCAATTGATGATGGCATTGCACTTGTCGGTGCCGGTAGCGGACTGATTGATGCCCTGTGAATAGAATGTGATGGTGCGTTCGGTGCGGGCAAACCAGTCGTAGAACTGCTGCAGATCTTCGGTTGCCAGGCCGGTGAGACGGGTGGTCTGTTCCAGGTCGGGTGTGACTGCGAGGGCCTCATCAAAACCCCGGGTATGGGCCTGGACATAATTGTGGTTGATCTGTTTGCGGTCTGCCAGATGACGCAGCAACCCGGTGAACAGAAAGGCATCGGCGCCGGGGCGAATGGCCAGGTGCAGGTCGGCAATGTCGCTGGTGGCAGTGCGACGCGGATCCACAACCACCACTTTCATGTTCGGGCGCGCAGCCCGTGCCGCGCTGATTCGCTGGTACAGCACCGGATGCGTCCAGGCAGCATTGGAGCCAGTGATGACCAGCAGGTCGCAGCATTCCAGGTCTTCGTAGGAGCACGGTACTGCATCCGCACCGAAGGCGCGCTTGTAGGCAGCCACTGCTGATGCCATGCACAGGCGGGAGTTGGTGTCCACATTGGCAGAACCAATGAAACCTTTCATCAGCTTGTTGGCGACGTAGTAATCCTCGGTCAACAGTTGACCGGACAGGTAAAAAGCCACCGCGTCCGGACCGTGATTGTTGATCACCTCTGTGAACCCGGCCGCCACCGCGTCCAGCGCCGTACCCCAATCGGTGCGGCAACCGGCGATCATGGGATGCAGCAGTCGCCCCTGTGCGCCCATGGTCTCATGCAGGGCCGAACCCTTGACACACAGGCGCCCGAGATTGGCCGGGTGGGTGTCTGCACCATTGACGCTGACCAGCCGTGTTCGTCCGGCTTCGTGGACAACACTGCCGTCCACACCGCAGCCTACACCGCAATAGGGGCAGGTGGTACTGATAGCTGACTCCAGCACTGCTGCCATCAAGTGCTCCGCGTGACAACAGTCACGCTGTCACCGTCGAGCAGGACCGGATACACCGGTACCTGGACACTGTCATCCTCAAGGCAACGACCGCTGCGCAGTGAGAAGTGCTGCTTGTACAAAGGTGATGCCACAACCGGCTCACCGTCCATGTCACCAATGATGCCGCGTGACAGCACATTGGCCTTGCCCAGCGGATCCCAGTTGCCAATGGCGTACACCGCAGGCTGTTCCTCGGGTAACCAGAACAGGGCAATCTGCTGTCCGTCCACCAGGGCGCAGACACCGGCATTGGCCTGCAGGTCAGTGAGCTTCAGTGGTTTCTGCATTGCTTGCTTCATGAGCCTCGTTCCTGTTGCGTTCGGAGTCACGCGCCGGTCTGGGTTGTCCGCGTTCGTTGACAAATTGCACATGACTGTCTTTCTCAAGCGTGTTGATGAACTCCCGGAAGCGTACACGTTTTTCCGGGCTCTCGATGGTGGTGCGCCACTCGCACTGATAACGGCTCACTAGATGTGCCATCTGCTGCTCAAGCTCCTCACAGATGCCCAGTTTGTCATCAATCACAACCTCACGCAGATAGTCCAGGCCACCTTCAAGACTTTCCAGCCAGACCGATGTGCGTTGCAGGCGGTCGGCGGTGCTGATGTAGAACATCAGGAAGCGGTCGATGTAACGCACCAGGGTCTCATCGTCCAGATCGGTGGCAAACAGGTCGGCATGGCGCGGGCGCATGCCACCATTGCCGCACACATACAGGTTCCAACCTTTTTCGGTGGCAATCACACCGAAGTCCTTGGACTGGGCTTCAGCGCATTCGCGGGTACAGCCCGAGACTGCGGACTTGATCTTGTGTGGTGAGCGGATGCCCTTGTAGCGGTCCTCGATCAGTATGGCCATGCTCACGCTGTCCTGCACGCCATAACGGCACCAGGTGCTGCCAACACAGGATTTTACCGTGCGCAGCGCCTTGCCGTAGGCGTGGCCGGTTTCAAAGCCGGCTTCAACCAGCTCCTGCCAGATTGCCGGCAGTTCGTTGAGACGGGCCCCAAACAGGTCAACGCGCTGGCCGCCGGTGATCTTGGTGTAGAGATTGTACTTCTTTGCCACATTGCCCAATACAATGAGTTTCTCCGGTGTGATCTCCCCGGCCGGAACACGCGGTACAACCGAATAGGTGCCGTCCTTTTGCATATTGGCAAGGAAGCGGTCATTGGTGTCCTGCAGCGGGGCGTGCGCCTGCTCCAGCACATAGTCGTTCCACAGTGAGGCCAGAATGGAGGCCACTGTCGGTTTGCAGACGTCACAACCGCGGCCGCTGCCGTGGCGATTGAGCAGGGTGTCGAAGGTGCGGATTTTTTCCACCTTGATGATATGGAACAGTTCCTGCCTCGAATGGGCAAAGTGCTCACAGAGGTGATTATTGACTTCGACCCCGCGCGCCGCCAGTTCGCCATCCACGGTGGACTTGAGCAGCGCCGCGCAACCACCACAACCGGTACTGGCTCTGGTTTCCGCCTTGACGTCGGCCACGGTGGCGCAGCCCGCATCTATGGCGTTGACCACGCAGCCTTTGGTGACATTCAGGCAGGAGCAGATGGTAGCGGTCATCGGCAGATCTGCGCCCGACAGTGCTGGCCTGGCCCCGTCGGCAGCGGGCAGAATCAGTGTCTCGGGGTTCTCCGGCAGATCCATGCCGTTCAGGTAGTACTGCAGCAACATGTCGTAGTCACTGCAATCACCCACCAGTACGGCGCCGAGCAGACGTGTGCCGTCCTTGTTGACGATCAGTTTCTTGTAGACCTGCTCACGATCGTTGGCATAGGTCAGGCTGACACATTGTGGGTCGCTGCGTGTGTTGCTGCTGCGCGTGGAGTCACCAATGGCGCCCACGTCTATGCCCAGCAACTTGAGTTTGGTGCTCATGTCGGCACCGGTGAAGGACACGGTATCCTCGGTCAACTGACTGACCGCCGCATCCGCCATGCGATAGCCCGGTGCAACCAGTCCGTAGATACGTCCGGCAAAGGAAGCACATTCACCGATAGCATAGATGTTGGAGTCACTGGTGCGGCAGTGATAGTCAATGTCAATGCCGCCGCGATCGCCAAGCTTCAGGCCGCAGTCCCTGGCAAGTTCGTCATGAGGCCGGATGCCGGCGGAAAACACAATGATGTCGGTCTCCAGCGAGGTCTCGTCAGCAAACTCCATACACAACCTGTGTGAGTCACCTGCCACGATCTGACGGGTATTCTTGCCCCTGTGAACACGGACATCCAGATCGCCGATCATGCGCTGCAGCAGGTCGCTGCCGCCCTTGTCCAGTTGCACGTTCATCAGGCCGGGTGCAAATTCCACCACATGTGTCTGCAGGCCCAGGTTCTTCAGTGCATTGGCGCATTCCAGGCCCAACAACCCGCCGCCAACCACAACACCGGTTCTAGCGGACTCGGCCGATGCCCGTATGGCGCCAAGATCGTCAATGGTCCTGTAGGTCAGGCAACCGGGCCTGTCCTTGCCGGGAATGGGCGGTACAAATGCCCATGAACCGGTGGCCAGCACCAGTTTGTCATAAGCGAAACAACGCCCGAGCCGGGTGGTTACCGTACAGTTCTCGCGATCGATGGCGGTGACCGGGTCCCCGAAATGTGCCTTCACACCAAGTGATTCGTATTGCTCCCGGGTCACCAGCGCCAGGTCTTCCGGTTTCTTGCCATCAAATACCTCTGACAGGTGCACCCTGTCATAGGCCGGTCTCGGTTCGCCGCCCAGTATGGTGATGTCGGTTTCGGGCAATCGTTTGATCAGCTGCTCAACATAGTAGTGACCAACCATGCCGTTACCAACAACCACAATGCGTAATCTGTTCATGTTGCTCAACTCCCGGCCGCTGTTCATGCGGCCTTTATCCGTCGACCTTTGACCAGGGAAAATTGTGAGGTGGGCCCTTTTCCGGATCCGCTCTCATCACCTGGGGTGCTGGAAGCGGCGGGACTCTCCGGATTGCGCTGTTTCTGGTACAGAAAACGCAGCACCTGCTGTCGGGCTTCCAGGAATCGTGAATCGGTGGCCAGTGCCACCCGGTCACGCGGGCGTGGTAGATCCACGGTCAGAATTTCGCCGATATTGGCGGCGGGGCCGTTACTCATCATCACAATGCGATCGGACAGCAGCACCGCTTCGTCAACGTCATGTGTGATCATGACAACGGTGGCGCCCAGATCGCTGTGTATTTGCATCAGGGAGTCCTGCAGGTGTGCGCGGGTCAGGGCATCCAGGGCGCCGAAGGGTTCATCCATCAACAGCACCTTGGGCTGCATGGCCAGGCAACGGGCGATGCCAACACGCTGTTTCATGCCACCGGAAATTTCGTGCGGGTACTTGTCTGCGGAATCCGTCATATGCACAAGGGACAGGTTGTGGCGGATCCAGTCGGCCATCCCGGCGCGGTCTTTCTTGCCGCGAAACACCTGTTTCACCGCCAGTGCCACATTGTCGTAGACTGACATCCATGGCAGCAGCGCATGGCTCTGGAACACCACGGCGCGGTCCGGATTCGGCGTGTCTACCTCCTTGCCCTGCAGGATCACACCGCCCGATGTTGCCTTGTTGAGCCCGGCGATGATGTTGAGCAGTGTTGACTTGCCGCAGCCGGAGTGTCCGATCAGGGTGATGAATTCACCCTGTTCAACGCGAAGATTGACATCTTTCAGTGCGCAGAATCGCTGCGCACCTGTCTTGAATTCCATTCCGATGTTGCTCAGTTCAAGATAACTCTGCATGACTTCCTCCTGAATATTGATATCAGCGCAGTACGCTCTGCTTGTCCCAGCTCATGTACCGCTGGACCATGAGCATCAGACGATCCAACAGGAATCCGATGCAACCGATGATGAGAACCGCAACCATGATGCGTCCGAGCGAGTCTGAACTGCCGTTCTGGAATTCATCCCAGATGAACTTCCCGAGACCCGGGTTCTGCGCCAGCATTTCTGCAGCAATCAGTACCATCCAGCCGGTTGCCAGCGACAGGCGCATACCGGTGAAAATCATGGGCAGGGCTGAGGGCACTACAATTTTCTGTACGTGTCTGAGTGGCCGTAGCCGAAGGACACGACTGACATTGACCAGATCCTTGTCCACACTTGCCACACCAACCGCGGTGTTGATTACCGTTGGCCACAGGCAGCACAGGGCAACGGTAAACGCAGAGACCACAAAAGCGCGTTCGAACATGGGATCGTCGGCAACGTAGACAGCCGAGACCACCATGGTGATCAGGGGCAGCCACGCCAACGGGGATACCGGTTTGAACAACTGGATCAGCGGGTTTATTGCTGTGTAGATGGTCTGGCTCAGCCCGCAGACAATGCCCAGGGGTACCGCCACAAGCATCGCCACCAGAAAACCGAATGCAACCGTGGCCAGGCTGGTGAGTGTCTGATCCACGATTGTTGGCCGCCCTGTGTAGGCACGAATGCGGACATCGGCACCAGGGTCCTGGGCAAGCAGCTGGGCGTTGCGCACTTGCTGGCGCTCGTAAAAGGCGACCTTGCGCTCCTGTTCGCGCTGATAGTCGGCGACAAGATTGCCCGACTGTTCCCAGACCTGGACCGGACCGGGGAATTGCCCCAGCTGTGTGTCGATGCTGTTGGCGGCCAGTTGCCACAGCAACAGGAACACGGCAATACCAATGGCGGACAGGCTCAGTGTTCTCAGCGCCGGCAGGGCGGTAAAGCGCTCAAGTAAACCGGCGACATTGATGCGTGTGCTTGTAGTCATGGGGAAGCTCCGGGTCATGAAACGGGTGTCAGAACTGCTCATCGCTCAGCCCGATGCTGAATGACTGCAGGTAAGCGTTTGGTTTGCTGCCGTCGTAAATGACACCGTCAATGAATCCATGCTGTGGCGGCTTGAATCCGGTTTCGGTGGCAAAGTCAGGAAAGTCTTCAGGGCGCAGGTGTCCATCACCAATGAGCAGCTCTGCGGCCTGTTGATAGATCTCAGGCAGATACACACGCCTGGCTGTCTCCACATACCACTCGTCGGGTTTTGGCTCGGCAATCTGGCCCCAGCGGCGCATCTGGGTCAGAAACCAGATGGCGTCCGAGTAGTAGGGGTAGGTGGCGTGATGACCAAAAAAGACGTTGAAGTCCGGCACTTCGCGCACATCGCCTTTTTCGAACTCGAAGGTGCCGGTCATGGAGTTGGCAATGACTTCATAGTCGGCGCCAACATACTCGCTCCATGAAAGAATGCGCGCGGCCTCTTCGCGGTTGGCCCCGTTGTTCTTGTCCAGCCAGTGCCCGGCACGGATCAGGGCCTTGACCAGGGCGATGGTGGTATTCGGGTTTTCCTCAACAAACTCACGGGTCAGGCCGAACACTTTCTCCGGATTGTGATTGAAGATGTCGTGATTGGTGATGACCGGCACACCGATGTCACGGAATATTGCCTGCTGGTTCCAGGGCTCGCCAACCGCGTAGCCATGAATGGTGCCGGAGGAGAGGGTGGATGGCATCTGCGGCGGAGGCGTGACGGAAATCAACACCTCAGCATCAATGGTGCCCGACGTGTCGCCTCGCTCAGGTGCGTAGTAACCCGGGTGGATGCCACCGGCGGCAAGCCAGTACCGCAACTCGTAATTGTGTGTGGAAACGGGAAACACCATGCCCATGCGGAAATTGTTGCCGCGGTCCTGGAAATCGTTGATCACCGGTCGCAGATGTTCTGCGCCAATGGGGTGGACGGGTTTGCCATTTTCCTCGGGCAGGTGCGGACGCATCTGTTGCCACACTTCGTTGGAGACGGTGATCGCATTGCCGTTCAGGTCCATGCTGAACGGGGTGACGATGTCAGCTTCCACGCCGTAACCGATGCTGGCTGCCAGCGGCTGACCGGCCAGCATGTGGGCGCCGTCGAGTTCTCCGCTGATGACCCGGTCCAGTAACACGCGCCAGTTCGACTGCGCTTCGAGCGTCACATACAGACCTTCTTCTTCAAAGAAACCGAGCTCGTAGGCAATGGCCAGCGGTGCCATGTCGGTGAGTTTGATGAATCCAAGGGTCAGCTCATCCTTTTCCGGGAAAACCATTTGTGCGTGAGATGTGCCGACGCCAGTCATCACCAGTCCCATGCCTGCGATAAATCCTTTCAATACTCGCTTGTTCATGATTGTGTCACCCGTAGCTGTTGTTGAACCTGTTCCCCGACAGTCGTCCAAAAAAAAAGCCCATGTGCTGCAGAGCAGCAACATGGGCTTCATTACCCGCCATGGAAAAGGGGAGTCTCTTTCCATTTCGTTGAGAGAGTTCTGATAGGGGAGTATCAGCGCTCACCTGTGTCAATGCATGTGGTGTGCCAGTTTTTGATCCGGAGGGCTCAATTGCATGTCCTGTCTGGCTATGTTGCTGGAAAAACAAGTGAAAACAGGAGTCTGGGTTACTCCTCTGTGCCGCATGAGTACGCATTGATGACAATGTGATGTCATGTTCCGGGAGGTTCAGTTCGGTGGAAGGCAGTTCAGCCTAGGGGGTCTGCACTGCTATGGTGCTGTTTGCACCGGAAAGCATCAAATCGGGGCCCAGCGTGATGCCGTTGGACAGCAACCATTCTGTGTCATGACGGTTCTCCGGTTTGCTGTCCTTTACCGGCGTGGCAATGCCCAGCACCCTCGCAGCTTCCCGGTACAGTTCGGGACGATAACATTGCTGCACCAGGGCCAGGCGTTGCTCGTCGTCCGTGGGTTTGCCATAAAGAGCGCTGCACTGCCGCGTCATCCAGTCCGCATGTGAGCGCCAGGGGAAGCAGGCCTGCCACCGCCAGAATACGTGGAATGAGGGTACATACACCGCTGTGCTGTGTTTGTGAAACCGGTAGTTGCCCGTCAGCGAGGGCAGCAGCACTTTTTCAGGCAGATCCAGGAACTGTTGTTTGCTCAGCAGGGCGGCAGCGGATTCGCGGTGCCGCGGCTCATCCAGCAAGCGGCATGCTTCCATGATGGCCAGACGCAGACGTAGATGGGTTGCTGGATGTTGCTGATGCCATCGGCCGGTCACGCCCAGTACCTTTTCCGGTGCGTTGTTCCATATCTGGTAGCCGCTGGCTGCCACACTGCCAATGCCCTGCTCAACGGCGACCGTACTCCAGGGCTCACCAACGCAGAAGCCGTCGATAACCCCCCGGGCCAGACTGTCGCACATCTGCTCGGGCGGCAGCACGATCAGTCGCACATCGTGATCCGGATCCAGGCCGCCGGCCTTCAGCCACAGGCGCAGCAGAAAGCTGTGCATGGAAAAGGCATGTACCGTGGCCAGCGTCACCGTGTCCCTGACCCGGCCGTGGCGGATGCCCTCCGCAAGGGTGTTTGCAATGGCAACCGGGTCGGGCGCCTTGCCCTCGTCTGGCATGGGTAGTGAAAGCCTGTCCCACAGGGAATTGGACAATGTGATGGCATTGCCGTTCATCCCGAGCGACAAACCGGTAATCAGGTGGGCCCGCAAACCACCGGCGCCCAGACCTGTTGCAAAAGGCAGTGGCGCCAGTAGTTGCGCCGCATCCAGTGAGCCGGCCACGAGCCGGTCGCGAAGATTCGCCCAGGACACTTCGCGCTGCAAAGTGACATCCAGGCCGTAGTCATCGAACAGGCCACGCTCGCGGGCCACAATCAATGGTGCACTGTCGGTCAGTCGCATGTAACCGAGTGTGAGTCGGTGCTGTTCGGCGGGTGGCAGGTGCATTGGTGGTGGCATCTTGGTTACCTTTTCTTCTCGGTTGGCGCAGGATCCAGCGTGGCAACAACGGTGCGCGCCACGTCCGGCAGGCGCTGGTTGTTGTTCATTGCCAGGCGCCTGAGCATGGCGTGAGCGGCGTTTTCGTCCAGGCGATGCTGGCGTATCAGCAATTTCTTGGCCTGATCAATGACAGCGCGCTCTTCCAGCGCGTTGCGGGTTTGTGCCAGTTCCTGACGCAGGTTCTGAAAGGAACGGAACTGGGCTATGGCAACATCAATCACCGGTTTGACACGCTCCGGGTGAACGTCCTGCATCAGGTAGGTACTGATGCCAGCCTCCACGGCCTGACGGATGTATTCCGGGTCATCCTGTTCCGTGAACATGGCCATGGCGGTGGGGCTGTGCTGATTGACGATGGCCAGGCTTTCCAGCACATCACGGTCCGGGGACTGCAGGTCGATCAGCACAATGTCCGGTTTCTGTTGTTCGATCTGGTACAGCAGACCCGTGGCCGAGGAGATGACGGACAGTACAACAAATCCCTCCCGCTTCAATTGTTCTTCAACAATTGAGGCCCGTGCCGGCTGGTCATCGACCAACATGACACGGATGGCTGTCTGTTGATCCGGTGTTTCGGTGCCTTTCATGCTGACGCTTGAGTACTCGTTGTTGGCAATGCCGTGAATCTATTACATTGAAATAACAGCAATTAGAATGCCATGTTGACGGTCAGCCAGAATTTGTCAGTATCAACGGCAAAGTCCGTGCGCTGATAGCGGGCCATTTTGGCTTCGGCATTGATATGCTCGCTCAGGCGCCAGGTGGCGGCAAGATTCCATTCCCTGCCATATCGGCTACTGCCGTGGTCGGCGCGGTAGTCATGCCAGGTCAGTGCCAGCGACAGTGCGTCGTGCCGGGCCGCGGCGCCGAGGTAAAAGTCCCTGATGCCGTTGTCAGGTGTGTTCAGGAAAAGATCGGCAAAGCCCTGCCAGGCGTGCAGGGTGGCCAGCGGTGTGGAAAAGGCGGTTGCGCCACTGTCACTGCCCAGCACTTCATAGCCTGCACGCAAGCGCAATGGACCGGTGAGCGCTGCCAGTGTTGATAGTTCTGCGCGCCGGTAGTCCACGCTCAGACGCTCGGGGTTGTTGCCATGCGCGCTTTGTCGGGCCCAGGCCAGATCCAGCGCAACGCCGCTGAAATCGCGCTGGTAACCCAGCCCTGCTGTACGTCGCGACTGAGCCGGAGCATTGCTGAAATCCAGTACCTGCATCCAGGCGCTGGCAGTACCGCCTGCCAGTGCGACCTGCGCGTGGGCAACATGGGAGTTGCTGCGGAAATTCACCGCCTGGTCACTCGTCCCACGGCCATCGAACACCCGGTTCACATTCCACAGCCAGGCGTAGTCCAGGCTGAGCCCGTCATCCTGATACTGGTATCGCACCGCGTCATAGGTCTGTTCGTTCTGGCGCCAGCCCACGCCACCCACAAAGCGTTGATTGCCGTGATTGATACGTTGCCTGCCCAGTTCGATGCGTTGTTGCTCATCAACCGTATAGGCCAGGCGTGCCTGATTGACGTTGGTACCGGCCGGATCGGCGATAACCGAGTAACGTCCCCGGTAGCGATTCTGCATGAACGAGTCATAGCGACCGGGGCCTGCGACCAGGATATTGTCCATCTCCAGCAGGGCGTCCACGCCGTTCAGCGCAGCGCTTTGAAGGGTCACACGTGTGCGAAGTGTGCCGGCGCGTGCATCACGCAGCGTGTTGTCCTGGTTGACGGCTTCAACGCGGTAACGCAGCGCAACACTGGCCTCACCGTCACGTATCATGGTGGCAATTGCCGAGCCAGGGGCGTCTGCTGCTGTTGTGGTGCTCAGACCTGCGACGCAAAGGCTGCAGAAAATGATGGTTTTCTTCACGCGTGTCCTCCTGAGTGGCGCGAGCGGACAAAAAAAAGCCCGCATTCCGGTGAGAAGGAATGCGGGCATCATTACCCGGGACGGCAAGTACCTGTCCCAAAAACGTCATAAGAGTTACTGCACCCGGGTATATTCAATATCCGGGCCAACTGTCATAATGTCGGCTACAGACTGCATGAATACTGGTTCCCTGCATGGCACCGACGTGGTTCCTGGATACGCAGGGCGCTGATGCGCGCTGGTATTCGAAACAATTTGGGGCGTCGGAACGTGCAGGTGCACCGTTACCGGGCGTCGCCGGGAAGCCAGTGACCGGGAATGAGCAACAGCAAAGATGACCCAAAAGGCGATCCGGCCTGCCAGGTGAGCGAATCCGATGTGGAGATGCACGCGGTCAGGTCGCAGGGCGCTGGTGGCCAGAATGTCAACAAGGTGGCAACCGCCATCCATCTGCGCTTTGATATCCATCGCTCGTCATTACCTGAGCCGGTTCGCCAGCGACTGCTTGGCAGCCGTGACAAACGTATCAGCGACGATGGCGTTGTGGTGATCAAGGCGCAGCGCTTCCGCACCCAGGAACGTAATCGGCAGGACGCGCTGGATCGGCTTCAGAAGATGGTTGATCGGGCAGCCGTTGTGCCAACAGTGCGCAAGGCAACACGCACCCCGGCATCAGCAAAACGCAAACGCCTGGCGCAGAAAGCACAGAAAGGCAGGTTGAAGTCCTTGCGGGCGCCGCCATCATTGTCGGACTGACTGCTTCTCCAGCCGCCACTCACACAGCATGACAGACTGAAGGAATGAAGAAATGAAAGGAAACGGATCATGGCTTTGACGCCTTTTCACCTGGCCATCCAGGTGCGCGATATCGAGGAAGCCCGGGTTTTCTACGGCGAAAAACTGGGCCTGCCCCAGGGGCGTCGGTCTGAACACTGGATTGATTACGATCTGTTTGGCCATCAGCTGGTGGTTCACCTGAACCCCGGTATTGGCGCAGACGGCCAGGTGGCCCGGGTGGAGAATCCAGTGGACGGTCATGGTGTGCCGGTGCCGCACTTTGGTGTGGTGCTGGAGATGGCCGACTGGGAAGCGCTGGCCGGGCGACTGCGGGGTGTGATTCCGGAATTTGTCATCGAGCCTTATGTGCGCTTTCGTGGTGAGCCGGGAGAGCAGGCAACCCTGTTTTTTCTTGACCCTTCGGGCAATGCCCTGGAGTTCAAGGCCTTTCGTGACATCAAGGGGCAGTTGTTCGCTACCTGACCGGCGCGGTACATTCGGTCGCAATAAAAAAAGGGGGTGCCTGTTCAGACACCCCCTTTTCTTTTTCCAGGTACTGCAGTAGTGCAACAACAGTACCACAATGACAGCGGATCAGTAGACCTCAAACAGACCCGCAGCACCCATGCCACCGCCCACACACATGGTGCAGACCACGTATTTTGCGCCGCGACGCTTGCCTTCGATCAGCGCGTGACCGACCATGCGGGAACCACTCATGCCATAGGGGTGACCGATGGAGATGGCGCCGCCATTGACGTTCAGCAGTTCATCGGGAATGCCCAACTGGTCACGACAGTAGATCACCTGCACGGCGAACGCCTCGTTCAGCTCCCACAGTCCGATATCACTGACTTTGAGTCCAAAACGCTTGAGCAGTTTGGGCACCGCGAAGACCGGACCGATACCCATTTCATCGGGCGCACAGCCTGCAACAGCCATGCCGCGATAGGCGCCCAGGGGCTGGATGCCGCGCTGCTCGGCCAGCTTGCCGTCCATCAGGACACAGGCTGAGGCGCCATCCGACAGCTGGCTGGCATTGCCGGCGGTGATGGTGCCACCCTCGATCACCGTCTTCAGTGATGCCAGGCCTTCGGCATTGGTGGAAGGACGGTTGCCTTCGTCTTTGTCCAGACGCACTTTTTCCTGTCCCTGTTCCCCGGTTTCCTTGTTGACCACAATTTTTGTGGTTTCCATGGGTGCAATCTCGTCATCGAACTTGCCAGCAGCCTGTGCGGCGGCCGTGCGCTGCTGGCTCTGCAGTCCGTAGGCGTCCTGCAGGTCGCGTGACACCTTGTAGCGCTTGGCCACCACTTCTGCAGTCTGCAGCATCGGCATGTAGGCGTCCGGGGACAGTCGCAGTACATTGGGGTCAGTGGTGCGGAAGCTGTTGCGATGTTCATTCTGTACCAGACTGATCGACTCGAGTCCGCCACCTATCACAACAGGCATGTTGTCGCAGACAATCTGTTTGGCTGCCGTGGCAATGGCCATCATGCCCGAGGCGCACTGACGATCAATGCTCATGCCTGCCACGGTATTGGGCAGGCCCGCTGCCACAGCACTGAGACGGCCGATGTTATAACCTGTGGTGCCCTGTTGCATGGCATTGCCCATCACCACATCGTCGATTTCGTCGACGCTGATGCCGGCCCGCGCCACAGCTTCGCTGATGACATGGCCGCCCAGTGTGGGGCCTTCGGTGTTGTTGAAGGCGCCGCGGTAAGCCTTGCCGATGGGGGTGCGGGCGGTTGAAACAATCACAGCTTCTTTCATAAAAAGTCCTTGATTCGCGTATATAAATGGAGCGTGGTGGCCGGATTTTAACGGAATGAGCCAGCTTTGCCTATTCGGGTGCCTGTTCGGGTGGCGTGCCATGCGCTGGTCGTGCGTCGGTGAGCCCCCCAGGCACTCTGTCGTTTTTGACCCGGTTTTTGTGGTAGCCGGGCCGGCACTGTAATATTCTGGGATTGTCGACAACAATCATAGCGCCGCGCAGGGACGTATGGCGGACTGAAGAGGGTACCATAGTGAAACTGCTTATTTCCGTTTTGTGCGCCGCATTTCTGGCTTCAGGCCTGGCGCGTGCCAATGTGGATGAACGCGCCGGGGACTTTGCCCTGCTTGACCATCAAGGTTATTTCCATCACATGGCCTGGTATGACAATAACGAGGCTGTTGTGCTGCTGAGCCATGTCAATGGTAGCCAGAGCACCCGGCAAGCCGCCGGTGCCTTTGGGCGGTTGGCAGACAGTTATGCCAATGCTCCCGTGGTTTTCATGCTGATCAACCCGCGTGGCGAATCCCGCGCCAGCGTTGCTGCCGACGCGGCAAACCTGGCACTGGAACTGCCGGTACTGATTGACGACGCACAACTGATCTCCGAGGCACTGGGTATAAGCCGTGCCGGCGAGGCCATTATCTACAATCCGCGCACTTTCCGTGTCATGTACCGCGGCCCGGCCGATGACGTGCTGGAACAGGCGCTGGCCGAAGTGCTGGCCGGTGAGGCCGTCAGTCAGCCGCGTATCGCAGTGAATGCCGGCGAACAGATCAGTTACCCGGCACGTGAACAGAACCTGGCCCGACAGGTGTCCTACAGCGAGGAAGTGGCCCCCATCATTGCCCGCCACTGCGCCGATTGTCACCGCGAGGGCGCCATTGGCCCGTTTGCGCTGGACAGCTACAACATGGTACGTGGCTGGTCACCGATGATCCGAGAAGTGCTGATGACCAAACGCATGCCGCCGGGGCAGATTGATCCACACGTGGGTGAATTCCGCAACAGTTATACTGTGAGCGTTGAAGAGCAGCAGACCCTGCTGCACTGGATTGCCCAGGGTGCGCCACGTGACGGTGACACTGACCCCCTGGCAGAGTTGCAGTGGCCGGACACGGAATGGAGCTTTGGTGAGCCGGATCTGATTGTACACGTGCCGGCCCAGACCATTCCGCCTACCGGTGTGCTGGACTACATCACCGTGGAAGTCCCTTTCGAGGGCCTGGATCGAGACCGCTGGGTGCGTGCCAGCGAATATCTGGCCGGTGACACACGGGTTCTGCACCATACACTGAACAGCATCATTCCGCCCGGTGAGGAGCGACGCCGCGGGTTCCTGGGTGGAAGCGGTGACCCGGACCAGGCCAGCATCATTGCCTATGTGCCCGGAGATGCCTCCGTTCACTATCCGCCCAACACCGGTGGTCTGCTGCGCAAGGGCTCAAAGCTGGCCCTGCAGCTGCACTACACCACCATGGGCACCGAAGCCGTGGATGAAAGCCGCATCGGTATCTGGTTCTACGATGATGACGAAGTGCCCGAGTACCGCATGTCCGGCGCCTGTGCCTGCATCTTCACACCCACCTGGCAGACCATTCCGGCCCATGATCCGGATTTCGAGCAGTCAGAAAGTGTCACGGTGCGGCGCGATGCCTACCTGTACAGTTTCCTGCCGCATATGCACTTCCGGGGCAAGCGTATGCGCTTCCACGCCTATTACCCGGATGGCACGGACGAGGAGCTGATCAATATTGCCAATTACAACTACAACTGGCAGATGCGCTACGAACTGAAAGAGCCAAAACGGGTGCCGGCGGGTACCCGTATTGTGGCCACCGGCGCCTTTGACAACTCGGAGCAGAACAAGGCCAACCCCGATCCGGCGCGTGATGTGCCCTGGGGCATCCAGAGCTGGGATGAAATGTTCTTTGGGGCTGTGAGCTGGCGCTACGTCGACCAGTAATCAGTCTTCAGATGGTTGTCCGGTGGGTGGCTCGACCACCCACTCGGGCTCTTCGAATTCTCCAAGGGGCCGGATGTCACAGACGTGTGCTGCCCCGCGGATGATACGCGCAACTTCCTCACGGTCCACACCTTGCATGGCGTCACGGTCCTGCTTGCTGTCCCAGCTGGCGATGGCAATCAGCCTGTCGGGCTCACCAATGCTGCGTCGCAGCTCGGTGCCCCGCGCGCCGTGGGCGCGCTGGATGAGTTCACTGGCCTCCACCCAGGCCTGGGCGTATTCCTCGGCGGTGTGGCCCGGCTTTATATGTACCTCGAACAGGTATTTCATATCTGAACTCAACCCCGGTCTGAACTCAACCCCGGCCCGTGCGCCGCAGACGCCGATCCACCATCCGGCGGTAGAGCCAGGACACCATGGGCCTTACCAGCGGCAGCCCGATCAGCCAGCCCAGCGGACGCAGCCGTGGCGCCCGCGCCATCAACAGCCGGTAGGCATCCAGTTCACTGTGAATCTGCCCGCTGGCGTCCCTGACGTGCAGCTCGCGCAGCGCCCGCTGCGGATCGATACCCAGTTCGCGCAGTTCATCGTCGCGGCCTGTGATGTCGTACCACTGAACGCGGGCATCATCCTCTGCCATGCCTTCGTACTTCTCACGGTCTTTCACGCAACTCGGACAAGCCCCGTCATAATAAACAATCAAAGGCTGTTTCTTATCGCTCATGTCAGCGCGCCAGGAACCGGATCAGTTCCCGGTTCAGCAGTTCCGGTGCCTCCAGGTGGGGGTTGTGCCCCACATCCGGGAACAGCAGCGCCTCCCCATTGGGCAGGGTGTCGGCAGCCCGCTGGACAGCATCGGGAAAACCGGGGCCGTCTTCCTCGCCGCCGATGATCAGGGATTTTGCCTGGATCAGTGGCCAGTCGCCCACCATGCTGTCGCCGGTGCGGTTTGCCGTCAGCACGGCCGCCTTCAGCGGGCCGCCATCGCTGATATCGTTGCCAAAGCGGATGCGCACATGCTCCAGAAACTCGGGCTGCCACTCAACAACGCGTCGTGTTTCCGTGGCCAGGTGGCGGTCATAGATTTCCTGTCGGTCAACGCTGCGCTGCTCGTCCGGTTGGGGGATCTCATCCGTGGTCACCGGTTCCATGGGTGCCGGTCCTTCGCGGCCACCAAGGCCAATGGGGTTGACCATCACCATATGGGTGGTGCGCTCGGGGTACAGGCGGGCAAAACGTGACACCATCTGGCCACCCATGGAATGCCCGATCACCGCAGCCTGTTCAACGCCCAGATGATCCATCAGTGCGGCCTTGTTCCCGGCGTGCAGATGCCAGCTGTACGGGATCAGGGGTTTGGACGATCTGCCCCAGCCCAGCCGGTCCTCGGCAATGACGCGATACCCTTCGTTGCTCAGTGCCTCGATGGTGTCGGCCCAGTACCAGCCGTAATAACTCATGCCGTGGGTGAGGTACACCGTGCGGCCATTGGGCTCCCCGGCAGGCGCAACGTCCATGTAGGCAATCCGTACCGTTTCACCAAACAGTTCACGCTCCAGATAGTGCACCGGGTAGGGGTATTCGATTTCCTCCAGATCGATGGATACCGGGCCCCAGTCAGCCGGTGGTGAGCTCGGCGGTTGGTATTGGGCATGGGCCGCCGTCATCCAGGTGAGCGACAACAGCGCGCCCAGCAATGCAGTGAATACGTTCATGTTGTGATACCTCCGTTTTCGGCTACTGCTTGCAGCGCTCAGGCAAGCCGGCCCGGTGCGCGCAGCCGCGTCAGCGCCTTGCGGGATCGAATATTGCTTGATGCTACATGAAACCATACCACTGTTGCCCATTAAAGGCATGGTCCAGCATCAGACGCTTGAGAGCGGGTCTGACGCGGCCGTGTACAATGCTTCGAAATCCGCTGCTTTCAGTGGGCGCAAGCGAAGTGTTGGGCCTTGCAGTGCAGGTTGCAGAGGAAAACTTACAGGGGCATTCTCCATGATAGGGGCCTTTGTGTTGTTTGCCGATATCTTCGTCACTGGCTCTGTGGATCAACTGGCAGCCCCTGCGCTACCATTCCAAAAGATGTCGCGTCTGATCCACCGGCTTGGCGCGGCCATTACGGAACGCAGTGAATCAAGAGAAGACTGATGGCAGCAGCAAATGAAAATCGCAAGCGCGTAAATTCCCGCAGTGGATTCAGCAGCCACAGCCTGCGACTGTTGTCCCTGTTCGGTATACAGATCCGTCTGGACATCAGTGTGTTGATCATATTCGCGCTGATTGTCTTCAGTCTCGGCAGTGGTGTGCTGCCCCAGTGGCACCCGGAGTGGAGTCCCGCTGTGTTGTGGGGCACCGCCGTCGTGTCCGGTGTTCTGTTTTTTGTGTCGCTGCTGGCACATGAACTTTCACACGCGGTGATGTCCCAGCACTTCGGCATACCGGTACCCAGGATCACACTTTTCCTGTTTGGCGGCATGGCCGAGGCCGAGCGCGAACCGGATCGGCCCAAGGTGGAGTTTCTGGTGGCCATTGTGGGGCCGCTGATGAGTTTTCTGATTGCAGTGGTCTGTATCAATCTGGCCTTCTGGATGGTGGGCGATCGCAGTGTGATGGAATCGTTGGGTGAGGGGGATGTCGAGGTGATGAGCACGTTTGGCCCGGTGGCCACGTCCCTGCTCTGGCTCGGTATGATCAATATGGTCATCGCGATCTTCAATATGATTCCCGGTTTTCCCATGGATGGCGGTCGGGTTTTCCGTGCGGCCATGTGGGCGGTCACCGGCGATCTGCTCAAGGCCACGCGCTGGGCCAGCAATCTGGGGCGGTATTTCGGCTGGACATTGATGTTCCTGGGCGTTTTCAGTGTGGTCAGTGGCAGGGGACTGGGCGGTATCTGGTGGATATTGATCGGGTGGTTCATATCCAGTCTGGCTGCAATGAGTTACCGGCAGCAGGTGGTTGACAGTGAGCTGCGTGGCCGGAAGGTTTCTGATCTGATGCGCACGCATTTTGAGACGGTGGATGCCGGCATTTCGCTGTCTGAGTTCGTGGACAATCATCTGCTGCGCAGTGCGCAGGAAGTCTGGCCGGTGCTGGAAGGTGGCAAGTTGGTGGGCGTGGCTTCCCTGAGCCGGGTGCGGTCACTGCCGCCGGGGCAGCGTGCCGGTAAGACTGTTCTTGAAATTACCGTGCCTGCCGGGTCCATGGATTCACTGGACCCGGATGACGCGGCGCATGGAGCATTGCGTCACCTGAGCCGGGTGGGAGACGAAGCACTGCCGGTGGTCCATTCAGGCCAGGTGGTCGGCCTGCTGAAACAGGCTGATGTGGTGAAGTGGCTGAGCGTGAGCCGACATGGCGACGAATGAGGATTTCTGCCTCAGCGCAAAAGCGGAATCGCTTCAGTTTACAAGGGCATTACCATTGGCCCCCGTGGATTCGGGCGTTCCGAAGCAGTACACGACCGTTGATGGTCAACGGCAGTGGATCGCCGCTCAGTGGCGCCTCGGGGCTGCCGGGGCGCTGCGCATGTATATGCAGATGCGGCTCACTGGTGTTGCCCGAGTTGCCGACTTCTCCCAGCAGATCGCCGGTCCGTACCCGAGCGCCGGGTTCGACCCGCACACTGCCTTGCCGCAAATGGGCAAAGACCAGTACAACATCGGCCTCGCACTGCAGCAGCACATGGTTGCCCATCAGGCGTTCCCGATCCGCCTCCGGCACAGGCAGATCGGGCAGGGTGGTTTCGATCTGCAGCACGGTGCCGGCACAGGGCGCATGAACGGCGGCACCGAATATCTCATAGCGGGCGGGATCTCTGGGGCGCCAGCCATCGGCATGGGTTCCCAGGGCATTGATGCCCACGATATCGTAGGCATGGGACTGTCCACGCCAGGGCTGAAACCGTTCCACTGTCGCATCCAGCGTCTGCAGATGCGCATTGAGCGCTGTTGTGAACCCGCCGTGGCCAACCAGATAGCGTCCGGGCCCCAGCGGATTGGGGATATCAATCACCTCTTCGCCCGACGGCAACCTGCCTGCAGTCACCAACTGCGCACTACCCCACAGTCCCACCACAAGCAGCAACAGTGCACTGGCGCCATTGAGCCATGCTGACCAGCCTGACGGCCAGACGGGCAGTGTGGACAGTGGCAGCGTGAACAGGTGCCAGACGGTAATGCCTGCCGCGATCAACACATGGATCCAGGGCAGCCACCAGGGCAGGGCGGCCCACATCAGCACTCGGGTGGCCAGGAACAGTAACAGCAGCAGTCCCACCGCCAGACACAGCAGACCCGCCAGATTGCGTAGCGGGGCGGCGGCGTACCAGACAAGTACCGCAGCCGGGATCAACACCTGGGTCAATACAATGACAACCGATTGCATTATCCTTTCTTCCAGTGTGTTTGCATGAACGGGTGAGCGGTATGATGACAGTGGAGCAGGACGGCTTCAATCTCCTTGGTATTGCGGAGGGGCAGGGCCATCAGGTGCTCGTGGTGGGGTCGGCGGTGTACTATCCCCGGACTTTCTCTGCGGCGCTGCGCCGGTATTGTCGCCTTGGTTTTGTGGATCTGCGTCACTTCGCGCGACATGACGCTCCGGTTGACCCGGCCACGATTACACTGGAGAAGTACTGCGAGGATATCGAAGCCCTGCGCCAGGGGTTGGGTTTTGAACGCTTCGTCCTGCTTGGGCACTCACACCATGGCAATCTGGCCATGGAGTACACACTGCGTCATCCCGGCAACGTGACCCGCCTGGTTCTTGTTGGCAGCCCTCCCTGTGATGTGTCCGCCACCTTGCAGGCGGGCGAGCAATACTGGCAGGCGCAGGCATCGCCGGAACGCAAGCGCCTGCTGGCACAACGGCGATCTGCATTGGACGAGAACGCGCTGGCCGCATTGCCGATGGAGCAGGCCTTTGTTGCCCGGTACGTGAATGATGCGCCGCTGTACTGGAATGATCCGGACTATGATGGCAGTTGGTTGTGGGATGGCGTTCCTGTCAGCACCATCGCGTTGTCGGGTTTCAAGACGTTCTTCGTGGACTATGACTTCGCCCGCACCGCCGCGCGGCTGGAGATGCCTGTGCTGGTCTGTATGGGGCGGCAGGATTTCATTGTGCCTCACAGCCTGTGGGACGACTGCCAGCCGCCATTCCGGCAGTTTGACTATCATCTGTTCGACAGCAGTGGCCACACGCCACAGTTGGAGGAAGCGGATCTCTTCAATCAACGGTTGCTGGCCTGGTTGGCGGGGCAATGATTCGCGTGGCCGCTCCGCTGTCGCGCCTTGCTGCGCACAAAGACGTCAGGTAGAGTTGAATACCAACGCTACCAGATGTCGAGTCAACTCTGGCCAGTCCTCTCTGGCAAGCCCACCCAATCAGGGAGAACGACATGAAAACAACAAAGCACGTTCCATTACTGTGTACAATTTTCGCAGCCCTGTTCCTTGTCGGTCAGACCTTCGCCCACGACCGATCAGCCGATCTGGTGCAGGCGGCACTGGTGCATGGCGACCGACCCGCGGAGGAGGCCGGGGATGATGTCCGGCGCATGCCCCTGGAGGTCCTGGCCTTTGCGGGTATCCGCAGGGGTATGGCCGTATTCGAGATGGAAGCCGGCGGCGGCTGGTATACCGAAATCCTCAGCCGCACGGTGGGGCCGGCCGGGTCGGTGATCATGCAGAACCCCCCGTCTTTCGACGGCTTCTATGGTGACGGCCCTGCGGAACGCGCTGCACGCCTGGACAATGTGCAGTTGTCCCGAACCAATTTTGATGAGTTGGCTGCCCCCGACAATTCCATGGACATGGTCACCTGGATTCTGGGGCCACATGAGCTGTGGTTCGAGCCGGAGGAGGGCGTCACACTGGGCGATCCGGAAAGGGCCTTTGCCGAGATCCACCGGATCCTGAAACCGGGTGGTGTGTTCCTGGCGATTGATCACCGCGCTGCGCCGGATTCGGGACCGGAAGTTGGCGGTACGCTGCACCGCATCCGGGAAGAGATTGTTGTGGACCATGCCGAGGCGGCCGGCCTGTCCGTGCTGCGCACCTCACCGCTGTTTCACAATGAGGATGATCCGCTGGACATCAGCGTGTTTGATTCGTCGATTCGGGGTCAAACGGACAGGTTTGTTGTGTTGTTTCGCAAGTGAAGCTGAAGAGTGTGCCTTCCCGGATTGTTGCTAGTGAGTGAACGCCATCACCAACTCGAGGTGGCCTGTATGCGAATCCTCTTTTTCCGATATTTCGCGGAAACCACATTGCTTGTAGAACGCTACGGTCCTTTGATTTTCTTTATAGACATTCAGTGTAATACGCTCACGGAGAGATTTGACCTTTGTCATCATTTTCTGGCCAATTCCTTCCCCCTGGCACCCGGGAGCCACGAAGATGGCCGCCAGGGTATCATCATGCAGTGAGAAGAAACCTTTCACTTGACTGTCTGATTCATACACATAGGTTTCCGAGGCAGGAATGTAGATGCTTCTCATATCTTCCAGTCTGGATTCCCAGAATGCACGACCAACAAAGTCGTGCGCCGTGACAGAGGATTCAAGCCAAATACTCAAAACACGCTCCATATCCGAGGCGATAAATTCACGGATCATTTCCATACCTCATAACATTCACTTCGAGCGCAAGGGTGTCCTGAAGAGGTGTTGCTTTCAAACGAAGGTACTGCTCCGTGTCTGTGTCAGGGAGCAGTACCTTGTGGAAGAACCGATTAAAGGCCCTGAGACACTTTATCAGAAGCTGTAACTGATGCCCACGGATACCACCAGCGCAAGGTCGTTGACTGCTTTTATCCGGCTCTGTTCAGCTGACAGGTCGCGGCTGAGCTGGTCGTTACTGGTGCTACCCGAGGCAGTCAGCGATACGCGACGGCTTGCATGGTGGATTATACCTACGTCACCGGTAAACCTCAGTCCTCGCTGCCCCGGTTTCGACGATTCCCATCCTAACCCAAGATACGGGGCCAAGCTGTCGGTCTTCACCCGGGCTGCAAGATCGCCAACTTCCTCTGAAGAATAGGTGTTTCCGTTAATGATGTAGTCATTCGAAGGTCTGGACGTCAGCCTGGTTGCTGTATCGGTCAGTAGTACGCCACCGGTCAGTCGAACCCCGTGATTGGCAAAGGGGTACCAGTCTGCCAGGGCTTCAATGGACTGATCAGTCTTGCGTGACGCATCATAGCGTATATCGTCAATACGGCGCTTGCTGCTGTAAGTGGCGCCGGTATTGAAGCCTGCCCTGAAAGCGAAACGGTCATTGACGGTGTACCCGGCGCCGATAGTGGCACCCTGGGTACCGAATTTACCGTATGTGAAGAGCTGGGAATTGCTTTCGTTGATCTGGGCTTGAGCCAGAGTGAATGTGCCGCTCACAACCAGGAGTGTGAACAGGGCGATTTTTTCGTATTTCATGAGCGTGCTCCGTTTTGGTCAACTGGCAGCCGGTCGTTTACCCGCTGCATTCAGGAGTGGCCATTCTGGGCCTGGATGACAGTCAGCACATGTGCCGGAAGGCATCGCCCTGTATATGACTTCCGGCACATGACTTCGTGCGGAGCTGGCTCTAGTGTTTATTGTCTGCGATTATCCTGATCAGTCTCTTGCCAACAACAGGTCCACTCGATGAATATCAGTGCCTCATCACCAATCAGAACGTCACGCGCCGTCTGGACCGGGCAGATCCCTGTCAATGTATTCCAACTGGCGGGTCTTGTGGCCTGTCTGGCCATATATGCCGCGCATCTTCAGGAGCTTGTGTCCACGACTTCCGACCCGGACAACCTGACGATGGGAAGCCAGGCCATGGTGAGCAGACTTCTTGGTTGGGCCGTTCCGGATCCTTCGGTGTTTACTGGAATGATATTCACGAATCTGGTGTTTGCTGCATTCGTGCTTGCAATGATGACGGTCACCCGTTCAGGCAATGGTGCTGGTTTCAGGGCGTCCTTGCTGGTGGGTTTGCAGGTTACCATCGGAGTATTGGTGAACAATGATCTTCTGTTACTTGTTGCAGCACAGTTGCCATTCGTGTTCAGGCTGCGTCGGGCTATTTTCTGGATGATCGTGCAGAGCGCAGGCATGGCTCTGGTGTGGGGGGCCGTGGTGCTGTCATCGGAGGCTACTCCCACCGCCGCGCCTCACGATCTGGCCAGGTCGGTAGGTCTGGCCTATCTGATGTTTCTTGCCTGGCAATCCTTTGCTTTTTGTCTGGGTTATATCGCCATGTCAGAGAGGATTAACAGAAACCGACTGTCTGAAGCCAATGCCCAGCTGCGTGCGACACAAACCCTGTTGTCCGAAAGCGCCAGGACGGGTGAGCGTCTGCGAATAGCACGTGATCTGCATGACGGGTTGGGGCATCATCTAACGGCACTACGCCTGCATCTGGACCTGGCGACACGGCAGGGAGAGCAGGATCGCTCGGAGTCAGTTGCCACAGCCAGCAAAATCGCCAACCGGCTTCTGACTGAAGTGAGACAGGCGGTCGGCAGAGAGCGTCAGTCCTGGCCACTGGACATAAGTGAAAGCCTGGCGGTGATGTTCTCCGGTATTCCTTCATTGCAGATACAGTCAGATATCGACCCTGAGTGTACATTTAACGATCCTGATCAGGCGCATACAGTCTTCCGGGCCATCCAGGAAGCTGTGTCCAATACATTGCGCCATGCTGATGCGCATAAACTTCATGTCAGTTTATTGAACGAGAATGGTGGTATCGCGGTATTGATCAGGGATGATGGTAAAGGTGTCAGCAAACTGCAATCAGGCAACGGGCTTTCAGGCATGCGTGAGCGTATAAAGAGTGCGGGAGGCAATCTTTCCATTATGTCAAAGGCAGGATCGGGGCTTGAGCTGTCATTCTGGCTGCCGCGCGAAGGTGCGAAACAATGATCAGCGTAATACTGGTGGATGACCAGACACTGATTCGAAGTGGCATCGCCGGCCTGCTGGCTTTGACACCTGACATACGTGTCATCGGTGAAGCCGGAGATATTGCCGAGGCATCGTCAGCGATTCTGGCGCTTAAACCGGATGTGGTACTGTTGGATGTGCGAATGCCAGGGGGCTCTGGTATTGAGTTGCTTTGCCAGCTTCGTGACCTCGGAAGCCTGCCGCCCACGATTCTCCTGACCACCTTTGATGATGACGAAGCGCTGCTAATGGGTATCAGGGCAGGTGCAAGGGGTTTTCTTCTGAAAGACATTTCTCTGGAACGCCTGGCGGAGGACATTCGCGCCGTCTCCTCCGGAGGTTCGGTCATCAGGCCAGCTATCAATGAGCGGATTATGGCCGGTATTCAACTCGGCGATACTGATTTTGACAGTCTTGGCATGCCGGATCCGCTGACATCACGAGAGACCCAGATTCTGCAACTGATGGCCAGCGGGCTCAGCAACAGGGAAATTGCTGAAGCCTCGGGAAACAGTGAGGGAACTGTCAAAAACCAGGTATCCAGCATACTGTCCAAACTCGGTGTTCGTGACAGGGTGCGCGCAGTATTGCGGGGTATAGAGCTGCGCCTGGTTTGAACAGGCGTATTCCCACGCCCGATCGCTCATTCAATGCCAGGTCAGTCATGATATCCGTCAGATCCGGCCTTGCCCCGATTGTTACCATGATGGCTGCCACGCTCCTGCAACCGAATCTCGGTCTGGCGCTGGACTCAATTGAGTTTACTGGAAACAAGCCTGTTCAGACTTACGCCTGATTCGGCCGCCTCCAGGGCAAGCATTCGATGTGTCTCAGGTGGAACTCTGACCATGAACTTCCCGCTATAGTTTTTTGATGACAGAGGCTCGGGAACTTCTTCCCCGTTCTCCTTCATGTCGTTAATGCATTCACGAACCAACTGCCGAATGCCTTTGAGCGCTTTCTCGGGATTCTCTGCAAGCCAGCTAAGGCTGGGAAACTCAATACACAACCCTACATGCTCCTGGTCTTCTTCAGACCAGGTCACTCGGTAGGTATATCGATCAATATCTTTTGCCACTTTGCACCTCTAACCGT
The DNA here is from genome assembly GCA_050486205.1 of Gammaproteobacteria bacterium. GTDB lineage: Bacteria > Pseudomonadota > Gammaproteobacteria > Pseudomonadales > Pseudohongiellaceae > PWQG01. The sequence goes on along the minus strand of JBJHCW010000001.1, from coordinate 151,313 downwards.
TCAACTGCCTGAAGCACTTGCTTCACCTGGTAGGCTTTGGATTTACCCTTGACGTTCTGGATATTGACCCGCGGATCTCCTTTCCATGGGGTTCGATAGACTCGATGACTCGAGCCAGATTGCCGGGGTTCTCCGAAGTAGGCATCGCAGACTTTACACAAGTCCTTGAATTTAATGCCTTTGGGACTTGCCCGCATCTGGCTGAGAATATCTTGAACTTTCGCCATGTCCTTATGGTATCACTAATGATATCGTCGTCAAGAGAGCGTTGACGCTATTGTTAGGCCATGCCACGTCATCCACCGAATACCGCAAAGCTCAACCAGAGGCAAGCGCCGTAGCACATCAACAGGATTCCGCCTTCCCCACGACTTAAGCGGCGGCCCTGTTGTACTCAGAGAAATCGAGCACAACCGTGAAGCAATTAACGGGCCGGAGTATGGCAAAAGCCTGGGTTATGGACTGACAGGACAGAAAGCGACTGCCAGCTTCATCGGCGTGTTCTCTGACGTTCCCGGATCAAAGACAATACACTTGGAACGCGCACAGCTTCAGCGCACTTTTTGCCCCGGAAAGTTCTGTCCCGCCTGATGCAAGACCATGCCCGTCACGATTCCGTTTTCGTCCCGCTCGAAGGTGATCTGTGCATAAACCACCCTGAAGAAGAACTCTGTCTCTGATTCCGCGAAAATCGGAAACCTGCTCTGGCCCGTGCCCTGAGCGAACAGGGCACCATCTTCCAGCGTGACGATGATCGAAAAATTGGGTGCGATCTGATATTCGCCGACGTAGGTCTCGAGAATGTGCTCTGCGACGGCAATTTCATCGCGCTCGCGTGGAGGTGTTGGGGGCGGCGCGAGCGGCAGTTCCGGATTGATCAGATGAAAAGCGATGTCATCGGCGCTGTGCGCCGAGTTGGTGAGGACGATCACCCCTACCTGCGCATCAGGATCGAAAGCGATGATCGTTCGAAATCCGGCAGTGCCCCCGTTATGCCAGACGATCCTCTGCTCACCGTGGCTCCGAACGAGCCAGCCAAGCCCTACGCTCATTCCCTGACGGGTACTCTCCCGTACCTGATGGCTGGCGTGCATCGAGCGCTCAAGCTGAGACGTGGTCAGGCTGAGGTTCGCAGCAAGAAAGGCGAGCATGTCACGGACGTTGGAGCGCAGCGCCCCCGCACCAGCCAGCGTGGGCAGGTCCCAGAGCGGTACTCTCTCGCCCTGTTGATCGTGACCAGCCACCATCCACTGAAGCATCTCTGCGTCGAGAGTGATACCAGTCATGCTCATCCCAAGCGGCTCCAGGATGCGCTCACGCACGAGGTCCTCGTAGGTGACTCCTGCCGCGCGCGCCAACACATGACCAAGCAACCCGGAGCCGAGATTTGAGTACTCGTACTCTGAACCGACATCGCGCCGCAGCTCATGATTCGAGAGAAAAGCATACAGCTGGTCAACTGTGTAGTCAGCGTACGGGTTCGCAGTGTTAGCGGGGGACATGTTCCCGGGAATTCTGGGCAGTCCCGAACGGTGAGTCGCGAGGTCAAGGAGGGTGATCTCGCGGCCGGCCCTGGGGACGGTGACGCCATCAGGCAGGAAGCCGGAGACGGGATCGGAGAGCGACACCTCGCCCCGTGCGACCATATCGGCGAGCAGTACCCCTGTGAACGCCTTGGTGATTGAGCCGATCTCGAATAAAGCTCTCTCGCCCAGAGGCAGGTCGTCCACACCAGCGTCGCCGTAAGATACCACGCGAGTCGAACCGTCGGCCTCCATGACGCCGAGTACGATGCCGACGCCTCGGCCCTCTTCGACCCGGGATTGGATCAACTCGATGAGATCCTGGTCCGGGGGGAAGTGTTGGGCAAGCGCAGTGGCCGGAATCAGCCACGCTAGAGGAAAGCAGATCAAGGTGGTGAAGAATCGCATGTTCATGTCTCTCCTTTACCGTGCAATAACTGGGAACGCGTTGTCGAGCAAGTTATCTGTCATAGTAGAACCCTGAAGAAACCATGGGGGAGACGAAGAGCAAATTTGGATCCTCGGCCAGCTAACGATTGAGCTAAGCGGCGCGCTTTAGCGCGTCCGGTGGAGGCCGAAGGCCGGAACGTACTTGAGCGGCTGGTTAGGTTTTATTGGCTTCATGTCCCGTTTCAGCAGTGTCAACTCTCATTTCTGCCTCCAGCTCCTTTAGAACTTCCAACATAAGTCCGGAGATCTCCTGAAGCTCTACCACTGAACTACTCGAGTTGGGCCAAAATTTGGTGTCGAGCAGTGCCCTAATCTTCAGAAGCTTTTCCAAAATACGGCGCAGCTGTTTTTTACGGTTAGTAAAACCATCACTTTCTTTTTGAGGTTCCTGGTTCAATTGATTCTCAACAAAAAGAATAGTCTCAGTTGCCGTGATCTTAAGGTTGGACAATTTCTCAGACACCTCGATCGAACTAGCTCCTTTTGATGTTTTCCAGGACCAAAGCAGGCTTGCTATCGAAACCAAAAGCGCAAAGGCTGAAATCAAATCTGAGTTCATTCAGAAACCTAACGCCCTTAATAACCGGCGCAGCCGCAGGTTGCGTCCGGCGCCGAAGGCGCGAAGTTCATTTAATGGTTAGGTAGCGCTTTGTACAATGCCCTACCACCCTTAACTAAAATCTCTGACACACTGTACCCCGCCGACTCCAATGCCTGCCGTTGCTCCATTCGGCTCATGTACAGTTGATCATTGGTCATACCGTCTTCACCAAAATAGTGGTCACAGAACAATAACACACCGCCTGGCTTGAGCAGATCGCGTACCTGGAGGAAAAGCTCAGGCGCATAGCGCTTGTGGCGCAATTCATGAACAGCCTGATTTGTGGCAACAATCTCGACTTTTTCAATGCCCTCAGTCCAGCCGCGCTCTTTGAAGCTGCGCTCCAGATACTGAATTGTATTGCCCGTCAGATCAGATAACCTCTGGCTAGCCAGTTGGTGCATGGCGGCAGAGAAGTCGAGCAATGTGTAATTTAGATCCCGCAGTTGCGAAAGGATATGCTCCGCCAAGAAACCTGGACCCGAGCCGAGTTCTAAGATCCGAAGTCCGGGCTTTTGAAGCGCGCCGATCTCCGCGCAAATCGCGGCGAAGAAGTCTTTTCGAAATGGGCGCTGCATTGCAGCCTGCTCCCACGCTTTAGCGTCCTCCATATTTTTCAGATCAATCGGACTTGGCACATCTGCTTGAATCATGGGAGTGCTACCTAACGCTCAGGCTCACCTGCGACCTTGCCGGAGCGGCGCAGCTGCGGAGGCAAGGACGTCGGGTGCAGCCTGTTGTTGGGCGGCATTTGCGCTACCTCCCCCGAGCTTTTCGCCGCAAGTTGCGGACTTGCTCCGGCGTTCTATCCTTGCCCCCGTAGTGAAGGGCCGCGTGGCAATTCGGGCAGACAGGAAGTAGATCATTCTTGGGATCGACTTCGTGCCTCTCTGCGATCTTTGCGATTGGAACAAGGTGATGCACGTGAATGAACCCTTGGAACTCGGGCCCATATTCCGAGGCGAAATCAAACTCGCAAATTGCGCATATGCTGCCGTGGTGCTCTATGCAGGCAGCGCGTGCAGCCGGATTCCGCTCATATGCGTTGACGTTCACTGATCGCCGAGCCCCCTCCCATATAGAATCGGGGACCTCCTCTGGAATCGCAGCGGAGCGCTCGTTCAGCTCTTGAGCGGCCACCTTGAACCCCAATTCCGCCAGCTTTGGAACGACTGTGGCTTGGCCACCTGAAAAGTGCTTAGAAGTGAGTGGAGTCCCGAACTGATGGCCGTACGCAGCCCCCAAGATCGCCTTGGAGTCGTAGAACTGTCCATTGTGGATGAGTACGAATGTTCGCGCCTTGCCGAAACCGTAATGGGCCAGAAAGGCATCCCTCCCCATCGTATCGAACTCCGCGATGGCCTTCAGCACACACTTGGGGTCGCTCAGATCCTTGAAGTTCATGCAGACCTCTCCGATGCCGCCCAGCATCTTCATAGTGAGCAAGCACACTTGCCCATACAGTCAAATATCAATACTACCCATCAATGCGCTGAAAACAAAGCAATAATCACGGGTTCAATCCTGTATTCCGATCCGTTTGTCGTGCCGGCACAGGTTTCAGGATCATTGTGCAGGCACAGTGATCCTGAAACCTGTGCCTGCACGCATGTCCAATTGACAGGTTGTTGAAGTACCACCAGTGTTGTAGCTGTAGATCAGGTTCCGGTAGTCCGGGATGTGGTTGGAGAACAGCGCGCCCAGGCCTTCGATATCGTTGCGCCAGTCGCGGTGCAGTTCACAGGCCACACCGAACCAGCTCATCAGTTGGGCGCCATTGCGGGACATCCGGTCCCAGGCCGCGCCACGGGTGATCTCGTTGAATGTGTCCGGTTGGGAATGCGCCACCACCGGGATTGTGGTGGCGCGGTGCTTACTGGCTGATGCGGCCGAAAAGGCCGTTCTGGTAGTCGCTGATGGCCTGGTTGATCTCCGCTCTGGTATTCATCACGAAGGGGCCATGACCCACCACGGGTTCATCGATGGGCTCGCCGCTGAGCAGCAACACAATGGCGTCATTGTTGGCTTCCAGCACTACCTCAGTGCCGGACCTGTCCAGCACAGTGAATTCACCGTTGCGTGTGATGGCGCTGTCATTGACCAGTACCGGGCCGCGCAGGGTCAGCAGTCCCACGCCCCAGCCGTCGGGCAGCAACAGGCGGGTTTGTTGGCCGGCCTTGAGCCGGACGTCCCAGACCTGCATGGCTGTGCGGGTGCGGGCCGGGCCAGCATGGCCGCCGTATTCGCCAGCGATGACACGTAGGCTGCCGGCATCATCCGGTAACGGCGCCTCGGGGATGTCATTGGCGGCAATGGCCTGGTAGCCGGGATCCATCATCTTGTCCCTGGCCGGCAGGTTCACCCACAGTTGCACCATCTCCAGCTCACCGCCAGTGCTGGCGAAGTGGTCGGAGTGGTACTCCTGGTGCACGATGCCGGAGCCTGCGGTCATCCACTGCACGTCACCGGGGCCGATCACGCCACCGTTGCCGGTGGTGTCGTGATGTGCCACCTCGCCCTGATAGACAATGGTCACCGTTTCAAATCCGCGGTGCGGATGGGGGCCTACGCCGCGCCGGGTTTCGCTTGGCTGGAAACTGTGCGGACCCGCATGGTCGAGCAGCAGGAAAGGGCTCATCGACTCGGCGTGGTCGTGGTAGGAAAACAGTGAACTGACCGGAAAACCGTCACCCACCCAGTGGCGGGGGCCGCTCAAACCGGTGTGCAATATGTTTTTCATGTCGGGACTCCTCATCAGTCTTTGTTGGTGATAATCATTCTATATATGGAACAGAATGCTGTGTAGAATGCATTTGTGACACTCAGTGTTCCACCAGCAGGACGACCAGGCGCGTCGATGGGGGCAGCCATGCAGGATCTGAATGATCTCTACTATTTTGTGAAAGTGGTCGAACACGGCGGTTTTGCGCCGGCCGGGCGCGCGCTGGGTGTGCCGAAGTCCAGGCTGAGCCGGCGTGTGGCGTTGTTGGAAGAGCGCCTGGGCGTGCGCCTGATACACCGCTCCACCCGCCACTTCGCCCTGACCGACGTGGCCAGGCCGTACTACGAACATTGCCGCGCCATGCTGGTGGAGGCCGAGGCCGCGCAGGAAACGATTGACACGCTGGCGGCCGAGCCCAGTGGCACCATCCGCCTGACCTGCCCCATCGGGCTGCTGAATTTTCATGTGGGCGACATGCTGGCCCGCTTCATGGCGCAATGTCCCAGGGTGCAGATTCACCTGGAAGCCACCAATCGCCGGGTGGATGTGCTGGGCGAGGGGGTGGACCTGGCCATCCGGGTGCGTCCGCGGCCACTCGAGGACAGCGATCTGGCGCACCGCGTGCTGTCTGACCGGGGGCAATGTCTGGTTGCCAGCCCGGCCCTGATCGAGCGCATGGGCCCGCTGGAAAACCCGCAGGACCTGGCGCGCTGGCCGAGTCTGAGCCGGGCCGTGCCACAGGAGCACCAGGTATGGGTGCTGGAGAATGCCCGCGGTGAAACAGTGACCGTGCCGCACTCGCCGCGCTACATTACAACCGACATGCTGGCCCTGAAGTCCGCTGCACTGGCCGGCGTTGGTGTTGTGCAGTTACCGGTATTGATGCTGTCGGAGGCGCTGGAAAGCGGCGCACTGGTCAGTGTGCTCAGCGATTGGCAGCCGCCGCGTGAAGTGATTCACATCGTGTTCCCGTCCCGGCGCGGCATGTTGCCCTCGGTGCGCGCACTGATCGACTTTCTGGCTGATTGTTATGAGATTTTCCAGGAGGATTAGTGATGTCTTGTGCGTACCACTTTTCCTCCACGCAAAGCCCAGCCCGGCGCACCCTGCCACAATTTGTCACCTATTGCCCCGGTTCTGCCACGCCGTAACAGATACAGGGTGGGTGCTCTACCGTAAAATTCCGGTATCTTTGATTGCACATATAAGAAAGGTGGGCAGGCAGCAATGAAGAAGTCGTCAGGAATCTGTAACCTGGAGGATCGGGAGCGTACCGGCAGCTACAGTTCGGATCGGTCGGATTTCAGTGTGAAGTTCCGGTATACCATCCGGTTCTAGCCCAGCGCGTCATGAGTGTGTTGCGTTACGTCTGCTCGCGTCTGTCCGGGGACTTGCTGCTGCTCAGTCTGCTGATCGGCTTTATTGCCTGGACGCTGTTCCTGCTCGTATTGATGGAAGTACTCAGATCGATACTGGTGATACGTCGCCTGGTTGAAGCGGCTTTCCGCCAGCCCGGGCTACATTGACATGGACTGAGCCATGTTGACTGAGTACGGGAGACCGACATGATCGAAGGTCATTGCCATTGCGGCGCTGTGCGCTGGAAGCTGGACAATACGCCGGTCCGGGCCACCGCCTGCAGCTGCACGGCCTGCCGGCGCTACGGGACACTCTGGGCCTATGGCCACGAAGCCGAAGACGTTCACATCAATGGACAAACCACCCGCTACGTGCCAGGTGATTCGCTGAGCTTTGATTTCTGTGCCAATTGTGGCTGTGTCACGCATTGGCGGTCACTACGCGCAAACGAGGAAGGCAGGCGCCGCATCGCGGTGAATCTGCGCATGGCAGACCCCGATGCTGTGGCGGACATTCCCGTACACCATTTTGATGGCCTGGATACCTGGTCGTCGATGCCGGATGATGGCCGCTGCGTCAGGGATCACTGGTTCTGAGATGTCAGGGCGTTATCCCGATGGCAGCAGGTATTCCACACCGGCAGCCGGGCCCAGTGGCAGACCAATCAGGATCCAGATGGCAGTCATGATGAGGCCGGTAATCATCAGCCAGATGGAGTAGGGAATCATGGTGGCCACCAGGCTGCCCAGGCCAAAGTCTTTCTGCCAGCGGTGACAGAAGGCCAGGATCAGCGGGAAATAGGGCATCAGCGGTGTGATGATGTTGGTGGCGCTGTCACCAACACGGTAGGCGGCGGTGCTCATTTCGGGGCTGACGCCCAGCAGCATGAACATCGGTACCACCACCGGTGCCAGCAGGGCCCACTTGGCGCTGGCCGAACCAACAAACAGGTTGATGCCGCCGGTGAACAGCACAATCACACACAGCAGCAGCGCCATCGGCATGTCAGCAGCCTGGATGGCAGCCGCGCCGTTGACGGCCAGGATCAGGCCCAGATTGGACCAGTTGAACATGGCCACAAAGTGCGCGGCGGCGAAAGCCAGCACCAGGTAGTAGGACAGGTCGGCCATGGCTTCGGACATCATGCGCACCACGTCACGGTGGCTTTTTACGCTGCCGGTGGCCGAGCCATAGGCCCAGCCGCAGGCCAGGAACAACACAAAGAAGCCGGCGACCAGGGTCTGGTAGAACGGGCCCAGGGCATTGTCTTCGGAGGTCACATCCATCAGGGTATTGCCGGGACCCAGAATCAGCCACAACCACAGCGCCACCACGGCCAGCGCCGCCAGGCCGGCGCGTACCATGCCTTTGCGCTCAGCCGGCGTCATGTGTTCATCCGAGGGTTTGACCAGACCGGCAGTCTCGCTGCTCAGCGGCCCGGTGATGGGTTTCAGGCGTGGCTCGATGATGCGGTCGGTGATGTACCAGATGACAGGCAGATAGACCAGTGTCATGGCGGCGATGAAGTACCAGTTGCCGGCAATATTGGCCACCCAGCCGGGTTCGATTGTTTCTGCGGCGGCCTGGGTAATGCCGAACAGCAGTGCGTCGAGTTGCCCGGGCACCAGGTTTGCCGAGAAGCCGCCGGATACGCCGGCAAAACCGGTGGCGACACCGGCAATCGGGTGACGTCCGGCCGCGGCGAATATCACACCAGCCAATGGGATCAGCACCACATAAGCGGCATCGGCCGCCATATTGCTGATCATGGCCACCAGCGCGACCACCGGCGTCAGCAGTGTTGCCGGGGCGTGGCGCACGGCGGCGCGCATGGCCGTGACAAACAGGCCTGAGCGCTCCGCCACGCCGGCGCCCAGCATCACTACCAGCACCATGCCCAACGGGTGGAAATGTGTGAAGGTCTGCGGCATTTCAATGAGCAGGCGACGGACGTTGTCGGCGCTGAGCAGGCTGGTGGCCTGGATGATGACCGGGCTGCCATCAGCGGCGGTCTGCGTCGGGTGGATGGCGGAAACACCAAAGAGCTGCGCAATCACACTGATGACCACCACAAAACCGATCAGCCAGATGAAGATGAATACGGGGTCGGGGAGTCGGTTGCCGGTGCGCTCGATCCAGGCCAGGATACCGCGGTCAGTGGGGGGAGTGCTGTTGTCTGTGGATTCCGACCCTGCCATGTCTGCGCCCTTGTTGTCTGGCTGTCTTCGAGATTCTGCGTTGTTGTTGTCTTGCGGGGTATGGCGGAAGCATAAAGCACCTTGGGTGGGCGGTAAACCCACCCCGACCGGGACTTTGATCGGAAGGTGTTCCGATTGTGGGCCCGGCCGGGGTGGTCGTCAGCGTGCTTCCGGCTGAACAGGGGCGACCTGCGGCATGAAAACCACATGTGGTTCATGTCTCGCAGTATAAACCACATATGGTTTATTTGCGCAGACGACTGGCAATGTTCATCCGGCAGCGCCGGGGCAATATGCCCCAGCGTGAGTTCGCGCGCCGTATTGGCCTGGCTCAGTCCACCATCATGCGCATAGAGAACCAGGAACAGAATGTGACACTGAAAACCCTGGAACAGCTTTGTGAAGCCTTCAGGGTGGAGGTGGCGGATCTGTTTCCATTGCCGGCCTCATCCGGCAAGGACTACCGGCATCAGACCGAAGGGCACCGGCCCACGGCTGTGCATGAGCCGGATGCGCGGCAACGCCGTAAACCCGGCACCAGCGCAGCCAGACGAAAGCGTTGATGTCGCATCCATCGTGTGGACAATCAGATGAAGCTTAATGTTGCCAGGGCGTTGGACAGATTCAGCATCAGGAACAACACGGCTATGCGGGCAATGGTCTTGCCCGGGTCGTAACCGGTATAGGCGCGCTGAATGCCGATCAACAGTACAAAGGACCAGGTCACACTCAAAAGCAGCATGATCACATAGCGTGGCCAGGCGCCTTCCGTGACGGCAAGGCTGCCAAAGACAAAAAACAGGGCGGCACCGATCAGAAACAGTATCCAGTAGGTCAGTGCCAGGCCGTAATGACCCCCGACTATCCGTTGAAACGGTGTCGTATTTTCCATAAATCTGTCCAGTCAGTCTGAATCCAGAACTTCCCGTATCCGGCGTGCAAGTTCTGCCTGACGATACGGTTTGCTCAACAACTGTACCCCTTCATCCAGCCGGCCCTGATGAACAATGGCGTTCTCTGTGTAACCGGAGGTAAAGAGCACCTTGATGCCCGGTTTGAGCTCGATGATACGGTCGGCCAGCATTTTACCGTTGATTTGCCCGGGAAGCACGACATCAGTGAACAGCAGATCGACCTCATTGGACTGGAACAGCGCCAGTGCCGTGGTGGCATCAGCCGCTTCCAACAGCTTGTAACCAAATCGCTTCAGCTGGTCGCAGACCGCCGAACGCACAAGTTCATCATCCTCGACCACCAGTATGGTTTCAGTGCCACCGGGCAGTTCCGCCAATGAGGCGTGAGGCTGGGACAGATCAGTATTGCTGGGCTCCTCGGCTGTACGAGGCAGGTACAAACGGACTGTGGTGCCCTCGCCGGGTTCGCTGTAGATTTTTACATGGCCACCGGATTGCCGGGCAAAACCGTAAACCATGCTCAATCCAAGGCCCGTGCCTTCGCCCATCTTGCGGGTTGTAAAAAACGGATCAAAGGCACGGGCCAGTGTTTCCTTGTCCATACCGGTGCCGGTATCCGACACGGCAATCATCACGTAACGGCCAGGTTCAAGCTCACCGTGTCGTTGGCAATACTCATGATCGAAGCTCATGTTGGCCGTTTCCAGTGTCAGACGACCGCCTGATTTCATGGCATCGCGGGCATTGAGGCAAAGATTGAGCAGTGCACTTTCCAGCTGTGACGGATCTGCCATTGCACGCCAGAGCCCTGCCGAGTGAATGACAGCAAGATCGATATTGGCCGGCAGGGTACGTCTGAAAAGCGGTTCCATGTGATCCAGGTGGCGCTTGATGTCCAGTGGCGCAGGCTCCAGGGGCTGGCGTCGGGCAAAGGCCAGCATTCGCTGGGTCAGGTCAGCGCCGCGGGCGGCGGCCTGGGCTATCATCCGAACCAGCCCGTCAAGGCTGCTGTTGTCGCCAAGCTGTTCTCGCAGCAGTTCGCTGTTGCCCATGATCACGGTCAGCAGATTGTTGAAGTCGTGCGCCACACCGCCGGTCAGCTCACCGATGGCGCGCAGGCGCTCGGACTGCTGGAGCTGTTCCTGCATACTCTGCTCACGGGTGATGTCCTTCATGCCGCCGACCATGCGAATGGCCTTGCCACTGTCATCGCGAATGATGAAGCCCTGATCAACGACCATGGCAACGGAGCCGTCAGCACGCAGAAAACGATAGCGTTGCTGCAGTTCACTGGTGTCACCGTATTTGCAGGCCTGAAAACTGGCGACGACCTCGTCACGGTCATCCGGGTGGATGTGTTCGATCCAGAATTCAGGCGTGTTGATGATCTGTTCATCCTCCACACCGCTGAGCGCTTTCATGCCCTCGCTCCACCACAGGATGCGGTTCACCGGATCCCAATCCCATACCACGTCGGAGGTCGCACGGGACAGGTAACGAAACCGCTCTTCACTGCGACGGGTCTGTTGCTCCAGCGCCTTGCGGTCATGGATGTCCATGGCGGTGCCATACCACTTGATGATATTGCCCTTGTTGTCATGAACAGGCACCGCCCGGCTGAGGTACCAGCGGTAGCCGCCGTCACGGGTGTGCAGGCGGAACTCCTGTTCAAAGGGTTCACCGGAGGCAACCGAGGCTGTCCACGCCTTGAAATACTGGCCGGTGTCGTCGGGGTGGCCAATCTCCTGCCAGCGCTGGCTGGCCACCAGTGCGTCAGCATCAGTGCCTGTAATGCGGTTGAACTCCGCATTGGTGTAGTCCAGGCGTCCGTCGGGCGTTGCGGTCCAGACGATAAGTGGCATGGCGTCAGCCAGTTGCCGGAAGCGCTGACGGCTCTGCGCCATGGCTTCGGCCTGGTTTTTTTCATCGGTCAGGTCCTGCAGCGCGCCATGAATTTCCACAACCCGGCCGTCGCTGTCATGCACAGGTCTGCCCAGCGCCCTTACCCAGAGTTTTTTGCCAGAGGCGTTGATGAGCTCTGCCTCCAGATCATAGGGTGTGCCGTGCTGCATACACTTGTTGAAAGCGTCTTTGACAACGGGACGACTGTCCGGCGCAAAGAATGACAGCGCTTCTGCCGGCGCAGGGTTTGTACCAGGCGGTATATCGTAAATGCGTCGGACCTGATCCGAAAATATGAGTTCGCCCTCACCATCGGCTGTTGCCGGAAGTTTCATGACCCAGCCGCCGATATGCCCCAGCTCGCCGGCAATGCCAAGCATGAACTGCTGTGTCTGCAGTTCATCCAGGGACTGATCCAGCTGTTGGTGCACCTGGCTGCGGTCCTGCAGGGCGCGCAGTGAGAGCAGGCAGACACCGGCGGTCAGGCCAATGGTCAGCAGGGAGAACAGGCGGTTGCTGATATAAATGGCAGGATTGGCGCCTTCGGGTGACAGGAAGATGCCAATCACCGTCAGTGCGGCGCTGACCAGCGCTGACATGATCACCCAGCGCGGATTGCGGGTCAGGGCGAACAGCGCAACTATTGGTGCGTAAAGTGTGCCGTGCGCAAAGCCAAGCGGTGTACGTGTGTCCGCGATACAGATGAGCGCAGTCACAGCTATCAACAAAGCCAGGTACATGCGCTGATACAGGGTGGGAGTGGTGATCATGTGCAATGGGTCCCCGTGTTGATCACGGATGTTGGTTTTTGTGCTTCATGCCCTGTTTATAGCACGCCAGCCTGTGCTTTGTAACGACTGCTGTCACAGCCAGGGCACAGTTGACTGGGGGCAGCCCAGCACCGAGAATGACGGCTTGTGTGTCGGGTATGCAGGCCCGAGCAATCCGCAGTCCGGGAGAATCATGCCAGCGAGTGAGCGCAGTCATTTTTTTGCCTACATCAGCAAACTTCGCTGGTTGCAGCGTTGGGGCATGAAGCGTAATGTCATTGCCGAAAACGTGATGGAGCACAGCTGGGAAGTGGCAACCATCACCCATGTGCTGGCTCTCATCCGCAATCGTCATTTTGATGGACAGATCGACGTGAATGCCGTTGTTGTAGCCGCGCTTTACCACGACTGCAATGAAGTGATCACCGGGGACATGCCGTCACCCATCAAATACCACTCCCCGGCAATAACCCGCGCCTACAAGGACATTGAACGTCAGGCCGATCACGAATTACTGGGCCTGTTGCCGCCATCCCTGCAGCAGGATTTCCGTAAAATTCTGATAGAGCAGGAACTGGCGCCGGATCACCATGCGCTGATCAAGGCCGCTGACACCATTTCCGCCTATCTCAAGTGTGAGGCAGAGGTGCAGGCCGGCAACCGTGAATTCACCAAGGCGAGGGAGGATGTGCGGGCCCGGCTCGCACGTATCGAGTTGCCGGAAGTGGATTATTTCATGGAAACCTTTGCGCCCAGTTATGCCCTGACGCTGGACGAACTGTTGCGATGACGGGTGTGCGGCAATACCTGGACTTTCTGCGCGCGCACGGCGCCTTGCTCGGCTTCGGCTTCCTGGCAGTATTCTGGGGTAATTTTGGCCAGTCATTCTTTGTTGCCTGGTTCGGCGCGGAGATCCAGCGCGACCTGGGTCTGAGCGCTGGTGTTTACGGTAGCGCCTATTCGCTGGCAACCCTTTTTTCTGCATTCACCGTTGTGTGGGCGGGGGGGCTGGTGGATCGCCTGCCGCTTCGCACCTATGCTGTGGCTGTGGCCATGGGGCTGGCGGCCGCAGCACTGGTCTTGTCCCAGGCTATCGGTCTGCTGAGCCTGTTTCTTGGTTTCTTTCTGCTGCGCCTGTTCGGTCAGGCGCTGTTGCCGCATACCGGTGTCACAACCATGGCGCGCTGGTTCGCTCAGTCCCGTGGCAAAGCCATCAGTATTGCCATGTCCGGTGTGCCGGCCGGGGAAATTGTGCTGCCGATCATGGCAGTTGCGCTGGTGGCCCTGATTGGGTGGCAGGGCACGTTTCTGGTGGTGGCCATCAGCAGTGTGGTCGTCCTGATACCCTTGTTACTGTTGTTGCTGCATCATGCCCTGCCTGGTGGCGGACAGATTGATCCGTCGATTACCGACGAACCTTTAGTGGATGATAACGGGGCGGAGGCATCCCGGCGCTGGCCGGGTCGCCGCGAGGTGTTGCGTGACTATCGTTTCTGGCTGGCTCTGCCGGCCTTGATGGCGGCGCCATTTCTCATAACCGGCATATTCATCCACCAGAACTTCATTGTTGAACAGAAGGGCTGGACCATGAGCTGGCTGGCCACCTGCTTTGCCGTTTATGGTCTTGTGCACTGGTTGAGCGCCCTGATAGTGGGCGCCCTGGTGGACAGAGTGGGGCCGTATCGATTGCTGCCATGGGTGATGGTGCCGTTGTTGGCGTCGGTGCTGGTGGTGGCTTATTTGCCCGGGTGGTATACCGCCTTGCTCATGATGCTGTTTTTGGGCATCGCTGCGGGCAGTGGCCCGCCAATTGCCGGGGCACTGTGGCCCGAAGTGTATGGCACGCGCAATCTTGGTGCCATCCGGTCAATGAATATTGCCATCATGGTGACTGCCACATCGATCTCTCCGGTACTGTTCGGTCTGCTGATTGATCGGGGTATGTCGGTGCAGGGTCTGTTTGGTGGCAGTGCGGTCTATGTGCTGCTTGCCCTGTTGCTGGTATGCTTCTCCTATCCGGCCAACAGCACCAGTCTGGTGGCTGCACAATCGACAGGCAACAATCGCCAGGTATCAACAAATGACTGATCAGACACGCCGACTTTTCGAGCAGTCTGTGGTGCTTAATTATCAGCTCTACAATGGACTGTTTACCAATCTGCCACTTGATGGCGTGCAGCAGGCCGGTCCCTTGCTGCCACTGCTGGGCGATGCCTGTCGTCGGGGACTGGCCGATGGTGAGTCACCTGACGCTATCATTGGCCAGTTTCTCGATCTGCATAAACCCGATCATGACGAAGCGCGCCGAATTGACTTCCTGTTCCGGGTCATCCAGTACGTGGAGCGCCAGGTTGTGCTGGTTGATGCGCTGGAAGATGCAGCCTACCGCAAAATTCACCGCATAGAAGGCAAAAGCACGCTGCAGCAGTTGATTGATCGGGCCAGCGACGATCGCGGAAACGAACTGGCGCGGCTACTGACCACATTTGGTGTGCGTGTGGTGCTGACTGCGCATCCCACCCAGTTCTATCCGGGGCCGGTACTGGCCATCATCTCGGATCTGACAAAAGCCATTTCTGCGGGGAACAGCAGCGATGTGCGGGACCTGTTGCAGCAGTTGGGCAATACTCCGTTTTTCCAGAAACGCAAACCCAGCCCGTACGACGAGGCAGTGCTGCTGACCTGGTACCTCGGAAACGTCTTCTATCAGGCGGTGGGAGACATTGTGGATACCCTGAGTGAGAGTCATGAGGAGCAGGTGTCACGCAATTCGGAGCTGATCAGCATCGGTTTCTGGCCGGGCGGCGATCGTGACGGTAATCCCTTTGTCACCATAGATACCACGCGGCGTGTGGCAAACAAGTTGCGAACAACCCTGCTGGCCTGTTATCACCGCGATGTACGGGCACTCAAGCGACGCCTGAGTTTCGATGGGGTGTACCAGGATCTGGAAACACTGGAAAAACTGCTGGCCCAGCACATGAATGCCGAGGACGCCGACATCGGTCTGGAGCTGCATCAACTGTTGGCAATGCTGGATGACATTGAACTGAAGCTGCGCAATCGCTACCAGTCGCTGTATCTGGATCAGGTGTTGTCGTTCCGGCGCAAGGTTAAGCTGTTCGGTCTGCACTTCGCAAGCATTGATATTCGGCAGGACAGCCGGGTGCTGGCCCGCGCACTGGCTGCGATCCAGGCGTCGGACCCGGCACTGCTGCCTGACCTGGAAAATGCCCCAGCTGATGCCCCGGCCAATGATCGCCATGATGAGGCGGCCCAGGTGGAAGCCATGCTGACATGCACGGGCGCCTTTGATCCGGAAAATCATGAGGACCCGGTCATCCGCGACACCCTGCAGTCTTTTGCCGTCATTCGCGAAATTCAGCAGCGCAATGGCAGCCGCGGTGCTCACCGCTACATCATCAGCAATTGTCGCGGTGCGATCGATGTTGCCCGGGTGATTGCGTTGTTCCGACTTTGCGGCTGGGGTGACTCGCCGCTGACGGTTGATATTGTGCCGCTGTTTGAAACCATTGACGACCTTGAGCACGCGGCAGATACCATGCGGAGCCTGTTTGCCAATGCCCACTACCGGGCGCATCTGCGGCAACGCGGCCATCATCAGACGGTGATGCTGGGTTTTTCCGACGGCACCAAGGATGGCGGTTACCTGATGGCCAACTGGGCCATTTATTCCGCCAAGGAGAACGTGACCCGTGTGGCACGGGAATACGGCGTTGAGGTGTTGTTTTTCGACGGTCGTGGTGGCCCGCCGGCTCGCGGCGGTGGTGACACGTATCTGTTTTATGCGGCACTGGGCAAGCGTATCGAAAGCAACCAGATCCAGATGACAGTGCAGGGGCAGACCATCAGCTCCCATTACGGCCATCGCCTGGCTGCCGAGCACAACCTCGGGGAGCTGATGAGCGCTGGCCTGGACAATAACCTGTATGACAGGCCGGACCGCGAGCTGGATGAGTTGCAGCGGAATCTGCTGCAGGAGCTGGCCCGCACCAGCCACAGGGCCTATCAGGCGTTCAAGCAGCATCCGCTGTTTCTGCCGTATCTGGAAGAAATGAGTACGCTGAAGTTCTACGCCATGGCCAATGTTGGCAGCAGACCGGTCAAGCGCGGAGCCGATGAGGGGCTGAAATTCGAAGATCTGCGCGCCATTCCCTTTGTGGGTGCCTGGTCGCAGTTGAAGCAGAATGTGCCCGGATTCTATGGTCTGGGCTCAGCGCTCAAGGCGCAGGAGGATCATGGCCGGCTTGACGCCTGTGTTGCGCTGTATCGGCAGTCGCGCTTTTTCCGGGCGCTGGTGGCCAACAGTATGCAGAGCATGAGCAAGACCAATTTTGCCCTGACACGCTACATGCGCAATGATCCGCGCTTTGGTGAATTCTGGCAGCTGATTCACGATGAATTTGAACTCAGCCGTGAAATGACCCTGAAAATAGCCGGGCAGACCGAGTTGCTGGAAGACAATCCGCGCAGCCGGCTCAGTATCCGGCTGCGCGAGGATGTGGTGCTGCCATTGCTGGTGATTCAGCAGTATGCGCTGATCCGTATCCAGCAGTGCAGGGAGTCCGGTGACGAGACCATGCTCGTGCGTTACGAGAAAATGGTCATGCGCTCCCTGTTTGGCAACATCAATGCCAGCCGTAACTCAGCCTGATATCTCGATTGCCATGGCGACAGCTTCACCGCCACCGATACAGAGACTGGCAATGCCGCGACGCTTGCCCAGTCGTTTCAGTGCATGGATCAGTGTCACAATGATTCGTGCACCGGAAGCGCCCACCGGATGGCCCAGGGCACAGGCGCCACCGTGGATGTTGACCTTGTCATGGTCCAGCCCCAGTTCCTGCATGGCCAGCAGGGGCACCATGGCAAAGGCTTCGTTGATTTCAAACAGGTCCACATCCTTGACTGACCAGCCAGTTGCCTTGAGCACTTTTTCAATTGCGCCGATCGGGGCGATGGTGAACTCCCCCGGCTCCCGGGCGTGACTGGCCTGCGCCAGAATGCGAGCTATCGGTTTTGCACCCTGTTCGGCGGCTGCCGATTCGCTGGCCAGTACCAGGGTGGCTGCGCCATCGGAGATGGAACTGGCGTTGGCGGCGGTCACCGTGCCGTCCTTTGAGAACGCCGGGCGCAGTGTCGGGATTTTCTCCGCGCTGGCCTTGCCGGGCTGTTCGTCATCAACAATCTGCTGCTCCCCGCGACCGACCTTGGCTGTGACGGCAACCGATTCATCGCGGAACCAGCCTTCACGAATCGCGGTCTGGGCCCGCGTCAGCGAAGCCACGGCGTAGTCATCCATCTGCTGCCGGGTCAGGTTGTAGCGATCGGAAAGCTCTTGGGCAAAGCTGCCCATCAGGCGCCCGGTATAGGCATCTTCAAGACCGTCAAGAAACATGTGGTCCTTGAGTTCACCGTGACCCAGTCGCAGTCCGCCTCGTGCCTTGGGCACCAGATAGGGCGCCTGTGTCATGTTTTCAATGCCGCCGGCCACTGCAAACTGGCAGGCCCCGGCGCGTATCTGATCGGCGGCCATCATCACGGTTTTCATACCAGAGCCACACATCTTGTTGACAGTGGTGCAGGGCGTGCTGACCGGCAGGCCGGCGCCAAGGGCGACCTGGCGGGCAGGTGCCTGGGCCAGACCGGCGGGCAATACACAGCCCATCAGCACCTCATCGATGCGCTCGACCGGCACCGCGGCGCGCGCCAGCGCTTCACGCGTGGCGATGGCGCCCAGTTCAGTGGCACTGGTGTTGCTGAAAACGCCCTGGAACCCGCCAATAGGGGTTCGGGCTCCGCCAATGATGACAACGGAGGGTGTCTTGTTCATAGGTGTTTTTCCTGGGTGATGTGGTCGGTGGTTCAGTGATGGTTTCGCATCTGTGACAGGCGCTCCCGGCACTGGTTTTCGAATTCGCGCAGCTCGTGAAGTGTCAGCTGGATATCTTCAAGTTGCTGTTTGAGCAGTTCGCGCCGGTCTTCAACTTTTTCAAGTACGTGGGTGAGCTGGGCCAGTTCACCGGGTTCGGAGTCGTACAGGCTGAACATCTCGCGTATTTCCACCAGCGAGAATCCCAGTCGCTTGCCACGCAGTATGAGTTTCAGCCGGGTATGATCGCGCTGACTGTACAGCCGATTGCGGCCTTCCCGTGACGGGTTCAGCAGGCCTTCTGCCTCATAGAAGCGGATGGCGCGCGTGGTGATATCGAACTCCCTTGCCAGCTGTGAAATGGAATAGGTCCGGTTGCCATTGTCATGCGGGTCCAGTGCGTTGTCGCGCAGAAAACGGTCACTGAGGGTATGGATCAGGTCTGACATGCCGGGGTATTCCTTGATTGACGTTTACGTTAACGTCAATATAATAAATCAGCCCGCTGCCGGATTCAATCCGGTGCCACTTACAAGAACAGGTTCAACACCAGCCCCAACAACAGTCAGGCTCGTCTTCCGGCGCCTGTTCCCAGGAGCAATTATGGTTTCCGCTGTATCCCCGCTCAGTGCCGTGGTCAACCCCGCAATGCCACTGCGTCCCCGTTTTGTCACCGCCGCCAGCCTGTTTGACGGTCATGACGCCTCCATCAACATCATGCGGCGTATGTTGCAGGCTTCCGGTGCGGAAGTCATCCACCTGGCACACAATCGCTCGGTGCACGAGGTGGTGGAAGCTGCGGTGCAGGAGGATGTGCAGGGCATCGCCATCAGTTCCTACCAGGGTGGCCATATCGAGTACTTCAAGTACATGGTGGACATGTTGCGAGAGCGCGGCGCCGGGCATATCCGGGTGTTTGGTGGCGGCGGGGGTGTCATCATTGCATCGGAAATCCGAGAACTGCATGACTACGGGGTTACACGTATCTATTCGCCGGAGGACGGTCAGAAAATCGGCCTGCAGGGCATGATTGACGATATGCTCGAGCGCACGGTAGCCGGCGTGCCAGAGGCGCCCGCCGCCACGCCAGCAGCACTCAATGAAGGTGACTTTGTGGTGCTCTCGCGAGTGATCACAGCCCTGGAATACGGTGCCGTTGACGAAAAACTGCGCGCGCAGATGGCCCGTGAGGCGAAGGTACGCGGCAAACACACTCCGGTACTGGGCATTACCGGTACCGGCGGCGCGGGCAAGTCGTCGCTTACCGATGAACTCATACGCCGCTTCCGCCAGGACAGTGGTGACGCACTGCGCATTGCCATCCTGGCCATCGATCCCACCCGCCGCAAGACCGGCGGTGCACTGCTCGGCGACAGGGTGCGCATGAATGCCATCTATCACCCGTGCATCTACATGCGCTCCATTGCCACGCGCTCGGCTGAGACCGAAGTGCCTGCGGGTCTGACTGACATCATCAATGCTACGCGTCTGGCCGGCTTTGACCTGATCATTGTGGAGACACCCGGTATCGGACAGGGTGATGCCGGTATTGTGCCGTTCGTGGACAGCTCACTGTATGTGATGACGCCGGAGTTCGGCGCCGCCAGTCAGCTGGAAAAGATTGATATGCTGGACTTTGCTGACGTGATAGCCATCAACAAGTTTGATCGCAAGGGGGGCGAGGACGCCTTGCGTGATGTCAGCAAGCAGGTGCAGCGAAACCGTGTCGCCTTTGATCGTATGCCCGACGACATGCCGGTTTACGGCACCATTGCATCCCGCTTCAATGATGACGGCGTGACCGCTCTGTATCAGGGTATTTTGCCGCTGCTCACCGAGCGCGGCCTGCGCAGTTTTGATCACGCACTGGCACCCGTGGCCACACGAACCTCCACCCAGCGCACTGTCATTGTACCGCCAACGCGTCAGCGTTATCTGGCGGAAATTTCCGAGAGTGTTCGTGCCTGGCGCAGGCACGCCGAGGAACAGAGTCAGATTGCGCGGGAGCTTCAACAACTGCGCAGCAGTCAGCGCATGCTCGGTGATATGCTCGGTGACAGGGCGTCCGGCAGGGGGACAGATGCCACCGACATGGATGTGGCGTTCGGGGAAGCCATTGAGTCACGTCGACGTGCGTTGAGCGCGGAAAGCCACGCGCTACTGGATGCCTGGCCTCAGATGCAGGCCGACTACAGCGGCGATGAACTGGTCACGACCGTACGTGATCGTGAGATCCGCACGGCTTTGACAACTACCACACTGTCAGGCACGAAGGTGCCCAAGGTGCGCTTGCCTGCCTGGCAGGATCAGGGCGAGATTCTGAAATGGCTGATGCTGGAGAACGTGCCAGGTCGCTTCCCTTTCACGGCTGGTGTGTTTCCCTTCAAGCGCGAAGGCGAGGATCCAACGCGGATGTTTGCCGGCGAAGGAGACGCTTACCGGACCAACCGGCGCTTCCACAAATTGTCCGAACACTCCGATGCCAAGCGGCTTTCCACAGCGTTCGACTCGGTCACCCTGTACGGTTTCGACCCCGACGAGCGTCCGGACATCTACGGCAAAGTTGGCAATTCCGGCGTTTCCATTGCCACGCTGGAGGATATGAAAGTCTTGTACGACGGTTTTGACCTGTGCAGCCCATCGACCTCGGTGTCCATGACCATCAATGGGCCGGCGCCCACCCTATTGGCCATGTTCCTCAACACTGCCATTGATCAGCAGGTGAAAAAATTTCACGACGAAAAAGGCCGGGACCCGGACGATCAGGAGTACAACGATCTGCAAGCCTGGACACTGGCCAATGTGCGTGGCACGGTACAGGCCGATATTCTCAAGGAGGATCAGGGACAGAACACCTGCATTTTTTCCACCGAATTCAGCCTCAAGGTGATGGGCGACATCCAGGCCTATTTCATCGAAAACCGGGTGCGAAATTTCTATTCCGTTTCCATTTCCGGCTATCACATTGCCGAAGCCGGCGCCAATCCGATTTCACAACTGGCCTTTACGCTGTCCAACGGTTTCACGTTTGTGGAAGCCTACCTGGCGCGGGGTATGGCCATTGATGACTTTGCGCCCAACCTGTCGTTCTTCTTCTCCAATGGCATGGATGCCGAGTACACGGTACTGGGACGCGTGGCACGACGCATCTGGGCCACGGCCATGCGTGAGAAGTACGGTGCCAACGAGCGCAGCCAAAAGCTGAAGTACCACGTACAGACCTCGGGTCGCTCATTGCACGCCCAGGAAATGGCTTTTAATGACATTCGCACCACGCTTCAGGCGCTGATTGCGATTTACGACAACTGCAACAGCCTGCACACCAATGCCTACGACGAAGCGATCACCACACCGACCAATGAGTCCGTGCGTCGGGCCATGGCAATACAGCTGATCATCAACAAGGAGTGGGGGCTTACCCGCAGTGAAAACGCCAATCAGGGCGCATTCATCATCGAGGAATTGACCGATCTGGTGGAGGAGGCCGTGCTCCAGGAGTTTGAGCGTATCTCCGAGCGCGGAGGCGTACTCGGCGCTATGGAAACCGGCTATCAGCGCGGCAGGATACAGGATGAATCCATGTACTACGAACACCGCAAACATGATGGCAGCCTCCCGATTGTGGGGGTGAATACTTTCCTGGACCCGCAATCGGATGATCAGCCTGCTCAAGAGATGGCTCTGGAGCTTGCGCGCTCGACCGAGGAGGAAAAGCAGAGCCAGATCCGGCGCCTGCGTGAATTCCAGGCTGCCCACGAAAATGAGTCAGACATGGCGCTTTGTCGGTTGAAAAGTGCAGCAGTCAATGGTGAGAATATTTTCGCCGAGCTGATGAGCGCGGTTCGTTATTGTTCTCTCGGGCAGATTACGGATGCATTTTTCGAGGTGGGTGGTCAGTACCGTCGCAATATGTAAACCACATTTTTGCCCCATTTTGTCATTATTCAGGGCCACTGCTGTGAGCCGGGACATTGCTCGGGTGAATTGATGAATTGTAAGTAAAAATTTCTGGACCCAGTCGAAAAACGCAAAGATAATAGCCTTTCTCTATCATTCGACCTGATTACAGACCCGGAACAGTATACGTATGCGGCTGGCCAACTTCATTCGATCGGAAATGGATGCCATTCTTGAGGACTGGGAAGCGTTTGCCAAATCCATCCATCATGCCAGGCATTTGGACAAGAAAGGACGCCGGGATCATGCCGGGCAGATGCTTCTGGAAATCGCCAAGGCCATTGATACCCAGCAAAGCCAGACAGAGCGGGTCGACAAATCCTGCAGACTGGCTGCACCCGATATTGGTAGCTCCTGGGCGGAAGTGCACGGTCACGACCGGCAGACCAGTGGTTTCACCGTTACCGAGACCGTCTCGGAGTTTCGGGCCCTCCGGGAAAGCGTTGTGTCACATTGGACCAGAACGGTTCCAGCTATCGCTGAGCAACAGTTGGAAGATCTTGCCTGTTTCCACAAAGCAATTGACCAGGCTGTTGCCAGATCGCTTGATCAGTACACAACCGTAAAAGAGACGGAGTCCCGACAGTTTGGCGCCATTCTGGCGGCATCACCGGACCCGATCTATGTGCTCGACGTCGAGGGTCGACTGATTTATGCCAACAAGGCCACGGCAGAGCTTTTTGCATTGAAGACCGAAGATATCATTGGTAAGTCTGCATTTGATCTGGGCTTCTCCTTTGCTCTGGAGTTTCATCGAAATCTGGAAAAAGTCATTGCCGACCGGTGCTCGTTCCGTGGCAAGTTCATCCACGCTTTTGCGTCTGGCCATGGTGAACGCTTTGAATATGTGCTTGCACCGGTGCTGGACGAAGACAGAGATACCGAGGCCATTGTCTGTATATTCAGGGATATTACTGAACAGGAGATTGCCGAGGAAAAGGTATGGCACAACGCGCATCATGATTATCTGACCGGGTTACCGAACCGACGACTTTTCCTGGAGCGCCTGAAACAGGAGATAAAGCATGCAAATCGCGGCGATCTGTCGCTTGCTGTGCTGTTTCTGGATCTTGATGGTTTCAAGGCCGTCAACGACTCACTTGGCCACGAAGCGGGTGACTGCCTGTTACACGATGTGTCAGCGCGACTCACCAATTGTTTGCGGGATCAGGATACGGTTGCCCGCCTGGGCGGTGATGAATTTACCGTCATCTCCACGGGTGTCAGGAAGGACAGGGATGCGGAAACAGTCGCCCGGAACATAATAGATGCGCTCGAGCAGCCTTTCTATATCGAAGGGGAGCCGGTCAGGATTTCCGCCAGTGTGGGTATCTCGTTCTTCCCGCAGGATGCACTGGCACCTGAGGCATTGTTGAGAGCCGCAGACCATGCCATGTACTCAGCCAAAAGTTCCGGGTGCACTATGAAGTGCTTCAGTGCCCTGGCTGAAAACACTGACATGCACACTGCGTGATACCTGTTGCCTGCCTGCTTCAGTTGGCAGACAGGGGTTCTGATGGCGTAGACGGCTTTTTGTCGTCGTCGTCCTTGCGGTGCTTGCGCAGATTGCCCAGTTTTGTTCCCAGCTTGTCCTTCATGCCGTTGGCTACCACGTAGACGACCGGAATGAACACCAGGGTGATCAGTGAAGACGCGGCCAGGCCGCCAATCACAACCCGGGCCAGATCGGCCTGCATTTCGGCGCCGGCACCGAAACCGATGGCCAGCGGCAGCAGTGCCAGAATGGTGGTCAGTGTTGTCATCAGGATCGGGCGCAGACGCAATCTGCCAGCCTGCTGTACAGCTTCAAGCACCGGCAGTTTACCTTCACGCCGCATCAGGTTGATGTAATCCACCAGTACAATGGCGTTGTTCACCACTATACCGATCAACATCACCAGCCCCATGAAACTCTGCATGTTCATGGTGGTACCGGTGAGCAGCAGGGTCGGCACCACACCAATCAGTGCCAGGGGCACCGAGAACATCACAATCAATGGATCCAGGAAGCGTTCAAACTGCGCTGCCATCACCATGTAGATCAGGGCCAGGGCCATGATGATTGCCATGATGAAGTCACGCTGGGCCCGAATCTGTTCTTCGTACTCACCCCCGTAGACGATGGAGAAGCCGGCCGGCAGCTCAAAGTCGGCCAGCTCCTGCTGCACGCGCCGCACGGCGTCGCCCAGGGCAACACCGCTGTCCAGGTTGGCATTGACGTAGGTGACACGCTGGCCGTCGATACGCCGGATACTGGTGGGGCCCCGGTCATAGGTCATCGTTATCAGGGAAGAGATTGGCACGGCGGTGCCATCGGCTGCGCGCACGGCGATATTGTCGATGTCCTGGACATTGAGCCGGTCATCGGGGCGCAGACGCACAATGATGTCGATCTCGTCACCCTGTTCCCGGAATATGCCGGCTCTTGTGCCGCCAATACTGGCCTGGATGGCACGACTGATGTCGTTCACACCGATACCCAGGCTGGCCATGCGTTCACGATCAAAGCGGATATTCTGTTCCGGCTGCCCTTCCTGCTGGCTCAGATTGACATCGGCAATGCCCGGTACCAGTTCAATGCGCTCGCGCAGACCCTGTCCGATCTGTTCGGCCATGGACAGGTCGTGTCCCCGCAACTCGATCTGCAACGCGTCGTCACCGCCGGAGCGGAATACCCGTCGCAGGATCCAAAGGCCGGACTGGGTTCGCACCTGGACCCGGACACCCGGGATGGCGTGTTGCACGAGTTCCCGGATCTCGTCTGCCAGTTGATCACTGTTGGTGGTGCGCTGATCCTGGCTGACCATGGTGAGTTCGATTTCAGCGTTGCTGTTGCGCACGTCACGGGTGTAATGCAGAACGTCTTCCCAGGGAATGATGGTGCGCACAATCTGATCCATTTCCATCATATAGGAATGCAGGATGGCGATATTGGTGCCTTCATCCATGCTCATGCGGATACGGATGTCGTCGGCTTGCATCTGGGGTGCCAGATCGAAGGAAACCTGCTGTATTCCGTAGGTGGCACCACCCATCAGTCCAACAGTTGCCAGAACCACGGCAATGCGATGGCGCAGCGCCCAGGCCAGTACCTTGTCGTATCTGCGCTCGACTCCGTCCATGAAATGCGGTTTGGCCGGCACACTTTCGCTCTCGTCCTCAATGTCCTCAGCCCGGCTCATTTCCTGGTCGATACCCTGAGGCGGACCCGCAACGGCAGTGTCAGCAGCCAGCGGTTTGATGGTCAGATAGCGGCTTGCCAGCATCGGCACCAGCGTCAGCGCCACCATCAGTGAGCAGAACAGCGAGAACACCACCACCAGCGCCATTTCCTGGAACATGGAGCCGGTCAGGGTCTGCATGAAGACCACGGGCAGGAAAATCACCGAGGTGGTGATGGTGGAGGCAATGATGGCGCCGGTCACCTGGCGGGTACCGATGACAGCCGCCGGCCGGCGTTTGAGCCGGTTATTCTGGCGTTGCCGGACAATGTTTTCGATCACCACAATGGCGTTGTCAACAATCAGTCCCACCCCCAGTGCCAGGCCACCAAAACTCATCTGGTTCAGCGTCAGGCCTCCGAAGTACAGCAGACCGAACGTGGCAATGATGGCAATGGGGATGGAGATGGCAATGATTGCCGTGGTTGATCCGTTGCGCAGGAATGCCAGCAGTATGATGACCGCCAGTATGCCGCCCCAGATGGCAGAGTTGCGCACGCTGTCAATGGATTCCTGGATGAAGGTGCTCTGATCTGTCACCAGGATCAGATTGATATCGCTGCGCTCCAGGCTTATACGCTCAGCTTCGCGTTTGATGGCTTCCGCCACCGCCACGGTGTTGGCGCCGGATTGCTTGCGAATGCCCAGGCGCAGCATGGGCACATCGTCGATTTCAATGTACCGGCCAATGTCCCGGCGGTCATAGGTGACAGTGGCCACGTCGCCGACCCGGACAGGCACACCGTTGACCGAGCGGATCACCGTGTCGCGTATCTCCTGGACATTGTTGTATTCGCCCAGTGAGCGGATATACAGGTCGCTGAGACCGGTGCGTACGTTGCCGCCCGGCAGGGTGGCACTTTCGCGTCCTATGGCCTGGGTGATGTCGTTCATGGTCAGCCCGCTGGCCAGCAGCCTGTCGCGTACCACGTCAATGCGCACTTCGTGGTTGATACCGCCAAACACATCAATGGAACCAACGCCTGGAATCTGCTCGAATCGGCGGCGCAGCTCGCGGTCAAGTATCCGTGTCAGATCAGCCAGGTCGCGTTCCGACTGCGCACCGATGATGACAATGGGAGAGTCATCCGGGTTGAAGCGCCCGATCCGGGGGGCATCGGCATCCTGGGGCAGGCGGCGGCGGACGCGGTCCAGCGCCTCGCGCACATCATTGGCGGCTTCATCCATATTGGTGGAGCGAGAGAATGACAGGTTTACGCGACCGTTGCCCTCCTGGGAAAACGAGGTCATTCGCTCGATGTTGGCCACAATGGAAAGTGCGTTCTCCAGTGGCTCGGTGATCAGCATCTCGATTTCTTCAGGACCCACATTGGGGTAACTGACCTGTACACTCAGGTCAGGCGTTTCAATAGGTGGCAGCAGGTCTACCGGAAGAAAACGAAAGGAGATGATACCGAAGGTGATCACGATGAGGAAAATCATCGCGGTCGTGATGGGGCGTCTTATTGAACCTTCTGTTATGGACATGGTTCTCAGCCTTCACTGCGCGCGTGTCGGTGCTGGTCGATGATCTGGAACAGATCGCGGCTCTGCATGCGTTGCAACTGCAGCATTCGATCCCATTCCATCGGCCGCACCCGAGTCTGTGATACGTTACCGGTCAGCAGGTTCTGGCCAACCGACACCACCCAATCGCCATCGTTGATGCCGGTCACACCACTCGCCATCCGGCCACCGGCAGTGACCTGTACCGGGACGAAACGCACCGGCAGGGGTTGGCTGAGTTGTGGAGAACCTTCCAGTGTTTCCACCTGGGTGGCCAGCTCCACGCCGTTGGTATCAACCACATACACCCCTTGGGCACCGGTTCTGGGGTTGCGGTACAACACACTGTTGGGCACCACTACGGCCTGTTCGGTTTCACCGTACAATACGTCAACGGTAACAAACATGCCCGAGCGCATCAGGCCGTTCGGGTTCTCCATGTCGACATAGGCCTGGGTTCGCAGCGTCGACGGATCCAGGAACGGGGAAATTCGGGAAATATCGGACTGCAGCACAATGGACGGCCAGTAATCCGAGTAGATGTTTACCGGCATGCCCTGGTTGATGTAGTTGAGCATGCGCTCTGTCAGGGAGATTTCAACGCGCACCTGGTCCATGTCGCCGAGCAGGTACAGCCGGCTGTTGGAGTTGACGATCTGGCCGCGCTCGGCATTGCGTTGACCCACCTGGCCGCTGACCGGGGCAGTCACCGTGGTGTTTGCCAGCTCCAGACGGCGTTCCTCGACCTGGGATTCGGCCTGGTTTTCCTGCGCGATACGGACATCCAGATCAGCCCGGGCCACGGCGACCTGGGCGCGTATGCTTTCAAGCTGGGCAGTGGTTTCCAGCTGCCGTTGGGCAAGGTCTTCGGTGCGGCGCAGCTGGCTCTGCAGGTACTCCAGATTGGCTTCGGCCTGACGGCGCTGGGCGCGAACCACTTCCAGCCCCGACATGGCCTGGCGATAACGTTCTATGTATTCGGTATCGCGAATCTGCACCAGCGGGTCACCCTCTCGCACAAAATCGCCATTGTCGGCAAAGATCTCAACAATAGGGCCGCTGACTTCCGGATAGATTTCTGTCTGATTCCGGGCAATCACCCGACCGGTGAGGCGCTCTTCCAGCGGCAGTGCGCCATACTCGGCACGGACTACCTCGACGGAGGGCACCTGGGGTTCACCACCGCCGCCACGCCGGCCACCGCCAAACCCGCCCGGTGGGCCACCGGGGCCAAAACCGCCTTGCGGACCGCCCTGTCCAGAGTCTGAAGAATCGCCACCACAGGCCGCAAGCAGCAGGGTAGCGGCAATGACCGGAATCCAGTGATGGACGCGAACGCGTGTTTTGAATAGCATAATCAGACTCTGCGTATAGTTGTGCTGGTTTACAGGTGCTTACGTTCCGGTCAGTATATCGGTTCAGGGAAACTGGATAATAAAATCCAATATTGTCAAGCATATCAGGCAATAATGTCATGACAATGCGTATTCTGTGTCAATGCGTTACATAACGCAGCGCTTGAGATGAATCGCTGGATTTTGCGGTCGAATTGAAGGTGTTATGGCTGATTTTTCAAGTAGATCGTCTGGTGCGTGGATGAAAGCCCCGGGGGGGGCTGATTATGAGTAAGGTTTTTGACAGGCTGATGAAGTCACGGGGTATCGCTGCCGCGTTTCCAGGGCAATGGTTGCTGCTGGCATCTGCCGGCGTTGCCCTGACCGCAGTACTGTTCGCCGCGGCGCTCCCTGCCGCTGCTGACGAAGTCAGTGACGAGCACACTGTTTCCCTGAGCGGCAAGACGGTGCTTGTTACCGGATCAACCGACGGTCTGGGGCGCCAGGTGGCCATCCGGCTTGGCAACCTTGGCGCGCATGTGCTGGTTCATGGCCGCAATGCCGAGCGCGGTGAAGAAGTGGTTACGGCAATCAACGCCGGGCCGGGCAGTGCTGCATTCTACAGAGCGGATCTGGGGTCGCTGGCACAGGTGCGGGAACTGGCTGCGGCCGTGCGCAGGGATCACGACTCACTGCACATGCTGATCAACAACGCCGGTATTGGTTCAGGTGCCAGTGATGATGGCGAAAGACCGCTGAGTGAGGACGGCTTTGAGCTGGTGTTCCAGGTGAACTACCTGTCGCACTTTCTGTTGACTCACGAGTTGCTGCCGTTGCTGGAGGCCGGCGCCCCGTCACGTATCATCAATGTGGCTTCGGCGGGGCAGCGACCGATCAATTTTGATGATGTGATGATGGAACATAATTACAATCCGTCCAACGCCTACACCCAGAGCAAGCTGGCGCAGATACTGTTTACCTTCGAACTGGCCCCCGAGGTCAAGGGCAAGGGCATCACAGTGAATGCCTTGCATCCAGCCAGTTTCATGGACACCACCCTGGTGCGCCGGGCCGGGGCTGACGCCCGCAGCACCGTGACCGAAGGCGCCGATGCGGTGATGAACATTGCCATTGGTGAGGAGTTTGCCGAACGCACCGGCGTCTACATGAACGGCAAGCGTGATGCCCGGGCCAATGCCCAGGCCTACGATCATCAGGCTCGGCGCAAGCTGGATGAGCTCAGTCGGCGTCTTGTCGGTCTGGATTGACAGCAGCGCGCCGCGGGGCGCCACAGAAACCACAAGACAGGAATTCCTATGAGCAGTTGGGATAATGCCTTTACCGGCAAGCCGGGCACGGGGCTGACACACGCGCACAGTTTTGCCGGTGCCACGAGTTTTTTCCGCGTACCCTACAGCAAGGCACTGGACGATGTGGATCTGGTAGTGATGGGGGTGCCGCTGGATATTGCCACAACCAATCGCCCCGGTGCCCGAATGGGGCCACGTGCCATTCGCAGCGCATCCTCTGCGTTGTCATGGGAGCGACCGTGGCCGTGGCGCGTTGATCCCATGGCAGCCATGCGCATCGTTGATCGTGGTGACATTGCGCCACCGGGCGGTAACCTGCTGTCTGTGGCTCATATCGAAGCCGCGGTGGCGGAAGTGCTCGGGGCCGGTGTTGCCACCTTGTTGCTGGGCGGCGACCACTTCATTGCCTACCCCAGTGTACGTGCCCACGCCGCTGTGCATGGCAAATTGAGCCTGATTCATTTTGATGCCCATACCGACACCTGGCCATCCAGTGGCAATGGTGTCAATCATGGCACCATGTTTCATCAGGCGGCGCTGGAAGGCATTGTTGATCCGGCCACTTCAATTCAGATCGGTATTCGCACGACCAACGAGGACACTCTGGGTTTCCAGGTTGTGAGTGCCCGTGATGTGCATGAGTCCACAGCACAAGCCATTGCAGCCAGGGTGCATGAGCGGGTTGGCGACAGTCCCGTCTACCTCACCTTTGATATAGACTGCCTGGATCCGGCTTTTGCGCCGGGCACCGGGACGCCCGTACCCGGTGGCCTGTCCAGCTTTCAGGCGCTGGAAATCATCCGCCAGCTTGCCGGGGTCAATGTGGTGGGCATGGATGTGGTGGAAGTTTCGCCCGCCTACGATCACGCCGAGGTTACCGCACTGGCTGCCGCCCAGATTGCCATTGAACTGCTCTGCCTGTATGCCAGCAAAAACGCTTCAACGTGAGTGCCTGAACTGCGGCATGCTGGCCAGTCCGGGTGTGGCTGACTGGCAGGCCAGGACACCTGATACCCGCTGCGCAAAATGTGACGATGTGCTGATGGAGCAGGGTGACGGCTCCACGGTCACGGCCGATATTGCGCACAATCGCGAAACAGTGAGCCAGGCACTGGACAGTATGGACCAGGTGCTTGATCGTGCCTGGCGTGGATATGTCAGTCGTGTGCGGCTGATTGTTGGCGGTGGTGTCATCCGTGAAGCGGTGCTTGGTGAGTTGGCCTATCGCCGACAGCAAGGTGCTGTGCTCGGTGTTGTTGATGAGAATCGTGGTGCGGTGATGATTACCCTGCGAAGTGAAAGGAATTGATGTGAAACAGAGGAGAATTTGTTCAGGTGACTGATCTAACCAGACGAGAGAGTTGGCAGGTTGATGATTCCATTGCGCTTTATGCCATGGAAAAGTGGGGCGACGGGTTTTATGGCGTGAATGATGTCGGCAATGTATGTGTGCAGCCGATTGAAGGCCAGACGTTGAATATTGATGTGATGGCCGTGATTGAGGAGGCGCGCCAGCAGGGTGCGTCGATGCCCCTGTTGCTGCGCTTCCAGGACATCATCGCGTCACGGGTCCGGCGTCTGAATCGCAAATTTCGCGAAGCCATCGCGTCGGCCGGTTACGAGGGTAGCTATCGCACCATTTTCCCGATCAAGGTCAACCAGTTGCAGGAAGTGGTGGCTGAAGTGCTGGAAGCCGGTGAGGAATTCGACATCGGCCTGGAGTGTGGCTCCAAGGCCGAGTTGATGGCCACGTTGCCGCTGGTTACCGACAAGACTTTGCTGCTGTGCAACGGCGTCAAGGATGCCACCATGCTGACCATGATGCTTAATGCGCAGCATCTGGGGCAGCAGGTGCTGCCGGTCATCGAAAAGTACTCCGAGTTTGACCAGTTGATGCAGCTGGCTGAGGCCAGGGGCATGGCGCCGGCACTGGGCGTGCGCGTCAAACTCAATACCCGCGGTTCGGGTCGCTGGTATGAGTCCGGTGGATCGAGTTCAAAGTTCGGCCTTACCGTGCCGGAGCTGGTCAAGCTGTTCAAGACGCTGGAAGCGCGCGGCATGACGGATCGGCTGCAGTTGTTGCACTTTCACCTGGGCAGTCAGATTTCGGATATCCAGGTGCTGCGAAGCGCCGTCAAGGAGATCACCCAGATTTATGCGGATCTGGTGCTGCGCGGTCTGGACATCCGTTTTCTGGACGTCGGGGGTGGTCTTGGTGTGAACTACGGTGCCGGCCAGGATAACCCGGATTCAGCCATCAACTATGGTTTGCGTGAGTACGCCAATGTGGTGGTATATGCAGTCAAGGAAATTTGTGACGAACGTCAGGTGCCGGTACCGACGCTGCTGTCGGAAAGCGGCCGTGCACTGACTGCGCACCATTCCATGCTGGTGGTGCCGGTATTGGGCGTGCATCGACCGGACAGCCCCCCGGTGAATGATATTGGCGAGGATGTGCCCGTTGTGGTCAACCGGATGGCGGCAGTATACGACGACGCAGTCAAAGCCACCCAGACCGGCGTGGTGCTGGAGTGTTATCACGATGCCAGCGAGATTCGTGAGGAAACCGAGCAGTTGATGCGCCTGGGGTATCTGTCAGTCGAACACATGGCCTATGCCGAAAGCCTCTATTGGAGCACATGCCGTGAGGTGCTGCGAAAACTGGTGGAGGCTGAGCTGGATCCGGTGCCAATGGAACAGCAGGATCTTGAGAAGCAGCTCACCGATCTGTATCTGGGCGACTTTTCGGTGTTTCACTCGATTATTGACCACTGGGCCATTGATCAACTGTTTCCCGTGATGCCGCTGCATCGTCTCAGTGAACAGCCCAACCGACGCGCGCAGCTTGTGGACCTGACCTGTGATTCGGATGGCAAAATCGCCCAGTATGTGACATCCGAGGGCAACCCGACCTGGTTGCCATTGCACACATACAATTCCGGCGAAGCCTACTATGTTGGTATTTTCCTGGTTGGTGCCTATCAGGAGATCCTGGGTGATGCGCATAACCTGCTGGGCCGGCTGGATGAGGTGCATGTCTACGCCAGTGAGGAGGAGCCGGGCAACTTCTGGATAGAAGAAGTGCTGCGGGGCATCACCGTCAAGGAAATGCTGACACAGGTACAATACTTTCCGAACGATCTGGATCGGCGCATGTCCACTTTCATACGTCAGCAGATCAAGGCCGGGCTGGTCAAGCCAGCCGAGGGCACCCGCTTCCTCAATAATTACAACCGGCACCTTGATGGCAACACCTATTGTGATGCCGGCCCGGAGCCGGGTTGACAGGAAAGACCTCAGTCGTTGCCGTCGCCATCTATGATGACGGAGGTGGTGTCCTGGTCGTGGACCTGCTTCAGGGCCCCGTTGAAGATATTGTAGTGCCAGCCGTGCAGCTTGAGTGTGCCAGCCTCTACCCGGCTGGCAATCCACGGGAAGGTCATCAGGTTTTTCAACGAGTAACCGATGGCAGCCTGCTCGCAGCGATTGAAGGTGGCGGGATCATCAAGCTTGCCTGCGTCAGCCAGCTTCGCAACCGGTGCCACAAGGGACATCCAGCGTGAAATGAAGGAGTCCGGCTTCATGCGCCCCTGATCCAGAACCAGTGAGCGGATACCACCGCAGCGCGAGTGCCCCAGAATCACAATATTGGGTACTTCAAGCACCGTTACTGCAAATTCCAGCGCAGCGCTGGTGCCATGGTAGGAGCCGGTTTCTTCGTAAGGCGGGACCAGGTTGGCAACGTTGCGGATCACGAACAGGTCGCCCGGTTCGGTATCAAAAATCAACGATGGCTCCAGCCGGGCATCACAGCAGGTGATCAGAATATGGGAGGGTTTGTGAATCTCAGCCATGTTCTTGATCTTTTCGCGGTTGGTTTTCAGATAGTCATCGCGAAAACGCTGGTATCCGGCCAGCAGTTTGTCAGTCATCATCAGCCTCCGTGGCAAGCAATCGGTTGCAGGTGGGATTCTACCTGCTGCCACGTTCTGTGACCATCTGTCGCAGCAGTGATTTGACTGTCAGGTGGCCAATTGCGGTAAACTCTGGACTGCGGCTCCTTAAGCCTGTGTTCAGCAAGTATCCTGCAGACTTGAGTTTACGATCATCAATTTGAGGTATCAGATGAAAAAGTCCCTTATTGCCAGTGTCCTGTCCGTATTTCTTGGTGTGTTTGGTCTGGCTGGTGTTGCGTCTGCGCACAGTGTGCTGGTGGAGTCCACGCCGGGCAACGCACAGTCAGTGCCGTCGGCTGATGAGTTGACGCTGGTCTACAACGAGCCGGTGCGGATGCTGCGCTTGTCCCTGGTGGGTGACGGCACTGCAGAGATCGATTTCGGTTTCACGCCAAATGCCTCGGCCCGGCAGGAGCTGAGTTTTCCGCTGCCAACACTGGAGCCCGGTGAATATGTTGTGTCATGGACCCTGATTGGATCCGACGGGCATACAGTGACCGACAGTTATACATTCACGGTTGATCCTACGCTGACCGAGGCGACCGAGGCTGAATCGCATGACGGACATCATCACCACCATCACTGATGATTGAAACTCTCCCATGGTGGGACCTGGCAGCTACCGTAGCTCGTGGGCTGAGTTATATCGCGATCGTTTCGGTACCTGGCATGGCACTTGTGCTTGCCTTGTTGTGGCGCGCCGGATCTGATGACACGATCAGGTCTGGTACGCCGTCCCGGCCCACTGTACTGCCAGGGCAGCGCCATTTGCTGATTGTACAGCTGGTACTGATAGCGCTCGGATTGCTTTCTGTCAGTCTTTACTTCCTGATCCAGATCGGCAGTATCAACCAGCAGGGTCTGTCGGGCATGCTGGATTATCCGATGGGTGCCATTCTTGCCGAGTCCGCCCTGGGCGACGGCACCCGGCTGCGGCTCGGAGGTCTGGCGCTGGCTGCGGCGCCGGCGGTCATGCTCCTGCTGCCCGTCATCACGGTCTCGCGCCGGTTCATCCATGTCTGTCTGGCGCTCTGGCTGATGGCCAGTGTGGTGCTGGCCTGGTCTTTTGCAGTGTTTGGCCATGTGGTAAATCTGCCCGCCACGGGGCGGTTATTTATCACTGTTCATCTGTTGTGTATCGCCCTGTGGGTAGGCTCGCTGTATGGTCTGTTGCACCTGTGCCGACGCCTGGACATGCCCACACTCAAGGTGTTCATGAGGATGTACGGCAATATCGGCTGGTTCATGATTGGCGGGCTGCTGATCAGTGGTCTGCTACTGGTCTGGCAGCTTGTCGGGAGCCTGGAGGCGCTGACCGCCAGTGACTACGGGCGCCTGCTGCTGCTCAAGCTGGGGCTGGTGTCCCTGATGATGGCACTGGGCGCCATGAACCGGTTCCGCCTGGTACCGGCGCTGGACAGCAGCGGCGGTGTCACCCGCCTGCAGCGCAGCATAAGGGCTGAATGTGTGTTTGCCGTTATGGTGTTGGGTATCACTGCGGTATTGACAACCCTGACCGGACCGCCCCAGTAAAAAAATCTGTCATGAAACTGTAAACAAATTGTAAAATTGGGCCACTTTGCATAGACTTCGGCCCCAATGAACTATTTCGAAATTGCATACACCGCTGTCGGTGGCCTGGGGATATTTTTCCTGGGTTTGAAATACCTGTCGGAGTCCCTCCAGTCCAGCGGCAAGGAAGCCATCAAGCGCATCCTGGCCTCGTTTACCCGTAATCGTGTCATGGCCGTGCTGGCAGGTATTGGCATCACGGTATTTGTACAGTCCAGCACCATTTCCACGGTGATGACCGTCAGCCTGGTCAATGCCGGACTGATGGAGTTGCGCCAGGCCATTGGTGTGATTCTCGGGGCCAATATCGGCACCACAGTCACAGGTTGGATCATTTCTTTCCAGATCGGCAAGTACGGGCTGCTGCTCATTGGTCTGGGCATGTATCCCATGATTGCCGCCGACCGGCCCTGGCTCAATACCACGGGCAAGACCCTGGTGGCACTGGGGCTTATATTCACCGGCCTGCAGTTCATGAGTGGCGCCTTTGTGCCGCTGCGTACCGACGAGAATTTCATCTCCTATCTGCACCTCTTTGACGCCCGCTCGCTGCCCAGCCTGCTTGCCTGTGTGGTGCTGGCCTGTCTGCTGACGGTGCTGGTACAAAGCAGTTCGGCCATGCTGGGTATCACCATTACCCTGGCAGCTACCGGTGTCATTGATTTCCATACCGCGGTGGCGCTGATCATCGGCGAGAACATCGGTACCACCATTACCGCGCAGCTCGCGGCAATCGGCGCCAACACCTCGGCGGTGCGAACTGCCCGTGCGCACGCAATATTCAATATGGCCGGTGCTGTACTGATAATTGCCATATTCCCGTGGTACGTGAGCTTTGTAGACTGGATGGTGGTCGGTGAAGCCAATATGCAGACCGAGGACGGCATGCGCCCGAATATTGGATGGCATATTGCAGTGGCTCATACCATGTTCAATGTCGTCAACGTGCTGGTCTGGATCCCCCTGATCGGGTACCTGACAAAACTGGTAACCTGGCTGGTGCCGCAGAAAGGTGAAAAGGAGATTCACAAGCTCAAATATCTGGGAACGCGCAATACCATGGCGCCGGAAGTTGCCCTGCAGCAGGCCGACCTGGAAATGGACAATATGGTGGTCATCACCCGCGAGATGTTCGAGGTCACCAAGGAGTACGTCAACAGCGAGAAACATGACAAGAAGCTGTTCGAGCGCGTCAATCACCTGGAAGACATCACCGACAACATTGAAGAGGAAATGATCAAGTTCATCACCATGACCCTGACCGGTTCGGTCAGCAAGACCCAGTCCCATCGGGGTTATGGCCTGATCCGCATGGCCGACGAAATCGAAAGCATTGCTGACTCTTTGCAGTCCTTCACCATCTATCGCAGCCGGCTGTACAAACGCAAGGAAGACATCAGCGAAGACGCCTGGGCAGACATCATGGGGTATTTCGACGAAGTCAGTGCCTATTTTGATCGTCTGACCGCTGCCCGCCATCGCGGGGCTACCGTGCCAGAGATCAAGGCCATGATCGGCGATGCGCGACGCCTCAACGATCTGGCCGACAATATGCGTGACCGTCATCTGGATCGTATCCAGCGAGGGGACTGCCATACGGTGACCGCACAGACGTACAGCGATATGTTTGTATCACTGCGTCATATCAAGAATCATGCGGTGAACTACATCGAGGCTTACGCCGGGCTGTGAGTCAGACGCCTTTCCCATTCACTGATGGGGCCCGGCCGGCCATAGAAATACCCCTGGAACTTGCGGCAGCCCAATGCGTTCAGCCATTCGGCCTGCTCCTGGTTTTCCACCCCTTCGGCAATGACTTCCAGATCCAGGCTTTCGCCCAGTGCCAGTATGGTCCTGATGATGGCCTCATCATTGGGGTCGGTAAGAATGTCCCGGACAAACGACTGATCTATTTTCAACTGCTGCAGTGGCAGACTCTTCAGGTAACCCAGCGATGCATAACCTGTGCCGAAGTCGTCCAGTGAAAAATGCACGCCCTGGTCCTTCATATACAGCATACGGTTGGCGGTTTCGTCCGGGTTGTCGATAAGCAGGCCTTCGGTGATTTCCAGCTCCAGTCTGCCGGGGTCTATCTGGTAGTGATGCAGGCACAGCTCCAATTCGTTGACAAACTCAGAGTGCCTGAACTGCACCGGGCTGATGTTGATGGACAGGGTCAGGCCCTGCAGATTGGGTATGGCCGACCATCGCTGCAACGTGCTGGCGGCCTGCCGTAGCACGAACCGGCCGAGTTCGTGAATCAGTCCGCTGCTTTCTGCTACGGGAATGAACTCGGACGGTGGCACGTCGCCAAGTGTCTCATCATGCCAGCGAAGCAGTCCTTCAACGCCGAAGACGGTGCCCTGGCTGTCCACCTGGGGCTGCACGTGCAATTCCAGAAGATTGCCATGCAGCGCTTCACGCAGGGAGGATTCCAGATTGATGCGGCGGTTGACATCGGTCTGCATCTGCGGATTAAAAAAGCTGATGGCGCCGCGTCCCCTTTGTTTTGCAGCAGCAAGCGCCAGGTCACAGTCCTTGAGCATGTCGTCAACACTGTCATGAGCATCGGAGAACATGGCTATGCCGATGGACACAGAAGGTGTGTAGTTGTCCCCCTGCAATCGCAAGGATGTGGACAGCAACTGGTTCAGGAGGGCCGCGTAGTCGCGCGCCTGCATGATCGCCTGCTCCTGGTTCTGGTTCAGGTCTTCCATAAGCACCACAAATTCATCGGCGCTCAGGCGCGCGACTGTGTCGGTACTACGCAGGTTCTGCTTCAGACGTGTTGCTACCTGTCGCAGCACTTCATCACCGACCGAATGACCCCGGGAGTCGTTGATGGATTTGAAATTGTCTATGTCCAGCATCAACAGTGCGCCTTCAAAGCCTGTGCTGTTGCGGCTGGCAAGGGCGTGCTCCAGCCGATCGATCAGCAGACGCCGGTTGGCCAGGCCCGTAATCGGGTCAAAAAATGCAAGCTGATGCAGTTCACGCTGAATTCTTCGGTGTTCGGTAATGTCGGTGGAGATGCCGCAAAGAGCGTAGACGGTGCCATGTTCGTCGGTGAGCGGGAGTTTTACCGACAGGACCGTAACGGTTTCGCCGCTGCTGTGTACGGTATTGTTTTCCTCGTTGGCAAATCGCTCGCCGTGTGAAAGCACCCGCTCATCGTTCAGTCGTAACTGGGCGCAGGTCCGGGCATCAAAGAAGTCCTCATCTGTGTGACCGATGATGCGATCTTCCGGCAAACCCAACAGGTCAATGACTCTGCGATTGACGTAGGTGTATCGCAAATCCGCGTCCTTGATATAGATGTAGGCGTCAACGCTATTGAGAATGGTGGCCAGGCGTTGCTCACTGTTGCGCAGGCTGGCCGTGCGTTCGGCCACCTTGCGACCGAGCAGATGGTTGAGCAGCATGGCCAGCAGCAGCGCGGACACCAGGGCTGCAGCAATCCACCAGAGCCAGCCTGGAATGTGGGTTCTGGTGCGATCGGGTAACCACCGCGACAGGATGTCGAAATACACCGACCCCGTGTCGTGCTGCCATAGCGTCAGGTGCTCATCAATGCGCGCCAGCGCGCTGTTGTGTTGACCACTGGGAGCGGCATAGAAAAGTTGACTGGGTTCAAACAGCACTGGAGAGGACATCAGGCCCAGCTCAATGGCTTTGAGATCGCCAAAGAAGTGATTGGTGGCGGCCGCCTCGGCTCGGCCGTCAGCAACGGCCTGAAAGGCATCATCGAAACTGTTGACCTCGATCAGTGTGACGGCGAGCCCGAAGTCATCTGCCAATTCCGCGAGGTAGTGACTCTGCACCGAATCGGCGAGCACGGAGACGCGCATGCCGTCCAGTCCCAGGAGGCTGCTGATCGGTCGGCCCCGGGTTGTGTAGATCTGGGACCAGCTCAACAATGCCGGCACTGCATGGAAGTTGAATTGCTGCTCACGGGTTTCTGTCAGCGCCACGTCGGGCATGATGTCAATAGCGCCGGACTCAAGCAGCTGCAGGCAGGCGTTCCACTCACAGGGCACAGCTGTGATCTGCCAGTTTTCCCGCTCGGCAATGGCCAGGAGCAATTCGCCGAGAATACCGCCCATGCTGCCATTGTCAGTGAGCTCGACCTTGGGCGGGTTATCGTAGACACCAACGCGAAGCGAGGTCTGGGCATGGGTGCTGTCTGTGGAGAGGATGATGCCGGGCAGGACAAGCGCGGCTGCGGCGGCAAGTGTCAGCGCGGACCATCGCACAGTGTTTATTACCGATCGACAATGATTTGCCATTTTTGACTGCGCCGCGACGCTATCTGGTTTTGCGCAGTATATACAATGTATCCCGCGTTTGAGTCTGTTGGCGTGTGATCCCGGCCCCCGGCGCAGTGCCAATTCCTGCAATTGTGCGGTGGATCACATTTTTTCGGCAGCAACCCGATGTGTTGCGCAGACCCAACATATAAGCCCTTGCAGATCAATGGCTTGAAAGATCAGGCTTGCAAGTGTCCTGCATGCCGCACGTTGTATTACCGGATTTCTGCGGGAGCTGTTTGCAAGTCAATGATATTAAACACTTTTGTTGTCTGGCACGAAGCTTGCTGCGTTATGGGCAAGGCGCAGCCACCGCTGCCCGGTATGTCATTCATGAACAGAGGAGGTCGGTCTGATGTTGAGTCTCGCCCTGATGTTTCTGGTGGTAGCCATAATCGCCGCACTGCTGGGATTCGGCGGAATCGCGGGAACGGCCGCAGGTATGGCAGAGATATTGTTCTTTGTGTTTGTTGTGCTGTTCATCATCGCGCTGGTGGCTGGCGCACTTCGGGACAGGCCGCCGGAAATCTGATCTGCTGG
This sequence comes from Gammaproteobacteria bacterium, assembly GCA_050486205.1. Classification (GTDB taxonomy): domain Bacteria; phylum Pseudomonadota; class Gammaproteobacteria; order Pseudomonadales; family Pseudohongiellaceae; genus PWQG01. Next base: position 111,278 of record JBJHCW010000001.1, on the reverse strand, counting down.
GTTGGGGCCTTCCGGTCGCCAGTTTGTATGGAAATTTGCGGGCTGAAACAGGTCCAAGGAGCACAACCATGTTGGGATGGGCATTAACATTTCTGGTAATCGCAATTGTGGCGGCCTTGCTCGGTTTCACCGGCATCGCTGGCGCAGCAGCGGGCATTGCCGAAATTCTGTTCTTCATCTTCATCGTGCTGTTCATCATTGCCTTGCTGGCGCGCGCATTGCGTGGCAAGCCACCGATCTGAATCCGCACAATGAGTAGACGTCTGATACCCAGACATTAATCCGAAACAAAAGACAGGAGTCTTAATGAAAGCTTTTTACATGATCTTCATCGTAGGCGTACTTGCACTGTTCACCGCATGCCAGGACCAGGGTCCGGCCGAGGAGGCTGGCCAGGAAGCCGGCCAGACCATTGACGACGCTGTGGACAGCGCTTCCGATGCGCTTGAGGATGCTTGCGAAGGTGCATCCGAGGCAGTGGCGGAAGCGCTTGATTGCTGAATGCTTCCCCCGTCGGGGGGAATGTTACTGCTGAAAAAAGAAGAGGGGCCACAGTTGAGGCCCCTTTTTCATTTCCCGATTCCGTTTCCCGAGCTTACTGATCGTCCGTGCCCTGCGGTGCTGCGGCGTCCGGCGCAATTGGCAGCTGCAGGAACGTGTCCTGAATTTGCTGCTGCCGCGCCGCATTGCGAGTGCTGCCGATTACACTGTTACCCAGCAGCGCCAGTCGCTGGTTTCGGCTCAGTTCGTAACCCAGACCGAAGGTTTCATGATGGAATTGTGCCACCACATCGGCCGCAGCGTTATCTCCGACCGCAGATCCTGTGGCCTCCAGAGCAACTTCCGTGCAGCTGAGTGCGTCACCGTCACGAGTGCGAAGGCAGATACCTGGTGTGTCGCCGCCGGAAATCTGGATCCTCATGCCGCGCTCGTCCTGGCGCAGGCGCGGTGATTTTCGCAGCATGTCAGCTATCTCTCTGCTGAACGCATCGCTGCCGGCTTCGATACTTGCCGGGATCGATGTGCCAAGCCGTCGGATCAGCGACGGATCGTCCCGCATGGCCGTTTCGTAATACGACATGGCCGCCTCATGGTCACGCAGGCGCCAGGAAGCCTGCGCCATGCGCAGCGTCAGACGTGCTCGCAGCAGGACTTCTTCCGCTGGCAACTGATCACGGGCAAGGTTACCGTGCTCGATTACCTGCCGGTGCTGGTTTCTCCCGGCGGCGATCTCGGTGCGGTAAGCGTGGTAGTAACCCTCGTTCAACACAAAGGCGCCGCCCTCGCGGGTCTGCTCAAGCAGCCCATTGATCATGCCTTCGCCCATCAGCGCGACCAGTTCGGGTTCCACCCACTCGGGTATGTGGACATCCAGTGGTGCGTAGGGGCGAAGTCTGTTCATCAGGGTGTCGCGGTCGGCAAACAGCGACGCGGCGTGACGTCCCGAGCGCCAGGCTTTGAATCGCAGCACTACCGACTGGAAACGCAGTGGAATCGACTGGAAAAAACCGGTGCGGGAAATTTCCTCGCGTTTGATCTGATAGGCCGTGCGGTGTGCCATCATGTTCAGCAAGGCGGCAACGGAGTCCTTCTGCTGTTCGTCGGCGCTGTAGGAGCCGGTACGATCGGGCTGGTTCAGTGCGCTGCGAGTGAGTCTGTCAGCATCGTCCGGGTAACCGTTGAGTAGCAGGAACATGGCGCTGACCATCAGGTGCTCCGCACGATTCATCACCGTGATCATGGGACTCTGGTTGTCCCGCCAGACCAGCATGTTGTCCAGAGCCTCTCGTGCCTCATCAAAGCGACTCTGGTTCATGTACAGGTACAGCAGGTACACCCAGGGATTGCCGACACTTTCCGCATTGAGAAACAGCACTGCCCGGTCCAGGTAGGCCTCGGCTTCGGCAAAGCGCAGCAGGCTCAGTGACACTTCCGACGCGTTGAGCAGGTGTACGGTATCGGCAGCAGTGCTGTGCTCAAGCAGATTGACACCTTCCTCCTCGCTCATGGCGTTTTCACAGGCCTGCAGCGATTCCAGGGGGCGCAGGTCAGCCAGCTCCACCGCACAGAGTGTATTCCAGGCGCGGCTGCGGTCACGTGAGTTATCACTGGTCGCCAGGACCCGTTCGGCACTTTCCCTGGCTTCGTCGTAGGCTTTGAGTTTGATCAGTGGCCAGCCCCGGAAGGATTCGGTGTCCTGGCCATAGAATTCGCGAATCCGATCCAGATACATCAGGGCTTCGCGCTGATTACCGATCAGTTGATGTACGTAGGACAACTGGTTCCACGTAAGATAGTGCCATTCAAGATTGCCCGAATCCATTGCCCGTCCCAATGAGCTGTAGTCCATCAGCTCGTCGGCCCGTTTGAGGTGATGCAGGGCGCGCGGCAGATTGCCCTCCACTCGGGACAGCACCTCGGCAAGGGCAAAATGTGCAGCGGGGGAGTCCGGTTCCTCCGCGATCCAGCGCTGCGCCAGTTCCCGTGCTCGTACATTCTGACGCAGGTACAGGGCGTCGCATACGGCAAGTGCGCGGGAATCTGTAATGCCGGCCATGCCGAAGCACAACGTTCTGGACGAGAATGACAGGCCGGCAAACGGATCGTCATCGTCCTGGGCTATCGCCGGCGCGGCGCCAGCAGCCAGCACTGCCAGCAGGCTCAGCACGCCCAGCCGCACGGGCCAGCAGGGCCAGGCAGGGCGGATGATGAACAGCTGGGCCAGAAAACGGAAAGATGACATGCTGCTTTGACTCAGGAGGAGGCCTTCAACGTGCTGCGTGCCAGGGTTTCCATGGCGTCACGCATGCAGTCGCGAAGCACTTTGCCAAAATCTGATACACCCGGCGCTAATTCCACGCGATGTTGTAGCACAGGTCCCAGCAGGGCTTCCAGGTCATCGGCGTTGACATAGTCCCGCCCGTGCAGCGCGGCGCGCGCCTGCAGTGCAGGCAACATAAGCACCATACTACGTGTGGAATTGCCCTGAAGCACGCGTTCGTCTTCGCGCAATTGTCGTGAGATGTCCACCAGAGCGGTCTTGATCGCCGGTGCAATATTGACCTGTTCGTCGATCTGGCGGCGTGCCTGCAGTACATCGTCACGGCTGACCTTGCCACCACCGGTGGTACGGTCGCGACGCTCGCGCCAGGTATCCAGAACGGACAGTTCCGAATCACGGTCAATGTGATCCATGGTCAGCTTGAACAGGAACCGGTCCAGTTGTGGTGTGGGCAGCGGGTAGGTGCCCACAAGGTCCAGGGGATTCTGGGTGGCAATGACAAAAAACAGGTCATCCAGCGGATAGGTGACATTGTCGACGGTGACCTGTTTCTCGCCCATGGCTTCAAGCATGGCGGACTGGACTTTTGGCGAGGTGCGGTTGATTTCATCGGCCAGCACAACATGCGCAAATATCGGGCCGTGTCTGAAATGGAAGCTGTTGGTGCTGGTGTCAAACACCGCGCCGCCGGTGACATCGGAGGGCAGCAGATCAGGTGTGAACTGGATGCGGCGAAACGGCACGATATGCGCCTGACCTGATTCGACACGTTCATCAATGATGGCTTCTCCCAGGGCCTTGGCCAGTGTGGTCTTGCCTGAACCGGGGTAATCCTCCAACAGGACGTGCCCGTCGGCGATCAGCGCAACAATGACCAGTTCAATGACCTCGTCACGACCGATGACCTGAGCCTTTACAGCTTCATTGAGCCGCAGCAGCACGCTACGTGCTGATTCCAGTCGGGCTGTCTCTTCCATTACTGCACTCATACGGGTCTCCAGAATCCGGGTGGTGTTGACACAATCTCAGATCAGCGGCTGCGAAGCCAGGGAACGGGGTGGATGCCAGCCACAGCTCGGCGCCACAGCGGGTGTGTTTGTTGCAGTTGACGTTTCAGCGCCTGTTCCTGTGCCTGCCAGAAGGCCGTGTCACTGGCACCGGAGGCGGCAATGGCCAGGGTGCTGCCCCGGCCGCTGTGACCCAGCGCGTTGGCAGTATGGGTACTGGTCATCTGCTCCAGCGCGGGCAGCTGCGCGGAAAGCCTGCGGGCAAACGCTTCACGGCTCTCACCGTAGCGGCGCGTGATGCCGTAGGCCGCCAGCCGATCCAGGCTTGCCCGGTAGCCATGACGATATCGGCTCCGGGGTGAACACAGTGCCGGGGCCGCCAGCCTCCCAAGCCGGATCAGGTACGCCGCCAGCAGCAGTGCCAGCAGACTGGCCGACGCCAGCCGGGCCACAGACGCCAGCGACAGTCCACCGCCTTGCTGACTGAGCAGGAACTCCTGCAGACTGGCGTCATCGCGCAGCATGTCGCCCAGCAGCTGTTGTAATGCGTCCTGCGGGTCCACCGACATGTCGACCAGGGTCTGCGCCGGTGATGGGTCCACAATCACCCAGCCAACATCCTGCAGGTAGATCTCGGGCCAGGCATGGCCGTTGACCGCCTGGATCAGCAGCGCCGAACCACCGGCGCGGTTTTCTGCCGGCACGGCGTAGCCGACTGCCACGCGGGCCGGTATGCCCAGGGCGCGGTACATATAGGTGGCAGCAAAGGCAAAATGGATGCAGTATCCGGTCAGGTCGCCGAACAGGAACGAAGCAGCCGGGTCGCTGGCGTAGGCATGTTCGTTCTGCAGGCTGTAGATACCATTTCGATCAAGCCAGTTCTTCACGGCCTGGGCACGTGCGTAGGGGTCATCGGCAAAGCCCGATTGCAGGGAGGCTATAAGCTCCTCGGCCTTTTCGCCATAACGCGGGTCATCCGGCATTTCCAGGTAGGCCTGCCACTGGGACAGGCTCCAGTCCGGTGAGCCCGCCTCGCGACCGATCAGGTAAGGAAAATCAAATTCGGGCACCAGGGACACCACGTCATAGGTCTGTTTGAAGCGCAGGCTGTTGGGGTTGGGCACATTGGTAAAACTGACCGGGGCGTCCAGACCGAATGGACTGCGGTGAGGTGTCAGCAGACCAATGGTTGTGCGCACCGAGCGGCGCTGGTCACGGGCCTGTATTTCCTCTTCCACGATGACCTCGCCGCCACTGAAACGACGCACAATGTCGCGGTCCAGCTCAGGGCTGGTGGGTGCGGCCAGCATGTTGCCATTGAACTGGGAGTAGGCAGATTCGCGGAAATAGTAGATACCGTCCTGCGGGTCGTAGTCGTCGCGGAACAACACAACGGCCACTGGGGCCTCCCGGTCACTGGGGTCGTTTTCCCCGTCCCGGAACGGATTATCGGACTCCTGCTGTTGGCTGCTGGTATTGCTTGCCTGGCCGGTAAGCCCCAGGTCATCGGTCAGCCGTGGTGAGGGCATGCCAAAGTACTGGACATAGGCCAGCAGGGAGAAACAGAGCAGGCCAAGTGCTGTGAAATGATAGGGCAGGCGCCGGTGATTCTTTTCGGTCATCAGCAAAGCCGCCAGGGCCAGCACGGCGGCACAGCCTATGGCCATCAGGATGGATGAGGGGTCAATGCCGCGTATCAACGCGAAGTCCCCGATGAAATAGGGTCTATGGATCATGCCCTGGCGGTGAGCAGCCAGCGCAATGACAAAGGCCGCTGCAACAAACAGGATTTCAAGCACCTTGCCTGAAGTGCTGCGTTCGGCCAGTGATCGCAGCAGGACCGTGAACGCTGCCGCCACCACAAACCACAACAACACCTGCCCAAGCTGGTAGCTGAACATCGGGCTGAGCAATTGAACCACCGTGAAGCTTCGGGTGAGCAGGCTGGAAATCAGCACGGCAGCGACCATGGCCAGGGCGACCGCCAGCGTGATGGCGCTCTGGCGGACCCGCCGCAGGGGCAGCCGGTGGATATGTGTATCAACGTAGAAACAGGCCAGCACACAGCCGGCAAAGGCGGCAACCGAGCCCGGCAGGGTGGTCAGCGGCAGGCTCAGAACCCAGTAGCCGGCCCCGAGAATCAAGGCCCGCAGTCCGGTAGGCAAATAATGTGTGTGTTGCTCGCTGCTCATGCTCAAGACACTAAACCCTTTTCAGTTGCTGGTCAAAGCTGGTACCGGTGCGCCGGTCCACGATCATGGCGCTTGCGGTAAATTGCTGAAGTTCACTCAACAGTGAACCAAGTTCCCGGACGTTGGCCACCGGTCGCGTGAAAAGTGCAGACTGCTCCTTGTCCCGACCGGACTTCATGACAAGACGTTGCAAAAGTGGTGGCCGCTCCTGATCCATAAAGCCATCGGTTGCAAGTATGACTGAGAATTGCCCGGGATACCGTGCAACTGTGCGGCGCAGCGCCGCTGGCCAGTCACCGGGGCTGGCGGCAGCAAACACGATGCAATGGGCATTGCCGCCGCGATTCTGCTCCAGAAAACGGTCCAGCCCATAGGCATGGGGGGCGTCCAGTGCGCGCGAACCGGCAATCAGTGCCAGAGCCCCGGCCACGGTATCTGCGGCGCTGTCACTGCCGTCTGCGCCAAACAGCCAGTCATCACCCAGTGCCCCCGATTCTGTTGCCACACGGGCCACTGCGGCGGCGGCCTCGTCGCCTGGTCCGGACAGCAGGTAGGCCAGGGTGCGGCGGCTGTCGAAAACACTTTTTTCCTCCAGTCGTACGTTGAGGTGGCGGTTGCGGGCGTAAATGCCCCACATGATGTTGCGTACCGGGTCACCGGGTGCATAGGGCCGGATTTCCATCCGGTCACCACGAGGTTGACCGGAGGGGTTGGGAATGCCGTCTTCAGCGCTCATCGAGCGCAGGGTGGGCAAATGCCGCAGGTTGCCCAGCCGCGGCAGTGCCTGCAGTCTGACGTCCTGGTCCAGGCGCCAGGAAAACCGGCACAGGCCCAGCACGTCGCTGACGGTGAACAGCCGCGACAGTCGCGCCGTGCGGCAGCGCCGCAATGAGGTGATTTCTTCTTCCAGATACCGGCCATCTTCGGTCAGCCGGTTGTTGCATGCGATGTCAGTGGGGCTGATCACCCGCCAGCTCAGGGACACCAGGGGCATCCAGGTCAGTGTGCGCAGGCGGAAACCGGATTCGTTGGGATAACCGGCCTCCAGCTCAATGGGTGTGTCAGACAACTGAGGCAGCAGGGATTTCAGGCGCCGTCGCGCGACCATGCCGGCGCCAAGAACCACCATCAGGCTGAAGGCAACAATGGCAATGCCACAAACGGTAAGGGCAAACACCACCAGATCCATACGCCGGTAGCCAAACCAGTACAGAGAACCGAGTGTGACCACCAGAATCAGTGTGCCCGCAAGCGTGAAGGGAAACCGGTCAATCAGCCAGCGGGCGGCCGTCTGCAAGCGCCCCAACACTGTTTTGATGATCTGCCGACTTCGTGACTGGCGCATGTTCAGGATTCGGGAACCTCGTTTTTCGGACTCTGGCGTGCCAGCCACAGGCAATCACGCATGATCTGGTTGTTGCGATTGCGGACCAGCAATCGGGCATTGAGCAGTTGCGGAATCTCGATCAGCACCACAGCAATGAGCATCAGGCTACCATACCAGGTAGCATCGGTGGACAGCAGCAGCCAGGCGCCTGACAGGGTCAGCATCAGGTTGATGGTACCTCGCAGCCATCGTCCCAGATATAAATGGTGTACGCCCAGAGCAAACAGGCAGTTCAGCGCCAGATAGCGGGAGGCATCCTTCAGGCCATCGGTTTCGAGCCTGTCATAAACCGCGCGCTGCGCCGGCGACAGGTCACGGATCTGTTCACGCAGCTCACTCTCCTGCAGGTTCAGCTCTGTCTCCGAAAACATCTTTACGCACCCTCCCGGGGCGAGTGACCCGTGTTGCCGTCCGGTGCAGCAGGCTCAGGCAGCTGTTGCGGCTTCAAGCCGGTTCTGGCGCTTTTGCCAGACAATCACGCCAAGCAACACAGCGGCGCCGGCGATGTGATAATAGATGCTCAGTGGTGGCCAGAGCAACAGCCCTGCGGCCAGCAACAACAGCGAGGCGCTCAGTGGGTTCAGCGCGCGTTCCAGGCGCCAGTGCAGCAGACCGGCCATGGCGTAGAGTCCGAGACATGACCAGAAAAAGATATAGAAACGTTCCGGCCAGGTCCCTGAAATCAGGGGGGAGTAGGCGAACAGCACCGGGACGAGATACAGACCCTTGGCCACCTTCCACGATGTGACCCCGGTTGCCATGGGTTTTGTGCCCGCGATGCCGGCTGCGGCGAAGGCTGCCAGACATACCGGTGGGGTGACATTGCTGTCCTGTGACAGCCAGAAAATGATCAGGTGTGCGCTGAGCAACATGCCGGTCAGCAGCTCAGGGCTCAGCAATTCCGCGCGTATCAGCTGCTTCATCTCAAGCGGCATTTCCCTGAGCGCAACCGCGGGATCACCGCCGAACAGGTTGATGGTTGCCTGGACACTTTCGGGGATGCCCCCTGCAGTGAGCGCCGCCAGCAGTGCATCGTGGCTGATAAGGTCAAACAGTATGGGCGCCGCCAGCGTGGCCAGTACAATATAGGAGGCGGTCACCGGCAGGCCCATGCCCAGTACCAGGGAAGCGATGGCGACCAGAACCAGGCTGATCAGCAGGTTGCCCTGGGCCCATTCCACAATCATCAGTGAAAACGCATTGCCCACACCGGTGGTGGTCACCACATTGATGACCAGTCCGACGGCGACCAGCAACAGGGCGGTGGACATCATGGTTCTGACACCGTCAACCGTGGCCTCGAAGCAGCCTCTGGCGTTCATCGGTGTCGGAGAAAGCCAGGATGAAACAATGACCGCCACAATGGCAACCGCCGCCGCCCGGATCGGTGTATAACCGGCCACCAGCAATCCTACCAGCACCACCAGCGGGATTATGAAATGCCATCCCTGGCGGGTCACTGCCCACAGACTTTCATGGTCACCGTGCCGGTCCGGTTTCAGGCCAAGACGTTTGGCCTCGATGTTGACAAAGTAACTGACGGTGAGGAAATACAGCAGCGCCGGCAAGGTGGATACAGCAATGATGGTCAGATAGGAGATCTGGGTGTAGCTGGCCATGACAAAGGCGCCGGCACCCATGATCGGTGGCATCAGCGCACCACCTGTGGATGAGGCCGCAACCACGCCGGCGGAGAATTTTGCCGGAAACCCCGAGCGTTTCATCATCGGAATGGTGATGACACCGGTGGAGACGGTGTTCGCCACCGCTGAGCCGGACACTGATCCCATCATGCCCGAGCCAACAACGGCCACCAGTCCGGCTCCGCCAGTGAAGCGTCCGGCCAGGCAGCGGGCAAAGCTGACAATAAAATCACCGGCACCGGATTTGAGCAGGAAGGAGCCAAAAAGAATGAACATGAAAACAAAGGTGGCCGATATGTTGGCAGTCATGCCAAACATGCCTTCCTCGCTGTAGAAACTGCGGTAGAGCACGGTTTCCAGCGTCAGCCCCGGGAAACTGAAAACACCCGAGATATAACGGCCCAGGAACAGGATGTAGGCCAGGGAAATCAGGATCAGTATCGGCATGAACCAGCCGGTGGTGCGGCGGGTGAACTCCACCGCCAGCAGGACCGCCGCGCCAGTAACCAGATAGTCGGACAGAATGAATTCGGTTTCACGCGCGTACAGCGCGTTTTCGAACAACATCAGATAGACCGGAATGGCGATGGCGATCAGTGCCAGCAGCAGATTGATGATGTACTGAGGTCTGGATGGCCCCGCGCCGGTTTCAGGATGACGCTCGTTGCCAACCAGGGCGCAAAGCGCCACAAACCCTCCGAAATGAATGGCCGAGAACCACAGCTCGGACATGGTGGCAAATACATTGGTGTAAACGTGAAAAAGGGCAAAGGCAAAGGCAGCCCACTTCAGCAGTGGTGAATGCATGTTGTTATGCTCGTTATTGTTGTATTGACTGTTCCGATGACAGCTCGGGCGCCTGCTGCAGGTCGGCTATTCCTGCGGGTCGATCCTCACCAGGCAGTATCAGGTTCTCCGGTATTTCCAGACCCTTCTCGCGGAAGTACCGGATACTGCCGGGATGCAGCGGTGCACCGAGTCCGCGAAGCGCCATGTCCAGTTCCATTTCCCGCGTGGCACCATGGATGTCCTGGAGAATCCGCAGGTTCTCCCAGATGGTTCGGGTGATATGATAAACCACGTCCTCCGGCACCGATTCATTGGTCGCCAGCACGTTGGGGCTGGCCACGGAACGGATTGTATGTTCCTGGTTGGGATAGGTGCCCGGCGGCAACTCGTACCAGTCCCACAGGTCATAGCGGGCATTGATGGCATCCAGCTGCTCCTGCGTGAAGTTGAGCACAGTCAGGCGATCCCCCATCTGGGCGTAGGCCTGGGTAATGGCGCTGACCGGCACGCCTGCGGGCACGTTCATGCCGACGATATTGCCGTCCTGAATGGCGTTGGCGGCGCCGCCGTATCCCATCCACGCCAGACTCATCCGGTTTTCGTAGTCTATGCCCAGGGCATCAAATATGTAGCGACCGGTCTGTTCGGCGCCGGAATTTCTCGCCCCCAACACATAACGCTCACCATTGAGGGTGTTCAGGTCACTCATTGAGCCGGTATCGGCCAGGCGGCTGAGCAGCACGAAATGCTCCACGTTCTGCCACAAGGCGCTGACAGAGCGAAGGTTCTGCTGGGGGCGACTGACCGGTCCCTCCCCATTCCATGCCCAGGCGGCAAACGGGCCTTGCAGCATGGCGAACTGCGCCTGGTTGTCGCGCAGCAATTTGATGTTCTCCTGCGAACCGGCGGAGCTGATGGCCGACAGGGAAATGCCGGTGTCCGGTTCCAGTTGTGACTTTGTGATGGTGGCCATGGCCACGCCAATCGGGTAGTACGCGCCGCCGGTGGTCGCGGTGGTAAGAATATAGGGTCGGTTGGCGGCCAGCTCCTCGGAGCAGGCATTCAACAGGAATGTCAGAAAAACTGTGATTGTCAGTTTTTTCATGTAATCGTTATTCCTCGAGGCTGGCTCAGACTGTGTTTGTTGGATCTGCATCCGGGATTGACGCGCCGACACAGGCCGCCTATGTTATCAGAGCTGCCCCATGGGAGCACACCGGGGATGAACTGAGTCTCCCATCATCAAAGGACACCCCACATGACACTGGATCTGGCAACCCTGTTACTGACGCTGACCTCGGTTTCCGTCATCGCCGCCTTTGTCATGTTTGTCATCTGGCGTATCAACAGGGACATGGCGGGTGTGTTTCAGTGGATGTTGGCCGCTGTCTGTATCGGCATGGCCTGCGTTGCCATCCTTGTGGCAAACCAGTTGCCTCTACCCCCCTACACCGATGTGATCATCACAAACTCCCTGAGCCTGACGGCCGTGTTGCTGGTGGTGGAGGGTGCGCTTCGATTTCGCGACTACCCTTCAAGGCTTCGCTGGCGCCTGGGGCTGCTTTTGATACCGGTGTTTGTGATCATGGCCTGGGTCAACCGGGACAATGCCCAGGCACGATTACTTTTTCATGACCCGGTGGCAATTGCCGGCCTGCTGATTGCAGCCGTGGTAATGTATATCAATACCACCGATCGCGCCGAGCGCCTGGCCAGCGCGCTGATATCCGCCTCCGCATTTCTGATGGCGGCAGGTCTGGGCCTACGCTGGTTCACGACACTGACAACAGGTGACCCAGCCCTGGCCGGTATCGGCATGCTGGCCAATCCACTGCTGTATTTCATGATGATATTGTTCAGCATCAGCTGGACCTTTGGTGTCAGTGTGGCCTGTTACTTCCGGGCGCACAGGCAGGTCATGCATCTGGCCCGGGAGGATGTACTGACCGGGCTGCCCAACCGGCGCAGCGTTGATGAAATACTGGGTCGCACCATACTGGAAAGCCGACGCAGCGAGCGCCCCTTTGCCGTGATCATTCTGGATGTGAACGGTTTCAGACAGATCAATGACCGACATGGCCACAGCGTAGGCGATGAGGTGCTGGCCGGTATTGCCGGTCGGCTCAAGGACTTTGTACGTGATGCGGACTTTACCGGTCGTCTTGGTGGTGATGAGTTCATCATAGTTGCCTTTGACGTACCCTCAAGAGAGATCGCAAACATCACCATGGAGCGATTGCGTCACAGTGTTGACGGCAAGCTGGACCTGAGTATCGGACCCTGTGATCTGACGGTCAGTGCGGGCATGGCGTTCTGGCCACAGGACGGCGACAAGGTGGATGAGCTGCTGCGCATGGCGGACCGGCGTATGCACCGGGACAAGGCGCGGATTGTTGAAACAGGTTCAGCGCAGGACGTGAGCGGCGAGTTCGAAGTCCACCAGCCGGGGACCGGATAGCACCAGTGAGCCCCGGTAGCGCTCCTCGCCCGTGGAGGAAAACTCGAAGTCATAGTAGCGGCGAAGTTCGAGCTGGCCGTTTTCATTGCGCTGGATGCGCGACTTTCTGAGCACCACACTCTGATCCAGTAGTTGCAGGTTCAGTTCGCGGCAACGATGCCAGGCCACCTGCAGCGCATGGGCTTTGGCATTACGAGTGACCCACCAGTACCAGGCGCCCGTGGCGACCACGGCCAGTACCATCAATTCTGACAACGAGTTCGGCATACACAGGATTATACCCTCATTGTTGGCCGGTGTTGTCAGCTTTCAGGCGTTGTATACTGTTGTGCCATGTCTTCCCGAATCACATGCGCTCGCTGTCTGCGGCCAACCTCCAGTTGTTTCTGTGGCGTTGTTCCCCTTGTGGACAATGTCTGGCCGGTGCTGATCCTGCAGGAAAGTCGTGAACTGCGGCACCCGTTGGGAACCGCGCGCATGGCTGCAATGAGTCTTGAAAACAGCGAACTGCAGACGATTTCGCTGAGCCCGGAGAACAGGGACGAGGCCTGCCGTATCGTCAACAGCCTGCTGGCCCGTAAACCCGTGCTGATCTACCCTGGAGAACAGGCCCAGCCGATCAGCCAGATACGGGACAGTACGTTGCAGCGCCCCTTGCTCTTCATCGACGCCAGCTGGCGCAAGAGCCGTCGCCTGTTGCACGAATTTCCGGCGCTGGCGGCTTTACCCCGATTCCAGCTGACCGATCTTGCCGGTTCCCGATACCGCATTCGCCGCGAGCCTGTCAGCGGCGCCGTGTCCACGCTGGAGGCCATTGTTGCCACATTGACCGAGCTGGAGCAGGACACCGGCAAGTTCCGGCCCATACTCAAGGCCATGGACTGGATGGTGGACCAGCAGATCGCCCATATGGGTGAGCATGTCTACATGTCAAACTACGCTGGTAGAACCGGGTACAGCAACAAGGCGAACGACTGATATAAAAGCCCGCTCCCCGGGACGGGCAACGGGCTTTGCGGGCGCGGACCGTGGGTCCATACGCCTGGTTCAGTCGTCAGATATCGACGCTATCGCAGCCTCATATTCCTGACGATCCAGTACACCATCACCATTGGTGTCGTGGTCTTCGACGCGGATATCCAGACCGGCAGCCTGGAGTTCACTGTTGCTGACGTAACCGTCGCCGTTGGTGTCGACTTCGTCGAAGGAAGGAGCGTCCAGGGCCAGTGCGGCACTGGAAATCATCAGAAGCAGGGCGGCAAAAAAGGCAGTTATGGTCTTCATGGCAATCACCTTTGTGTTGAAATCAAAAGGATGTTGTTTGCGATCATTGGGTATTTGTTTACCCACGTTCAATTGGTTGCAATGCCTGTGCCATTTCAGGAAAGGTATCATTATCAAATACTTATCGGAACTGGCTTGATTCGAAGGTGTTGGGTGGACCGGACGGTTTTCAGAATGCTTTTTGTATCTTGCTGATATCGGGAAGTTTTTCCTTTCGTCGAAACCCAACATTCAGGCAGCGTAAAGGTGGTTGTGATCCAGGGGGCCGATCTTTGGTCTCACATTCCGCAGCAGGCAGTGATCCGCCTTGCAGGTAATACGTTTCAGCGAGAATCCGTGTCAATGGCCTGCACTTTTACGTAAAACTGCCTATGATTCGCGTTTTTAACCAATCGAAGCAGGAACCTGATGTGACAGTTGAAGTGAAAGGACAAAACCGCAGCCATAACCTGCTGTTGACGGCACTGGGATGTGCACTGCTGTTGGTACTGAGTGCCTGCGATGCCCGTGGCCCTTCAGCCATGCGTGGTGGTGCCGGGGATTTTCGTACAGCTGCGGCGCCATCAGCGCTGCCGGTGGAGGTCATGGCGGTGACCCGGGGTGATATCCAGCGCACCTATCGCACGGTAACCACTCTGGAAGCCGGGTTGGAGGCGGAAGTTGTGGCCCGCTCCACCGGCGTGCTGGAAACCATCAGGGTGGAAGAGGGCGACTATGTTGAGCAGGGGCAGGTGCTGGCCCAGCTGGATATCGAGCAGTTGCAACTGGAGGTGGCCCAGCGTGAAGCCACGGTGGCCCGACTTCGGGGTGACCTGCAGCGTACCCGAACATTGTTCGAGCGCAACCTCGGATCGGCCACTGACGTCGACAACCTGCGTTATGAACTGCAGTCACAGGAGGCACAGCTGGACCTGGCGGAACTGCGCTTGCGTTATGCCACCGTCACTGCACCGATTTCCGGCATTGTTACGGAACGCCTGGTCAAGGTTGGTAACATGATCCAGACCAACCAGGTGATGTTCCGCCTGACCGACCCTGATTCCATAGAGGCGGTGCTGCACCTGCCCCAGCGTGAACTGTCACTGGTTGCGCCCGGTCAGCCGGTGTGGCTGCAGATGGACGCATTTCCTGGCCAGCGCATGTCCGGACAGGTGCAGCGTGTCCGTCCGCAGATTGATGTGGATACCGGTACGTTTCGTGTTACTGCTGTGATGGACAACCCCGACCGGCTGCTGATGGCCGGCATGTTCGGTCGCACTGAAATTGTCTTTGATACCCACGAGGATGTATTGCTGGTCAGCGAACGTGCAGTGATCAGCCGCGACAATCAGTCCTGGGTATTCGTGGTGCGTGATGATGTGGCCGTGCGTGTATCCGTGGAGACCGGCGTGCGCCAGGGCGGTCTGGTGGAAGTGTTGTCCGGTCTGCGCGAGAACGAACTGGTGGTGACCACGGGCCAGCAGATTCTGGAAGACGGTGCTTCGGTCGACATCGTAAGAGGGTGAACTCATGATTGCCCTGGCTATCCGGCGACCCGTGACGGTCGCGATGTTCACGCTTGCCCTGCTGGTGTTTGGCATGATTTTGCTGGAACGCCTGGGCATGAATCTGCTGCCTGAATTGTCCTATCCCACACTCACTGTGCACACCGGGTTTCCGGGCTCGGCACCGGGTGAGGTCGAAAACCTGATATCCATTCCGCTGGAAGGACGGCTGTCCACCATCAATGGCCTGCGTCAGGTGCGTTCGGTGTCACGCGCCGGCAGCTCCGATGTATATCTGGAGTTCCACTGGGGCACCAATATGGATCTGGCCAGCCTGGATGTGCGCGAACAGATGGAGCAGGTGAATCTGCCGCTGGAAATCGAACCACCCACGCTGTTGCGGTTCAATCCGGACAACGATCCCATCATGCGCCTGAGTTTCAATCTGGTTGATATTGACGGCGAGCGTGATGGCGAACTGGCACTGGCCGCCCTGCGGCGCGAGGCCGACCAACGTATCACGCGGTTTCTGGAAACTGTGGACGGGGTGGCGGCGGCGCGTGCATCCGGTGGCCTGGAGGATGAAATCCAGGTGCTGATGGACCAGACCGCCATGGCACAACTTGGGCTGAGTATTGATGATGTGGCCCAGCGTCTTCGGGCACAGAACGTCA
This sequence comes from Gammaproteobacteria bacterium, assembly GCA_050486205.1. Lineage (GTDB taxonomy): Bacteria > Pseudomonadota > Gammaproteobacteria > Pseudomonadales > Pseudohongiellaceae > PWQG01. Next base: position 95,578 of record JBJHCW010000001.1, on the reverse strand, counting down.
ACCTCAGTGCCGGTCAGATCATCAGTGGTGACCAGCAGTTGCTGGTGAGGACGTTCAACGAATACGCCTCGGTGGAAGACATCGCAGCCACGGTGGTGCTCAGTCGTGACCAGCGGGTTGTGCGCCTGCATGATATAGCCGAGGTCAGGATGGGGCATCGGGACCCCACGGCCATCACCCGCCACAATGGTGAACAGGCCGTGGAGATTGCCATCTACCGTGAAGGGGATGCCAATATTGTACAGGTTGCACAGGCAGTTAAGGATCGTATTGCCGAGATCGAACCGATGCTGCCGGCGAACATGCGCCTGACAGTGCTGAGCGACGGATCCCAGTTCATCGAACAGGCCATCAGTGAACTGGTGGTGGCCGGTGCACTGGGTGGTCTGCTGGCCATGATGGTCATCTACCTGTTCCTGGGCGATATCCGGCCCACCATCATCATCTCACTGACCATACCGATATCGGTGATCATCACCTTCAATTTCATGTACATGTCGGGCATCGACATGAACATCATGTCCCTGGGCGGGCTGGCACTGGCCATTGGCATGCTGGTGGACAATGCCATTGTGGTGCTGGAAAACATCGCCCGCAAGAACGAAGAGGGCATTGCCCTTGAAGAAGCAGCGGAGCAGGGTGCGCGCGAGGTGGGAGGTGCCATCACCGCATCCACCTTGACCACCATTGCTGTTTTCCTGCCTCTGGTGTTTGTGGAAGGCATAGCGGGGCAGTTGTTCCGTGACCAGGCGCTGACCATCACCTGGTCGCTGCTGGTGTCGCTGTTTATCGCCCTGACCCTGATTCCGATGTTGGCCTCGCGTGCGCCACGTCCGCTGCCGGTGGGTAACACTGGCGAGACCGCTGCGCATCCCCTTGCTATCATCTGGCACCGTCCTCGTAGCATGTGGCAACTGCCCCTGTCGGTGCTCGGTTTTGTGGCCAGGGTTTTCACTGTGGTGCTGCCGTTTGTGCTGGCGCTGGTGATCAAGACTTTGCTGGCCGCTCTGGTGCTGCTGGGCCGCCTGGTGTTCTTCCCCTTGCGCAGAGTATTCGAGATTGCCTTCAGTGCCATTGCGTCAGCCTACAGCACAGTGCTGCCACAGGTGCTGCGCCATTCGGCTATCACGGTAGTGGTTGCCTTTGGCTGTCTGGCGCTCAGTCTGCTGTTGCTTGGTGGTATTCCCCAGACTGTGTTGCCGGATATGGCGCAGGGGCAACTGACCGTGAAAGTTGAGTATGCCCCCGGTTCCGCCATAGAGGTCACCGATGCACGCATGATGGGGCTGTCACAGCAGATTCTTGCGCTGGACGGGGTGCAGGATGTGTTTGCTACCGCTGGTAGTGGCAATCGTCTCACCGCCAACCCTGAAGACGAAGGTGAGAACCGCGCCGAGTTCATCCTGCTGTTGCGCGAAGGCATGAGCCGGCGTGAGGAGGATCAGTTGCTGCAGCAGCTGCGTGGCCTGCTGGATCGGCAGACCGCGCTGGTTTCCGGCAGCGCCGAGCGGCCACAGTTGTTCACCTTTGACACCCCGTTGAGTATCCAGCTCTATGGCTTTGACCTGGATGTCCTGCGCAATCTGGCGGCTGAGGTCATGTCGCGGCTTTCGGAGTCGGACAGCTTTGTTGACATGAGCACCAACACCCGCAGTGGTTATCCGGAAGCGCAGGTGGTTTTTGACCAGTACAGTCTTGCGCAGCTCAATGTGGGCATGCAGCAGGCCTCCAGCGCGGTGGTCAATGCCATTCGTGGCAACACCGCCACGCGCTTCCGTCTGCGTGATGAGCAGATTGATGTGTTGGTGCGGCTTCAGGATGATGCACGCCGGGATATTGCCGATCTCAATGATCTGATTATCAATCCCGGGTCAGGTCGCCCTGTTCCGCTGTCGGCGGTGGCCGATGTCAATCTGACCATCGGACCCAGCGAGATCATGCGTATAGACCAGCAACGCGTGGCCAGCATCAATGCACAGATACAGGGCACCGATCTGGGTGCAGCAACATTGGAAGCGCAACAGCTGCTGGCCGATATGCCCGTACCGCCCGGTGTGACTGTGCGTTATGCAGGGCAGAGCGAGGAGATGGCGCGCAGTTTCAGTTCACTGATGTTTGCCCTGGGGCTTGCTATTTTCCTGGTCTATCTGGTCATGGCCTCACAGTTTGAATCCCTGCTGCATCCTTTCATCATCCTGTTAAGTGTGCCACTGGCGCTGATCGGGGCCATTCTGGCCTTGACCGTCACCGGCACCGAACTGAGTGTGATTGTATTCCTCGGACTGATCATGCTGGCCGGTATTGTGGTCAACAATGCCATTGTGCTGGTGGATCGTATCAATCAGTTGCGTCTGCAGGGCAGCGACCGGTCTGTTGCCATCACCGAAGCGGCAAAATCACGACTGCGCCCCATTCTGATGACCACCATGACCACCACACTGGCCATGTTGCCACTGGCCATGGGCATTGGTGAAGGTTCCGAAATTCGCTCACCACTGGCCATCACCGTGATTGGTGGCCTGCTGTTGTCGACCCTGCTCACCCTGCTGGTGATTCCGGTGATGTACCAGTTGCTGGACCGCAAGGCTTTTGTGGCGGCACCGGATGACAGTGATGTGAACGATGACACGGCTGATGCCGTGACGGGGAACTGAGTATGTGGCTGACACAATTTGCCCTTGGCCGCCCGGTGACCGTATCCATGTTGTTTGTCTGTGCCATCACACTGGGACTGGCAGCCACACGCCTGTTGCCCATGGAGATGATGCCTTCGGTGCAGTTTCCGGGGGTGTTTGTGCAGGTGAACTACCCCGGTTCCACACCCGAGGAAATCCAGCGTAATATCACCCGGCCCCTGGAAGACGTGCTGGCTACCATCGACAATATCCAGCAGATGCAGTCCACCAGCACGGCCAGCCAGTCGCGCATCCAGATGATGTTCGGCTGGGATGTGGATGCACAGATCAAGGGTGTTGAGGTCCGGGAAAAGATAGACCTGGTACGTCATGAGTTGCCGTCCGATGTGCAGCGTGTCAATGTATTTACCGGCAACACCGGTGATCAGCCGCTGATGCAGGTACGTGTGGCCTCCGATGCCGATCTTGCTGATTACTGGCAGGTGCTGGACCAGCAACTGGTACCACGACTTGAGCGACTGCCCGGTGTATCCCGGGTGGACATACAGGGACTGGCCCGCCGCAACTACCAGGTGACCCTGGACGCGGATCGTATGCAGGCCTACCGCATCAATACCAATGAGCTGCTCAGTCGGCTTCAGGCCAGCAATACCCTGCACGCCGCCGGTGAGCTGAGAAGCGGGCAGAATAATCTGAGGGTTACCGTCAACGACCAGTTTGTGTCCGAGGCGGATATCGCCGGTTTTGTGGTCAGTGCCACTGGTATCACGCTGGCCGATGTTGCCGACATCCGGCTGGCCTCGGCCGAGCTGTCCACGGCGCGGCATCTCAATGGTGTGCCGGCGGTAGGGCTGAATGTGACACGTGAGGCAGATGCCAACTTGGTTGCAACGGCTGACAGTGTGATCCGCGAGCTGGACGCCATCTCCCGCGAACCGGGTTTTGCCAACCTGCAATTGATGGTGTCCCAGAATTCAGCAGAAGCGGTGCGCCAGTCATTGCGGGATGTGGCCACCTCCGGGTTCTATGGCTTTCTGTTGTCAACGCTGGTGCTGCTGGTTTTTCTGCGGGACATCCGCCTGACATTGATAGTGTCCATGGCGGTGCCGTTTTCGCTGACCATTACCCTGGCTGCCCTTTACCTGTTGGGTATTTCGCTGAACATCCTGTCGCTGATGGGATTGATGCTGGTCATCGGTATGTTGGTGGATAACGCAGTTGTGGTCAGTGAAAGCATTTTCACCCAACAGGAAAAGTTCCCGGGTCGCCCGCGCAAGGCTGCTTTTCTCGGAGTGAGGAATGTTGGTGTACCGGTGGTGGCCGGCACCTGCACCACGGCTATTGTGTTTCTGCCCAACATCATTGGTGAGCAGGCCGACATGACAATTTTCCTGGGGCATGTGGCGGTGACCATTGTGGTGTCACTGGCTGCCTCGCTGTTCATTGCCACCACCATGATACCGCTTTTGATCAGTCGTATCCGGCTGCGCCACACCATCCGGCAGCCCGCACAGAGCCGCCTGTTCCAAGCCTATCGTACAGCGTTGCGTTATCTGATGGACAGACCTGCGCTGGCAACGGTGTATGTGATCCTGTTGCTGGTGTCCGTGATGATTCCGGTACGACAGGTCAGCATGGACCAGGGCATGGGTGGTGGTGATACCGACATTCGCATTTTCTACAATATCGAAGGCAATTACGATCTGCCGCGTGTGCGTGAGGTGGTCACACGTATGGAACAGTTCCTGCTGGACGATCGGGAGATGCTGGACATGGACAGTGTTTTCACTTTTTATTCCGGCAGCTCCGCCCAGACCACGCTGACACTGTTACCAACGTCACAGCGGCGGCACACGGATGCGGAAATCCGGCGTTACATTGAACAGAACATGCCGCAGTTTGTCATTGCCCGGCCCGGGTTCAATCGCATGGGCGGTGGTGGTGGTGAGTTTGCGGTGCGCCTGCAGGGAGACGACATGACTGCCATGCTGGCCGTGGCCGAAGATCTGCGGGGACCACTGGAACAGATTCCCGGGGTGTCGCAGGCGGTGTCCGACATCCTGCGCGGTACCGAGGAGGTCCGTATCACCATCAATGCCGAGCGCCTGAACCAACTCGGGCTGACCGCTGATGCGGTGGCACGTACCATCAGTGCCGGTTTGCGGCAGCAGCAACTGCCTACCTTCCGCGCCGACGGCCGCGAGGTGGATATCACAGTGGCCATGTTCCAGGGTGATCGCCAGGCCAGTTACGACGATCTCATTGCCTTGCCCGTGGCGTTGCCTGATGGGCGTCAGGTGCGTCTTGATACCCTGGCCAACTTCGAGATACAACCGACACTGCCGGAAATCCGCCGCACCGACCGGCTCACCAGTCTTGCCATCCGCCTGGAGTACGCCAGCGAGGAAATCACATCGCAGCGACTGCGCATGGCCGTGACAACGGTAATGCGGGACTACGAGGGTCGCTTTCCGCCCGGCATCGACTGGGCATTTGGCGAAAGCACCATGAATTTCGACATGAATCTCGGCATCATGTTGATCAACATGGCGCTGGCGATCATGATGATATTTGTGATCATGGCTGCCCTGTTCGAATCACTGATGTTTCCGCTGGCCGTGGTCAGTTCCATCCTTTATGGCATTGTGGGGGTGTACTGGTTCTTCTTCATTACCGGCACCAGCATGACGGTGATGGCACTGATAGGCATGCTGGTGCTCATAGGTGTGGTGGTCAACAACGGCATTGTGCTGGTGGCCCGCATAAACCAGTACCGCGATGAAGGGCTGGTGGAAAAAGAGGCGGTGCTGGCGGCGCTCAGTGACCGTGTGCGGCCGATTCTGATGACGGCGGGCACCACCATCTTCGGACTCACACCTCTTGCCCTGGGTGATGCCGCCATCGGTGGTATGGGGCCGCCGTATTTCCCCATGGCCAGGGCGGTGATTGGTGGCATGATCTTCGCCACCATTGCAGCGCTGACCAGTCTGCCGCTGATCTACCTGTTCCTGGACTGGGTGCGTGGGTTTTATACACGGCTGTGGTATGCGGCGCCCGGCATACCGGGAAAATACCGCTATTGAGACTGGCACCCGCTGAGCAGTTGCTCAGCGTGCTGGCGCAATACCTCCACCAGTTCCGGTGGCTCCAGCGGCGTAAGCCGCACCGGCAGACTGGCCAGCCAGCGGGCGCACCACTCCAGGCTGTCCGTATTGGTATGCAGCAGCACACCATCAGTGCAGGGCTCCAGCGTGGCCTCGGGACAATGCAACAGTTCTTCAGCGCTTCGCGGATCGGTGTGCAGCAGGACTGTGACAGCTTGATGGGGCCAGGCCGTGGCCAGGCTTTCCCGGAAGTGCTCGGCAGCGTTGAAGTCGGTGGGGCGCTGGAAGCGAATCTCCAGCAGCGCCACGTCTCGCATCCTGTCCAGGCGGAACGATCGAAGTGCCTTGCGAAGGTGACAATACCCGCCCAGATACCAGTGCCCGTAGTGAAAGACCAGTCCGTAGGGATCCACTTCGCGGGGCAGAACCTCGTCCTTTCGCGAATGGTACTGCAGTGCCACCCTGGTCTGTGACTGTATGGCATCGGCCAGAGCGGGAAGCAGATGTCCCTGGTTGCGGGTTCGGGGCAACAGCAGGTTGGTGGTGTCACCGGCGACGCGCAGGCGGTGACGCAGCTTCTCGGGCATGACCCGCTCAAGCTTGGCCAGCACGCTGGTGATGGCCGGCTCGACTTCTTCCAGTCCCAGATGGCGAGCTGCCTGCAGGCCGAGCGAGATCGCCAGGGTTTCCTCATTTGTGAGCATCATCGGCGGCAAGCGAAAGCCAGCCACCAGCATATAACCACCATGGCGACCCTGCTCGGTGGTCACCGGAATGCCCAGCTCCTCCAGTACCGTGATGTAACGGCGCACAGTGCGCGGGTTCACATCCAGGCGCCGGGCCATCTCGGCGCCGGTTATCCGGCCGTGTGCCTGCAGCAGCTCCAGCAGGGCGAGAATCCGGGTGGTGGGCTTTGACATGGGATCTCCGGTGTTTTGCGATGAATGGAATCCTTGTAACAGAAAAATAGGACCGAATGTAGCCTATTTAAGCGATAGGCTGTCGCCGACCGACAATAACTGTCCTGAACCGGGAGGAAGGCGCATGCAGACACTGACTTTCTATACCAACCCGCAGTCACGCGGGCGTACCGTACGATGGATGCTGGAAGAGCTGGAAATTCCCTACCAGACTGAGGTCATGGACTTTGGTGGCAGCATCAAGGCGCCGGAGTACCTGGCCATCAACCCCATGGGCAAGGTGCCGGCAATCCGCCACGGTGACACAGTGGTTACCGAAGTGGCGGCAATCTGTGCCTATCTCGCCGATCGCTTTCCCGGGCGTGGTCTGGCGCCAGCAGCTGGCAGTGTTGAACGAGGCATTTACTATCGCTGGTTGTTCTTTGCTGCCGGCCCGCTGGAGATGGCCACCACGGCGAAGGCTTTTGGCTGGGATATCGACGACCAGAAGGCCGTCAGCGTGGGTTGCGGACACCATCAGACCACCGTCGATACGCTGGAGAAGGCGGTGGCCGGCGCAAGTCCCTGGCTCTGCGGTGACAGGTTCACAGCCGCTGATCTCGTGGTCGCCAGCTACGTCGGCTTCTACATGATGATGAAGATGCTGGAGCCACGGCCGGTGTTCGAGCAGTACGTGAAGCGCGCCGAGGCGCGCCCCGCAGCAATACGGGCCAATGAAAAGGACGATGCACTGGTAAATGAAAAAGCCTGATTGTCGAATGCCAGCGTCTTGCCGCGACCAGTGGAGAAGTTTCCTGTTCAAGGGTGTTGACCTCAAGTTAAGTTGAGGTTTTAGCATGCCTCCTGACGTAGTGTACGTGATGGAGAGGTTAATTCATGAAACCAGCAATATCAGTAAGGAACGTAAGCAAAGTCTACCCGTCCGGATTCCAGGCTCTGAAGGATGTGAATCTGGAGATCCGTCAGGGCGAGATTTTTGCGCTGCTGGGCCCCAATGGCGCCGGGAAAACCACTTTGATCAGTATGTTGTGTGGACTGGTGAATCCCGGGGAAGGGGTGCTGGCGGTTGACGGCATGGACATTGTCCGAGACTACCGCGCCGTGCGCCAGCGCATCGGACTGGTCCCCCAGGAGTTGTCCGTCAACATGTTCGAAACCGTGTGGGACACCCTACGGCTGACGCGTGGATTGTACGGACGTCCGCCGGACCCTGATCATCTGGAACATGTGCTGCAACGTCTGTCACTGCTCGACAAAAAGGACAGTCGCATCGTCACGCTGTCGGGAGGCATGAAAAGGCGGGTGCTGATCGCCAAGGCGCTGGCCCACGAGCCACGCATCCTGTTCCTGGACGAACCAACGGCGGGCGTCGATGTGGAATTGAGGCGGGACATGTGGCGCCTTATCCGTGGACTTCGCGATGATGGTGTCACCATCATCCTGACCACGCATTACATCGAGGAGGCCGAGGAGATGGCCGACCGTGTCGGGGTGATCAACCGGGGCGAGATTGTGCTGGTGGAGGAAACCCGCACCCTGATGCAGAAGCTGGGCAGGAAGCAGCTTACCCTGCAATTGTCCGGTCCGGTCGATGCCGTTCCAACTGAACTGCTTGAGCACGGCCTGGAGTTGTCGGCGGATGGCAGGCAGCTGGTTTACACCTATGACACGAGCAGCGAACGCAGCGAAATCAATCACCTGCTGCGCACTTTGCACGAAACCGGCATCGAGTTCATCGACCTGCATACCACGCAGAGTTCATTGGAGGAAATTTTTGTCAGTCTTGTGGAGGATAAGGTATGAATGTGTACGCCATAAAAGCGATCTACCGTTTCGAGATGGCCCGTACCTTCCGCACCCTGATGCAGAGCATTGCCTCCCCCGTGCTGTCGACCTCACTGTATTTTATAGTGTTCGGCTCGGCAATTGGCTCACGGATGATGGAAATTGATGGCATCGCCTATGCCGCCTACATCGTGCCGGGTCTCATCATGATGACGGTGTTGATGGAGAGCACATCCAATGCTTCCTTCGGTATCTATATGCCCAAGTTCACCGGCACCATCTACGAACTGCTGGCAGCGCCGGTGTCACCGCTGGAAATAGTGCTCGGTTATGTGGGTGCAGCAGCCACCAAGTCGGTGATACTGGGCCTGATCATTCTGGCGACCGCGCAGCTGTTTGTGGATTTCTCCATTGTGTATCCGCTGTGGATGTTGGCTTTTCTGGTATTGATTTCAGTGACCTTCAGCCTGTTTGGTTTCATGCTGGGAATCTGGGCGGACGGCTTTGAACGCCTGCAGATTGTGCCAATGATGGTATTGATGCCACTGGCGTTTCTGGGTGGCAGTTTCTATTCCATCACCATGTTGCCACCGGTGTGGCAGACCATCACACTGTTCAATCCGGTTGTCTATCTGGTCAATGGGTTCCGCTGGAGTTTCTATGGCATATCGGATGTCAACGCCGCCGTGAGCCTGGGCATGGTGTTGCTGTTTCTGGTGGCGTGCTTCTGCGTGGTCTGGTGGATGTTGCGCACGGGGTACCGCATCAAGGTGTGAGCGTGTTGCAGGCAGCTGACAATGAATGGACAATGGTCGGGATCAAACCCGGTGTACAATCCACTGAACACGTTCATTCATGAGGCCACCGGAGATGCAAAAAGCGCGCAAGCCAGTGACAAGCCGCAAGCCGCCCGTGCCAGCCGATGACCCTGCGATCATTGAGCAATGGATCCAGCGGCGCGTGCCGGGTTGGCAGTGAGCGTCTGGCCGACTGTCAGCGTGCCGAACCACCCAGTTGCTGTTTTTTTCCGGAAGGACCTTGATGATTGGTATAGGTATTGATTTTGGCACCTCGAATTCAGCGGTGGCCTGGTATGACGGCAAACGTGTTCGCTGTCTGGAGCTGGAGCCTGGCCGCGACACCATGCCCACGGCTGTGCACATCGATCGTGAGTTCCAGACCCTGGTGGGCAGCCCGGCCGTGCAGAAGTATGTCAGCGAGAACCGGGCCCGGCGCGTGGAAATCACGGCCAAAGCCATTGGTGAGGCCGCCATGGACGTGCGTGACCCGCTGGACGGTGGGGCACCGGAGGAAGGTGGACGGCAGATGATCTACGGGCCGAGTGATGATCATGGCCTGCCCGGCAGACTCTTCCTGGGCATCAAACGCCTGCTTGGTGAGACCGGGCTGGAGCGTATTGAGATCTTCGGCCGGCACTTTCGGCTGGTGGCGCTTGTCACGCCGGTGTTTCTGGTGTTTGGCAAGGCAGTGACCCGCGTCCCGGACCATCGGGCCGGGCGCGTCTACGTGGGCCGACCTGTGGAGTTCGAGGGCGGCGGTGAACAGAGCAACCGCAAGGCAGTCGAGCGCCTTGTCGAGGCCAGTCAGCATGGCGGGCTGGCCGCCAACCGCCTCTATCCTGAGCCTCTGGCCGCCTGCCTGAGTTTTCTGCAGCAGCGCAAGGGAATGGAGGATTGCCGGGTGCTGACCGTTGATTTCGGGGGTGGAACGCTGGACCTGAGCCTGGTGGACTGGTCTGATGGTGACTTTCAGGTGCTGGATACCGAAGGCGCGGGCATCGGCGGGGATCATATCGATCAGCTCATCTATCGCGCGCTGGTCTTCCCGGAGCTGGGGCAGGGTCTTTCCTGGACGCGTCAGTCGGAGAGCCGGGAAGTCACCACGGAGTTTCCCTTCCACCTGTATGAAAAAAAGCTGCTCAACTGGGCCATCACCCATACCTTGAACCAGAACGAGTATACGGCGAGATTGCACGAGTACATCAGTGACGGTGGACCTGGCGTGGAGAAGATCCGGCGGTTGCGCGATGTTATTGTCAACAATGAAAGCCACGATATTCTACAGGCCATCAAGGAAGCCAAGGCGCGCTTGTCAGTGGAAGAATGCACTCGCCTGGAGATTCCTGAAATCGACCTGAGTCTGCCATTCTCTCGTGCCAGGCTGAACACTATCATCCGGGGCGTGACCGGAGAATTGGGGCAACGGGTGTCGGCCTTGCTTTTGCGCAATGGTGTGCATCCGGAGCAGGTCGATTACATTGTGCGCACCGGCGGTTCCTGCAAATTACGCGCCGTTGTGGATCTGCTGGAAAGCCGGTTCCCGGGCAAGGTGGTTGAGCATGATATTTTCACCGGCGTGGCTCGCGGGTTGGCGATTGCGAGTTATCACGGTTATGGGCTGGACTGAAGCCGTGCGTCGTTTATGCACAAGTCCTGTGGCGGTACTGGTATTGTGCCTGGTGCTGGCCGCCTGTCAGTCGTCAGCAGAGTCTGTCCGGAATGACGGGTACCTGGCAGGTGCTGATGGTGCCGAACTCTATTTGATGACACGTGGCTTGGATGCTGAAGCACCGGTGCTGCTCTGGTTGCACGGCGGACCGGGTGGCGCTGAACGACCTTTGTTTCGTTATTACAACAGCGAACTGGAGAATCATTTTGTTGTGGCTTATTGGGATCAACGGGGGGCGGGTCGCTCATTTGATCCGGATGCCAGTATTGAGGCCTTGACCATTGATCAACACCTTGCGGATCTGGATGGTGTTGTTGACCATTTGCGACAACAGCTGGGCCAGGACAGGATCATTCTGCTTGGGCACTCCTGGGGCGCTGCCCTGGGTTTGCTGTACGGTCGCAACCACCCGGAGAAGGTATCCGCAATTGTTGCAGTCAATCCCCTGGTTGCCACGCTGGCTCAACAACAGAGTCGTTACGGTTTTCTGCTGGATGAAGCTGAATCACGAAACGACACCGATGCGTCAAGTCTGTTACGGGCTATCGGGCCGCCACCGCATCCAGACGCTGCCAGTGCGATGGAGGTGGAAAGGCTGGCTGGGCGGTATGGCGCAATTTTCCACCAACCGCCAAATTACCTGTGGGTTAGCATCCGGGCAATGCTTTCCGGGATTGTGACCCCCTGGGAGATCCCGCGCATCATTCGCGCCAACAACGTCACACTGGATGCCATGCATGAAGAGTTGCAGTCGCTGGACCTCTTTCAGTCTGTGCCCGCCCTTGAAGTGCCGGCGTTCGTTTTGGTTGGTCGCTACGATCGTCACGTGGATGCCAGCGTTGCAGCTGACTATCTGGAGGCACTGGATGCACCGGTAAAACAGCTGATCTGGTTCGAGCACTCCGCACACAACATCCCGTTTGAAGAACCGGATCTGTTCCACACACATGTGCTGGAGTTGCTCGATGCCCTGCAGAGCCCAGGTCAGGGAGAGGCTCCCTAGCCGCACCTACTGATCAACAACCATCTGAAAGCCACCAAAGATCAGGCGCTTGCCGTCAAAGGGCATGGGGTTGACGTCGGGCTGTATGCGCGGGTCTTCCATCACTTTGCGCATGCCGGCGTCACGCACTTCACGGCTGGGCCAGGCAATCCAGGAAAAAACCACGGTTTCATCCGGTTTGCACTTGACCGCCATGGGGAAGGAGGTGACTTCGCCATCGGGCACATCATCCCCCCAACATTCAACAACACGCAGTGCGCCGTGGTCCTTGAAAACGGCAACCGCATCCTGCGCGTGTTTGATGTATTTCTCTTTGTTCTCTGTTGGCACTGCGGCCACAAAACCGTCAACGTAATGCATAGGAATTGTCCTGTTCAGTTATTAAAACTGTTCACTCATCTTTGGGTGGCAATTCACGAATCGGGCGCACTTCAATGCTGCCAAAACGTGCCGGCGGAATGCGGCTGGCCAGTTGCAGGGCTTCGTTCAGGTCCCTGGCCTCCAGCAGATAGAACCCAGCCAACTGCTCCTTGGTTTCTGCAAAAGGGCCATCGGAAATCAGCACCTCACCATCGCGTACCTGCACCGTGCTGGCGCTTTCAATCGGTTGCAGCGCCTGGCCTGCCAGATACTTGCCCTGCGCGCTCAGGCGTTCGACACCGGCTACACACTCCTGATTCAGATCATGCCACTCCTGTTCGCTCATGGCGTTGATGATGCTTTCCTGGTAGTACACCAGCGCAGCGTATTTCATGATCGTCTCCTTGTTGATTCCCAGCTTGTTGATTCTCAGCTTGTTGAGTTTTGCGTCGGGCCGGGACCCGCTTCACAATTGATCATCCATGGCACACCAAAACGGTCAATGGCCATGCCGAAGCGGTAGGCCCAGAAAGTCTGGTCAAAGGGCATAACTGTCTGGCCACCTTCGGCCAACTGCCTGAACACCCGCTCCGCCTGCTCGGCATCGGTGTATTCCAGTTGCACCTGCATGCCTTTGGCGGCTTCATAACGCTCTGCTGGCGCATCAGCACCCATCAAACGGCGACCACGGATATTCAGCGAGGCATGAATGACCTTGTCTTGCATGGTCTTTGGCATCTGTTCAGCGGCTGGTGTGTCGGCGTAAGTCATTACTGCCTCCAGGTGGCCACCGGTGACTTCGGCATAGAATTGCATGGCTTCGAGACAATTGCCGGCAAAACTCAGGTGCACATTGAGGCCGGCGGGCAGCGCCGCCTGTTGCAGGTGTTTGTCCAGACCATGGCCCTGCTCAAAATCGGCCATGGTGAAATAACGACGCAGCTCCAGGCGGGCGTTACCGTCATTGTCCATGGCGGGCCACTGTTTGGCCCATTCCACAGCCTCTTCCAGTGAGTCCACCTCCAGTACGCTGTAACCGGCCAACAGTTCTTTGGTTTCGGTAAACGGACCGTCCATGACCACTGGCTCACCATCATGGAATTCGACACGACAACCTTCGCTGCTGGGCCGCAGGCCGTTACCATCTACAAACACACCGGCGCGCACCATCTTCTCATTGTATTCGGCCATGGCGGCCAGCAAATCCTGTGAGGGCAGCTCGCCCCGCTCGGTGGCCTCGTCTGCTTTGCGGATCAACATGTATTTCATTGGTTTATGCTCCTTGGTCGTTGCTGATATTCGTGATCAGCTCCTTACAGTCGGTTCAAGCTGCTGACAGTCGACATCGCCCATGGATTTTTTTCTGATTCACGCGTTCTCCAGCTCACAGATACGCCGGCTCAGATAACGTTGTTCCGGTGCCTGATTGCTCAATGACAGCGCGCGCCGATAGGACAGCAGCGCCGCTTCACGCAGCCCGGCGCGCCGCAGCAGATCGGCTTTTGCGGCATGAAACAGATGGTAGTTCACAATTGCCTTGTGGGTGGCGAGCCCATCCAGCAGTTGCAACCCCGCTTCAGGCGAATCGCGCATGGCCACCGCCACCGCATGGTTGAGCGCAATCACCGGTGAGGGCTGTTGTTGGTACAGTGCTTCATACAAACGCGTGATGCGTCGCCAGTCAGTTTGTGTGCTGTCTGGCGCCTGCGCGTGTTCGGCAGCAATGGATGCCTGCAGTGTATAAGCGGAAGTCGGTGTCTGCGCCAGGGCGCGCTCAAGCCACTGAAGACCTTCTGCGATGGCCTGCCGGTCCCAGCGCTGACGATCCTGTTCTTCCAGGGTGATCAGTTCACCTTCTTTATCCAACCGGGCGTGGCGGCGTGAATGCTGCAGTAACATCAAGGCCATGAGTCCGAACACCTCACCGTGAGGCAACAGAACAGTCAGCTCCCGGCCGAGTCGGATCGCTTCGTTGGCCAGGTCAACATTGAGCAGGGCAGTGCCGCTGCTTTGTGAGTAACCCTCATTGAACATCAGATAGACCACACGCAGCACATCGGGCAGACGTTGTGGCAACTCGTCGGTACCCGGCACTTCGTAAGGGATCTGTTGTTCACGGATTTTACGCTTGGCGCGCACAATGCGTTGCGCCACGGTGGTGGTCTTTTGAAGCAGGGCACTGGCAACCTGCTCGGTGCTCAGATTACACATCTCCCGCAAGGTCAGCGCCAGTCGTGCTTCGCTGCTGAGTATGGGATGGCAGCAGATGAACAGCAGACGCAACTGATCATCAACAATGCTTTGCCTGTCGGGTTCCACAAAGGAATCCGCCTGTTCTTCCTCCGTCTGCCCGGCAAGCTGCGCATAGTGGCGTGCCGTCTGGCGACGACGGATCTGATCGATACCGCGGCGATGACCAATGCGGATCAACCAGGCCGAAGGGTTGTCGGGAATGCCATCCCTGGGCCACTGCTGCAATGCGGCGGCAATGGCATCCTGCAGGGATTCTTCTGCCAGGGTGAAGTCACCCAGTAAACGGATCAGTGTTGCCAACACCTGCCGGGAATGTTGTTGATAGATGTCGCCTATTTGCTGTGATGAAACACTCATCAATCGGCCTGCATTCTGTGTGGTGAGCGTTGAGAGAGTGCCTGGCGCACACTTGCCGGGAAAAATGCATTATGCAGAACAAACAGGGCGGAATATATCCTATTAGGCATTTAAGCTGTGCTGGCATGATCAAGAAAACAATTGAATACACACATTACAACCACAGAATTTAATGACTGTTATGTTGATAAGGAGACTTTATGAAGGACATTACCCTGTACACCAACCCCTGGTCGCGCGGTCGCGTTGTACGCTGGATGCTGGAAGAGCTGGGTCTGACCTACCAGGTGGTAGTCAAGGAGTACGGTGATGACATCAAGTCCCCGGACTATCTGGCCATCAACCCCATGGGCAAGGTGCCTGCGATCACGCACGGGGATGCTGTTGTGACGGAAGTGGCCGCCATCTGCGCGTATCTGGCTGATCAATTTCCGGAGAAAGATCTTGCCCCGCCGGCGCAGTCAGCCGAGCGCGGCACGTACTACCGCTGGCTGTTTTTCGCCGCCGGGCCGTTTGAAATGGCTTGCAGTGCCAAGGCATACAATTGGGAAATCAATGACGAAAACGCGCAGGCAGTTGGCTGCGGTAAATACGCGCACACGGTGGACGCTATCGAGCAGGCGGTCAGTGACCGTCGCTTTTTGTGTGGTGAGCAGTTCACCGCAGCCGATGTTGTGATGGCCAGCTACCTGGGCTGGGAGCTCATGCAGAAAAATCTGGAACCGCGTCCGGCGTTTGTGGCCTATGTGGAGCGCTGCGAAGCGCGCCCGGCAGCACGTCGTGCCAATGAGCTGGACAACGCCCTGGCACCCGTGCCCGCGTGATGTCCAGGTGCTTGACCTCTGCTGGAGCCAGCTCGCAGGCAGGCTCCAGCAGCACAAGCGGCCTACCGGGAGCCTCGGAAGGACGAGTCTGATAGTATCCGGGTCAGCAGATGCTTTTTCCAACAAACAAAAAAAGTGAGGCAACCCATGCGTTCCTATTGCAGAACCCTGTTGACCGGCGTTGTACTGTCTGGCCTGTTACTGACAGCAGCCCAGGCGACGGAACTGACACTGGTCAGGTTTGGTGATGTCGGGGTCGAGCGTCCCGGGCTGATTGATGCCCAGGGCAACATACGAGACCTGTCCGGGTATGTGGATGACATCACGCCGGATCTTCTGTCCGATGAAGGCCTGCGGCGCATCGCCGATATTCCCCTGGCCAGCTTGCCGGTGGTGGAGGGTGAGCCCCGGCTGGGAGCGCCGTTGACCGGCGTTGGCAAGATCATTGCGATCGGTTTCAATTATATCGATCACGCCGCCGAAATGGCGGTGGAAGTGCCCGAGGAGCCGATGGTGTTCATGAAGGCTGTGACAGCACTGAGTGGGCCGTTTGATGATGTGATCACACCGCGTGGGGCCACCAAGCTGGATTACGAAGCCGAGTTGGTGATAGTCATCGGCAGCCGGGCGCAGTATGTCAGTGAGGCCGAGGCCATGAACCATGTGGCGGGTTTCTCGGTTGGCAATGATGTGTCAGAGCGGGCGTTCCAGCGCGAAAGGGCCGGCCAGTTTGTCAAAGGCAAGAGTGCCGATACCTTTGCGCCGACGGGGCCCTGGCTGGTCACCCGTGACAGCGTGGCGGATGTGCAGAACCTGGCGGTATGGTCGGAGATCAACGGTGAAATGCGGCAGCAGGGCAATACCAACCAGATGGTCTTTGGTGTACCGGCGCTGGTGTCCTATATCAGCCAGTTCATGACCCTGATGCCCGGCGATCTGATTTTCACGGGCACGCCGGAGGGCGTTGGTGATGGCATGGATCCGCCACAGTATCTGCAGCCCGGCGATGTGATCCGTATCGGCATCGATGGGCTCGGTGTGCAGCAGCAGACTGTCGCGCCTGCGCCTTGAGCGGCAGAGACCGGATGGGCAAGCATCTGCCGCTGTTACTCCATTGCCGCCAGTACCCGCTCCGCCAGTTCCCAGACCGGGCGTGGTCCGCTGGTGGTCAGTCCCATGCGCAGCACAATCAGATCCTGCTCGGGAAATATCAGAATGTTCTGCCCCTCAAAACCGGACAGGTAGTACATGGTTTCCGGCAATGACGGCTGCACCCGGTTGGCGATCTCTTCAGGCGCGCCCGCATTGAGCCAGACCTGATAGCCGTACTGGCCCCGTTCCGGCGCCGCGGCCGGTGTCACGGATCGTTCAACAAATCCCTCGGGTAGCAGGCGTTCACCGTTCCACACACCATCCTGCAGGTAAAGCAGCCCGAACCGGGCCCAGTCGCGTGGCGTGGCGTACATGTAAGAGGAACCGACAAAGGTGCCACTTTCATCTGGCTCCAGAACTGCCGACCGCATACCCAGTGGATTGAACAGGCGCTGCCTGGGGTAGTTCAGGTAGTCGTGCCAGTCTTCGAACAGGTCCCGCTGCAGGCGGGCTATGATGTTGCTGGTGCCACTGGAATAGTAGAAATGGGTGCCAGGATCATGTGCCAGCGGCTGGCTGGCAGCAAATCCGCCGGTGTCCCCGGTGGTGTAAAGCATCAGGATGACATCGGACATGGAGCCGGCGGTATAGACTTCGGAGAAGGCCAGCCCGCTGGACATCTGCAGAAGCTGTTCGTGGCTGATCTCGCCCCGTGGATCGCCGCTTATCTGCCATTCGGGGACCGGCGCCGGAGCACTGATATCCAGAAGGCCGTCCGCTTCCATCATGCCAGTCAGGGCGGCGGTGACGGTCTTGGCCATTGACCAGCCAAGCTGGGGGGTGTCGGCATCGAATGGCTCGGCGTAGCGCTCGGCAATGATACGGCCACGGTGCACAATCACCACGGCGCGGGTACGGATGTTCTGATCCGGTTGCATGTCCTGGAAAGTCTGATCCACAGCGGCATTTACCGCCACCAGATCAATGCCCGGCACTGAGCCTGAATCAGGCTCTGGCAGGCTCACGCGATCACCCAGCGGCCATTCTGCGTCACCGGCCGCAGCAGGCTGAATCAGTCTTGCCGGGTCAAAAGCTGCCATCAGTGTGTCCGCGTTTTCATCCACCAGCAGGGTACAACCGATACCGGGGCGGTAGATGGCCTGTGCCGAGTTGCCGGTGACACTGGCCGTCACACCGGCGTCAGAGATAACAAATTCGACATCGGACAGGGCCGGGTTGTTGAGTTCATCATTCATGACATCGTTGACACTGCGTCCGGACACCAGCACCGAAGAACATAGTCGCTTGGCGCTGCTGCCCAGATTGATGCGAAGGTTCAGCAAAGTCTGTTCGTCCATTTCCTGTTCCGGCTCTGCCACCACCGGGGCCGGAGTGGGCAAGGGGGGGTGCGGCGATTGTGCCGGCTCCGAGCAGGACTGGAGGGCAATCAGAAGACAGGCTGAGACTGCGCCGGTGATAGCGGCGGTACGTGTGAAAGGCCTCAGGAATTTCATGGTCTGCTCACCTGTTGTTGTTTTTTGTTGATTGACTGACGAGTCTACTCCCATGTGCCAGCGTGTCCAAGTCGTGTGATAATGACCCATAATAAAATGATCCGAGGCACGTATGGCAGCACCTACCCCAATATGGGTACCTACCGAACAACGTAAGGCAGAGGCCGGCATCACACGATATCAGGCATGGCTAAAATCAGAACGCGGCCTGGCGTTTGACGACTTTGAATCCCTGTGGCAGTGGTCAATTACCGATCTGGAAGCGTTCTGGCAGTCGATCTGGGACTATGCGCAGCCAGTGCATCACAGCCGTCATACACAGGTGCTGGCCGACGATACCATGCCGGGTGCACGCTGGTTTCCGGGTGCCACACTCAACTACGCCGAGAACGCCCTGGCCCATGCCGATGATCCGACGCTGGCCGACACCCCTGCAGTGATTCACGACAGCCAGACGCGGGGCCGCGGCGAGATCAGCTGGCGTGAGTTGAACGCACAGGTCGGTTCGCTGCAGGCGGTACTGCGGGAACTGGGCCTGCAGACCGGCGACCGGGCAGTGGCCTACATGCCCGCTGTTCCCGAAGCGGTCATCGCCATGCTTGCAGTCACCGGCATGGGGGCAATCTGGTCCTGTACGGCAACGGATCTGGGCACAACCGGCGTGGTTGACCGTTTTGGTCAGATCGAACCCCGGGTACTGTTCGCTGTTGATGGATATCGTTATGGTGCCAGGGAAGTGGATCGTTGTGAGACGGTGGCGGAGATCGTGCGAGACCTTCCGTCAGTAGAGGCTGTTGTTTTTCAGCCTTACCTGGACAGTGAGACAGATTTCAACGAGGAAGAGCTGGCACGTATTGCGGGTCGGAAAGTCAGGCTTGTTCTCATGCCCGACGCCCTGGCAAGGCAGGAACACCCGCCGCTGTTTGAGCCGGTGCCTTTTGATCATCCGCTCTGGATTGTTTATTCCTCCGGCACTACGGGCATACCCAAACCCATCGTTCACGGCCATGGCGGCATTGTCATGCAGACGCTGAAGTCGGGCCTGATCCATGGTGATGCCCAGGCCGGCGATCGTGCATTCTGGTATACCACGCCCAACTGGATCATGTTCAATTCGGTGATCAATGGCCTGATCAATGGTGTGACGGTGCTGTTCTACGACGGCAATCCGGGTTATCCGGATGTGTCCACACTCTGGCGTTTTGTAGAGCGCGAAAAGGTCAATTCGTTTGGCACCAGCCCGGCTTTTATCTCACTGTGCATGAAGGACGGCATCCGGCCAGGCAAGGATTTTGATCTGTCAGCACTGCGCACGCTGGGTTGTACCGGCTCGCCGCTGACCGAGGACGGATACCACTGGGTTTACGAATGTGTCAGTGATGATATCCGGCTGGCATGTATTTCCGGAGGCACCGATCCGGCTGCCTGTTTTCTGAACTCATCGTCCACCCTGCCAATCTATCCGGGCGAGATGCAGTGCCGGGAACTGGGCGTGGCCGCCTTTGCGTTCAACGAGGCGGGTGAAGTGGTTTACGACGAACTGGGCGAACTGGTGATGACCCGTCCGATACCGTCCATGCCGCTGTATTTCTGGGGCGACGAGGACGGCAGGCGTTATCACGACAGTTACTTTGATACCTGGCCGGGGGTCTGGCGTCACGGTGACTGGGTGAGATTCATCAAGCGTCCCGAGTCAGTCACCGGCATCATTTACGGCCGCTCTGATTCGACCATCAACCGGCACGGCATCCGGATGGGCACCAGCGAAATCTATCGGGTGGTGGAAGAATCCGACGCGGTACTGGACTCCCTGGTCATTGATCTGGAGTACCGGGATCGGGAATCGTTCATGGTGTTGTTTCTGGTGCTTAGGCATCCGGACAGTGAGGGTGAGGTGCCCCCGCGTGGCCCTTGCGTGGCCGCGGCGGTGGCCGGGCGGGCAGCTGCTCAGGGCAAATCCGACGAACAGTCAACCGGTGTGTCTGATGCGCTTCGCCAGTCGCTTGCCGCCGCGATCCGCACGCGTCTGTCAGCGCGTCACGTGCCCGATGCCATCATTGCGGCGCCCACCATTCCTCGCACATTGTCGGGCAAGAAAATGGAAGTGCCGATAAAGCGTATACTGTTGGGGCACGACGAAAAGCAAGCCATCAATCGCGGTTCAATGGTCAATCCGGATGCGGTGACCTGGTACAGGGACTTTGCCCTGGCGCGCAGCACCGCTCTGATGGATCAGGACCAGGATTGACCGACACAATGAGAGCGGATATGACAAGCAGGAGGTTCCAGCCCATGAAAAAGCGAATCAGCACCGTGACTGCAGTGGCGGCGATATATCTGGCCCTGGGCGCAGCGACTGGCGCAATGATCGGCATATCGGCAGCAGACGCAGCCGCCATCAGTGGTATCGCGCAGGTTGATGATATCAATGTGGACTACGGTACACCTTTGTCCGACGTGATTGCCCGACTGCCGGCCACTACCACCATTACCCTGGACAACGGCCAGCATGAAACCGTCAATCTGCACTGGAATGTCAGTGAATACGTGCAGACCGGGCGCGGTGAAAATATTGTGCGTCAACCCTATGAACCCGAGGTACGCGGTGCCTATGAATTCACCGCCACGTTCGGGCTGCCCGAAGGGGTGACACATCGCGACCCGTCGCTGCGTCTTCAGCTCCGCGCCCGGGTGTCAGTGGGTGCCGCTGGCCTGCTGGATATCAATGACCGCTCGGTTTTCGATCAGCCGGGCCGCTATGTCAGTGAGTCCATGCGTTTTGGTGATACCGAGCGCACCTATCAGTACTATGTGCCCAGCAGCTATCAGTCCGGAGACCCGGTGCCAGTCATGTTTTCCTTTCACGGCGCCGGTTCCTACGGCCTTGGCCAGATGGTGTACAGCGATTTTCACAGGGTGGCTGAGCGCGAGGGTTTCATTCTGGTGACCCCCGACTATGGTGTCAACGCAAGAGGAACGTTCCAGACGCCGGGCGTGGCCGATTTCACATCAGCCATACTGGATCGAATGATCGAGAACTATCATGTCGACGAGAGTCGTGTGTACGCCTCCGGCATTTCCATGGGTGGCAATGCATCCATTACCCTTGCCAATGAGTTGTCTGATCGTATTGCGGCCGTTGCGCCGGTAGCGTCGGGTATTGCGTCGGCCCTGGACATGGAGTTCCCGCGACCGATGACCGTGGTCTGGTTCTACGGCAATCAGGACACCGGCTATGGCCCGCGCCTGTATGACACACTGGCGCACCTGAACACACGAATGGGTACAGACAGGCGCCCGCTGGTCAACAACTGGCAGGCCACGGAAGATGATCCCACTCGCATCACCCGTTTCCACTACGACGGTGGTGAAAACGGCGCCGAGGTCATTTTCTACCGAATCGAGGAGGGTGGTCATACCTGGCCGGGCAAGTACCAGTATGCCAGTCTGATTACAGTCGGGCTCACGTCCCAGCATATCGATGCCACCGAGCACATCTGGGAACATCTCAAAAACCATCGACTGCCCTGAGGCTGATTGGTGAACCTGGACATCATCATGGTACTGGCCATTCTGGGGATGGCCATGCTGCTGTTTGCTACCAACTGGGTTCGCATGGACGTGGTGGCCCTGCTTGTACTGTGTGTGCTGGCCATCACCGGACTTGTTGGAGCCGAAGAGGCCATAGCAGGCTTCAGCCATCCGGCGGTGATCACTGTCTGGGCCATGTTCATTCTCAGCGAGGGGCTGACCAGGGCTGGTATTGCTGATGCGCTGGGCCGGCGTGTTATTGGTGTGGCCGGCACCGGTGAGGTCCGTCTTGTTGTCACATTCATGCTGCTGGCCGGTGTATTGTCCGGTTTCATGAACAATATTGGTGTGGCAGCGCTGCTGCTGCCGGTGGTGGTTGGTGTGGCGCGCCAGAGTGAAATCGCGCCGTCGCGTCTGCTCATGCCCATGGCCTTTGGGTGCCTGTTGGGCGGATCGCTTACCCTGATTGGCACGCCGCCCAACCTGCTGGTCAGCGCTGCACTGGGCGAAGCAGGCTTTCCCGAATTCGGATTCTTCGATTTTGCACCTATAGGCATACCCATATTGCTTGCCGGCACCGCATTTGTTGCACTGGTTGGTCCCTATCTGTTGCCGGATCGCGACCCCATGTCCCGATCCGGCAAAAGCAGGGACTTGCGGCACCTTTACAGTATTGAGGAACGCATATTTGCAGTGCGTGTGGTGGAGGACTCGTTGCTGGTGGGCAAACGTATTGCCGACACCGGCCTGACCTCTGCCGCCGGACTGATGATTGTTGCCCTGACACGGGCAGGGCAGACCCAGGCTCTGCCATCGGCCAGTACGCGCCTTCAGGCCGGAGACATTGTGCTGGCACAGGGCAGGCTGGATCGCTTCACCGTGCTGCGTCAGTGGAGTGAGTTGTCCATCGAACGCGAAGCCCCGATATTGCACGAAAAGCTGCTGGAAGGCGCGGCGCTGTACGAAATCGAGGTGAAAGAGCAGTCGGCAGTGATTGGCAGTACCGTCATTCCAGCTGATTTCTACAAGCGCTATGGCGCCTGGCTGCTCGCCATTCGCAATGGCGGGGAGATCCGGCGCACGCGCCTGAAGGACAGGGCCTTGCGCGCCGGTGATCGCTTGTTGGTCCAGGCTGATGAAAAGGCGCTGAAAACCATTATCGATCGTTATCCGGATGCGGATCCGCAACCGCTCACTTCTGGCCGGGTGCAGGAACTGTATCAGCTGGACGAGCGATTGCTGGTGCTGAAAGTGCCCCGTGAAGCAGCGCTGGTTGGCAGTACGGTGCGTGAGTCCCGCCTGGGCAAAGCCTTCGACTTTCGCCTCATGGCCATATTTCGTGGTGGTGAGTTTCTGCGACCCCTGAAGCCGGGGGAAAAAATAGAAGGTGGTGACCTGTTGCTGGTGCAGGGCCGGCCTGATGATTTCGATACCTTGCGAGGGCTGCAGCAGCTGCAGATCCTGGATGATGCCACGCCCTACATGCGTGTGTTCGAGCAAGGCAAGATCGATATGGTGGAAGTCACCATCCATCCCCATACGGCCATCCAGGGCAAAACCGTGGCGGATCTGAAACTGCGCGACACCTACCAGGTGGAGCCGGCGGCAGTGTGGCGGGGCGACAGGCCCTATCGATCCGGCCTGCGCGACATGCCATTGCAACGTGGTGACGCCATACTGCTGGTCGGTCCGCTGAAAAATCTCGCCAAACTGAATCAGAACCCGGATCTGATTGTGCTCAATCCGGTCTCGGTACCGGATACCGACACCAGCAAGGCGCCGCTTGCCGGTGCCCTGATGCTCACGGTGGTGTTGCTGACACTGCTGGGATTGATGCCTATCTATATCTCCGCCATTCTGGGTGCGGCGCTGATGGTGCTCACTGGCTGCCTGACCATGGAGGATGCCTACAAGTCCATTCATTGGCGCTCGATATTCCTGATTGCCGGCATGATGCCAATGGGTGTGGCCATGCACAGCTCCGGTACAGCACAATACCTGGCCGACATACTGTTGCTGTATGCCGGACCCTATGGACCATGGGCCGCCATTGCCAGCCTTTATGTGCTGACTGTGCTGGGTACCATCATTGTGCCCACGGTGGTACTGGTGGTCTTGATGGCGCCCATTGCACTGAGCACCAGCACCATGCTGGGTGTTGAGCCGCAGGCGGCCATGATGGCGGTTGCCATCGCGGCAGCTGCCAGTGTTGCCAGCCCGGTGTCTCACCCGGCCAACGTGCTGGTCATGGGTCCCGGTGCCTATCGATTTACCGATTTCCTGAAACTGGGCCTGCCGCTGACTGTGGTGGTCTTTGCTGTGGCTGCGCTGCTGATGCCGCGCGTCTGGCCGCTCTGACAATGACTCATGTATTTCAGTCAATTCTGCAGTTGACAATCATTCTCATTCGCATTTAAACTGCGGGTGAATCTGGAAATATGGCAGTCACCTGATTGCCAGGCAGCTGTGAGGTAGCTGACATGTACGTATGCATTTGCCAGCAAGTGACCGAGCGGGAGATCCGCGAGGTCTGCGAAAGCGGCTGCTTTGATCCGGCCGAGGTGCGCGCACGCCTCGGCGTTGCCATTGATTGCGGCAAGTGTCGCAAACATGCCAACCACGTGGTTTCCGAATGCCTGCGGTCCGTGGGCTTCACCAACGCAGCAGACTGCAGGGCCGCCTGAGCCCTGCGTCGGGTGCGACTGCGAATCGCTTTCATTATCATTACTTTTCTCTTTATTTTCATAGGCTTATGCCGAAATTTCCCGCTTCGACCCTTGACAGGGTAGCGGGCTCTGGCGCATTCTCATGACTGTTGCAATGAAGTCGGAGACCAAAGGAGCCAGTCACCATGAAAGCTGATAAAACCATGATCAAGCATCTGAACAAGGCGCTTGGCAACGAATTGGTTGCCATCAACCAGTACTTCCTGCATTCCCGCATGTTCAAGGACTGGGGTTTCAGCAAGTTGGCTGACAAGGAGTACGAGGAGTCCATTGACGAGATGAAACATGCCGATCAGTTGGTAGAACGCATCCTGTTTATGGAAGGTCTGCCGAATCTGCAGAACCTGGGCAAATTGCTGATTGGTGAGCACACACGTGAGATGCTGGAGTGTGATCTCAAACTGGAAATGAAGGCCATCCCCGATCTGCGCGAAGGCATCGCCTACGCTGAATCCATCCAGGATTATGGCAGCCGGGAGCTGTTGTCCTCCATTCTTACCAGCGAGGAAGAGCATGTGGACTGGCTGGAGACCCAACTCGGACTGATCGAGCGTATTGGAGTGGAACGCTATGAACAGTCGATGATGTGACATTCATCCTGGTGGTTGACCCTGGCATTGGGTGAAAAAAGTTGTCCGGCCTCGCTGGCTTGGTAAAATGACAGTTTGATGACCCGGAAGTTAGGCCATGTCACTTGTCAGCCCCGTACTTTCCCTGGGCGGATGCCGGCCCAGGGCGAATGGCAGTCACCGCGCCATCTACGATGTGCCAGGATCACCTGAATTGATCGTCAAGGTGATGCTCGGTCACACGGAGAACACCCCGCGAAATATCGTCAAGGCGCTCAAGTACCGTGTGCGCAATCGATGGATACCGCGTTTGCGATACCGATTCCTGTATCGCGAGTACAAGTCCTACATTGACATCAAGCTGAGCCAGCATCAGTATGATGAACCGCCACCGGTGGCCGAGCTGCGCGGCATCATCCAGACTGATATCGGGTTGGGCATGTTGTTCGAAAAAGTGGTGGACAGGCCAGGTGGCCTGGCCAGGACGGTGTCCAGTGTATGGCGTGCAGGGATTGAATCGCATCATGTCGATCTGCTGAATGATTTTGTACACAAGTTGTTCCACTGGAACATCAAGGTGAATGACCTGAATGCGGACAATATTGTGCTGGGTCATCGTGATGGTCAAGACTGTATTGTGATTGTGGACGGACTTGGCGACAGTCATCTGATCCCAGTGCGCAGCTGGTTCCGGTCACTCAATCATCGTTCCCTGAGCAAGCGACTGGCCAGTATGGCCGACAGACTGGGACTGGTTTGGCATGCTGACAGGCGTCAGTTCTCACGCGCGAGCAGGGTCAACCGGTACAGCAAGATCAGTAAAGTACAGCGACCGTATAGCAGCAAGCCAATCGGAAAGCAGCAGGAGTCCTGATGCAGCACCAGATGTCACACATGTTTGCTGTGCCTTTGTACAAGGGCAATCTCGGGCGTGCATTCAGCGAACCTGAAATGAAGTACTTCCAGGCTGCACTGAAAGATGCGCACCCCACCATTTCCAACAGCGCCTCACGCAGCAAGGATGTATTGGGGGCCGAGCCCATGCAGGATATCCGGGCGGTGCTGCAGGCCCACCTTGATAATTTTTTTAAAATCACCTT
Source organism: Gammaproteobacteria bacterium (assembly GCA_050486205.1). Classification (GTDB taxonomy): domain Bacteria; phylum Pseudomonadota; class Gammaproteobacteria; order Pseudomonadales; family Pseudohongiellaceae; genus PWQG01. The sequence goes on along the minus strand of JBJHCW010000001.1, from coordinate 69,335 downwards.
CAATACCTCAAATGATGTGCGACTGCAGATTACACAATCCTGGTTGACCCACAGCGTCCAGGGGCAGTCTCATCACCCGCATACACATCCCAACAGTGTTGTCAGCGGTGTGCTTTACATCAATCTGGCGGCCCGCGACGGTATAAATTTCTACCGCAATGAGGAAAACCTCTGGTACGAGTTGCTGCGCAGGGAAGAAAATTACTACAACGCCATGAGTTATTTCATTGATGCGCGTATCGGCGACATCATTCTTTTTCCCTCCAACGTCAAGCATGGCGTCCAACAGGTGTCTGACAGCATCGAGCGGGTAAGCCTGTCCTTCAATACGTTCTTCAGCGGTGAGCTGGGCAGGGACGAGTTCTCCAACGCCTTGCGCATCACTGTTGGTTGACCCATTCTGTCTCCGACAGCGCCATCTATAACATTTCTTTATGGAAGAATTCGATAGAAATAATAAATGAATAAACCATCAAAAATAATGGTTTTTAGTTCAAGTGGTTCTCCAGCGCGTCGATACTGGTAAATAACGGAATCAATCGAAATCGGCGTAACGGAGATTGAGATAATGAGATTGAATCAACCGATAACTCAGGTAGAAGAAGACTATCCTGACGACTCCAATATTCTGTCTACTACCACGCCTGGGGGGAAAATAACCTACGTCAACCAGGACTTCGTCAAAGTGAGCGGTTTTGACAAGGACGAGCTGTTGAACCAGCCTCACAATATAGTCCGACACCCGGACATGCCGCCAGATGTGTTTGCGCAGTTCTGGGCAGCAAGACTGCGTAAAAGTTGAGGTCAGGATACGGTTTTCAGCGGGATGCGGCTGCTGTCTTCGGCTGTTGGCAGTTCCGGCAACGGTATACCAAGGTTGTTGCGTTCGAACACCCGGTCGGCACGGTAGCTGGAGCGTACCAGTGGCCCGGCGGCCACTTCCATGAAACCCTTTTCCAGTCCGAGTTCACGGTAGCGATTGAAAGCGTCAGGTGTAATAAATTCGTGTACCGGCAGATGGTTTCGTGTTGGCTGCAGGTACTGGCCCAGTGTCAGTATGTCCACACCGATGGCGCGCAGATCGTCCATGGTTTTGAGAATCTCCGCCTCGGATTCGCCCAGTCCCAGCATCAGACTGGTTTTTGTCAGCACATCGGGACGGTGCTTTTTGGCAAAGGCCAGCACGTCCAGCGTCTGCTGATAACCGGCGCGCGGGTCGCGTACCGGGTGTGTCAGGCGCTCCACCGTTTCCACATTCTGTGCAAACACCTGGAGTCCTGAGTCCACAACCAATGCCACGGCGCTCAGATCGCCGGAAAAGTCCGGTGTCAGCGCCTCCACGTTCACCGTCGGGGTGCGTGCCTTGATGGCAGCCACACAGGCCGCGTAGTGTGCGGCACCACCGTCGGGCAGATCGTCCCGGTCCACAGACGTCAGCACGATGTACCGCAAGCCCATGAGTTCTACCGATTCGGCGACATGTGCCGGTTCGTCGCTGTCCAGCCAGCCGCCGGGATTGCCGGTGTCCACGGCGCAGAAGCGGCAGGTGCGGGTGCAGACCGACCCCATGACCATGATGGTGGCGGTGCCATTGTTCCAGCATTCTCCGATGTTCGGGCAGTGGGATTCTTCGCAGACAGTGCTGAGGCGGTGTTCGCGCACATTCTGTTTCACCGCCTGGAAGCGGTCACCGGCCGGCACACGGGCCCGAAGCCAACCCGGTTTGCGTTGTGGTGGTGTGTGGGATTCCACAGAGGCGGAGCGCTTTACGCCGTCCTTGATGGCGGAAAATCCCTGCTCACTGCGGAACTTGGTGCCGCTTGGAATTGCCGGACTACGTTTTTCGGCCATGTGAACAGGTCCTGTGGTGATACAGTTCAGGGATTTTGCTGATTATACCGGAGTACGTCATTGTTCGCGAAGCCGATCATCGGCCAGTGTATGACTTTGCGCGGGTATGCGCTGCCGATGCTGCATGCCCAGCAATATCAGGGGCACAACGATCATTGCGCTGCCGACGACAAACCACAGATCCGGGGCTTCTGCGAACCAGATCCAGCCGATGGCAATGGCCCAGATCAGGCCGGTATACTCCGCGCTGGTGACCTGGTTCGCTGCCACAACACGGTAGGCCAGCAGTACCGTGATGTTGTAGCCGAGTATGAATATAGCCGAACCCAGTGCACTGATCAGGACCGCCGGATTCCAGGCCGCGCCTTCCCACCACATGGCCAGCGCAGCAACGGGCAACATCAACAGGTAATTGAGGTAGAGCTTGTGTACTGTGGACTGGTCTGTTGGCAACCGGCGTACCAACAAGGCATTCAGCGCAAGCGCCAATGCTGCGCCCAGGGCGCTCAAAGCCACCCAGCTGAACTCTGTGGGGCGCAGGATCACCAGAATCCCCAGAAAACCGCTGATCACGGCCAGCATGCTCCATAGTGTCAAGCGTTCCCGGAACAGCAGCGCCGCGAGAATCATGACCAGCAGGGGGGACACATAAAAGACCGCATTGGCAGTGGCCAGTGGCATGGAAGTCAGCGCCACCACCATACAGGCTATGCCGATCAGGTGCAGGTGCGAGCGCAGCGCGTGCACGCCAAGACCCTGGAATGGACGCGCCATGGTAAGTTGGCGATAGAACGGCAGTAGCAGAACCACTGTGAGCACACTACGGATGAAAACGAACTGGAAGACCGGTGCTCCCGCCCCCATGACTTTGACAAAGACATCCGAGATGACAGCCAGCGCGTTGCCAACAATGAGCAACACAATGGCACTGTTGACGGTTTTTCCGCGCATGATCCGGGACACCAGTCATTGCAAGTGGGGCTATACCGCCGAAGGCGGGCCGTGTATAACCGGGCGAAAGCATAAACCTGCAATTCTGCAGGGTCAATGACACAGTAATGGGACACTGCACCGGGACACTGTAATCGAGGGGTGCCGGGCAGTTCTGAGGGGGAGAGCTCAGCGTGGACTTCAATCTGAACGACAATCAGCGTGACATTGTGCAGGCTGTGGCGCAACTGTGCGCCAGGTTTGACGCGCCCTACTGGCGTGACTGCGACGCAAATGCCCGCTTTCCCGAGGAGTTTGTGGCAGCCATCACCGGCGCCGGATGGCTCGGCATTGCGATGCCGGAAGCTTATGGTGGCGCCGGGCTGGGTATTACCGAAGCGGCACTGCTGGCCCATGGCATCACCCGCTCCGGCGCGGGCATGAGTGGTGCCTCTGCTGTGCACATGAATCTGTTTGGTCCGCATCCCATAGTGGTGTACGGAACCGAGGCGCAGAAGCAGCGTTTTCTGCCGCCGCTGATCTCGGGTCAGGAGCGTACCTGTTTCGGAGTCACCGAGCCGGACGCCGGCCTGAATACCGCGGCGCTGGAAACGCGGGCAAAGCGCGAAGGTGATTTTTATATCGTTCACGGGCGCAAGATGTGGACCACCACGGCGCAATCGGCGAGCCACATATTGCTCATTACGCGCACAACGCCGCTTGCCGACTGCAAGAAACCAACCGATGGCCTGACGCTGTTTTACACGCCACTGGACAGAAACCGGATTGAAGTGCGCCGAATTGCCAAAATGGGCCGCGCGGCGGTGGATTCCAACGCGCTGTTCATAGATGGTCTGGAAATACCGCTGGAGAATCGTATCGGCGAGGAAGGTGATGGTTGGCGTTGTCTGCTGCACGGGCTGAACCCTGAACGCATACTGGTGGCAGCCGAGGCAGTGGGTATGGGCCAGGCGGCCCTGGAACGCGCTGCAGCCTATGCCCGTGAGCGCGTTGTGTTCGGCAGGCCGATTGGCAAGAACCAGGCCATTGCCCATCCACTGGCCGAGTGCTGGATGGAACTGGAAGCGGCGTGGCTGATGACCTGCAAGGCCGCCAGTCTTTACGACGCGGGGCAGGTCTGTGGTGCCGAGGCCAATGCCGCCAAGTACCTGGCCGCAGAAGCGGCCTTCAAGGCTTGTGAACGGGCGGTATTGACGCACGGCGGGATGGGTTATGCGCGTGAGTACGATGTCGAGCGCCTGTTCCGTGAGGTATTGATACCCCGTATTGCGCCAGTCAGCCAGGAAATGATCCGTAACTTCATCGCGGAAAAGGTTCTGGGACAACCGCGCTCGTATTGAGAGGCGGTTGTAAAAAACGGTGTAAACGGGTACAACTGTGAAAAAGGAAATCATAAAAACAGGTGGACGATCCGTGACAACAGAGAGCGGCCATTCGGTCGCCGATGCACAGGCGTTGCGCCTTCATCGCATGATGTGGGGGTTAGTAAGCCAGGCCTTTACCCTCGTGGTCGTGGCTGGTCTTTATGGCTTCGACCTGGTGCCACTGGATCCGGTCTTGCAGTACCTGGCAATGATTGTCCTGATCGACATCAGCCTGGTCCTGATGCTGAAAACCGGTTTCAACCTCCGTTTCCGTGATCCTTCCCTTACCGCAGCGCAGATCGTTATGCCTATCTGGCCGGCGGTGTACCTGATGTTTTTTGTTACTGATCCCCAGGCACGTACAATATTTCTGCTGCTGGCCACGGGTGGGCTGCTCTACGGCATGTTTGCCCTGAGTCGGCGGGGCATGCTGGTGGTAGGCGGTGTGATCCTGAGCGCCTATCTCGTGCTGCTTGGCAGTCTGCATCTGTGGGCGCCAGAGCGTATCGACTGGCGGGTTGAATCGGTGGTGGTGTTCGCCTATGGTGCGGTGCTGATGCTGGTGGCCTATCTGGGCAGTTATATTGCCGGTCTGCGCAGCAAGCTGCGGGAACAGAATGTGCAACTCAAGGATCTGGCAACACGTGATCCGTTGACCCAGTTACCCAACCGGCGCTCGGTCATGGAGCGGCTGGTGCATGAGAAGTCGCGCGCCCAGCGACGTGACCCGAATCAGAATGCACTGTGCATCAGCATGCTGGATGTGGACCATTTCAAGGACGTCAATGATACCTGGGGCCATGATGTGGGTGACGCGGTGCTCTGCCGTATCGGCCGGGCCCTGCAGGGTTCGATGCGTCAGGGCGATTTCATCGGGCGTTTTGGTGGGGAGGAGTTTGTCATCATCCTGCCGGAAACCGCGCCCGATGTGGCGCTCTCGGCATTGTTGCGCGTTCAGAGCCTGATTTCCGGCTTGAACTTTCCCGAGTTACCCGATGGCAAGCAGGTAACGGTATCCCAGGGTGTGGCGGTGCATCAGAAGGGTGAGGAGATTCTGGTGACACTCAAACGCGCGGACCTGGCGCTTTATGAGGCCAAACACGCAGGCCGTAATCAGGTGGTTGTCAGTGATCCGGACACCGGTCATTCAGACGACTCTGGCGATTCGAAAATTCCAAAGTCCTGAATTTCATTGAAGTAACCGCTGATACGCAGGTCGATGACAATTTCGCTGTTGCCATCGTTACGGAAGTACCAGCCATGTTCACCGCCGACCGGTGCCACCAGACTGCCAAATGAGCCCATGCCGGCCTCCTGTTCCCGGTAGCGGTACCAGTAGGAATCATCATCCGGGTCATGGCCGTGAAAGTCCGCGTATACCGGTGCGCTGGCATTCCATCGGTACATGATGACCTGGTCGGCGTCCATGATGGACTTGACTTCGGTGCGCTCGGTTGGCTGCAACACGATCTGCACGGTTTCACTGCGGAACGGCCCCTGCTGATTCTGGTAGACCGCCGGGTTTTCCAGTGGTCTGGGTTCTTCCGGAAAACCCTCCGGTTGCCCGGAGCAGGCACTGAGCAGCAGCGCCGTTACGGAAAACAGGCCTGCAAGCGAACAGGTGTTTGGCATCTCGGTATTTCCTGTGTCGAAGTCACGTCAGGCTGGTATTGTACAGGAAAATCAGTTGTCTGATGGCGCGTCCAGCCCACCCAGGCGCTCGGCCAGATCCCGGGGTTCTGTTTCCAGGCCATTGAGCTCACTGTCCCAGTTGGGCCCGACCATGGCGCCGTCCTCATGCATGCCCGGCAGCCAGTCCTGCAGGAACTCGTCCAGCGTCAGCGCGCTGGCTTCGTAGATTGCCCAGTCACCACTGCACTGGGCCCGGGCGTCATGCTCACTGGACCAGAAGGGGAAGACATCGGTTTCCTCGAACTCTATCGAGTCGCACAAGGCCCAGCCTTCGTCATTCTTCAGACCCCATACCTGTCCCTTTTCAAGCACTTCGGTGATGAACAGCTCATAATTGTGTTCAGGATCATCGGAAAGCCGGCGTTCGGATTTGTCGTTCATGGTGGTTCTCTGTGGAGGGAAGCGATAGATGACTATCATACGCGCTTGGCGCCATAATGGCCAAAACCATACACGGGCAGTGAACATCGGAGAGCAACAGGCATGACAATCACACTGGCGGACATCGAAGACGCGGCAACTGTGGTGCGGCGGACCCTGCCAGCCACGCCACAGTATTGTTGGCCGCTGCTTGGCAGGCACCTGGGTGCCGAGACGTGGGTCAAACATGAAAACCATACACCTGTGGGCGCATTCAAGATCCGCGGTGGACTGGTTTACTTCTCCCACCTTCAACGCAGCGGCAATCTGCCTGCGGGTGTGATCAGTGCCACCCGCGGCAATCATGGCCAGTCAGTTGCCTTTGCTGCGCAGAAGTACGGTGTACCTGCCACCATTGTGGTGCCACATGGCAACAGTCGGGAGAAGAACGAGGCCATGCGTGCACTGGGAGCCGAACTGATTGAATATGGTACGGACTTCCAGGCTGCCCGGGAGTATGCCAACACATTGGCTGCCGAACACTCCCTGCACATGGTGTCGTCGTTTCATCCTTTGCTGGTTACCGGCGTTGCAACCTACGCTCTGGAACTGCTTCGTTCGGTTGAACGTGTGGATACTGTATATGTACCGATCGGTCTTGGTTCTGGTATCTGTGGCATGTTGAGTGTGCGGGACCTGTTGGGGCTGCGAACGCAGGTGGTGGGTGTGGTGTCAGCCCACGCCAGGGCTTATGCCAGATCCTTCGACACTGGTACGCTGACAGAAGCCGAAGTCAGTACAAAGCTGGCTGATGGTATGGCGTGCCGCACACCGGAACCCGATGCAATGAAAATGATCTGGCAAGGGGTTGATCGCATGGTAGAGGTCACCGATGAGGAGGTGGCCAATGCCATGCGTGTCATGTTCGAATGCACGCACAATGTCTGTGAAGGCGCTGGTGCGGCCGCATTGGCCGCTGCCGTTCAGGAGCGATCAAAGAATGCCGGGCGACGGATTGCGCTGGTGGCTTCCGGTGGCAATGTGGATCGCGATGTGTTTGCCCGTGTACTTGCCGGTGCACATGCCTGACCACGGGCAGTGCAGTGATTTCTGTCGATAAGGAACTGGCGTTTCAGAAAACCTGGATGTGCTTGTTTTGCCTTCTCTACAATACGAACCGCCTCCTGTTGCCCCTGGCGCCAAGTCGGGCGCGGATTTCATCACATAATCCGATCCAACCCATCAACTTCGTTGATATCTGTGATCTGTGGTGAATCGGCGTGCCGTAACAGTGTCTGATACTGAATGGTGTTCAGTACACAGAACTTTATCAGGCAAGGAGTATGAGATCATGCTAAAGACAGTAACTGGTGCAGCGAGCGCAACCGCGATAGCCATGATGTTCTCCACATCGGCTGTAGCCGATATAGAACTTTCCGGTGGTTTTGTGCAGGTGGCGCCAAACAGCGTGAGCAGCAATGAGCTGACACTGGACGGTGCAGGCCTGGGCTCACGGGTGACTGACATCGACAGCAACAATGGCTGGTTTGTTGGTGCGTCCTGGCGTTTCAACCCAATGCTGTCAGCCGGTATCACCTACAGTAGTGCATTGACACACAGTGCAACTGAAAGCGGGCTGGGCATTGGTAATGTCGGTCGCTTTGAGCTGGATGTGCTGACGGCCACGGCCCAGTATCGCTTCACAGAGGATGGCCCGATCCGTCCGTACGTGCAGGCAGGATTGATTCATCTGATGATTGGTAGCGAGCGGCCCTCACCGGAACTGATCAGTGCACTGGGTACCAGTGATATCAGCCTGTCCATCAGCGATGCGACCGGCTGGCTGGTCGGTGCCGGGCTGGATGTCTGGACGACCGAGAATGTGGCGCTGTTCGGCGAAATAAGTTACGCGGGTGTGGAGACCAACGCCCGGTACAATGTGGGCGGCGCAGATCTGCGTGGCCGTTCCATTGATGTTGATCCGTTTGTGTACCGTCTGGGTGTGCGTTACCGGTTCTGAACCGGGTGCCGCTGATGGTTCACCCGCCCCCGTTACCGTGGTTTGATGCAGCGGTAATGGGGGAGGTCCATCCGTTGTACCGATTACTGAATGGCAGAGAAATCGGTTGCAGTCATGTACTTGCGGTCAACACTCTGCAAGATGTTTCCATCAGCATTTGATGCCTCGTTCACCGCCTGCCACTCCGGGTCTGTGGCAAAGGCCCGCCAGGACGCATTGGCCGCCTCCCGGCTCTCGTGCATGAGCACGTAGACAATGGTGTTTTCCGCCTCATCTCCATCGGTTGGGACCCAGTACCCGACATTTGTCATGCCGTGTTTCTCGAACAGGGCTGTGGTGTGATTGCGGAAACGGTTCAGCAGTGGCTCCAGGTTGCCAGGGGTGGCCGTGTAGATGCGCAGCTCGAATACCGGGCCGTGGTCATCAGCAGTCGCCGTGATCGGTAACAGGGCAGCGCTTGCCATCAGCATCAGCGCGGAAAAGGCAGCCAGCAGGCTTCGGGTTGGACTGGTCAGGGTTTTCAAGGTGAATTCCTCGTGGTTGTTCTGATCTGGGTCTGTGCCTTTGCCTGTCCGGGCGATCGCCTCGAAACAGGGCACAGCAGAGCATAACTGACATTGTGCTCACGCGCCAAAGATTAGTGGATCAAAACTTCCCGGACAAGAGATTCTTTACCTGAGCCAGACGATGGTTGCTCCACGCAACGGCGATATAGTCTAATGAGGCACTTACAGTCTGGTTTCAGGAGGCACAGATGAAAGCGATTCGACAATTTACGGCAGTGGCAATGCTGGCAATGCTGGCGAGTGTGGCAACCGGGGCGCATGCGCAGTTGGCGGAGCGCAAGATGCTGACCCAGGCAGCCGTGGAAAGCATCATGGCGGCAGCCCAGGAAGAAGCCCGGGAGAATGGCTGGAACGTGGTCATTGCCATTGTGGACGATGGCGGCCACCTGCTCAATCTGGTGCGTATGGACGGAGCGCGCACGGCGAGCATCGACATCGCCATAGGAAAGGCTCGCACCTCGGCCGGATTTGGTGCGCCATCCAAGGTATTCCAGGACATGGTACCGAACCGTCAGGGTTTCCTTTCAGTCTCCTCGGACATGGTGTTGCTGGAAGGCGCCTTGCCGATCATGGTGGATGGGCAGGTGCTGGGCGCTGTCGGGGTGTCAGGTGTGCGAGCCGATCAGGACGAACAGATCGCCCGGGCAGGGGTCGATGCATTGGCTCTCTGATTTACGGGGTTTCTGATCTGTTGAAGCACGGCATGTTCCAATACCTGATGCATTGACCTGCAGATTGGCCACCGGGAGCCGACACCGATGACAGCCGAACAACTGACGATCTGTGGCATTCTCATTGCCACCATGGCGATGTTCATCTGGGGCCGGTGGCGGCACGATATGGTTGCCGTTGGAGCCTTGTTGGCCTGTGTGGCAACCGGACTGGTGTCGGCCGAACTTGCCTTTGAAGGTTTTGGCCATCCGGCCGTAGTGACCGTGGCCTGTGTGCTGGTGTTGAGTTACGGACTGCAGACCACAGGCGCTGTGGATGCCCTGGCGCAGAAGATCCTGCCTACCGATGCCAGCCAGATTGTCAGTATTGCAGCAATTTCCGCGCTGGCTGCCGCGCTGTCGGGTTTCATGAACAATGTCGGCGCACTGGCCCTGCTCATGCCGGTTGCCCTGCAGATGGCCCATCGTCAGGGTTTGCCGCCAGGGCGCGTTCTCATGCCAATGTCCTTTGGCTCCATTCTTGGCGGGACCACCACCCTTATCGGAACACCGCCGAACCTGATCGTGTCCGGTTTTCGTGCTGAGACGGGTCTCGGCAGTTACGGCATGTTTGATTTCAGCCCAGTGGGAATTGCCATAACCCTGGTTGGTGTGATTTTTATCGGTCTGATTGGTTGGCGCCTGGTGCCCAATCGCAAGCAGTCAGATTCGAGCAGTTTTGATACCGGGACCTATCTGACCGAAGTGCGTATTGTGTCCGGGAGCAAGGCGGTGGGTAAATCGCTGCGCGAGCTGGAAGTGGCTCTGGAGAAGGCCGATGCGCAGATTGTCGGGCTGGCCCGGGGTGAAATGCGCGTGATCGCGCCCTATTCGCGCCGAATCCTGCGCGAGGACGACATACTGATCATCGAAGCCGAACCCGAATCCCTGACTGCGGTGCTGTCCAGCGTCGGGCTGAAACTGGAGGAAGAGGTGCCGGTTCCGCAGGACAAGGACAAGGATAAGGACAGGGATAAAGACAAGGATAAGGAAAACGACAACGGACCGGAGGCGGACAAGGAAACCAACACGGACGCCGATGCTGTGGCAGCGGCCAGACCCGCTGGACAGGGCAAGGATGTGGTCGCCGCAGAGCGCAGCGACGAGGGGGCCGGTTCCCGGGCAATGGCACCCGGGACAAGCAGTGAGGTCGCGGGTGAAGAGAGCAAGGGTGAGCGCGGCAAGGCTGAAAAGTCCGGGAAGTCCGAGAAAACCGAGAAAGCCGTGCCGCGTGATGACCTGGTGATCCAGGAATTGGTGGTTATGCCCGGTTCATTTCTGATTGGCCGGTCCGCCACCGATATTGAATTGCGTACCCGCTACGGCATCAACCTGCTGGCCATCTCACGGCAGGGTCGGCGATCCATCAAGCGCCTTCGATCCACTGCCGTGCAGGCCGGTGACGTGCTGTTGATGCAGGGTGTACCGGAAGCGGTATCCGGTTTTGCCGCTGATTTTGGCTGTGTGCCGCTGGCCACCCGCGATATCCGGGTGCCAGACAAACAGAAGACCACCGTAGCAGTTGTTGTGTTGCTGGGTGCAGTGGGTGGTGCAGCCCTGGGTCTGGTGCCCGCAGCCGTCAGTTTTGCTGCCGGGGTGCTGGCCTACATGGCGCTGCGGGTGATACCGCCGCGGTCGGTGTATCAGGCGGTGGACTGGACTGTCATTGTATTGCTGGCTGCCATGTTGCCGGTGGCCGGTGCCATGGCAGCCACGGGCACTGCTGATGTCATTGCCGCTTTCCTGCTTGATGCGGTGGCACAGGGGTCGCCTGTCATTGCCCTGGCGGTGATACTCATTGTCACCATGACACTGTCGGATTTCATGAACAATGCCGCCACGGCGGCGGTCATGTGCCCGTTGGCCATCAGCGCGGCCGCTCAGTTGGGGGTGAACCCGGACTCGTACCTGATGGCGGTGGCCATCGGCGCTTCCTGTGCGTTTCTGACGCCTATCGGGCACCAGAACAACACCCTGATTCTGGGTCCGGGCGGTTTTCGGTTCGGGGACTACTGGCGCCTGGGTTTACCCCTTGAAATTCTGATTGTGGCAGTCAGCATTCCGGTTTTGCTTTGGGTATGGCCGCTGTAGTGTCGTTCGTGCTGGCACAGAGTGAGGCAATATCCACTGGTCGGGCAATATGGAATCCCTGGGCGTAATCAATACCAAGGGCTTTGACGCAGTCCAGCGTAGCCTGCTCTTCAATAAACTCGGCAACAGTCTGAATGTCCAGGGCATGGGCAAGCTCGTTGATCATACGCACCATGGCATGATCGGCCTTGTTCTTCAGCATTTCCCTGATGAACATGCCGTCTATTTTCAGCGTGTCCACCGGCAGGTTCTTCAGGTAGGCAAACGATGACAGACCGCGGCCGAAATCGTCCAGCAGAACCCTGCAACCGATAGCGCGCAACTGCTGCATGAACCGCCGCGCTTCGATGATGTTGGAAATGGCGGCTGTTTCAGTGATTTCGAACTGGAACCTCGAAGCCTGCACCGGGCCTGTGCTGATGACATCGATGATATGGCTTAACAGCCCATCATGACTGATGGAGGCGCCGGACAGGTTGAGGGAGAGTGAGGCTATACGATTCAGCGTATCGGGGTTTTCCCTGAGAAACGTATAGGATGCATCAAACACGGTCCGGTCCAGCAGCGGAGCAATGCCGTAGCGCTCGGCTGCGGGCATGAAATCTGCCGGCTGCACCAGATTGCCCGACTGGTCCTGTAACCGTATCAAGACTTCGTAGTGTGGTCGGACATCCTCGGCGCTATCCAGTGCAATGATGGGCTGGATGAACAATCGGAAACGGCGCTCCTTCAATGCCATCGTGATCCTCGGTACCCAGTCTGTTTCCTGGCGCCGCCGCTGCACCGTGCTGTCATCCGCGCGATACAGCGAGATTCGGTTCCTGCCGCTGTCCTTGGATGCATAACAGGCAGTATCCACCTGCTTCATCAGTTCGATAGAGTCCCGTGTGTTGATGTTGATGGCGGTAATGCCGATGCTGATGCCCACAGTGTAGACCTTGTCCTCCCAGATAAAATGATGGCTGGCAATGGCGCTGCGAATGCTCTCGCAGATGTCCATGGCTTTTTCCGGCGGGCATTTCCCGAGTATCAGTGCAAACTCGTCGCCGCCTACGCGCGCGGCTGTATCGTTGGCGCGAATATGGCTGAGCAGTGTGCGACCGATCCGGTTAAGGAGTGTATCACCGGCGATATGCCCGCCGGTGTCGTTCACCACCTTGAACTGGTCCATGTCCAGAAAGCACAATGAGTGGCAGGTGTCATTCCTTATCGCATCGTCAATGGCCAGTGTCAGTCTTCGCTGGAATTCGCGTCGGTTGATCAATCCCGTCAACTGATCGTGGGTGGCCTGATGATACATTTTCTGTACCATCGAGCGCGCCTCGGATACATCCTCCTGCAGGCTGACAAAATTGGTAATACGGTTCTGTTGGTCACGGATCGGAAAAATGGTGGTTCGTGCCCAGTAGTTGGTGCCGTCCTTGCGCCTGTTCAACAATTCACCTTGCCACTGTTGGCCCGACAGAATGCTCTGCCACATGACATCGTACACCTCCTCCGGCGTTTCGCCGGAGGAGTTGATGTTGGTCCCCATACCGATCGCCTCGGCCTTGCTGTAGCCGGTCAGCTCGGTGAAGCGCGGATTGATGTATTCTATGATGCCCGCAGGGTCGGTCATGACGGTAGCGATCGGGCTGGATTCGATTGACTGCAGCAGCTTGCTGATTTCCTGTTCGGCCTGCTTGCGATTGAGCTCCGTGGCGCAGCGCAGTGCAACCATCTCAAGAAAAAACGCCGCCCTGGCCGATTCCCCGGGAGACAGTGCATGTGTGTAGAGCAGGCTGATAATTCCCCGGACGCTTTGGTCCTGTCCTGTCAGGGGTGCGCCGACATAGGCTTCTATGCCCATTTCCACCAGCAGTTGATCGGCAGGGTAGTGTTCGGTCACCCCGGAAGGGATCACACAGACCTTGCTGTCAGCAACGTCTTTGCACGGCGTGCCTGTCAGCGGATAACTGAAGTTGTCCAGCAGTACGGGTGTTGTGTTGTCGCAGAAGGCGACAGCAAGGCTATGCACCTGAGCCTGGTTGTCCGGCGTCACCCGGATCTCTCCGACAATACAGTAGTTCGCGTTCAGCGCACTGATGAGCCGGGTGCACAGGGTATTAAAAAGATCCGAATCACGGAGGGAAAAGGTTTCGCGCTGTATGTCAACAAGGCATTGCCAGTTGTCAGGGGTCAGCACCGTGCGTGAGTCGTTCATGAAACAGAAAGCCTATCATGATGATACAGAAAGTGGAACAAGTGGTACGCATTGGCAGTGTGTCATGTTAGAGGGAGTCAGCGAGGGAAAGTTTGATCTGTATCAAGTCGCCATGTGGCTATCTGCGAGGTTTTTCCTCTTCGGCCTTCATGACCAGCTGCCAGGCAGCGGAAAAGACCGTAATGATGGCCGTGATGCCCAGCACGATGGCCAGGCGGTAGGGGATTGCGATATGGATGCCTGTGTAGCGTTCGCCGAGCCAGGCCACAAGATTGACAAAAATCAGCGCGCAGATGAAGCCGATCCAGACAACCTTGTTCATGATCAGCTACCTCCGGATAACAGCAGCATCCCGGTCAGTGCATCGTTGCTGCGTTCAAGAAATACCAGTATGTCATCGCGTCCATTGTTGTTCAGGTCCATGACCATGATATCGCCACGTTGCTGGGATATTGGCAACGGCAATACAGCGTCCGGCGAGCGACCGCCGACGGCCTGTACATCGCGGTTGATGTCGATTTCAAAATTGTCGATGATGCGGCGGATGTCGATTTCATAATTGTTGCGGTTGCGGCTGTAGTCCAGTGAGGCCAGAAAGCGGTCTTCCTCGGCCTCGGGTTCGCGTGCCAGGGCGTTGAGAAAAATCTCCACCTGATCGTTGAGCAGCACCAGCAGGTCCTGCATTTCGCTGTTGCCGATATTGGCACGTGTGGCCGGTATGACCATGTCCATGTCGCGCGCCCGACTGCGGATGTCACGCACCGAGCTGATCATGCGAACTGCCGAGGGAAACCGCAGCGTCACGGTAATGCGTCGGGCCGGTCTTCGGGCAAAGCTGTCACCTTCGTTGTGATAGACAAAGGCCTCGATATCGATACTGCCGGAAATGGCCAGCCAGAGAAACACATCGGCAAGGGATACCTGCTCCACACGCCAAAGCCACAGATCCGGGCGGCCGTCTTCATTCTCGTCGTGCAGAAAGGTGGTCAGCACATTGCCACCTGAACGCAGTATCTGTTGTGGTGTACTGAAGTCCACACCATCTTCACTGCCCAGATACAATGCCACACGGCCACCCTCACGCATGATGACATCGTCTATGCCATTGCCGGTGACGTCCTGCAGAATTTCTTCGTGGGTGAGTGCCAGAATACCGGTCAGATTCGAAAAATCGATCTGGTCCACATCGAAGGCGCCAAGTCGCTCCCGTATGGCGACCCGGTCAATGGAAAACGATGGTTCAGTGGGAAAGTAGTCTTCGCCATCGCGTGAGCTGGCCAGAAACACGTCCAGGCGCTCATTGGTGTCTGATATCAGATCAGGGCGCCCATCACCGTTGACGTCGCGCAATTGCAATGACGGGATAGTGACCGATTGCCCGACACTGTTGTTGAAGTCCCGACCCTCGTTCAATGACGTGCTCAGACGCATCTCCGACAGTATGCTCAGTCCACGCTGATAACTGCCGTCCTCGTTGCGGATGTACAGCAACAATTCGCCGGCACCGGGGATGATCAGGTCATCCTGTCCGCTGCGATTGATGTCCCGGCTGAAAGCAAGCTGGTGCACACCCGGGCCAAGAAACCCGCCGGCGTTCTCCAGTACCGTGACAGGCTCGGAAAAAACGCCATTTTCCAGAGTCCAGGCCTGCACCTGTTCGCCGTCAATCAGGGCGAGCACGGTCATTGTGGCGCCAGCGAAGGATGTGCTGATATCCCATCCTGCAGATGTGCCCGGCAGGCTGATCTGTGAGTTGGCCTGCTCAAAGTCAAAACCGGTGTCCGGATCCTGCAGGTGCAGATTGATCGTGTTGCCTGACACAATCACCAGGTCGCTGAGACTGTTACCGTTGGCGTCCATCACCAGCATGCGCTCGGTGTCCGGCGGCAGGGTGAAATCAAACTGCTGGTAACCGTCCAGTCCGGCCATGCTCGCAGGCGCCATGATCAGGGCCAGCAGCGTGGAGACGAGAATTGCAGGCCATGAATATCTGGCTTGAAGGCATGTTGGCTTGACTGCGTGATGATAACTCATGGTGATGAAATCAGGACTGTGGTGGCAGTTGAATGATGCAGCACGATATCGGGTATGCCGTTGCCGTTCATGTCGAGTATCTCGAAGCCGAGTATGCTTCGGTTTGGCACATGGCGCCAGAACGGGGAGCTGGACAGTCGCAGGCTGTCGTCTATGCGTTTGGCAGACAGGGTGCCGTCGTCGGCAACATACAGTGCGTCGATGCGCCCGTCATTGTTGATGTCTGCCCGCAGGTGCATGGGTTCGTAAAGCGCGCGTACATTGCTGGCCGAAAAGTTCTCGTCCAGTCGCGAGTCCGGACGCGAGGCAAAGAGCTGGCCCTCACCACCGCGTCCACGGTAGAGAAGCTGGGTGCGCACAATGCTGGGATTGCGCAGTTGGCTGGTGACCGGAATGGTATAGTAACTGATGCTCAGATCCGGTATCCCGTCAGCGTCTACATCCACCGCATCCAGGCGCAGATCGTAGCCTGAGAACCGCATCACCTGGGCCGGGTTGTCAAAGTCGAAGCGGCCGTCACGGTTGATGTAGAAGTAGATCACCCAGTCACTGTCTTCTTCCACAATACGCACCACATCATCCATGGTGTTGCCGGTCAGGTCCATCAGGTGATATTCACCTTCGGCGTCAGCCGGCGCCGACCAGGGCTGTGCTGTGTCCAGGGGCTCTGCGTTGCGAATGCTCAGCACGTTGACCTGGGCCCTCAGATCGTTGCCAATGTTCATGTAGACAATATCGCCACTGGCATCATTGTTGATGCGCGCGGTAAAGGCGCCGGGTATCCCCTGTCGTGATTCAAGCAATGCACCACGATTACCGGTCTGGCGCCAATCCTGGACAAAATCCTCGAACGCTGAGGCCGATCGGGGCACGATATTGACGGTCAGCCCGTCGCGCTGGTTGATGGTGATGTCTGTGTTGAAACGCCCGGCGGCAGGCGGCAATTCTGCCGGGTCCAGCGCTTCATTGACCGTAGTGAACTGATGCAGGGCCTGAAACCTGTCCTCGCCAAGGCCTTCAAACAGACCGTAACCTTCACGCCCGGGCAACAGCAGGTCAACATGTCCGTTACCGGTCAGGTCGGTCGGCCGTGGCAGAAAGTGAATATGACGACGGTCCGGCACGGAGGCTACCAGCTGCCAGTCGAACAGTTCCACTACGTTGTTGCTCAGTGAGGGTATGGCGGAGGAGAGACTGAAGACCGCACTGTTGGTGAACAGCAACAGTTCGTCGCCCGGCATGCTGCGCACATCGGCAAGCGCCACAGCGACCACCTCCGGCGGAATACGCACGCGTCGCGACGCATCCGGCGAGAAGCGGCCATTACCCTGCTGCAGGTAGATTTCCAGCTCGCGGCCATTTTCCGGTGACCAGACGGGGATCAGGATGTCCTGGCGACCGTTGCCGTTCATGTCTGCGATGACAATCTCATCAGGCCATTCCGGTGCCGGTATTTCTGATGATACATAGTTGGCCTGACCGGTGGCGCCGGCGGCCAGGAGCATCAGTCCTGAACCCAGTACCAGGTTTCGCAGGGCCGCGCAGCCGTATTTCATCATTCCTCCATCAACTCGCCGAAGCCGCTGGCGCTGCGGAACAGGCCGAGTACGCTGTATTCACGTTCACCCTGGTTACGTTGATAGCTGAAAAGGGAGAACAGCCACAAGTCACCGATGGTCAGACGGGTCTGGTCCGGGCTGAGTGAACTTTCATAAACAAACAGTGGCCACAGGCTCAGGCGACTGAGTCGACGACCCGGGTCCCAAAGCCGGACATTCTGTGCATAGTGTGTGTTGTCGCGGACGTACTCCACTGAGACCCGATCACCGGGCGAATACTCACGCGAAATCATATTCACCAGTCCCTGGGCGGACTCAACGGCCTGTTGGTCAATCGACACAATGACATCGTCCACGGCCAGTCCTGCATCGGGCAGCGGGCTTTCCGGGAAGAATCGCACAATGCGAGCGCCGGACACCGGCACCGCGTCAATGCGCGCCAGTCGCTCGGTGGTGAAGCCTGCGCGCAGACTGATCGGGTCCACGCGGTACAGCTCCACCGGTTCGCTGCGTGGCGAGCGACTGGGAGTGACCGCAATGACCGTGGTGAAGACGGCGGTGTTGCGGCGGATCTCGACATTAAAACTGTGATCTTCCTCGGTAGCCAACGCGATGGCCTCAAGGGTGTCAGGATGATTGGTTTCCTCGCCGTCGACACTGAGAATGACATCGCCAGCCAGGACACCCGCCATATCGGCCGGACCACCCGAGCGCACCGAATTCACGCGAACGCCCGGCAACACGGTGACATTGCTCAGGGAGTCACTTTCGTTGACCGACACACTGATACCCAGGTCGGCGCCGCCAGCCCTGGGTTCGCCAGTGTTGTCCGCGCTCAGCACATTGTCAGGAGACAGGCTGATGCTGGGCACCAGCTGGCGGGGTTCATGGCTGACGCAAGCGGTCAGTGTCAGGGCGAGGATCCACAGTACCAGGGCATGGCATCGTGAGGCATGTATCAATGTTTTCAGCATGTCAGAGACGTCTCCAGCCTACTGCGATCAGTGCCAGGATCAGAAACAGCAACATCTGGGGCAGTGGCACCGACTGGTTCAGTTGCAGGATATCAGGGTCCAGCAGCACATCGGAATAGCCGCGCACCAGGCGGCTGACATCACTCAGGTACGAACGATCGATCAGTGAGGGTATGTAACTGACGTACAGATACTGTGCCGCAGTGCCCATGGATGTCTTGAAGATGTCCAGTGCCAGGGTCAGGCCCAGCGCTGTGGTCACGGCCTGGGTGGCACTGTGTGTGAATACGGCAATCATCAGTGCAAAGGCGATTGCAGCGGGTATGGGCAGCAGGGCCAGCTGAATGCCAAGACCGAGTTCTTCGCGTATCTCATCGGTGCCAATGAGTTCAAAACCGTCTTCCACGACCGGGCCGAACTCCCACAGCCAGGCACCGGTGGCGGTGACCACGGCAAACATCAGTGCCAACGCCAGGGTTGCCAGCACCAGGGTAGTGGTAAATTTGGCCAGTATCAGGGCGCGGCGACTCGTGCGACGGATCAGCAGGTGCCTGATGGCGCCGGTGTCCCGGTCGCTGGCAAAGTTCCAGGCCGAGTAGGCGACCAGCATCAGGGTCAGCAGGGTAAAGCCGGTCAGCAGGCCGTCGACGTAATAACCCCAGGCACTGTCGATGGCAAAATCGCTGCTGCTGCCCAAGAGTGAATCCTGAGCCTGCTGGGTAGAACTGCGCAGGCCAGCCAGCAGTAGCTGGGTGGTGGCAATCAACGCTGGCAACAGGACCACAACGCGAGCGGCGTTGCTGCGCAGTGCGACGTAGAGTTCGGCGCGCAGCGCGGCGAGGTAACCGGCGAAGGCATGGCGACTCATGGCTGCTCCTCCGTGATGCGGCGAAACAGCGTTTCCAGCGTGGGTTTTTCTGTACTGAGACCGTGAACACCAATGCCGGCTGTGACCAGCGTGCTGTTGATGGCGGCGGCGTTGGTGTTGTCGATTTCCAGGCTCAGGCGGCTGCCGCTGATCTCCTTGACTGTCACGCCGGTGGTGTGGCTCAGCACAGTGGCGGCTGCTTCACTATTGTCGCACAGCACCTGCATGCGTGTGCTGTGGTCAGGAAACAGTGCATCCACCGCATTGCTGACGGCAATCCGGCCTTTGTGCAGAATGGCCATGTGTGAGCAGATGCGTTCCAGGTAGGCAAGTTGATGGCTGGAAAGCAGAAAAGCAGTGCCGTGTTCCTGGTTCAGGCGCTTGATCAGCGCCAGTACATCATCCACGCCGCCCGCATCGAGTCCGTTGAATGGTTCATCCAGAATCACAAAGGCGGGATTGCCAATCAGCGCCTGGGCAATGGAAGCCCGACGCCGGTTGCCGAGCGAGAGTTGTCGGATACGGTAGTTGCTGTAGCGGGAGATGCCAAGCAGCTGCTCGACTTCGGCCGGCGTACGTGCCGGCTTCTGGCACAGGATGCTGGCGTGCTCCAGGGTCTGACGTACAGTCAGCCCCGGATGCAGGCTGGGCGTATCAAAAATGCCGATTACCGCACCTGCAGCCTGCCAGAGCCTGTCAGGCCGGAATCCCATGACTGACACTTCACCCCGGTCATAGGGCAGCATGCCAAGTATGCATTCCAGTGTGGTGGTCTTGCCTGATCCATTCAGGCCTACCAGTCCGTGAATGGCGCCAGGTACAACTGTCAGATCCAGGGCATGCAGAACCTGCGTTCTGCCGTACTGTTTGTCCAGCTTGCTGATGCTCAGTGGTTCGGCGTCCATGTACTGCTCAACCATAGGGTTTCTGCGACTCCGGTTTGCTGCGTTTGCGTGGCACAAGGGCTTCAGTCGGCAAATATATCATCAATCTGTATCTCCGTGACGGTGCCCAGCCTGGTCAATGCCTCACGGTCCATTCTGTCCAGATTACCGACCGCGGAAATCAATCTTGGCCTGTCGGCAATGTGGTGACGGTGGAAGTCTGTCACCACCTGCAAATCACTGTCCTGCAGCCGGCGGAAGCGCTCGGGGCGAGGGTCGGCGTTCAGCCCCAGGCGCTGCCAGGTGCGCACTGTGCCTGGGATCTGGCGAAAACCCAGGGTGTTGGTGCGATAGCGGTTGATCAGTGATTCGCGGGTTTCCGCGAAGCGTTCCCTGGATACCGGCAGATCGTCGAACAGCGTCAGAAAATATTCCAGTGCCTCAACTGCCTTGTCGTTCTGGGTGCCAATAGCGCCCAGAACCATATTTTCCTCGCCCAGACGACCACCCTGGGCGTATCTGGCCGATGCAGAGTAAGCCAGGGCACGCGCCTCGCGCATTTCCTGGAATACAACACTGGACATGCCAAGACCAAAATAATTGTCAAACAGTGATGATGGCACCGTCGCCGCCTCGTCAAAGCTGCCGTCCGGGAACTCGATGCGAAGTTGGGCCTGTGCGGTTTCCCGGTGTAATACGTAAATCCGGTTGCTGTCGATCACCTGGGCCTGCCGAAAGTGATAGGGCGCCGGGCTGCGCAGTTCACCTGCAGGTACATGATGTGCCTGCAGGATCTGTGTGACTTCCCCAGGCGTCAGCGAGCCGGTATAGGTCAGGGTGTGCTGGTAGTCCAGCAGTCCCGGTATCCGGCCCAGTAGCTGGTCCAGTGTGGCTGAAACAATGTCGTCGCTGCGCAGTCCGGTCAGCAGCGGCGAATCCTCGCCATATCGATTGTACAGGAACAGGGCCTGGCTGATGGCAGCAGGATCCTCGCGCCGGTCCTCGCGGGCCCGGAGTATACGTGCCTTGAGCTCCTCCAGAGTCTGTTCGTCGCTGACAGGGTACTGCACCAGTTGCAGCATCAGCGCAAGGCTGTCGGCAAACTGGTCGTCCAGGCCGGAGATGCTGATGGTGGTGGTGTTGGCCCCGGCGCTGATGTTGAAATTGCTGCCCAGTCGATACCATTGCTGCTGCAGTGCACCGGGGTCATGATCCGGCGTGCCGGCCACGCCCAGCAGCGACGCAGCCAGGCCAAGATAGTCATCATGCTCGGTGCCGGTCTCGATCATGATGCTGAAGGTGAACAGGTCATTCAGCGGATTGGGTACATGATACAGGTCCACGCCAGGCGTGTAGCCCAGTATCCGGTAATCACGGTCCGCTTCAATGAAACGTGGCGCTATCGGTGCCACCGGCATGGCCAGCAGCGCTGTGGCAAATTCGGACTGTCGTGTGGGATCGATATCAACCGGGTCGATCTGCGGTTTTTCCACTTCGGGAATATCAGCCGGACCATTGCGACGGTAGACAACCACATAGTTGTCATCGCTGAAGTACCGGTTTGCCACATCAATGATGTCCTGGCGGGTCAGCTGTTCCATGCGATCCATGCGTGCAACCTGATGCTGCCAGTCGGTATATGTCAGAAAAGCCTGCCGCATGCGCGAGGCACGGGCATTGTTGGACTCCAGCGCCCGTTTTTCCATACTGCGGAAGTCATTGATGATGGCTTCCAGCAGCCAGTCCTCGAACTCGCCATTGCGCACCAGTGCCAGCTGCTCCAATAGCAGTTGCTCGACCTCTTCCAGGCTCTGGCCGGTGCGTGGTGAGCCCCACAGACGTTGGGAGCCATAGTCGTTCAGAAACTCGGGTGAGGCGCCGGCGCCCTGCACAAGCTGGCGCTGGTTCAGGTTGAGGTTGATCAGGCCGGCCGTGCGGTTGTCCAGGATCATGTCCAGCACGATGAGCGCATCCTGATCAGGATGACCGTGCGGCACCGTGCGAAAGGCCATTCGCACTTCTTCCTGACCGGGATAGAAGACAGTGCGTGACTGTACGCCGGCGATGTCATCTTCGTGCCAGGGGCCGACTTCGGGCAGTGGTGCCGGCTCCCAATCGCCAAAGTGTGCAGCAATGGTCTCGATGGTCTGTTCGATGTCTATGTCGCCACTGATCATGATGGCCATGTTGTTGGGCACATACCAGGTGTCGAAGTACTCCTGGATATACACCAGAGAAGGGTTTCTCAAATGTTCGGCGTGCCCGATGGTCGGTTGCTGCCCGTAGGGATGGGTCGGATACAGCAGATCGGACAGGGCATAGGACGAGACACGGGTGCGATTGTCCAGCGTCCGGTTCTTTTCCTCGTACACCACTTCCAGTTCCGTATGAAAGAGCCGGAACACCGGTTCGCGGAAACGGTGGGACTCCAGCGCTGCCCAGTGCTCAAGGCGATTGGATGGCAGTGCCACCCGGTACACCGTTTCCTCATGCCAGGTGTGGGCATTCAGGCCACTGGCGCCCATTGCGTTGTATATCTTGTCTATTTCATTGGCAACGGCATACTGCGCGGCTTCACGCGATACGGCGTTGATTTCGGCGTAAATGGCGTCGCGACGTGCCGGGTCGGTTTCCCTGAAATGACTTTCGTACAATGCGGTAATGTGGTCAAGCAGGGGCTTTTCCGCCTCGTAGTCCAGTGTGCCCATCTGCTGAGTGCCCTTGAACAACAGGTGCTCGAGGTAATGGGCCAGTCCTGTGGCATCGGCCGGATCGTGCTTGCTGCCGGCGCGCACCGCGATTTCGGCGTAGAAACGGGGTTCCTCACGATTCTCGCTCAGGAATACCGTCAGTCCGTTGGCCAGCTCATAGACATGGGCGCCCATGGGGTCGTTGGCATCAGGTGACACAACCAGGGTGTAGGCGGCACTCCCGGGGTCGGCAGCAGGGCGTGGGGGTTCACCGCTTTGTTCCGCAGGCCCGCAGGCGGACAGCAGGGCAAGAGTGATCAGCAGTAAAGGCGCAAGCAATCGACTCCGCTGGCCAGGGATGGTGTCAGATACTGCACTGCCGCTGGTTGATTGCATGAGGGCAGACTTCTGCTGGTCTGGTCGGACCATGTTCGGGTACTCCACACATTAACGATACACAACCCTGGGGTCTCAATCGATCAGAGCTACCTTAATGTATAGATTTTCCGTCAGAAATCCACCGTTTCGCACGCCGCTGCGCGCTCACTGGCCTCCTGGGCCAGACTGGACAGCTGCTGCATCTGTGTAGCGGCGCTGCGCAGGTTGGATTCCAGCTGCGAGGTGTGTTGCTGCAGAGTGCTCTCCGTGGCCTGGCATTGGGCAATGGTGTCGCGTAGCTGCCGGTTCTGTGCATACAGCAGTGCGGCAACCGTAATGGCCACAAGGGACAGGAGCGCGAGCATGAGGTTGGACCGGTGAGGCATGATGAATTGTTTGGCTGGGGATCGGAATTGTGCCGATTTCTTTACAGAATGTGACAAGTTGTGTCTTTTTGCGACTTTTGAAGTATCCCTGATGTGTGGGGCTGGCAACTTCCGGAACCATCAGGTCCCCGGAACCGTCAGGCATTCAATGGAGTGCTTTCGGCAGCGCGACAGGCTGCAGGCAATATACCATGGATTCCGGAACCGGAAAAACTTTTTTGCCGTAGTTCTTTCAGTAATACTACCAGTAACTCTCGTAGGTCAACTGACCCTGGTCAAAGCCGGCCTTGCGGTCGGTGAATCCGCGCGCGTGCAGCGCCGACACCGCATCGCGCACCATGCCGGGGTTGCCGCACAGCATCACGCGGCTGTGCGATGGTGCCAGCGTCTGTCCGCTGATCTGTTCAAGAATCCCCCGGGACAAGCAATCCGGAATATGCCCGTGTACCGTACCTTCAGTTTTGACCCGGCTGACAAAGGGCACAAAAGTCAGCCGTCCCGGGTACTGGCGTTGCAGGGCATCGATAATATCCGTGTAACACAGATCATCGGGATAACGCACAGCGTACACCAGCACCACATGACGGAAGCGCTGCCAGGGGTCTTCGGTGCGAAGCAGCGACAGAAATGGCGCAACCCCGGTACCGGTGGCCAGCAGCCAGAGTACCTCGCCGTCTGCCACATGACGCAGCGTGAACGTGCCCGCGGGACGGGACTTGATCCACAGGGCGTCACCGCTTTGCAGGCGCGACAGTTCGGTGGAGAGCTCGCCTTCGGTGCGTGTATAAAAGAAGAACTCCAGCGGGCGCTCTTCCGGCGCACTCAGAATGGAGTAGGGGTCGGCCACACGCTTGCCATCCACATCCAGGGCAAGTTCGGTGTATTGACCTGCCTCGAACGCTTGTATATCAGCGTCAAGGCGCAGCGAAAACAGATTATCAGTCCAGTGCCGGTTGCTGATGACTGTGGCTTTGCTCCACGCGTCCATAATGTCCTCGGTATCGAGCGGTGTACAGGAAAAGGCGCGCATTGTCGCACAATCGAAAAACAGTTGGCACCCGGCGAGTATTTTTTATAGTCTTTCAGCCGATCCAACGACACAACAACAAGAGGTCTTTATGCAGACGGGCGCGATGAAGCGAGGTGTACACTGGTGGCTGACAACGCCGCTTTGGCAGCGGGTAGTGGCGGCAATGGTACTGGGTGTGATTGTTGGTTTCATCTGGGGCGAGGGTGCACAGTCCATCCGCTGGATAGGTGACCTTTTTATCCGTCTGATACAGATGGTTGTTGTGCCGCTGGTGTTCATCACCATTGTTTCGGGCATCGTGCGCATGGGGGACCCGGCAAAACTGGGTACCCTGGGTGTCAAGACCATGGGCATCTACATGGTGACCACGGGCCTGGCCATCTCACTGGCGTTGATACTCGCGGTCATTTTCCGTCCGGGTATCGGGGTGGATATCACCGGCGCCGAGCCCGGATCCCTGCAGGAACCGATTCCGCTGGGTGAGCGACTGATGAACATTGTGCCCAGCAACCCGATTGCTGCACTGGCCGAGGGCAACATCCTGGCCGTGATTTTCTTTGCCGTGCTGTTTGGTGTGGCGGTGCTCACCATCCGCGAAAAAGGCAAACCGGTCGCCGACTTCATGCACGCCGGCACCGAGGTCATGCTCAAACTCACACATTGGGTCATGGAGATGGCACCCTTTGGTGTATTTGCCCTGATCGCCTGGGTGTCCGGCACACAGGGTATGACCACGTTAATGCAGGTCATCACCCTGGTTATCACGGTGTTTCTTGCCTGTGTGCTGCATCTTCTGGTGATTCACGGCGGTTTGCAGCGCTTTGTTCTGAAACAGTCACCACTGCGCTTTTTTCAGGGCGCCAAGGAAGCCATGCTGGTGGCTTTCTCGACATCGTCGAGTTCAGCCACGCTGCCGATCAGTTTGATGGTGGCCGAGACCCGCCTGGGTGTGAAACCGGTCGTGGCATCCACGGTGCTGCCACTTGGCGCAACCATCAACATGGATGGTAGTGCCATGTATGTGGGAATTGTCACCATCTTTGCCGCGCAGGTGTTCGGCATTGATCTGTCGATGACGGACTACCTGCTGATTGCCGCTACCACCACGCTGGTATCCATTGGCACGGCGGCGGTCCCCGGTGCTTCGATTTTCCTTATGGCCGCGGTCATGGACACCATTGGTCTGTCGCCGGGACAGATTGCCCTTGTTATCGGATTCATACTGCCTTTTGATCGGCCGCTGGATATGATGCGCACCTGTGTCAACGTCACCGGTGACCTGTCGGTGGCAACGGCTGTGGCGAAATGGGAGAACGAGTTCGACCAGGAGATGTTCGACATCTCCGGCGCCGGGCCGGAGGTGTCATCGGAGCGATGATCAGAACAATGGTCAGAACGAGAACATGAATGTGATGCCGGCGCGCACATCCTGGTCAAGATAGGCCAGGGGGCTGCTTTGACTGGCCCGGGTCAGAATCAGCTGGCCGATCACCGACATGCCGTCAGTGACGCGGAAGTCCGCTTCGAGATTGAGGACTCCCGCGTCGGCATCCAGTGTGGATTGGGCGGTGACTGAAAGCAGAAGGTTTTCGTTCCGGACACTGTTGCTGTATCGCAGCAGCACGTTGCCCGTTGTTTCGATGCCGATGTCTGAATTGTCCAGTGATTCATCGTCCAGCAGCCGCTCGGCAGCCACGCTCAGGCTGATTTGCTGGGTATTGCTGATGCCGTATTCAAAGCCCACCGACGTGCCAATGCGGTTTTGCCTGTCCATCCCACCCGGGGCCAGGGCATTGGGCCCGACCGTCATGGAAGTGGCATTGCGCACGCCGTGGCTGTACGCCAGATCCAGTGTCAGCAGCAGCCGGCCAATGGCGCGGTTGCCACTGAACCCCAGCAGATAGTAGTCATTGTCCAGTGCCTGCATACGCTGGCTGTCGTCGCCCGGAGGCAGGTAAAGCAACTGGTTTTCATACAGGTAGGCTGCCATGATCGCCACATCGCTGCCGGTAAACGAGCGACTCCAGCGCGTGCCGGCTTCCATACGGTTGCGGTCCTGGTCCGGTTGCGATGGCAGATGCCAGGGCAGTTCGGGTCGCAGCGGGCTGCCCTCAGGTGGAACGCGGTCAAAGTCCGGGTACAGATTGATGAAGCTGGAGAAGGTCGCATTGTTGCCGTAGTAGTCCCAGTTCAGCAGCCACTGGTTGAGTCGCGCATCCTCGATGTCGATGATCGACAGGTCGCGGAACTCTGTGGTGTTGATGACATCCAGCACTGAATTACCAACGGTTTCTCCCCAGACAATGGTCTGTCGACCAAAGCGGAAACTATGACTGTCAGTGCTGCGCTGAAGGTACAGTTCATTGACCCGGAACTCCCTGGCTGGCATACCGTGGATGTCATGCTCGTAGTCACCCGGCAGAAAGAATCGCGCGTACCCACTGGTCTGTACCAGCCAGCCGGGCGCAATCGGATTCTGGTAGCGGACATTGAGACCAAGCCGGTTGGTCTCCAGCTCCCGGCGCCGGTTCAGATGGCCAAGCATCTGGTGTGAAAGCCGGAAAGTGGTGTGTTCAAAGCGCTGATCACTTTCAAACAGGCTGCTGTCTCCGAACAGGTCGTCCTCGAATTCGAATCCATCATCGGGTTGGGCAGAAAGCGTAGTGCTGCACATTGCTGTTAATGGCAGGGCACAGGCCAGAGTCAGGCGCCGAATCAGTTTCAGATTCAGGTCAGTGGCATGTGGCAAGGTCAGATCTGATGCAGTTTTGTCAGTCAACTTGGGCTCGCAATTGTTGCAGTTCGGCTTCGCGGAAGGCGACATCGGTCAGTGTGCGGGGAGTAAGAAAATTGTCGGGTATCGCTATGCCGGTGTTGATTTCCACCAGGGTCATGTTGGACAGGCGGGTGCTGACCAGATTCATCATGGTCAGTGACCGGGCTACCCATGAGCCGTCGATCTGCTCGACCCGGGAGGCCATCAGGCGCTTGATCTCCCGATCCTGACGATCGTACATGTCCGATCTCAGCACCACATAACGTTCCTGGTCGACGTAGTAGACTGTGCGGGCGTATCGACTGTGACGGGCGCGGTATTCGTTCGGTATTGCCTGTATTTTCCATACACCACGCCCGCTTTCGGTGCTCTCTTCCAGGATCTGCCAGCTGTACTCATCAAGCTTGCCAATGTCCTGGTCTTCCGTGCTGAACTCCGAACCAAAAATGGACGCGGGTTCGGAATCCTCGTCCGAGTTGCCGCTGGCAATCCGCTTTACCTGGCCCAGTGCGGACAGATAGAGCCAGGTCTCATTGTCCCGGCCGGGCTCATCGTAGGTGTAGCTGAGCATACCAATGCCGCGTTCGGCTGCCGGCTCGCGAATTATGCTGATCGTGCGGGTATCCCGCCGATCCTTTCCGGTATTGATGCCAACCGATTCAAGCGCCTTGACGCGAGGCTGCTCCGCGCAGGTGATGCGATTGTCCCGCAGGCCATAACGACAGGTTGACAGCTGAATGCGGTTGAATGCCGAGTCCGAGACGGCCCGCTGATTTTCCTCCACCCGCTCCATGATCTGACGTGCCTCGTCGGCATGAGTGATGGCGCTGGCGAGCAGCAGGGTCAGCACCGTCAGAGCCCGTATTGGCCAGATCTGCAGGGAAAGTCTCAGTGTCATCAGGCGCTCCGTATACCTTGCAGTTCGAAACTGCTGTCAACATTCTTTATACCAAAGCGTGGTTTGAAAATCATGATCATGGCTGGTAGCAGGAACAGATCGCACAGCAGCGCAACCACAATGGCCAGTGTACCGAAAAAGCCGATCTTGGCCATGCCAAGGTAGTCCGAGAATATCAGAATCGCGAAGCCCATGCCCAGAATCATTGTGGTGAACATCACAGCTTTGCCCACTCGTTGTACCGTGCTCAACAGCGCCTGCTGCATATTGCGGGTGCGCAGCAGTTCCACCCGGTAATGGGTCATGAAATGGATGGTATCGTCCACCGCGATGCCGATGATCACCGGTGCAATCATCAGGGTGTCAAGGTCCAGTGATTGTCCCAGCAGGCCAAGCAGGCCGAAGGTGAGCAGCGCCGGAATCAGGTTGGGAATCATCGCCAGCAGGCCCGCCTGCACCGAGCCGAGAGTCAGCATCATGATCACACTGATCACAGCAAGGGCGAGCAGAAAGCTGTTGTACTGGGACTGGGCGATTTCGTCCATGGCCCGCATCATCAGGGGAATCGAGCCTGTCACCTCGATATTCAACTCGGGAAAGCTGCTCTGCAAGTGTGCGAACGCCTCGTCAATCTCGTCATGCAGGTCCTGGAAAAGCGCCTGATACTGGTAGGAACCGGCATTGTAGGCGTTGATGGTGATATGGGAGCGGCTGTAGTCGTCCGAGACAATGGCGCGGCGTTCCTCGGGATTGGAGCTGTTGAACAGGTACAGCAGCTGTGACACAAGCATACGATCATCGGGCACATTATCGTATGCCGGATCGTCATGGTTCATGACGCGATGGGTTTCCCGAACGATGTTGGACAGCGAAAAGGTGCGCGATATCTGGTCCGGGTACCGTTGCTCGATACGTGACTGCAGCGCGTCGATGGCATTGAGCATGGCCGGCTCCAGAATGCCGTCACTGACACCTGTGTCGATCATGATGGACACGTTCTGGGCGCCGGCCATGTGTTCGTCGACCACCGAGTAGGCCACCTGGGGCTCGGTGCCCTGTCGGGCCAGTTCAGCAATGTTGCTGTCAACGCGCACCTGGGTCATGCCGTAGAGTGAGACCAGAAGAATGCCGGCAAATACTGCCACCACGCCCATCGGATTCCGTGCCACCAGGCGGGGGCAGGCGAGCAGTATGCGGTCCTGGAAGGCTCTGACTGCCGTGGCGGCGGCGATAGCCAGCCCGACGTACAGTGCAATGGCAACACCCAGAAGAGGTGTGAGAATCAGGATGGCAATGGCGGCAATGATCAGCGGGCGTCGACCGTACCGCAGTGCGGATCTGACATCCCGGGGCCGCTTCTGTTCAGGATCGGGGTCGGGGTGCCAGAAACTGAGCAGAATGGGCAGCACGATCACGGTGAACACAAAGGCAAAAGCCACACCCATGGCGGCGGTGTAGCCGAATACCCGAAGTGGAATCAGATTGCTCAAGGTCAGGGCCAGCACGCCACACATGGTGGTCAACGTTGTCACCAGGATGGCCAGTCCGGTTTTGTCGTAGGCTTCGGAAAGGGCGGTAACGTGATCATCGCCATTACGGCGCTGCGTGAAATACGCGCTCATCACGTGTACACAATCGGCTATGCCAACGGCAAAGGTCAGCAGGAAGGTGAGCGTGATCAGTGTGGAGAAGGTCATACCCATCAGCGTTGCCAGCCCCAGCGTCCACAGCAGGCTCAGACTGACAATCAGCATGGGCCATACAATGGCGCTGGCGGAGCGGAACAACAGCCAGAGCAGGCTCGCAAAGATCACAATCATGCCCAGGGCCAGCCATAACACCTGTTGCATGACGCCGTATATCCAGTCCATCAGGGGTGGATTGCCGACCGGGAAAAAGTGCAGATACTCGTCGTATTCGCCGTAGACAGCGCGCAATGCAGTGAAAAAAGCCGCATACTCGAACATGTCCACGGTCTGGTAGGGGATTTCGTCCACCACCACATCCGGACTGTATTCAAAGTCAAAATCGAAGCTGTCGGATATGTCCATGTCGACCTGGTCCACTGCCGACACGTAGTCATCAACTGGCTGGGCACCCAGGTTGGTCTGGATCATCACTGCGCCGAAACGCCCGTCCGGCGAAAAGAACGCAAGCCGGTAATCTTCCTCGGCCAAGGCCTGGATACGCAGCTCTGCCAACTCGGCGGTGCTTTCGGGCAGTGGCCAGGGAATCAGCCGTTCCGATCGCAGTGTATCGCCGTCAACTCGCTGGACGCGCAGGGTGGTGAGCGACTGGACCCGGCGAATGGTGTTGAGTTCACCCAGATCAACGCGGACGCCATTAAGGCGGGCTGGAAGGTTTGCAGGGTCGAGTGCCGCGACATTGCGCAGGCTTTCGGTCAGTGCATGCACAGCACTCAGCGACTGTTCGGAAAACACGTCACCGTCGGCGGCTTCGTAGACCAGAAAGACCGAGTCATCGCTGCCGAATTGGCTGCGAAACTCGTTCAGTGCACGCATGGCCGGGTCCTGCTGGTCCAGGAAGCTGTCCAGGCTCATGTCCATGCTCAGCCGTGTTGCAACAGTCCATGCCATCAATGCACTGAGTGCGCCGATGACAACAAGGAGAAGCCAGCGGTGACGGCATACGCGCGCGGGCAGTCGCGCAAAGAATCTGCTCATCGCCAGTAGTGTGTTTGCCATGTCTACGCTCCGACCTGACGTAAATCCTTTTCACGCAGGGCGATAATTTTTGTTTTGGTGTTGTGAAGCGCTTTTGTTGTTATCTGCCGGGTTTGTGGCGCCACCCTTGCCTGTCAGGAGCAGCGGTAAATCCCGAATGTCTGACGGCCTTCATTGATCGGTGATTCGGCAACAATCCGGTCTGCCTGCATGTCGCCTGCCTCGTTGCGGGCAAGCCGGATCAGCTCCTCCTGCAGCTGGCGCGCACTGCGCTGGACAAAGCCTATATTGTCCAGTGCGCTGACGTTTGCTGTGCCGGCGCGTGTGCAGTTGGCGACCTCTGATGGTGTTGCCACCTGGACTCCCTGGGCCTCGGGTGTCAACTGCACCCACTCAGTGCGGCATGCTGTAAACAGCGCTACGGCAGCGGACAGGATTACCAGGCGGACAGTGTTGGTCATTCTCATGATTTTTCCCCATGACGGCGACATTATTATGGCGTGTATGGCCCGATGTTGGCGTGTGTGTGAGCATATAGTGAGAACTGCATCACATCAATACACGGCACAGATACCGGCTCCGATTGTGATAACATCACCGCCAGTGGATACAGTTGCCAAGGAGTCAAAATGTCAGCAAGCAGTTCTCTGAGCGGGAAGCGTGTCGTGGTCATCGGTGGGACATCCGGAATCGGTCTGGCCACAGCCCTGGCCGCCGCCGCACTGGGTGCCGAAGTGTGGGCCGGCGGTCGATCGCAGGAGCATCTGGACAAGGCGCGAGGCGCCCCCGGTGCCAAAAGTATCAATTTTGTGCAGATTGACACACATGACGACGAGGGTCTGACGGCCCTGTTTCGCGATGTGGGTCGTATTGATCATCTGGTGTCGGCAGCAACGGGTGGCTCGCGTACCCTGATACCACTGGTCGAACAGACCGAGGAGCAGTTCCGGGCCGCGTTCGGCAAGCTCTGGGGATATGCAAAGGTCGCCCGCATTGGTGCCGGGTTCGTGGCTGATGACGGTTCGATCACTTTCATCAGTGGTGCCCCGGCACGCAAGTACCGGCCCAATATGGGCGCCCTGAGTTGTGTTGGTGGAGCGGTAGAGAATATGGTGCGCTGTCTGGCACTGGAGCTGAAACCCAAACGGGTCAATGTGGTGTCACCGGGCATCATTGATACAGCGCTTTTTGACTGGATGGGCGATGAAAAGGATGAACGTGTTGCCCAGATGACCAAGGGGCAGTTGGTACCGCGTATCGGGAGACCGGAAGAGGTCGCCAGTGCCGTGATCTACCTTATGCAGAATGCCTATGCCACTGGCACCACGGTGGATGTTGATGGTGGTCAGTTGCTGGGATGAGGTGCTGGGATGAGTCGTGAAATGAACGGGAGTGTCGCATTGAGTGAGCAATTCCAGGAGCCGGACATGAGTCTGGTAGAGGCCATCCGCCAGCGTCGGTCAGTGCGCGGTTATCTGGACAAGGCGGTGCCGCCTGACGTGCTGAAGCAGGTGTTTGAGCTGGCCCAGTGGGCACCGTCCAATTGTAATGTGCAGCCATGGAAGGTGTATGTGGCAACCGGCGCCTTGCGCGATCGCCTGCGCGAGCGCATGGTACAAAATGTCCGTGACGGTGTGCCGTCAAATCCGGACTATGAGTACCGTGGGGACTTTGTGGACGAGTACCGTCGTCGTCAGGTGGAGTGTGCTGTCGCGTTGTACTCTGAAATGGGTATCGAGCGCCACGACCGGCAAGGGCGCATGCGCGCTGTGCTGCGCAACTACGAATTCTTCGATGCGCCCTGCATTGCCTTTATTGGTATGGATCCGGAATTTGGTACAACCGTTGCCATCGATGTGGGCATGTATGCGCAGAACCTGATGCTTGCGCTGGTAGCGCATGGTCTGCACAGCTGCCCCATGGGCACGATGCGTGATTATCCGGATCTTGTCCGTGAGGCCTTTGACATACAGGACGGCACCCGGATTCTGTTCGGTATGGCGTTCGGTTACGAGGATCCCGCTGTGCCAGCCAACCGGACCAGAACCACGCGCGATGATATTTCCGCCAATGTGGTCATCCGGAGTCAATGACAGGTGCTACGGAAAAAGAAACAAAAACAACAACAACAGGAATGACGAGAATATGGAACTGAAACCGGTTGTTCTGATCTATGATCTGGACAACACCCTGGTGGATGAGGTGTCGGCGCTGATTGGTGTCACCGGCATGTACACCTGCATCAGTACCTACAATGAAGCCAATGCCCGGGACGCGGTGGCGCAGTACAATCGCCTGTTTGGTCTGATGACCAACCGGCTGTCCTGTATCATCACCGGCTGGAACAATCACCGACGAATGCGAGATCAGTTTCTGTTTCGCCTGAGGGAGGAGGAGCGCCGCAGTCCGCTGCGTCGCCCGACGCCGGTAGTGATTATCACGGAGGACCATCGTGATGACCTGATTGCGCGTGCTCTGGATCCGAATCAGGGCGCGGTCTCAGCCTATCTTCATCGGGACGGGTTCAGGGCAGATCTGCCGGGGCTGCTGAATGCCCTGGTCTACCAACACAAGGCACAGGAGTTGAACCGCGCTGCACTGGACGATTTCCGTCAGCGGCAGGCAGCGGAAGTTGACTGAGCAGTGGCAGCCGACACTGTATGGTCCGTGATTGATCAACAAACAAAAACAACAGGGAGTGCATGACACTCGTGTCGAAGTTCGAATTCATCATGATGTTTGTCTCGGTTGTAGTGGCGTTTGCCGTTGCCGAGCTGCTGATGGGGTGGGGCAAGCTCATCCGGTATCGGCATCGTGTGAAAAAGCCCTGGCTGCTGGCCGGGTGGTCCATGTGGCTGTTGATCATCATGACCTACCACTACCTGGGGTTCTGGGAATACCAGGCCTACGATTTCCTCAAGGTGGGTCCGATGGTGCTGTTTCTGAGCGCCCCCATCATGCTGGTACTGCTGACCTTTGTGCTGACCCCTGAGTTGCGATATTACCAGGAACTGGATCTGGAGAAGCACTATTTCCGGATCAAGAACTGGTTTTTTGGTATGGTTATCCTGTTTCTGGCGCTGGCGCGGGCTTCTGATCCGCTACTGCCGGATTACAGTGAGATCTGGATGATGCGTTCGATGGGATCTGTGGTGGTCTCACTGACGGTGGTGGGCCTGCTGTTTACGAACAGGCCGCCGATTCACTATGCCGCCATGGCGTTCAATCTCACCTACCTGGGGGTGGTGGCAACAACATCGCAAGTGCCGGGGCTCAGCAATACGTTCTGAGCATCCCGGCACTGCAGTCGTTGCGAACCTGGGAGACAGGGCACTAGCTGGCAGCGCTGACTTCGCTGCCCAGTACTTCAGACACAGCCGATTGCAGAATGTCCAGACCCTTGTCCAGCTCATCAATGCTGATGGTCAGTGGGCACAGACATTTGACCACTTGTGAATCGGCGCCACTGGTTTCGATGATCAGGCCCTGCTTGAAGGCCAGCCGACAGATCTTTCCTGCCAGTTCGCCATCGCGGCACTCCAGGCCCTGCATGAAGCCGCGGCCTTTGGCCTTGATCAACGAGCTGTCATAACCTTTGGCAATCTTTTTGAGGCGCTTGTTCAGGTGCTCTATCTTGCTGCCCAGCTCATCCTGGAAGTCCGTGTCGGACCAGTAAGTTCGCAGCGCCGCCTCTGCAGTGACAAAGGCGTGGTTGTTGCCACGGAAAGTACCATTGTGCTCACCGGGCTTCCAGGTGTCGTACTCCGGCTTGATCAGGGTGACGGCAAAAGGCAGACCGAAACCACTCAGCGATTTGGACAGCGTGACCAGATCAGGTTTTATGCCCGATTCCTCGAAGCTGAAGAAACGTCCGCTGCGACCGCAGCCAGCCTGGATGTCGTCCACAATCAGGATGATGTCATGCTGACGGCACAGTTTTTCCAGAGCCTGCAACCATTCCTTGCGGGCGGCGTTGAGCCCGCCTTCCCCCTGGATGGTTTCCACAATCACGGCGGCAGGTTTGTCCATGCCGCTGGAAGAGTCCTCCAGCAGATTGCGCAGCAGCGCAATGGTATCCAGATCGTCCATGTAGTTGTCGTAGGGTACGTGGGAGACACCGCTCAGGTGGATGCCGGCGGCGTCACGGTGATGTGAATTGCCGGTTGCTGCCATAGAGCCAAGGGACACACCATGGAAACCGTTGGTGAAGGCCACCACATTGGTGCGACCTGTTACGTTGCGGGCAATTTTCAAAGCGGCTTCCACGGCGTTGGTGCCAGTGGGGCCGGTGAACTGCACCATATAGTTCATGTCGCGAGGCTTGAGGATCAGCTCATCCAGTGCCTCAAGAAACATTTCCTTGGCCCGGGTATGCATATCCAGTCCGTGTGCGATGCCGTCGCGCTCAATGTACTCAATCAGCGCCTTTTTCAGTATCGGATTATTGTGGCCGTAATTCAGTGTACCGGCACCGGCAAGGAAATCGAGATAGGCTTTGCCATCCACATCATACAGCCAGGATCCTTCGGCACGATCAAAAATGACGGGGAACGCCCTGGCGTAGCTTTGAACTTCTGATTCTCTGCTGTCAAATATGTCTGTCATTCTGAGTCTCCTTGGATCAGCCTTCTGGTGTCGAACGGGCCGATACGTAATTTGAATTCCGAGTCATGCAGGTTAAGGAAATGTGTCATCCGATCAAACATCGGTGATTCCTCCAGTCCGCAATCGAGTTTTCGTGCCAGTGATTCGAACATGGCGCGTGAGGCCCTGTTGTCTGCGGTCACCGTGGTTTCCATGTATTGCACGCTGGTGCAGGCCTCGCGGCGCAGCAGTTCGCGCAGCATGCGTCCGGCCAGGCCACGCTTCTGCGCGATGGTGTCCACAGCCACCTGCCAGACAAACAGTGTGTCTGACTGCTCCGGTGGGATGTACCCGGTAATGACGCCCACCACGTCGTCGCCCATGGTGGCAACGACACTGGTTTGTGAGAAATGTGTGCAGATAACCAGATAACAATACAGTGAATTGTCATCCAGAAAAGCGCTCTTCCGGATCAGGTTATGGATGGGAGCGCCATCAGTGGGTTCAGGTGTGCGGAGGGTTATTTCTTCCTGGGTTTGAGGTCTTTCTTGAAGCGCTGGCGCTTCCTGGAAAGTATTCATAACGGTTTGTGGTACTACTCTCTGTTGTATCCCTGGCAAAGAGATGGTGAATTGATCAAGCTAGTGCGCCATTATAGCGCAACTGAGGCCATAAGTCGAAGTCATGGGTCTGGCCATAAGTTTAAGTGGCTGTATTTCTGAATAAAAAAACGGGAGCAGTTGTTAAATGCTCCCGTTAGCGTACGCCGCATCACCGGCTGCAGATCACCTGCGCATCAGTCTGGCAAGGCCAGCGCGATGATGGCAGGCGGTACACCACTGCCACTGATGGCCATGACAATGTACTGTTGGCCATCGTGCATGTAGGTGATAGGTGTGCCGGTCTGCGACGCTGGCAGATCCAGGGTGGCAATAATGTCACCGCTTGTCTTGTCCAGGGCGCGGAAGAACGGTCCGCCCCCCTGTCCCTCACCCACAAACAACAGTTCGGAGGTCAGTAGCAGGCCCGAGCGTGTGGGAATGCCGGTGCGATCCAGATCCACGCCTTCCAGCAGCGGATGATTGGCAACATTGTCCGGGGTATCGGCATTGGCCACCCACCATTCAATGGTGCCATCGTTGAGGTTCATCTTGGTGACACGGCCCCACGGCGGTTGCACGATCGGCAACCCATCAACGCGCGGGGTCTGCCCGGGGCCCGCTATATAGTCAACGGTGGAGAAGTTACCACCTGGCACCAGCGCCAGTACGGCAGGTTCGGTGCGTGACGGGATGTACAACATGCCCGTGGCCGGATCGTAGGCCGCTCCTTCCCAGTTGGACCCGCCGAGGGTGCCCGGCAGGCTGAGCAAACCACGCGTGCCATCAGGGGCATCCAGCAAGGAGGGCGGGCTGAAGAGCGGGCCGGTACGATAGTCCTGTATCGCTTCCAGTGCCATTGCCCGGATCTCCGGCGTGAAGTCGATCAGATCGTCTTCACTGAATCCCTGGCGGTCATAGGCAGGTGGCCTGGTTGGCATGGGCTGGGTATCGGCGGTCCATTCACCGGGCACGTCAGTCTGTGGTACCGGCACATCTTTCATTTCCCAGACCGGCTCCCCGGTCCGGCGATCCAGCACATAGGCAAAGGCCTGTTTGGTCAGTTGCACCAGGTATTTGCTGCCGTCGGGCAGGTCCACCAGCACGGGTGCGGATGGTGTGTCGTAGTCCCAGATATCGTGTCGCAGGTGCTGGAAGTACCACTGTTTTTCACCCGTGCGATAGTCAACCGCTACCACTGACCCGGTGTAGAGGTTGTCGCCCGGACGATGGCCGCCATAACGGTCGCCGGTGGCTGATTCCACGGGCAGGTAGACATGGCCCAGTTCCCGGTCATACGACATGGCGGTCCAGACGCCGGCATTACCCGCTGCCGTTTCCGCTGTGTCGTTCAGCCAGGTGTCAAAACCGTATTCACCACGTTCGGGAATGGTCTTGAAGGTCCAGAGTTGCTCGCCGGTTCGCGCGTCAAAGGCCCGTACGTCTCCGATGATGTTCTGTGCATGCGGCGGGCGAAAGCTCACGAGGTGTGCTGCACCCACAACAATGACGTCGTCGATGATGGTGGGCGGGAAGGTCAGTGTGATGTCCTGGTCATCACGCACGTCCTCGGGTGGATACCGCATGCCTTCGCGCAGGTCCAGCCAGCCTTTGTCTGCAAAGCTTTCCAGCGGCTGTCCGGTTTCCGCATCCAGAGCCACCAGGCTGTAGCCCGGTGTGACAAAAAAGATCACTTCCTGTTCCCCGTCTGTCCAGTAGGAAACACCCTTGCCCGAGTTCTTGCGCGGTGCCTCGTCGAAGCGTTCACCTTCCTCGGTACGGTACATCCACAAGGTCTGGCCGGTGCCCGGGTCAATGGCCACGACATTGCGTGTGGCGCCAGCGGTGGCGTAAAGCCGGCCGTTGACCATGATCGGTTCGGTGACATAGATGTTTTCGGCCCGCGGTCCGTAGTTGGCTGCGCTCCAATGCCAGGCGATTTCCAGATCACCCACATTGGATTCATTGATCTGGTTCAGCGGCGAGTAGCGAGTCGCGGAAGGATCGCCGTTGAACATGGGCCAGGGATGTTCGGCAATTATTTCACCTGCTTCGCGTTGTTCCAGCGTGATGTTCTCAAGGTCGGCCAGCGACAGGCTGGTCGCCGGCGCCGGTGCGCCCCCCATCTGCATGACATAGGCGGTGACGTCAATGTATTGTGCATCACTCAGCGAGCCGGGTGTTTCCGCTGGCATTGTGGCTTTGATGGACTCGAACAACTCGTTTGCCGGGCGGCCGAGCCAGTCGTTGCGCATGCGCATTTCGATCTCTGCCTGGACGTGACAACGGGCGCATTCCGACTGGAATATGACCTGGCCGCGCTCTGCTGAAGTGCCTTGTGCGTGTGCAGGAACAGACACAGACATTGACACTGCCATCGAGGCAAACGCCGCCACCAACATGAAGAATACTGCCTTGATCATACTTCTCCCCCTGAGCATCACATCGCCTTGTATCAATACCAGCCAGCGAAAACCGGCAATACTATCTTTTTAACAGTAATCGCGGAAGTAAACGGTCCATATTGACACAATTCGTCAAAGTTCCGGGTTTCTGCCAGAATATAGACAGGTCCTGAGCCGCGCGGCTTTCAAATGGAGATTCCACGATGTCACATGCCCTGAGTTTTCGTGGCTGGCGAATTGCCGGCCTGGTGCTGGCGCTGTCTGTGCTTGCCGGTTGCGCAGTCAATCCGGTCACCGGCCAACGTCAGATCAGTTTCATTTCCGAACGCGAGGAAATTTCCCTGGGCCAGCAGCATT
The DNA here is from genome assembly GCA_050486205.1 of Gammaproteobacteria bacterium. Classification (GTDB taxonomy): domain Bacteria; phylum Pseudomonadota; class Gammaproteobacteria; order Pseudomonadales; family Pseudohongiellaceae; genus PWQG01. The sequence continues at coordinate 30,421 of JBJHCW010000001.1, read as the reverse complement.
ACGGTCCCATGCAGCAGAGCGAAGGGGGACAACTCAGGGTGGATCCCGAGCTATCGGCGTATGTCAGTGAGGTGGGCCAACGTGTGGCAGCCGTCAGCGACCGTGACCTGCCCTACGAGTTTGTCGTGCTCAACAGTTCGGTACCCAATGCCTGGGCATTGCCCGGCGGCAAGATCGCCATCAACAGGGGGCTGCTGACTGAACTGCAGAACGAAGCTGAACTGGCTGCGGTGCTCGGGCACGAAGTGGTGCATTCGGCAGCCCGACACGGTGCACAATCCATGGAACGTGGCATGTTGTTGCAGGGTGCCCTGATAGCCACGGCCATAGCTGCAAGCAGCAGCGAATACGCCGGGTTTGTTGTGGGCGGCGCCGCCCTGGGGGCACAGTTGGTGTCCCAGCGATACGGTCGTGATGCCGAACGTGAAGCCGACTACTTCGGCACCCGCTACATGGCGCAGGCAGGCTACGACCCCCAGGCTGCTGTGACCCTTCAGGAGGCCTTTGTGCGCCTGTCCGACAATCGCGAACCTGGTTGGCTGGACGGGCTTTTTGCAAGCCACCCGCCGTCAAGCGAACGTGTGCGGAACAACCAGCAGCTGGTGAATACACTGCGAAGCGAGGGGTTTGCAGGCGGTGATCTTGGTGAAGAACGATATCGCCAACGTATGGCCTTTCTGACCGAGCACCAGGCGGCCTATGACGCCTTTGATGAGGCACAGGCGCTGCTGCGGCAGGATCGTGTGGAAGACGCCGAGGAGCGGCTGGAGACCGCCATCAGCCTGTTGCCACAGGAAGCGCGTTTTCATGGCCTGCGTGCCGACATCCGGCTGGGTCAGCGTCGATACGGTGCTGCCATTGAACACTATGACCAGGCTATTGCACGTGATGACGGATTCTTTGCCTACTACCTGGGCCGCGGTCTGGCGTACTCGCGGCAGGGTAACAGGGATCGGGCCCGGAGTGATCTGCAGGCGAGTACCAATCTGCTGCCCACCGCGCAGGCGATGAATGAACTGGGGACCCTTGCCTTGCAGGCCAATGATCGCAATGCCGCCAAACAGTATTTCGAGCTGGCTGCATCGGCACCTGGCGCTTTGGGTGAACAGGCCGCAGCTTCCTTTGCGCGACTGGACATGGCTGACAACCCCGCCCAATACCTTGGTCTGGGTGCCTCGGTCAACCAGGCCGGACAACTGATGATCTCTGTGCGCAACCAGTCCCCGATTGGCATTCGCGCGGCGGCGCTGGAGGTGCAGGCAACCGTGGAAGGACGCACGGTCAGCCGACAGATCAACGTGCCCGGCATCGAAGCCGGACAGACGCGCAACGTGGACGGTGGTATCCGGCTGCCAGCCGGCGTTGATCCCGGCGCCGCCAACGTGCGAGTGAATATCCGCAGTGTGCAGCCTGTGCAGTAATCCTGTCTGCGATCTAGTCACCCATTCAGACGAGGTAGCCTATGGTTTCCGCATTTGATACCGTCAACGCCCTGTTCGACCGTGCCGCTGATCTGCTGGACCTGCGTCCGGCCAAACGGGTGGCGTTAAAAACACCTTATCGTGAGCTGATGGTGCGTCTGCCGCTGTTGGCAGAAGACGGCACCGTGCACACGTTCAAAGGGTACCGCGTGCAGCATGACGCCTCGCGCGGCCCCATGAAAGGTGGCATACGTTATCACCCGGAAGCGGATCTGGACGAGGTCAGAGCACTGGCCGCCCTGATGACCTGGAAAACCGCCGTGGTCAATCTGCCTTACGGCGGCGCCAAGGGTGGCATACAGTGTGATCCGGCAGATCTTTCGGCGCTGGATCTTGAACGACTGACGCGCCGTTTTGCCCAGCGTATGGAAGGGTTCATTGGCCCACGAGAGGACATCCCCGGCCCGGATATGGGCACCAGTGCGCGTGTCATGGGCTGGATGATGGACGAGTATTCCAAGTTCCACGGCTACAGCCCCGGCGTGGTCACCGGAAAGCCCCTTGAGCTGGGGGGCTCCGAAGGTCGGACCTCGGCCACCGGGCGTGGCCTTTTTTTTGCGGTGGAGCGTATTGCGCCGACTCTTGATCTGGCGCTGGAAGGGGCCCGGGTGAGCGTGCAGGGGTTTGGCAATGTGGGTTACTGGGCGGCGAAGTTTCTGGCCGACGCAGGCTGCCGAATTGTTGCCGTGAGTGATGTGCGTGGCACCGTGCACTGCCCTGACGGGCTGGATGTTGAAAAGCTGCAGGCAACCATTGCGCGTGAGGGATCAGTCACCGCCTACGAAGGAGACGGTTGTACCCAGTTGGACCGTGACGCCCTGATAGGCCTGGAAACCGATATTCTTGTGCCTGCCGCACTGGGCGGCGCTATCCACGAAGGCAATGCTGAATCGGTGAAGGCGCGCCTGGTGGCCGAAGGCGCCAACCATCCGACCACACCAGAGGCAGACGGGATTCTGGCCAAAAACGGCATTACCGTGTTGCCCGACATCTACGCCAATGCCGGCGGGGTCACCGTGTCCTATTTTGAATGGGTACAAAACCAGCAACAGATGCGCTGGGACCAAGCGCGCGTGGATGACGAGCTGCGCCAGGTCATGCATAAAGCCTATGATGAGCTGCAGGCTGCGGCAGCAGAGTTCGACACCGACCTCAGAACCGCCGCATTCGTGGTGGCAATCCGCCGTGTTGCCTCCGCCGCCGACGCCCGGGGTCTGCACTGATCGCCTCAGGCAGCGCCGGGGCGGGCCGGTCGGATTCGTCCGGCAGGCCCTGTAGCATTTGACCAACGGTGTCTATATAATGCCGACCTCTGCGCACCCGTAGCTCAGCTGGATAGAGTAGGTGGCTTCGAACCACTTGGTCGGGAGTTCGAATCTCTCCGGGTGCGCCAAACAAAGCCTTAAAAATCAATCGTTTTTAAGCTGCCCGCCTGGCAGTTTTCAATTTGAAAACCGTCAGTGCGGGACTTTTGCGGGACTGGTCCTGACAAAGCTTGTTCAGCGCTGTCAGAATCTCCTGAATTTCAGGTGCTGAGTAGTGCGTCGTGATGTCGCCATTACGGTGGCCCAAGATCACACTTCTTGTCTCCTTCGGTACTCCCGCTGCCCGCAATCTGCGACCACACGTATGGCGCAAATTGTGGACCCCTTTCCTGTATGTCCCATCACATGGCAGCCCAGCTTTTTGCCATGCGCGCTGCCAACTGCTGTTGTTCATCCGCAGAATGTGTTTGCCTTTGTGCACAAACACGTAATCCGGATGGTCACCACGGCAGCTGTCGACAACGGATTTCGCGATGTCGTTCAATACAACCAGTCGATCATCGCGATTTTTCACACCCGCATCATTGGGCAGCACTGCATCGCCAGGTATGATGAAAATGCGTCCGCTAAGCTCAGGTATGTCAGTGTGACACTCCCACTCCCAGCGAAGTCCCGTGACCTCCGACTCCCGGCAACCCGTGTTGACCTTAAAAAGCGCCATTTTTGCCAGGTGCGGTGCCAAATGGGTCAACAGTGTTTCTTGCTCATCCCAGTCCAGTGGATAGGCCTTTAGTACGTCAGATCGGCCTGTTGGTGGCTTTTGCATCGAGATCAGCGGTGCTGTCTCAAGCCAGGTCAACCCGTTCTCCAGTCGCCAGGAACGCGCGGCCAGGTTCAATATCCGTCGCACCACTGTCAGCGCGTTGTTGATTGTCTTGGTTCTGACACCGTCCCGACGCCGCTGGTCTATAAACGGCCTCAAAGAGTCATCATGAACCCGGTCAATCAGCAATGTGCCGATGTGTCCATCAAGCAGCTCGAGGTGTTGTGCGTCCTTGTCGATAGATGCTTTGTGCATATTTTCGGTAAGAAACTTTGTTGCTGCCTCGCGCCACTTTATGGGGGGTCTTTGTCCGGATTGAATCAGACGAATCTCTCTCAGCCTGTCGGCAAGGTAGAGTTCCGCCTCTTCAAGCGAGCCGAGGCCAGTGCTTTCGCAAAGCCGTCCCCATCCACGGACCTCCTTATCGATATGCCAGATTTCGCCCCGTTTCGTGAGCCCTGGCGATCGTTTTCTTCCCATTGCGTACTCCTCAAATAAATCTCAGGAGTGCGCCCGTTGCGACGCTTATCTTCGTCGGCCCACGCGTCCAAGTCAAGGCGGTCATAGGCCTTGCCCTGTGTGCCCCTGGGGACCACGGTCAGGTACGGCTTAACTTGGGCATTGAACATATTCCTGTTCATGCCCAGGTATGCTGGAGCGTCTTTGGCTCGAATGAATCGAGGCAGCATAATCATCGACAGCAACCTGATGGATATCGTCTTTCAGGGGCGCACCCAGTCACTGCTATGCCCCCAATTCGATATCTGCGTGTTTTTTGAGTGGGTGCAATTGAAGCGTTGCTCGCTTGTGCGCTCCTAGCTCTAGTAGGTCAGCATTCGAATCCGTAACATGTGGCTTGAACATAAGGTTAGGCCACTGAATGGCTATTCGGGTTTGCAAGAGCGTTATCCTAGATTTTGGTAGCACGATCTGTCTCCGTCAAAAAAATTTAGTGCCATTGTGCTGCTCAACAATAAGCGGACACATCCTCCTCGCTCGCTGGGAAAGCGATCCGGTTAGGAAGAGAGTCGGAATAATTTTTATTATAAGTGGAACGTAGCATCCATAATTAATTTGCAGGGTATTGCGTAGAGGGAGATAGGCTTCCAGCCCGTCCCAAACAAATAATATAGCTTATAATATGCGATAAATGTCCGATTGGAAAGCTAAAAAATAATGTAAATCATTGATATATATGACATATAAGGTTAGTTTTGGTATACAAAAAAGGTCGAAGCGCTTAAAGGAAAACTGCGCTTGAGTTGGAGGACCGCACAGCGTAAGGGTTTAGTAGAAAATGCTTACTTGTCAAGAGGAAAACTATTTTCTACATATTTTTTCCGATTCGATTCGCGCGGATTGATAAAAAAATTTCCAAATAACCAAAAAAAGTGGGACTTGGACCGTCTGCATTCGTTGTTTTCTGATCGAACGAGGACCCCGCAGAGCAGATCCCTGCACAGCAGCAATCATTCGCAACGGGACGTTTCCTACCTACGAAAACAGCAAGCGAGGCCAGTAGGCGCAGAGGGGTAGGTCGGACGGATACGCGCGCTATGCAAGTCGCTCAGTGTAGGTGCTTATTGCTGCGCACAGACCCAATAGCGCTACCAATTCGTGTAGTCGCTACCAGGCATGGCCAACCCGGCTACGCACGGGCTGGCCATCGGCAGGAGAGCGAGCTGACTAAAAGGGCGCGGGTTTGATGGAAGCGCGCCTTCGAACAGCCGGCTTGTCCGCTGTTCTTGGACTTCTTGGAGCGAGTTTTGAGAGCCTGTGCGTCGCTCGGGATCGTGAAGGGGCGCCTTGGGTATGTGGATCCAGGCGCTTCAGTGCAGGCAGTAAACAGAGCCTGCCATCTGGCGTTTCATAGTCTGCCATTTCAGTGTCGTCAATAATCGTTGTGTTGTCTGGCAATTTTTGATCGTCGCCTGTTAGCAGCGCCATGATGGCGCGTTTGAGTTTTTTTGCTTCCTGCGCCGTTAGCATCAATATTAACGAAACACCCTCCCTGACCAGTCCGACCAGCTCATTAAGAATATAGGTTGGTACACGCTTATCTAGACGCTCGGCCAGCGATATGGCCGGTATCCCATGTTGTTGCCGCATCACCAGGGCTGACACGGCATCAGAGCACACGAACAGTTGTTTCGCTGTCTTGGGTATTTGCGTGGGCGTTCGAAATACCCCGCCCGGGGCGCTGGCAGGGTCGCGTGCGCAGCCCGTCCCGGTTGCCTCTGCTAGCTCTGCGCCTGTTACACCGTCCTCGTTCGTACAAAGGAACACTAACAGGTGTGATTGGTCGACGTAGATCGTCCCGCCCTCCAGATGAGGTAGCGCGATCTCGGCGTCGATATGTCGCAGAAAAGTGTGCTGCACGTGTTCTTCAGCCGTCAAACTATGGCCACTTGGCGGTGTGTAGGCGTATGCGGCATCCGGGCTATGTGTGAGGGTTGTTTTTACCTGATGCTGGTGTCGGATCAGCTCTGCCCCAATGGTCTCGTCCATGCCGATATGCTGCACCATCCACTGAAGTGTTTCCTGCAAAGGTAGCCCAAGGAGGTGTTGGGCCAACGTGACAGAGCCTATACCCTTATCATAAGTTGTTGTGTTGACCCATACTTCCTTGCTGATGACAATGTCGCCGACGTTCGTCTCATAATGAGCGTCTCCTGATCCAGGGGTTGACTCACACTTTTTTTGCCCGGCAGCACTGAGCAGGGAATGCAGGTTCACATCCTGCGCCTGACTCAGTTCGGAAGTCCTCTGCTGTAAAAGACGGTTGTGCTCGAGATTGAGTGCATCAAATGCAGCCGCTTTAACCACAGTAACTTTGTACATTTCTTTAAGGCGTTTGAGCTCCTTCGCTGAAGCAGCCGGGCTCGCTATGGCCATTTTCGCCCTGCTCGAGAATAGTTCTTCGAGTTTGGCATGGGATAGGTCAATCTGCCTCGTATCAAGACCGTGCTCAACAAAGGCATAGAACTTTTTCAGGTCTTGATGTCGAGCGTGACGGCGCTTGATGCCACGCACTATACCAAGTGGTTTCAGCGCCGCTGCATAGCGATCCTGTAGCCCATGTAACTGTGCTCGCTTACCATAGAGGGTTGTGGCCTGCAGATGGCCATCGAGCAGCGGAACAGTGAGCGCGTGTATGTGCGGTGTTTGTTCATCCACATGGAGCACGACGCTCACCACATTATCGCCTTGTTCCTGACAGATCCACGCGAGGGATTTCTGCGCCCATTCGTCAACCCTCTTCAGGTCCGTATTGCCAGCCTCATCCAAGAAGTAGCTCCGGGAGACGCTCATGACATGCTCGACGAGAACCACCGCCGATTTTCTGAGAGCGTGCCCCTTCGGATGCTGATGCTGGGCAATAAGCGTTTCGCATTGCTGCCTGACGTCCTGATACTTGGGGCCGAGCAAAATTTTATTTTGCGATCGCCTGGAGGGATCAGAATTTGGCGTCGGCTGAGCGCGAAAATTGTGCGCTATCCTTTTCGTAATTTCATAAGTGAAATTCTTTTTCTGAATTTTATCCAGCCGATAGAAACTCATGTTGGGGCGAGATGGATCGGTCTTCTGCATGTCTGGTTGTCCTCGGTAGAGCGCTATTGGTAATTGGCAGCAGGTATGGATCGCTTTGGCAAATTACCTCCGAGGTATAGTGCAGCGCAAGAAAAATAATATCGGTAAAATTCACGAGAGCATTAATATATAACTAAATAAATTCCTTCTGTCATGTTATCGCTATTCTTTGTTTTCCCGCTTTGAGGCTGGACTATTCAAGGAACCGATTGTGCCCCCGTCGAAAGATAGTCTAGTAAGTAATAGAGTAAATCACATTGCTATATTTAATATCACTTGAGAACATTAATAAGTAGTAGAACTAGTACAAAAATATGGATGACAATAGTTACCAAAATCCCTACAAAACATAACGGAAAACTATTTTCAGGCAATAGCGCTGATTGTGCGTTTTGCGATGACTCAGGGCATACAGCGAGAGTTACTCACCTGATACGTGCCCCCGCGAAACAACCTATTCAAGCGATTTGCGCAGGCGGCTTCACGCATGATGTGGCGATACAGCCAATGCCAAAATTGATTCCCTGTCGTCGCGCAAATCAAGTAGAAGAGGGTGGCAATATGGCTCGGCGACGTTGCAACTTCAGCCGGGCAGCGATGGGTAATCGCTACTACGCGAGATCGCCTAATGATCTGCCAGGCGTGCCTCTGGTGGCAGTTGCAGGTTGATCTCGCTACGGGGGATAAAATCTAGCAGGCTGGCTGTATTCAGGGCATCGCTGATAGCGCGATGTGGCGTGCCACTGAAGGCAAGTCCGTGAAACTTTAGCGCCTCAGTAAGCCCGTTTTGGTGCCGCTTCTTGGTCGTGCGTCGCCAGGCTTTCTTTAGATTTAGATGTGGCAGGCGTAAAAAGCGTGTATCCAAACCCGCTCTTTGCTGTTGGCTGAGCAGAAGTTTGTGATCAAAATTGCCCCAGCTTCCCCAGCATTGAGCACGATCCCCCGCCCACTGACTCAGCAGCGCCATCGCCTCAGCGAACACTGGAGCCTCATCGACATCACCTTGGGTAATGGTGGTCAGCTCCGTGCAGAAATCACTGAGCTTCGAGTTCTCCAATGGACGAACAAAGCTGGCGAACTCATCAATAACACTCCCGTCAAATTCAGCCAGGACGCAGCCGATTTCGATGGTTTCCATTCGCTCGATCGGGAAGTCGCCATCGCTTGGCCAGCATGTCGCCTCAAGATCGCAAACGATAATTTTCTCTGTCATCTAAAATGCCACTCCTGTACCTCTTTGTTCGGTTTGTTGCCTAAATCACGACCTCGTATTCAGCGTCCATTACCTTATCAGGTCCAGCGAAAATTATCTGGTTTGCGCGATATCAATTTTCAGCTCTGCGCTGCCTCAGGCACCTAGCGGAGTGTTGCAGTGACCGATTGAATCCAGGTGTTGAGATTCAGGCCTTCAGCATACCGCCTTCCCCGACTACACGCAGATCATGGAAGCCGGGCAGATAGTCACCAACCGGATCAGAAATCTGTGACAGACCTTCCTCGACCTGCATCATGACCGCCATGGTCATCGAATAGATCCGGAAATACTGTCGCGCTCGACCGAAGCACCGGTATCCATTCGTAAATCACCATAGGCCTCGAAAAGCACAATCTCACTAACACGAGCGATCATGGTAGTGGCACCCACCAGCTCGCCGTTATTGATATGAGCTTGCATGTAGGGCGCGATTTGCCAGGCGCTCGGAAGACAAGCCAACCGCTTCCGGCTTGCCATAGGACGGATTGTCGGCCAGAGCTGGATTGAAGACAAAGAACAGCAGAAACGCTGAAACGACCGTAATGCGATCTCGCATGAAACTCCCCCGTTATTATTCTGATCGACCACGATAGTGTCCGGTGATAACCAAGAGCCGACGCTTTGGTAACTCCCGCCCGAAAGAAAATTGCCTGCCGAAAATCTATCAGCCCTGCCTGCCACAATCCGCCACTGGGACAATGTGCCACATTGGCAAAATCGCTCGCCCCCCTACAATGAAAAACAGTTCCACAAGGGGAATGAACATGATGAAAATCACCAGGAAATTACTGGCACTTACCATTTCGTATTAGGATTTCGGTGCCCGTCCTACGGGCACTTGCCTGAGATGCCTGCCACCGTTTTTGCGGCTCACGCTGAGCCGCTGCGCGAGCTGGCGATAACGTGTGCCGGTACGGCCCACACTGGGTGCATTCCGCTGCGCGCTGCCGAGGAGGAGGGGGCTGTTCACCTATAGTCGGAGTCGACTTTTACGGCTAACGGACAGTCAGAGGAAGTTTGTGTGGTCAAGGGCTCGTCCTACGGGCGCTTGGTCGTGGCCCACCCTGGGCCACGAACACCTCAGAGCTGATCCGCCCCGGATCGGCTCTGAGATGAGCTTTTGGCGAGGTGATATGCAGCTCGACTACTGCCCGTCCCACGGGCAGTAGTCTGAATGCCTATCGTTTCACGGCTCACACTGAGCCGCCTCCATCGAGTCAGGCAGGTTTTTTAGTTACGTGGACTGGCATGGCCTACCCTAGGCCGTGCCGATGCGTGCCGCCAGGACGTTTTTACAGAGTGCGCGAGCTCGGGTTTGACCACAAAGTTACGTATTGGGCCCAAAAATGAATTCAGCTCAGTGCCACAGGATTGCACTTGCTTCGGACACATAAACGTCAGGCACAGCAATCCCATTAGCGAATAACCGAGTAGTTCGTGGTCTGGCTGCAGTGCTTTGGTTGCGCTTGAGCCGCGCCGAGAGCGCGTGACAGACTGCCCGGGCAGCAGCGTGAGCGGGAGGGCCTAGCTTCTGCCCGGCAGTTGCGATGCCGCCATCCCGTCCTGGCGTCGTGTGCGCGAGCGTCGCGGTGGCACGACTGTAACGTGGGTCCGGGCCGGTCCTGAAGAGGCGGAGAGCGTTTCGAATCAGACCGAAGGGACCCATTGTGTTGTGTGCGGGGTTTGTTTTGTTGGGTGGGAGACATTTGACTCCATCGCGTTTGTTTTGCTCTGTGGCTCCGATGTTTGTCCTTTGCTGTGAGCGTTTCCAGCTGCCCCAACGTTCGCTTACTGTTTTGGCTGTGTCTCGTGACCCCCGTCCAGCCTCCAAACTCAACCGCAGCCACCCCCCGGCCAGACTGCCTCGGTCAGGACCGACTGGCACCTGAACTTTTTATTGGTCTCAAATATATATAGGGTGTCGTTTTTAAAAAAATTATAAGTCTGAGGGGTCCAAAATTGCACTTTGTAACAAAGTGATCATTATTTAATCGCATATTTACCAATCCTGAAAATACCAAGGCAGGGCGTTATCAGGGCAGGTTCCCAGATGCGCAGAAACAATAAAAACAGGCATTAGACCGTTATCATCAGTGTTGTGTTTGTCACCAAAAATAGGCGTTTTCCCGCTTCGACATCATACTGATGGCGGCGTCAATTTCTACGAATAACTGCTCTGGCGTTCGGGATATCAAACCAGCTTCAGCCTGGAGAGGCCTATTGGCGCGGTAGTGTCCCCCCGGGGGACAATGCTCTGGCGTTCGGGATATCAACCGCAGTGTCCCCCCGGGGGACAGGACCCGGTGTTCGGGATATCACCCGCATTTTAGGCCTGAGGCACCCTGCTGGTGCTGTGGCGTCCCCCCGGGGGACAGTGCATATCCATTCGGGATATCACCCGCAGCTTGGACTGGGCGCTCTGCATCACCCAAGACTGTGCTTTCTTCGCTTCGACATAAACACTCCTTTGGCCTCATGAGGCTTTTCTGAAGTGTCCGTAAAATCGGGGTAGAACCCTCACGTAAGTACGAAGCCTAGTATGCTCTCCTGCGGAAGTTTGCTCATACTGCCATCCGTTTGTATTTGTTGTGCGTTGGCTCGCAAGGAGCAGCGCACTGAGGTCTGAATTCTACTGAGTAGAACAGCGCTCTTATGGGACGCTAGGAAGTGGCGGAGCTCGACGGGCTGCATGGTATATCGGCCCTGATACCAGCCTCGTCAGTCCGCGAATCCCTGAGCTAACTCATTGATGTAAGCTTCGTCCATCTACTGGTCCCTGGGTTGCTTTTCGCTGTAAGATGGTTGATCAAGCCGCTCATTGAATTATCGGCATTGTACAAGCACAGAGGGATACATAATGAGGGCTATTCTCCACGTTCTTCTCTTCGTCTTACTGACGCCCTGTTTGAGCCTTCACGCGCGAGCCGACTTAGCCGTCGCTTCCTGGAACATCCAAAACTTCGGTTGGGGTGAAAACAAAAGCTACCAGGCAGTGGCCCGAGTAGCGTCTCAGTTTGACATCCTGGCGATCCAGGAGCTGATGAACGCCGATGCCATAGAGACGTTGCGGGGCCTTTTGGAGGAAAAGACTGAAGAGAGTTGGTCGGTGATGTACTCGCACCGACTAGGCCGTGGGCGCTACCAGGAGAAGTATGCATTCATCTGGCGTGACAGCACGGTGGAGTACCTTGATGGTGCCGTGGTGTATCTGGACAGCCGTGACGTCTTTGCACGAGAGCCCTATTCAGCACGGTTCCGGTCCCTTAGTTCTGGTTTGACGTTCGTGCTTGCGACCGTTCATGTCGTCTATGGTCAACGGGTCGGTGATCGAACCCCGGAGATTCAAGCCCTGCGAAAGTATTGGGACTGGCTGGAGGAGGTCTATCCGGAGAACGTATCTACCAGGATGCTTCTTGGAGACTTCAATCTCCGGCCTTCCCACCAGGCCTGGGAGTTACTGACCGCGGTAGCTGAACCGCTCCTCACTGAAGGGGCAACCACCTTGTCCTCCAATGACAGGCAATACGCAAACCTATATGACAACGTGTTTGTGCCCAAAAATCACGATCTACCCGTTTCCGAGGTTGGCATACTGCAGTTCCCAGTTCTGCTGACCGAAACCAGCGGGCGGTACTGGTCCCATGAAAAGGCACGACGCCATGTGTCGGACCATGCACCTGTCTACGTACTACTTGATGACCGACGGCTGTACCCTGTGCGTACAGGTGATCTTTATACCCCTAATCGTGTAGCGGCAGCAGGGGCAGCTCAAGAGGAAGAAGTCCAAGATGAAAGAGAGATGGACGCGTCCAATTGTGTGGATCTCAATACGGCTTCGCTGGAGGAGCTTCAAATGATAATTCACATCGGAGAAGCCCGAGCCCTGGACGTTATCAGTGGGCGTCCGTGGAGCAGTGTGCAGTCATTGACGCGTATAAGTGGCATCAGTGCGAACAGAGCAGCACAGATTCGGGAGCAGGGGGTAGTCTGTGAGCCGTAGTTGCTGAACTGACCCGGTTGGGGGGGGTAGTGGGCTAATGTCTCTCGAAACATAAAAAGGTAGCTTCAGCATCCACGAGGATTGGGTTGCTACAAGCCCGAAGGGGCTAGAGCTTACCTTCACGTCGTTTTGCGCTCGGCTCACCTCGAATCACCAAATTGGGCGTTTGTAAACAGTCAGTATACATGATACAAGCCACTGAATAGACGAGGTATTACGATGATGCTTCAAACTATTCTCGCCCTAATTCTTTCAACCATACTTTATTTGCCGGTTGCGCTGGCCCAATCGGAAACTGAGCCTGCCGACCAGATGGGCCAATTTAGGCTTGGCGAAATGTATGCTGCCGGCGAAGGCGTCCCACAAAACTACGCCGAAGCGGTACGATGGTATCGACTGGCTGCTGAGCAGGGGCATGGGGACGCTCAATATAACCTGGGCTTCATGTATGCCAACGGCCAAGGCGTCCCTCAAAACACTACCGAAGCGGTGCGGTGGTATCGATTAGCTGCTGAACAGGGACTCGAGTATGCCCAATATGCCCTTGGCTACATGTATGCTACCGGTCAAGGCGTCCCTCAAAACCCTACCGAAGCGGTGTGGTGGTATCGATTAGCTGCTGAACAGGGGTATAGGCTCGCTCAGTTTGGTCTTGGTACCATGTACTACACTGGCCAAGGTGCGCCTCAAAACTATACCGAAGCGATGCGATGGTATCGGCTGGCTGCTGAGCAGGGGTATATGAGCGCTCAATTTAATCTGGGCATTATGTATGCTACCAGCAGAGGCGTGCCTCAAAACCATACCGAAGCGGCGCGATGGTATCGACTGGCTGCTGAGCAGGGGCATGTGGTTGCTCAATTTACCCTTGGTACCTTGTACGACCGGGGCCAAGGCGTGCCTCAGAACCCTACCGATGCGGCGCTATGGTTGCAAATGGCTGCTGAGCAGGGGCATGTGGTCGCTCAATTTAATCTTGGTGTCATGTATGACAACGGTCAAGGCGTGCCCCAAAACTATACTGAGGCGATGCGATGGTATCGACTGGCTGCTGAGCAGGGGCATGGGGACGCTCAATTTAGCCTGGGCTTCATGTATGCCAATGGCCAAGGCGTGCCTCAGAGCGATACCGAAGCGGTGCGTTGGTATCGACTGGCTGCTGAGCAGGGGCATGGGGGCGCTCAATTTAATCTGGGCTTCATGTATGCCAACGGCCAAGGCGTGTCTCAAAACCCTACCGAATCGGCGCAATGGTATCGACTGGCTGCTGAGCAGGGTAACAGCGTCGCTCAATTTAACCTTGGTGTCATGTATACCAACGGCCAAGGCGTCCCTCAAAACCGTACCGAAGCGGCGCAATGGTATCGACTGGCTGCTGAGCAGGGGCATAGGAGCGCCCAATTTAACCTTGGCATCATGTATGCCAACGGCCAAGGCGTCCCTCAAAACGATACCGAAGCGGTAAGATGGTATCGACTGGCTGCTGAGCAGGGGCATAGAGTTGCTCAATTTAACTTAGGTGCCAGGTATGCCAACGGCCAAGATGTCCCTCAAAACCATCCCGAAGCGGCGCGGTGGTTTCGACTGGCTGCTGAGCAAGGAGATACTGACGCTCAATGTAGCCTTGGTGTTATGTACTACAATGGTCGAGGCGTCCCTCAAAACGCGGTGATGGCGTATGTCTGGTGCCTTGTGTCTGCTGAGCAAGGAAGTGAGAGCGCAAGTACGAACCTAGAAATCATTGCTCGCGAACTTACGCCGGAGCAACTATCGAGGGGGAAGGACATTGCGGCCCGATGCGTTGCCTCGGAATACAAAGACTGCTATTAGCCTGACAGGATCAAGAAACGCTGGTTGGATCTGGGACCACCTCTGACTTCAACTGTTCGATTCTATCAACTGATATGTGGGGAAGAATCCTTGCCGTGTTTCGCGCGTCCGCAATTGCACGGTGAGGCACACCGTTAAATGTCATACCAAGAAATTTTAACGCGCCGTCAAGACCGTTATTCCTTCGCTGCTTGCTGCTTAGGCGCCATGCTCTTTTTAGGTTCAAATGCGGTGTTCTGAGAAATTCGGATACCGCCTGTTTCCGTTGGGTTTCGCAGCTCAGCTGTTTGTGGTCATAGTTTCCCCAGCTCGACCAATACTGTGCGCGTCCATCAAACCAGTCATCCAACAGTAGCATGGCATCGCCGAAAACAGGTGCCGAATCAACATCCGCCTGGCTAATGTGAGTTAGTGCCATACAAAACGGGCTAAGCTCTGGACGCTCGGTTGGTCTGACAAAAGTTTGGAACTCATCAAAAATCACCCCCGCTAGATCGGTCAAAACACATCCGATTTCAATGACCTCGTGAATTTCGATTGGGGTCTGTTCGCCATCGTCCCAACAGGTTGCCTCCACGTCTAATACAACTAAGCGCTCCTGCATTGTGACCTCCGAAGATCAAATGGATGTGCGTACGAGGATGGGTTCGGGCAAAGACTATTGATTCGATCATAAGCTCAAACATCCTTTGCACGTCTTGCATCTTCGAGTGGTCACATCTTGGTAAGTGTTGTGTTCGAATATTTCGCTTTTAAGGCTATAGATTATCTGCTAAGATTTCAACATATACTTGAACGAACAGTAATTATTATATGGTTTATTAATTACCTTCTTTTATAGGAGTTAGCTCGTGGGCAACGATAAAAAAATTGGCTGACCAATGTGGTCGGCTAGTAACCGCGGAAGGGGGGCTATTTCGGGGTGTCACGAGAACTATGTGGAGCAATCGATTTGGACACGTTTGTTCGCGCATAGCCTCATCCGCCTCCTCGGTTGCAGTACCTGGACTCTGAATCGCTGACTACCGCCTAAAGGAAAACTTATGACTAAACGAAGTGTGAAAGTTGCAATAGCCTCTGACCTCCACCTGGCGCCATTCAGCTCCAAGTACCGCAGGGAGTTCCTGGACCCATCGCTCGAGCCGGACATTATTATTCTCGCCGGTGATATCGCGGAAGGTAGATACTCGATACAGACTATCCATGAAACAGCTGATCGCTTCCCCTCGGCTGAAATCGTCTTTGTCGCAGGAAATCATGAGTTCTATGGGGGCTGCCATAGTGAAGTCTTACGAGAGCTTCGCGCGGCCTTTGAGTGCTGCAGCAGAATTCATTTCCTGGAGAATGCGCGTATCGAAGTCGAGGGTTTAACGATTCTGGGTTGCACCTTATGGAGCGATTTTTCTATTTTGGGTGAGCCCGAGCTGGCTATGAGGGAAGCGGAGAAGTACATAGCTGATTTTACCTACATCAAGACGGACAATCATAACCGGTTTACGCCAAGCGATGCGGCCCGACTGTTTCAGGGGAGTTATGAGTTTCTTGATGACAATCTCGCCAACTCGAACCCAGCCACTACCATTGTTGTCACGCATTTTCCCCCGGGGATGTCCAGTCACAACCCCGATTTCCATGTGGCACCACTTTCCGCATACTTCCAGGCCAACACGGAGTATTTGATCGATACGTATCAACCTGCGCTCTGGGTGTATGGCCACAACCATCACAGCACTGATTTCTATATTGATGCAACCCGCGTGGTGAGTAATCAGCTGGGCTACCCGTCAGAGCCAAAATTTATCACCGGATTCGATCCCCTCAAAATCATTGAGTTTGAGCTCAATTGACTGGGCTGAGTTTTTCAATGCTCGGGTTCTGGGATGCGCGGGCCAATCAAGTACATTTCCTCACCGAATCCAGCCCCACCCAGCCAGGCCACCCCATCGTGTTCAACTACTTCCCAGCGCCCCCCGGCCCGACATTTTACCCAATAGAAGCCAGCAACTAATGATCTATTCATAACGATTCCCCTCGTGGCTCTTGTGATGGTTATGTAATCCTCCCTCACTTGCAGCGAGGTCTTTGTAGTATCGTCTTTTTCCGCTCGAGGCTGTCAATACGCGTATTCAGTCCCTTTATACGTTGCTACTTATCAGTTAAAGCTTTGGACCGTGGCGTGACGCCAGAGTCTTCCTGTTCCAGTTGCCTCAACCAGCGCCGCAAAAGCGATTACCCTCAACCTGGCGGTCGGCTGGCCTCGGCAATTGCGTACGCCTGCAGGGTGACTAACTAGGCAGCTCCAAGCTTGAACGCCGTTAAGATGTGCGTGTCTTCTTAGTCATCGAACACCTCTGTTAATGTGGTAACGTTACCACTTCATACGGTGTCAGGACTCATTGGTCCACTACAAATGGAGCGGTGTACGAGATAGGTCACGCTACTCAAGTGAGGCCGGACGAGGACAGCGTGCGTCAATGCAGGTGAAACCATGTCCGTGGTGAGAGAACGAGTAGTCCTTCCCACTCTGTAAAGTCCACCGACACACCTAGCAGGATGTCTCGGCTGGCGAAGTCGCGATAATGGTGTCGTTCTGTGCCTGGTGGGGGTTGCTACGAGCGGTGTGCCGAACTGTCTCAATTTATTGAAATATAAAATACATTTCCTCAGAAACAAGAGCACCAAGGCATCGCTTGAAGGGGCTGACAGGGTAGCCTGACCTCGGCGATTGCGAGTACCTGTCTGCATTTCTGGCGTAAGAGCGTGTAAAAATTTCTGACAAGCCGCGGAGCTCGAGGGAAAAGCTTTGATTATCGGTAGTTTACTTGCTCCCAGTAACATGTAGGTCGCGCTCACCGGAGGGGGTGATGGCGAGTTTGTCTAACAAAACGACGAGTCTCGGCCGAAGAATTTGTGGCAAGAATATTGCAGAAAATACAAGTCCAATGTCCTTGGCCATGGTGGTTTAGGGAGCGAAAAAGTTCCAACAGAACAAGAGGGAAAGCTATGGTCAGATCGAGAACTTTGACAGGTTGCACCTTGAGCTTGGTGGTGGGTCTTACCCTAGCGTTACCGGCACAGGCGGTGCCGATACCTGACTTGCAGGTTCGGTTGGACGGCTTGGTGTATTACGACGCAGTGCTGAACGTCTCATGGCTTACGGACGCGAACTTGGCGGCGAGTAATACGTTCGGATTGCCGCAGAGTGAGGTGACAACGACTCCTGGTCCGGGAGTAATCGGCACGACGAGCCGCATGACTTGGGACACCGCCCTCCAATGGATAGCGGGGATGAACGCAGCGAACTACCTAGGTTTCGACGACTGGCGCTTGCCGACCCAGAGCCCAATGAATGGTACGACGTTCAGCACTGAACACAGCAACAACGGGACGACAGACAGAGGCTACGGCGCGACGGGGGTGGGCTGGGAGACCTTAACCGGCGAAATTGTCTCAGAGATGGGTTGGATGTACTACGGCAACCTGGGGAATCTGGGTTTGTGCATGCCGGATGGCGACCCGGGGTGCACAACGCAAGCCGGCTCCGGCCTCGCCAACACAGGACCATTTCAGAACCTCCAGTCATTTGGCTACTGGTCCGGCACGGAGTTCGACGCCATCAGCGCCTACCGCCTCAACTTTAGCAACGGCAGTCAGGGACCGAACGACAAAGAATTCAGCCACTTCTACGCATGGGCTGTGCGCTCCGGCGACGTGGTGCCCGCCGCTCAGTTGCCGGAGCCCAGCACACTGCTGCTCTTTGGTGTAGGGTTGATAGGCGGCATCGTCGCCCGAAGCAGGGCCCGGCGACGCGCTGGTGCTTCGGTGCTTTGAGCAATTGTGTAATCACCTCGAAAACCCGAAGCATTTTTGATGTCATCAAAATTATCGGGAGTATGTACTTAAGTAAACCCCACTAGATATGGGTTGTGACCGCATTTACGGGAAAAATCTAACGTGACGGGGATGGCTTTTAGGGTATCGCTTTGTAGTGCTTGTAAACGAACTTGATCAGGTGTTTGCCTAGCAGCCGGAAAACTACATAGAACACACCTAGACCAAACGCTCCGGCAACAGCTCTGTTTATATCGCTGAAAGCTACTACCGCAGCGTAGATGAATCCCACAATGCAGAGCCAGCTTACCAAGACATAGAAGCCGCCGAGCACCGCTAGCAGGGCTTCAAGAACCTTTTTCACCAGGCTTCCCTTTTTTCTTATCTTCTTCAGGCCAGCCGCCAGTAGGGCGTTTAGTTGAGCTGGAGAGTTGTAATCCCCCCAATATGTCTGGTACGGCTTATGTAAGAAGTTGGATTGAATCATCGCACTCCAGCAATTGCGACAATTGGACAAGTACCGCCCCTTATGTTGGTGTTTCTGACACCACAATAACCTACTCATGTGGGTCTCAGTTTCCCATTTTTTGTTGCAATTTTTAGTTCGATAGTTGGGGGCGTAACACGCCCCATTTTCTGTTTCAGTATCGTTTCCAAAACATCCACTCCCACCAATCGTAGTAGCGGATTTTGGTGGCTTTGATGACGGGCAGGCTTTGGAGGAACAAAAGCTGCTGGCGGGGGTTAAGCGACATAACTTCGCCTGGAGTCATCAATTCACGGCTGCCTTCGTGGATGCTGGACTGGTAAGAGCCAGACAGCCAGCGCAAGGGCAGTTTGCCGGAGTTTCCTTCCGAGCGCCGCCGCACGGTGGCGGTGCCCATCATGTTTGACAGCAATTTGGCTGTTTCAGGATCTTGCACGTTGATGGCTTGCCGCACAGCGCAATTGGCAACAATGGATCTGGCCTTGGGGTAAGTCTTCTGGAGTTGGTCTAAATCCTGAACAAACAGCCACAGCTTGGCACGGTAGCCAGCCAGATAGCCAATGCCTTCCTCTATGGGGCGCATATAGCCAAGGGCGGGCAATTCATCCAGCAAGAACAGTACCTCATGGCGGCTCCAGGTGACTTTACGGGTCATGGCTGCGGTACAAAGCCCGATCATCAGACGGAGAAACGGCCTGTAGGTGTCTAGGTACTCTGGCGGTATAACCAGAAACAGCGAGATGGTTTGGGTTTTAAGGTCTTCCAGCGAAAAGCTGGAATTGGCCGTCATTCGTGCCAGTAAAGGGCTTTTAAAGGCCTCAGTAGCGCCCTGGGCGGTGGAAACCACGGCTGAGCGCTCCTTAGGTTCCTTCTGGGAAAAACCGCTGGCAATGCGGCTGACAACAGGATGTGGATTATTCATCATCGCTGCCAAGGTCAGGTCAAAGCCTTCCAGGTCATCCATCAGAAGCTGCCGTAGGTAGCCCAGGTTCTGCTTGCGGCGTTCTGGCAGTTGGGTGATATGAAGGATCAGGCCGGTAATGAGGGTGCGGGCTTCCCGCTCCCAATGGTTGGCCTCGTGCCGTTCAGGGACTACTAGCATTTCGGCAATCAGGCGGGTGTCGTCCACCTCGTACTGGCTGCCCTTGCGGATGAAGTCAAAGGGGTTATAGCAGGCAGTGGGGGTGTCGGTATCCTTAAAAGGAGCCAGCTCGAAAACCTGCCCCAAAGATGCCCGATAGCGGCCAGCAATGGCGATGTTCTCGCCCTTGATGTCTGTTACCACAACAGAACCAGGCCAGGTCAGCAAGTTGGGAATTACGCAACCCACGCCCTTGCCAGAGCGTGTGGGAGCAAAGGTCAGCAGATGGCCGTCTCCGGCGTAGCGCACCAGCCGCCCGTTCTTGCGGCCTAGGATAACCCCTTGATTACTGAGCAGCTTGCCCCGCACCAGGTCATCATAGCCAGCAAACCGTGCTGACCCATAAGCCGTGGATGGCGGCGACACATAGGCGACAATCTCCCGCACAAGCGCCCCTGCCAATGCCCACCACAGGCCATACAGCAAGCCAAGAACAGGCTCATCCCGATTAGCAAAATACCCAGCCAGCCCCATCACCACAGGCAACGCCCGCCAAACCAGCGCCAGCAACCCATAAACCAGATTAACCAAACCCATAGAAAAGCCTCCTAAATTGTTTCATTCAGGAGGCTTATAGGTATACTTGTACGGCGAAAAACTGATTCACAACCAGCAACAAAAGGCAGGGAAATTACAATAGAAATGATGCGGCAGCGTGGCATAAACCAGCCGCATTTTTACTGACACCCTTTGGCTGGCAGGGTTATGAATTCTTGAGGGTAATGCTGATTTGACGTACGGTTAAATGGGCAATTTAATAAGGCAAAACACATACAGGATATGATGTGAGACAGCAGGCCGTCAGAAGCGAGTACATTCAGCAACATAGTCATCAAGTGTCGCTATCGGCCTTGGCTGACTTATGTCGCATATCTGCTAATCAGAGATTGAACCCCAAGATGAAAGGTGCGCTCGGCCAATTTATGACAGGCCAGCCAATTTGCACCTTTATGGCTAGTCTATTTAATAGAGTTGCTGGCGACATTCGCTTGCTCGACCCAGGCTGTGGGGTAGGGTCATTGAGCGCTGCATTCATAGACAAGGTGTTAGCAGAGGGTAAGGCAAACTCCATTTTCGCAGAACTTTTTGAGATAGAGAGCGTTATGATGCCTTACTTGCAAGACGTGGTTGATTCTTGCAAAAGAGAGAGCAAAAAATCAGGGGTGTCTTTTGATTACGCCATTCATGAACAAGATTTCATTTTGAACCAAGCTGTAAAGGTGGAAAACAGTCTATTAGGTGACGCTGGTGCTAGATTTACACACGCCATCCTAAATCCGCCGTATAAGAAAATAGGTACAGAAGGTGTCCATAGGAAAGCACTACGTTATGCGGGCATTGAAACGGTAAATCTGTATGCGGGTTTTGTAGCGTTGGCTATAAAGTTGCTAGAAGACGGTGGAGAGCTTGTAGCAATTATCCCTCGCTCGTTTTGCAATGGCCCTTACTATCAACCATTCCGAGAGGTGTTGTTGAATGAAACGGCCATTAGGCACATTCATATATTTGACAGCAGAAACCATGCGTTTGCCGAAGATGAAGTGTTGCAGGAGAATGTCATCCTGCATTGCATAAAGGGTGAGAAGCAGCAATCGGTCACAATAACATCAAGTCCTTGTGCTGATTTTTCTTATGATAAAAAGGGAAAAGGCATTACGGCAACGGATATGACGACTCGTAATGTCGGCATAGAGAAAATCGTAAATCCCGCTGACTCTCAAAAATTTATTCACATTGCTGCGAACGAAAGTGAGCAGCGAATTGTTGATAGCCTGTCCGTTTTTGTTTCTACGCTGGAGGACATCGGTGTTCAGGTTAGCACTGGGCCAGTTGTAGACTTCAGAATGAAGGACGATTTGCGCCAAGAACCTGAACACGGTGCGGTACCCCTGATTTACCCAGTGCATTTGAAGGGCGAATTTACTTGGCCGAAGGTGTCGAAAAAGCCGAATGCTATCCATGTCAGTGAGAACTCCAAATCTTGGCTTTGGCAAAACGAAGGCTGGTTTGTCATTACCAGACGATTTAGTAGCAAAGAGGAGAAACGAAGAATTGTCGCCTCGCTTTATGATGGCTCGTTGCCTTTCGCCAGTATCGGGTTTGAAAATAAGTTAAATGTTTTTCATCGCAATAAACTCGGTGTGGATGAAGAGCTGGCAAGGGGCTTGTATATTTACTTGAATTCAACTTTGTTGGATAAATACTATCGGCAGTTTGGAGGTCATACACAGGTTAATGCTTCCGACTTGAAGGCCATTCATTATCCTGACGCACAGACTTTGCGCCGCATGGGAAGTAAAATTAAAAGCCTGCCGGTGAAGCAGGATGAGATAGACAGCATCATTCATGAGGAAATTAAAATGGCTACAGGGGATGTAAATGGTAATCCATTGCTTGCTCAAAACAAGATAGACCAAGCTCTGGAAATTTTGAATGCATTGGGGATGCCGCGTCAGCAACTGAATGAGAGGTCAGCGCTTACACTTCTTTCGTTGCTAGACTTGTCGCCAGAGGACAAATGGGAAGATTGTAAGCGACCAATGCGTGGAGTTACACCGATTATGGATTGGTGTCGTGATGTCTATGGTAAACAGTATGCACCTAATACACGGGAAACTTTCAGGCGGCAAACTCTACATCAATTTGTTGAAGGAGGCTTGGCTTTATACAACCCAGACAAGCCGGATAGGCCGGTTAATAGCCCCAAAGCGTGTTACCAGGTTGTTCCGGAGCTATTTGATGCACTCATTTGCTACGGTTCCGGTAAATGGGAGGATAAGCTGGCGCAATATCTTGAGAGCCGAGAGACATTGGCCGAGCAATATGCCAGAGCCAGACAAATGAAAATGATTCCGCTAGTAGTAGAGGACGGTACTGAGATCCGGTTAACGCCAGGGGCGCATAGCCAACTTATCAGCGATATTGTAAAAGAGTTCGGGCCACGATTTGCGCCTGGCGCAGAGCTTATTTATGTTGGTGATACCGGCGAGAAAGTCGGGTATTTCCAGAGAGAAAAGCTGGCTAAGCTTGGTGTGGCGGTGGACAAGCATGGAAAGATGCCCGATGTTGTTTTGTATGATAAGAACAACAACTGGCTTTTACTCGTAGAGGCCGTTACCTCTCACGGTCCTGTGGATGGAAAGCGTTATGGGGAATTATCGGCTTTGTTTGCCGAAGCCCAGGCTGGACTTGTTTATGTTACGGCATTTCCTGACAGAAAGACTATGGTCAAGTATTTGCCTGTCATTAGCTGGGAAACCGAAGTTTGGCTTTCCGATGCGCCAACGCACTTGATTCACTTCAACGGTGATCGGTATCTCGGGCCGCATGAATCTTAATTTATCGACAAGATGCAAAGACCAGTTAGATGTCCAGTAAGCACTATCTGCCTTCAAAGGTCTTGATTTACTTGCGGAGAATTGCCGTTGAGTACCAAACTCTTGGCAATTCTGTAGCCGATCGGGTGGTAAGATCTGCAAAGATTTATGTGCGAGAAGAAGCAAGCTATGACAACTGGAATGGGGGCATGGATGGACATGATGTTATTTTATTTTTACCCCCAGAAGTCTACGGAGAGGTCACGCTTGCCCGCAAGCACGAATACGAAAACGATATACTGGAAAAATTAAGAACTTGTTCGAATTCAGTAGACAACGAGTTTTTCAGCGCCGTCCGATTTGAGGACGAAGATGAAAACGATCCTGAATATCAAAATGCGGTAAGTTTACATGACAGGCCGCAACCCAATCCTGATAACTTGAGCATATGGAAGCAAGGCCAGGTCAGGCTGTTTATCAGCCATAGAGATATTTACAAGTCGTTGGCGAATGAGTTGGCAGATGGGTTACAGGAGTTCGGGATTTCGTCATTTGTTGCGCATGATACGATTCAGCCCATGACTACGTGGCAGCATGAGATAATCAAGGGATTAGAGACCATGGAGATTATGCTGGCATTCGTGACAGATGATTTTCGTGATAGTGTTTGGACAAACCAAGAAATTGGTTTTGCACTAGGCCGTAATATCCCCATAGTTTCACTAAAACTACAAAACGCTGATCCTGCTGGCTTTATTGGAAATCAGCAAGCGTTGCGAGGGAATTTCCAAAGCCTAGCAGCTTCAGCTCTGAAGATATACAAACTACTGGCAGAAAAGCTAGGCAGGAAAGACAGAATGCAGACGGGGTTAGTGTCTGCATTTGTGCAAGCCCCTAGCTTTAGTGATACGAAAATTAGATTTGATCGAATGAAATCGGTAATCACGAAACTATCCGATGATGAGTTAGCCTTAATCGTCAATGCGTTTCGTGAAAACGACCAACTGTATGGCAGTGTGTATCTGACAAGCGGATATAATCGCCTTAAGAATTTTGTCAAACAGGCAGCAGGCAGAGACTGTGAAGTCGGGCGGCGAGTTATTACGTTTGTAGATGATGATAGCGATGTAGCGTTTTGATTCATTGTTGGGTAGCGATCTGGGGCGCTAAGCGCCCCAGACGATGTAGTTGGTACCATCCATGTTGATTTCGGTGATGTCGCCGCCGAGTAACATGTCTCGCGCGAAGGCTTTGGTGTCGAAGTAGTAGCGTAGGCTTTCGGGGATTTCGTTCAGAAGGCCGGTGTCTTCAAGGTAGCTTTCAGCGTATTCTTCTGCGGTGCCTTCAAACAGGGCGATGTCGTCCAGGCGGCTGCGGATGTCTTCCATGTCATAGCCAAGGTCGTCCGCCAGATAGAAGGTCTTGATGGCTTCTTCCTCGTCCATGTCTTCAAATTCCTCAAACCACGTTTTCAAGTTTGCTTGATTGATGCCCAGGGCTGCAAACAGTCTGTGGTTGTCGCCGTCTATGAACTGGATTTCGTACTCTTCAACGGGCTGGCCGTATTTATTGGTATGGGTGGCAGCTTTTTCGCAGTATTCCTCATAGGTAGAGAAATAGAAGCCAGCGGCGCTAATGTCGTAAGGGGTTGCGTGATATTGGTAAGTCATTTTCGTTTCCTCCGTTGGTTTGTTTACCCGGAGGGCATTGACTGCTAGCTGAACGGTGCAATTGCCTTCTCGGTGGCAGGTGCGGAAGGTTTGTTGCTTAGTAAGGCGCAGTCGATAAAACGTACATAAACAAATACCAATGAGAGGGAATGAGTCTTAATGACACCAATGCAGCCCCTGACAGAAGCGCCAGAACAGCAGGCGTATCGCTATTTCAATTGAGCAATATCAGAATGCCGCCCAGCCCATCAGGGCAGCCGAAGAGAAAGACAGTGAAGGGAGACTGTAATCCCCCCGATAATCCGGAGCCTTGGATTCAATCGGTCACTGCAACACTCCAATAAACTCGATAGCATGTAGAGGTGGAGAAGATGCAGGGCGCACATACAATGACCGATAAGAAAAAAGCTGTTATTTGGACCGAGTGGGAGAATGGAAGCCCGATGAGTCGTATAGCTAAAGCTATTGACAAGCCTCCAGCTACCGTCTTTTCCTACTTACAGTACCATGGAGGCATCCGGCCAAGGCAACGGGTACGATCTGCCAACGAGCTATCCCTCGAAGAGAGGGAAGAGATCTCCAGGGGTATCGCTGCTGGCTTGAGTGTACGGTCCATAGCGTCACTAGTGATGCGCAGCCCGTCTACAATCAGTCGAGAGATTAATAGAAATGGCGGGACATCCAAATATCGAGCCACGGATGCAGAAAAGGCAGCTTGGAAGCGCGGTAGGCGACCTAAACTTTATGTTCTGGAAGCCAATACCACGCTCAGAGATCTGGTCAGTGCCAAGCTTTCTGAAGACTGGTCACCAGAACAAATTTCCGGGTGGCTTCAATTGACGTATTCTCATGATGAGACGCTTCGGGTGTCACACGAAACTATCTACAAGAGCCTGTTCATAGCGACCCGAGGCCTATTTCGTAAAGAGCTGCGCAATCACTTGCGTACGAGGCGGAAGTTTCGACACTCAAAGCGCCACCGCGCTGGCAGGGGAGTGCAAATCAGTAATGCCGTGTCAATCAGAGATAGACCTGCGACTATCGAAGACAGGTCGATTCCCGGACATTGGGAAGGAGATCTAATCCATGGGGCCAATAACAGCTATATAGCAACCGTCGTGGAGCGGCAATCCCGATTCACGGTTCTAGTGAAAGTTCAGGGAAAGAGCACTGCATATGTCGTGTCGGCGCTGTCTCGACAAATGGGAAAGTTACCCCAACTACTACAGAAGACCCTTACTTGGGATCGTGGAACAGAGATGGCAGATCACTGTAAGTTCTCGATCGCAACAGATATGCAGGTATTCTTTTGCGACCCAAGTAGTCCCTGGCAGCGAGGGACAAACGAGAATACCAATGGGCTGCTTCGCCAATATTTCCCAAAGGGAACCTGTGTTGCACGGTACTCGCAAGCCGAATTAGACGCGATTGCTGCCAAGCTCAACAACCGCCCTCGAAAAACTCTCAGTTTCCATACGCCAGCTGATAAACTGAAGGCAGTGTTGCAGTGACCGATTGAATCCAAGGCTCCGGATTTTCGGGGGGATTACATAATCTGCTCTTCTGTATATCGTTTCTTCATGTTGAGATCTCCATCCTGCAAGGTTAACTGGAAATCTCATCAAGGTCATGGTTATAAATTTGGGGGTAAGGTCACCTGCCAATTGGCGAAAATCGTGAAGATGGACTACAACCTTACTACCAGCAGGAAGCGCGTCGGGCTGGCTCCATGTCCGGTCGAGGTCTGACCGGGCCGTTTTTTAGGACAATCTTCCGACTCAGTCGCGCTCCTGATATCCTGCGTAATTCCGTCCTTCATGGGAATGCAGAGAATGTGCGGGCGCTACAACGTCACAGACAGTCCGGAAGTGCGCCGGCTCATGAAGATCGTTGGCGTCAAACTGGATGGTATGCGCTGGTCCCGGGACATCTCACCGGCCAGCCGGATCTCCATCGTGCGCGAGACCGCGGATGGCCGAGGTCTTGCTGACGCCATCTGGTGGCTGCTGCTGGATCGCGACACCCTGAAGCCATCGAAGTACACCAGCTTCAATACCCGATCTGACAAGCTGAACACTCCACGATCAGCCGGATACCGGCCCTATAGGCAGTCCCGCTGCATCATTCCAGCGAGCGCCTTCATTGAGGGGCTGGGTGACAGGCAGACCTATCACAAGATTGAGTTGGACGGTCAGGCCATCGCCTTCGGCGGACTCTATCAGGAGTACGTGAACCGGGAAACCGGTGAGACGATAACGGGGGCCAGCATCATCACACTGCCACCGCCGCCGGAGTGGAAGGCCATACACCCTAAGTCCATGCCTCTGATACTGCCTATCGAGAATGAGGCCACACTCGACGCCTGGCTGGATCCGGACGTGCAGGATGTGGAGCGGTTCGACTGGCTGTTGCAGCCAAAGATTCGGGTGGACCAGGTCCTGACACCGATCGGAAAGCCGAGCCAGTGGGATGAGAAGGGGCAGCCCTTCAGGATTTCGGCGCGCAGCGGCTGAGCATACCGGTGATGGCCAGCTTATCTGCTGACGGTGCGTCCAGTTCGTATTTTCGCAGTAAGTTGAGCAACAGCCTGGCGTATTCGCAGTGGTAGCTGCGGTTTGGAGGCATGTACTCGTTCGGCCCGCGCCAGCCCTTAGCCCGGATTATTCATGAACGGTTTCATGCTGTGTAGTTTGAAGGAGTTTTGTATCAGTTTGTAGTGAGACTCACGTGTTTGTTGCTCAGCGGCTTCCGATTCGGACGAGTTTACCGATTTTTCATTGGATCGCCGGTGTTGCGGACGTGCGTTGCCCTCAGGAGAGACCTGATTGGGTACTGATTTTGTTTCAGGGTTCGGTTATGTTGGGATGGCCCCAATGGTTTTCGCAATGCGAAGCCATTCATTGGCGAACGGTGTGCTCGACGGTAGATGAAGGACAACACGTCGCACGGAGGACTCGATCCAGGCGCCGAACTTTATCAAGTGAAGTCGCAGTGTCGAGACTTGCGCCTTGCCAAAGCGGGTATGCCGCGCCTTCAGACGCAGTTCCTGGAATAACACGTAGGCCGCTGCCGTCAGCAGCACCCGCAGTTGATTGGCCAAGAAGCGGCTGCAACTGGTGCGATCAATATCAAGCCCGTCCTTGAGTTCCTTGATGCGATTCTCCGCATCGCCGCGCGCACAATAGATCTTCTCATAAACATATTGAGGCGAGCGCTTGATGTTGGTAATCAGGAAGCGCGGATTGTCCTTCGGCTGACGCCCAGGGTGATAGGTGATCTGCCCCTTGATGATCAGCCGTCGCTCATGCGACCAACTATGCGCAGCATAGGCGGCCTCGTCATAACAAATCGTGTTCATGGCGTTTTCGGCATCCTCACGCACAACAGCCATCGCCGGTTCCGCCAAGCCCTTAAGTACCGAGTTTGTAGCCATGCCCACCACATACTCAAGCCTCTGGGCCTCGAAGAAGTCATACAGCTCAGGCCCGGTAAAGCCGGCATCCAAGCGGATACGGATACACGCACCGGGAAACGCCTTGTGCAACTTTGGCAACACCCGCTTGAGCATTCCCAGACAACCCTGCTTGGCCGACGCATTGCCCGGGCGCAGCAGATAACAAAACAGATAATGCTCGGGTTCGCCATCGAAGGTCAAAAAGCCAGCCAGCGGGAGATAACAATGCTGATCATAGAATCGGTTGAACAACGACAGCTGTTGACTGCCATGGGTGGGATCAACCGTCGGATCAAGATCAATTGTGATCCGCCTGATCTTTTTCTTGCGCCGCCGATGTCGGGCGATCACTGTATCGGCAAGGACCTCACCCATGCGCAATACATCGCAACGGCGCACGCTGTTCTCGAATCGCGACAGCGTCGGTTGTGACGCCAGGGCGCTACCGGTGACGGCGTCACGCCCGAGCAGTAATTTAAACACCGGGTCATCGGCCAGTCGCGCCGCATCGTTGGCATCGGCATACCCGCATGCCAGCGCGTACAGTCGCTGTTGAAACAACTCCTCAAGGGAATGTGCCACCTTGCTTTGCTGGCGTGCATCTGCGATGCAAGCGGCTAAGGTACGCGTGAGCCCGAGGCGTTCATCACAGGCCTTAAGGAGAATCGCACCCCCGTCGGAACTGGTATGAGCCTGATCGAATCGGACAGCCACATCCTTTTTCAGAATGTGTTTGAACAGAACACCCTGTGTTGTAGTATTATCTGTCATACAAACGGCTGCACTGCGACCGATTTTGCGCCGCTTCGCAGCTCCAAACCGGCGCGTGAGCCGGGCGTTAGAGCTATGGACCCAATCGAGAAGCATGCAGAAAAATTTCTTTTAACCCAATTCCAAGAGGTTGCGTTTGAACCGCTGGCTCAAAGCCTTCCACCAGACTTTTCGGGTGACGGCAAAGTCGCTATCGAAGTTAGGCGGCTTAACCAAAATATCGAAGAAGCTGGGGGAATTACTGGGCTTGAGAGTATGGAGCGGAAACTCAGCGACTCTGTAGATGCGATTCTGGCAAGGTTTGGCCCACCAGAGTCCGGGCAAAGCTGGTTTGTTTCGTATTCATTTCAGCGGCCCCTGCCAAGTCTAAAAAAACTGCGGGCCGCTATACTGAAAGCCTTGGATGGGCTCCCTGAATCCTTCTCAACCCGGGATATTAGGTCAATACAGCTTCACCAGAACTTTAGGTTGCTGTTTGCAGAGGCTGGCGTACCTCTAGATCAAAAGTTTGAGCTGGGTGGTTACTGTGACTTGGACTCTGGTGGCTGGGTTCAGTCTGAGCTGATAAGGAATGTTCAGCTTTGCATGGATGAGAAAGCTGGAAAAATGAAAGCTATTGTAGGGCTGTATGACGAGTGGTGGTTGGTCCTCGTTGATCACGTCAGTCTGGCGATTGGGCCAAGCTTCTTGGACATAGAATTCCTAAAGCGCCATGTAACGATTCCGAAAATATGGGACAAAGTAGTTTTACTGAGCCCTAGCGATCATCGCCAGTGGAATGAGCTCTAACCAGTTGCTGCACGCGGATAAATTACTCGCTACGCTCGCAATTTACCGGTGAGCAAAACGTTAGTGGCCACGTAATTGAGGCTTTTGGCATGACTAATTACGACAGATGGATAGCGAAGCTTCAGGAAATGAAGAAGACTGAGGCGGATTTCATGAATAAGCACGGCGATCGCATTTCGGAGTTGGTATCTGTATGTAAGAAGTCTCAAGGCGAATATCTCGAATCGCATCATGGGCCGGGGAGCTGGGCGACCACCTACTCGAATGAATTTATATCCGCATCTCTTCAGTTATACGAGCTATATAAATCGTGCCCGATATACGACCCGGTCTGGGCAATGTCTAATCTATTCCGCGAGCACGGTATTAGATCTTGCCGCGGTTCGGAAATGTTCCCAGATCGCGTAGAGTATTTGTATGAAACACATTTGAAACGGAAACTTGCGAAAGACCACTAACAAGCGACTGTGATCCAAAATCAATACCTGAAGCATAATTATTTACACTGATCGCCACTCCTAATCGTCGCGCACCATGGCATTCAGAATGGTCATCATCTTGCGCATACAGGCAGTGATGGCGACTTTTTTGTGTTTACCCTGGGTGACCAACTTTTGGTAAAAACGTTTCATGACCGTGTTGTGTTGGATGGCACTGAGCATGGCCATATAGAGAACGGTTCGGATCGGTGCGCGGCCGCCTTTGATACGCCGCCT